>JAJTYM010000014.1 GCA_021463345.1 Pseudobdellovibrionaceae bacterium | reverse complement strand
TTCTCCAGAAGCGCCCCGAGCGCGTTCGGTCGTTTTTCCAGGCGCCGGACACGCGCTATGCTGCCTGAAGCCTGAAGATACTTTCCGTCTGGTCAGTAAGCTGCGCCGATGAACCATTCTCAACCCGCCTTGGAGACCCGGCACTCACGCGTCGCCGCGAGCCTGTCGCTGGCGATCGGGGCGCTCTTGCTCGCGCTCAAGTTCTGGGGCTTTCGCGTGACCGGCTCGCAAGCGGTGTTTTCCGACGCCATGGAGAGCATCGTCAACGTCGCCGCCGCGATCGTCGCCCTCATCGTGGTGGTGATGGCCGCGCGTCCGGCCGACAAGGGCCATCCCTACGGCCACGGCAAGATCGAGTTCTTCTCGGCGGCTTTCGAAGGGGGATTGATCGCCTTCGCCGCGGCTTTGATCTGCGTCGAAGCCGTGCAGGCGCTCATCGCCGGGCGCGCCGTTCATGAAGCGGGCTTCGGCGTCATGATCGTGCTCGGGGCGGGCGTCGTGAACCTCCTGCTGGGCCTCTACCTGCTGCGCGCCGGCCGGAAGAACCGCTCGGCGGCCCTGGCGGCGAGCGGGCAGCACGTGCTTTCGGATTTCTGGACGAGCGTCGGCATCGCTCTCGGCCTGACGCTCGTTTCGTGGACGGGCCGGCAATGGCTCGATCCGCTCACGGCCCTCATCGTCGGCCTGGCGCTCGGGAAGACGGGCGTCAAGCTCGTGCGACGTTCGGTCGGGGGCCTCCTCGACGAGGAGGACCGGGAGGTCCTGGGCCGACTCGTTGAGATCATCGCCGCCAAGCGCGGGGACGGGATCATCCAGGTGCACCATTGCCGCGTGATCCGCGCCGGCGGCTATCATCACATCGACGCCCACGTCGTCGTTCCGGAGTTCTGGGGTGTGGCCAAGGCGCACGGCGAGACCGACGCGTTCGAGCGGGCCGCCATGTCCGCCTACCCTTATGACGGCGAGCTGCATTTCCACGTCGACCCGTGCCGTCGCGCGTATTGCCGTTTCTGCGCGGTCGAGGATTGCCCTATCCGGGAACGGGCGTTCGAGCGCCGGCGCGCCGTCAACATCGATGAACTCACGAATCCCGACGAACCCGCTCAGTTCCTATGAGCTCAGTGGGCATAGGGCCTGGCGACGAAGAAAACGAGCCCGTAGAAATCCGGGAACCGTCGCCGGAAGTCGATCTTCTTCTGTTCGTTGTCGAGGAGCGCCACCGCCTCAGGATCGGGTTGGAGCGCCGGGCGCAGCTCTTTGACGCGCCTCTCGAGCGGGTCGAGGTATTCAGCCCACCACGCGCGCTCAGAGGCGATGAAGAACGAGATGAGATCGAAGCCGTGTTTCTCGAATTCGTCGATGCTGTCGGGGATCGCGCGCATTCCGGGGTAGGTGGCGCGGAGAAAAGACGCGAGCTCCAGCGGCGGCCCGCCTTTGAGCCAAACCAGGTCGCTGAACGCCAGGCAGCCGTTCACAGTGAGGCGTTCGCGCCACATCCGGAGGGCGGGGCCCAGCCCGAGTTCCCGCGCGCCGCCTTCGCTCCAGACGAGGTCGAATTTCTCAGGCGCGAGCGAGGAGCCGTCGATCGGCCCGAGCACGGGCCGCACGCGGTCGCCGAGACCGCTGCGGTCGGCCTCGGTTCGCAGCTCATCGAGAAGGGGTTCATCGGCGTCCACCGCGGTGACGGTTCCGCGACTGAGCCGCGCGAGCGTCAGGGCTTGCGCGCCGGCTCCGCACGCGAGGTCCAGGATGCGCGCGTCATCATTGAGGCGCGGCAGCAGCTCGAACGCTTTTCTCGTCGATGCCTCGTGGCCCGGATAGGTACGTTGACACTCGCGCTGAATCTCGAAGTACGTTGAAAACATGGGTTCGGACATTCGTGTTCATTCCCGATTCGGCCCGCGGCCCGCGCCGTCGGTGCTGGTGGAGTCGTTCTCCCCGACGCTAACAGAGCGCGCAACGCGGACCCTGGTTTGCGGAGAAAACTACGAATTCGCTGGTTTGTGCGTTGCGAAAGAGAGCTTTGCCTCTGGGTTCATCCGCATTTTTCTTTTGGCCGCATAGGGCTTTTCGGATAAGACTCAAGACCTCTACCAAGTAGGTTATTAACCCAATATGGAGGCGGTTAATTTTATGATCCGTGGTTCTCATTTCGCTCTGGCTTTGGCTTCCGTGTTCGCACTCAACGGTTGTTCGCAGTGCTCCAACCCTGGAGCCGATACGGCCCCGGTCGATCAGGCTCCGGTCGCCACTCCGGCTGAGCAGCCCGCGACCGACGGCGCAGCGCCGGCGGAAGGCGCGGCGGCTCCGGCTGACGGCATGACCGCTCCGGCCGAAGGCGGCGAAGGCCAATGATTTGAGCGTTGGGGCTTCTCTTTTGGAACCCCAAGCTGAATTTCGATTGAATTCTGGGATTTGAATCTTGGGATTTGAGCACCAGCAAGCAAAAACGCGGATCCGGCCGGATCCGCGTTTTTTTATTCTCTTCCGATCTATCGACGTCCGCACGCGCGGCGAGCCGCGCGTGCGGGGGCCGTTTACGGCTTTTGCACCGCGAGCATTTTCACGACTTCCTCGCAATGCTCGGTTTCTTTGCGGATCATGTCGCGGACGAGTTCTTCGAGAGCGATGTCGCTTTCGCAATGCTTCAGGACTTCGTGGTACATGTCGAGCGCGGCGCGTTCGAACTCCAGGCTTTCTTTGAGGATGTCGAGAACCGCATGCGTCTTGGTTTCAGGGACCGGTTGGACCTTCAGCGAAGGGTGCCCGTCGAGCGCGGTGATTTTTTCGCCGATCTGAGCGGCGTGGTTGAACGCCTCGTTGGCCTGATCGTGGAACCACTTCACGATCGGGATGCGGTTGGGTCCAGTGATCATCAGCGAATAATGGAGATATCGGACAACGCCGGAAATCTCGCTTTCGAGGATCTTGTTGAGTTGGTCGACGATCTTTTTGTTGTCTGCGGACATTGAAGCCTCCCGTAGTCTCCGCCAAGGATGTGTGATCGCCTGATCCCCGTCAAGACGGGCGTTCAATAACCTCCGGCCCCGCCTTCGCCGCGGGAGTCGAATGCGGCCTCGAGCAGGCTTTTTCCGATCCGTCGCACTCCGTACACCTTGGCGACGACGCTTTCTTCGACCTTGTGCCCGCGCGCCCGCAGGGCGTCGAGCGTTTCGGGCGGGAGGCGCCGGGCATCCACATGGAGAACGTCGGGCAGGAATTGGTGATGCACGCGCGGGGCTTGGATCGCCTGGTCCATGTCGAATCCGCTGACGAGCGTGCGGTAGAGGACTTGAAGGACGGCGCTGATGATTCGCGGGCCGCCAGGCGAGCCCAGCGTCATCACGATTTGGCCGTTTTTTTCCACCAGCGTCGGGCTCATCGAGCTCAACGGGCGTTTGCCGGGGGCGATCTCGTTTTCCCGCCCTTGGATCAAACCGAACATATTCGGTTCGCCGGGTCGCGTGGTGAAATCATCCATTTCGTTGTTCAGGGCGACGCCGTATTCGGGGCTGACAACGCCCGATCCGTAATCGCCGTTGAGGGTCACCGTGAGCGCGACGGCGTCGCCGCTCGCGTCCATGACGGAGACGTGCGTGGTTTGCCCGCTCTCCTCCCGCAAAGGTTCCAGCTTCAGGGCCTTGTCGGCCTTGATTCGCTTGGCGAGCTTCGCGATCGTTTCCGTCGACGTCAATTCGGCGATCGGGTTTTTCGAGAAGTCCGGGTCCCCCAGGCGTATGCGGCCCCTGAAACCGATTTTCAGCGCCTCGGCCAGTCCATGGAGTTCGTCGATCGACAGCGGGCGTTTGGTTTTCAAGCCGACGGCGTCCAAGACCTTGAGCGCGGTCGTGATGACGACGCCGCCGCTGCTGGGAGGCGGCATCAGGTGGAGCGAGTGGCCCTCGAACGTGGTCTTGAGCGGCTCCAGCCAGCGCGTTCTGTAGGACTTCAGATCCTCGAGGGAAACGGTCCCTCCCGACTTTTTGATGGCGGAGACGATGTCGGCCGCGATCGGGCCTTCGTAGAATCCCTTCGCTCCTCGGCTCGCGATCCTTTCGAGCGCCCGGGCGAGGCTTGGTTGTTTGAACGTTTCGCCGGGCCGGTACGCCGATCCGTCCTTTTTGAAGAACGCTTTGACTCCGCCCGGGTTGAACCTCTCCTTGTTTCGCTCGGTGATCCGCGTCCACTCCCCACTCACGCGAAAACCGGATTTCGCCAGGCGGATCGAGGGCGCCAAGAGCGTTTTCCACGGAAGCTTCCCGTGGGCCCGGTGCAAATCCCACAGTCCGGCGGCCATTCCCGGGACGGCGACCGCGAGCCCGCCGTCGATCGAAGCGTTTTTAGCGCCACCCACGTACATTTTGGCGTCAGCGTCTCGCGGTGCGGTTTCTCGGAAATCGAGGGCTCGCACCGGCCCGTCCCCGACCTTCACCATGGCGAATCCGCCGCCGCCCAAGGCGGCGTAATAAGGCGATGTCACCGCCAAGCCGAACGCGACGGCCACGGTCGCGTCGATGACATTGCCGCCTTTGTCGGCGATTTCGCGTACGATCCCGGCTGAGCAGGGCGAAGGTCCCGCCACCATCATTTTATGGCCTATGCTCGGGATCGCGTGAGCGTCCAACGCGGCCATGGCGAGCATCGACGAGATGAGAACGAGGTGATTGGTCGAGCGGCGCATGAACCCTCCTTGACGATCGGGAGCCCCCGATAGGAGAAGGGGAATCCGGCAAGATTTCAACGCCCAAGGCTGGGGTTGCTGCGCGGGGTCTGATTTGGTATCCAATCGTTGGCATGTCGTCACGACCATTCATCAATACGAAAGCCCGCATCAGCCTGACGCGGAACCTCCCCAAGCCGAACATGTACGTGCGGATGCTCGAGGGGGAATTCGCGCCTTGGGCGTTCAACGAGGAGCGCGCGCCTTTGTTCCGCGGCTTGTGGCGTGAGCAGGTTTTCAAGGTCGCCGCGGATCATCCGCTCGATCTGGAGATCGGGACGGGTAACGGCTATTTTTTCGCGCATCGCGCGAAAGCCCGCCCGGAACGGTGCCTCGTCGGGATCGAGCTCAAATTCAAGCCGCTGATCCAATCGATCCGCCGAGCGGTCCGCGACGGCGCCGAAAACGCGCGCATCGCGCGTTACGATGCTTGGGCGGTCGAAGAGCTTTTCGCGCCCGGGGAGCTCGACGACGTATTCATCCATTTCCCCGATCCGTGGGAAAAGAAGAGACAGCTGAAACACCGGCTCATCGACGACGAATTCATAGAGGTCGTGCACGGCTTGCAGAAGCCGGGATCGGTGATCGACTTCAAAACGGATTCGCTCGATTATTTCGAATGGGCGGTGGAGCGTTTCAGGCGCAGTCCCTACGAGATCGTCGCCGAGACCCGGGATCTGCACTCTTCGGAGTGGGCCGCGCGGAATTTCGTGACCCATTTCGAGAAGCTCTGGACCTCCAAGGGCATCAAGATCAATTACGCTCTTTTGCGCCGCTCTTAAAGCCGTCCTTCCCGGCATATCGTTTTTCTATGTGGAACGAATCCGATCGGGCGGAGATCCACCGGCTCCTGGACCCGGACCGCCTTCGGCACGCCGAAGATAACCGTGTGCGTCCAGGGCGCCCAATACGGCAGCGGTCGCGCCGGCAAGAGCGATGCGGGCGGGTCCAGGAATGGTTCGCGCGAGCCCACTGTGAAAGAGCCGTCGCCTTCCAATCGGTTGTCCGGCGTCTGCAGGAGCGAGAACTCATTCCGATCCAGGTGGAAGTAGAAGCCAAGGAACCCTTCGCTGAACGAGAAGAGCCTGCCACTGGCGTCTTGGCATTGATAGAAGACTGACGTTGACGCCCGGATCGTGACGGTTTGACCGGGGTCGACGACGAATTTGAGAAGATCCGGATCCTCCAGGGCGGTGGCGCCCTCGAGTTCGAGCCGCAGCGGCTTGACGACCGTGATCCCGATTACGGCGAAGGGGCCGTCTTGCACGACGCCTTGAAGGGCGATTGAGTTCGCGCCCCCTTTCGGGACCGCCGCCGGGATGGCGACGGAGTACGGGTTGTGGATGGAGGCGGTGAATACGGGGATCCTCAGCCGCATCCCATCCGGCGCATAACCGTCAAAATCGATCTTGGATGCGATTTTGAGCCTCGGAGCCGAGAACTGCAGCAGGAACTGGCGGCTGGCGCGGATTTTCCGACCGCCGTCATTCGCTTCCGAAACGATCCGGCAGATTTGCACGGGATCGACGGTCGGATCGACGAGAACGCGCCCGGAATAAGCGATCGGCGCGAGCTGCGCGAGGGTTCCCAGGCCTTCTTCGGTTTCCAGGCGAGCGGCCGGGAGATTCGTCCTGAAGCCTTCGCAAAGCAGGAACACGGTCTCTTTCGATGCGTCGACAGCGGTTCGTCCGATGCGCAGAGCCGGCAGGGACGCTTGCGCGATCGGCGCCGCCGTCGAAAGAGTCGCGGCCAAGCCCGGATCCGGCGAACGCAGCTCGATGTCGAGGGATGATGCGGGGGCTATGATCGATAGGTTGGGCGTGGTGAAGCGGTGGACGGAGCCATGGTGATTGGTCACTTTGAAAGACAGGAGACAGTGCGTCGGTTGTTTCTCAGCCTCGGGATGTAGGAGAATCTCGACCGGCAGGAGATCCCGCAGTCGGATCTCAGAGGTGTTCTCGAAAGTCATGCTTTCTGCCGAGGCCTGAACGTGCCCCTTGCAATCGGCCCGCACGGCAATCGTGACGGGTTCGGCCGCGAAATCGCGGTTTTCGAGCGACGGGAAAAACAACGCGTTCTCCGTGGAGAACGTGGTCGCGACGCTCTTGGAGTCCAGCAGCGGGGTGGCACCCGCTTCGCCCTTGATCAGCGGAACCGCCACTTTGAACGAATCTTGGAGCGATTCCGACGCCGGCTTTCTGTCCGGTGAGCAAGAGACCAGTCCGAGGATCTGGATCAGAACGAGGGAAACGGGGCTGAGAGCGGATGTGCGCATGATAAACCTCCTGGCCCGCGGTCCGGAGCAAGGAGGGGACCAGAATCGGCGGTTCGCCCGCGCCGACTCACCAGTACGAGGCGTCGATCCGGATGTCGCCGAGCACTTGGGCTTGGCAACTGATGCGTTCATCCTCTTCGAGCCCATGGCGTTCCCGCAGATCCCGCTCGAGTTCGGATTCGGGTGAGAGGTTTTCGGCGCCCTCGAGGATCCGCAGCCGGCATTTCGCGCAGACGCCGTCGCCGCCGCAGGAACTCGCGACCGGGATGTCGGCCTCCTGGAGCGCGCGCATGAGGTTGGCGCCCGGAGCGACATCGAGATCGGGGCGGGGTTTCGAGAAGCGGACGCGCGTCATGGAGCGATCTTACGACAAAGGTCGTGTTTTAGGGCGAGTTTTGAATTTGACCTACTGCTCCCTGATTCCCGTTTGAGCCGAGTTGGGGCGCGCCAACGCTATGCTTTGAACTTCCGTTCCTGGTTCGCTAGACTGGAACACGCCCCGGAGCCATCGGCTCTCAATCGCGAATCCAAAGGGAAAACGCTTATGAACGCCGCCCAGAACGTCGAAAAAGTCATCATTGTCGGCTCCGGCCCCGCGGGCCTGACCGCGGCCGTTTACAGCTCGCGCGCGAACCTGAAGCCCCTTATGATCGAGGGCGAAGAGGCCGGCGGGCAGCTGATGATCACCTCCGACGTGGAAAATTACCCTGGCTTCGCCCAGGGCGTGACCGGGCCGGAATTGATGGCTGAGATGCGCAAACAGGCCGAACGCTTCGGTACGCGTTTCATCACGCGGAACGCGACCAGGGTGGATCTGTCCTCGCGCCCCTTCAAAGTCTGGGTCGGCGACGAGCTCCACCTCGGGAAGACGGTGATCGTCGCGACCGGGGCGAGCGCGATGTACCTGGG
The DNA here is from genome assembly GCA_021463345.1 of Pseudobdellovibrionaceae bacterium. Lineage (GTDB taxonomy): Bacteria > Bdellovibrionota > Bdellovibrionia > Bdellovibrionales > JAMPXM01 > JAMPXM01. The sequence continues at coordinate 68,457 of JAJTYM010000014.1, read as the reverse complement.
TTTGGAGAGCGAGAGGAAATTCTACAACAAAGGCGTTTCCGCGTGCGCCACCTGCGACGGCGCGTTTTTCAAGAACGTCGAGGTCGCCGTGGTCGGGGGCGGGGACACGGCGATGGAGGAAGCGAATTTCCTCACCCGCTTCGCTTCGAAAGTCCATATCATCCACCGCCGCGACGCTTTCCGCGCGTCGAAGATCATGGCCGACCGCGCGCTGAAGAACCCCAAGATCCAGGTGATGTGGGAAACGGTCGTCGAGGAGGTGTTGGGCGATAAGTTCGTCAACGCGCTCAGGATCAAGAACCTCAAGACGGACGAGGTGAAAACGATGCCGATCGGCGGCTTGTTCATCGCGATCGGCCACAAGCCGAACACGGCGTTGTTCGAGGGCCAGCTCGAGATGGAAGAGTCGGGTTACCTGGTCACGAAACCGAAATCGAGCCACACCAACGTCGATGGCGTTTTCGCGTGCGGCGACGTGCAGGACCACGTCTACCGCCAGGCGGTGACGGCCGCCGGCAGCGGGTGCATGGCGGCGATCGACGCCGAACGTTGGTTGGAAGCGCAAGGCGAGTGAAGCATGGCGAAAAGTCGCATCAACACCAAGGATTTGGTTCAGAAGATCGAGAAGATCACCAAGGATCGCATCCTCAAAGAGGGCGTGGTCAGCCTCGATGAGTACCGGGAGCTGAAGCAGAAAAAGCAGGCCCCGAAATCGATCCTCGTCATCGAAGACGACGAGACCATGCGCAACGCGCTCAAACGGATCCTCGAGAGCGAGGGTTATCGCGCGGTCACCGCGGCCGACGGCACGCAGCTGTCGACCGTGCTCGACGATTCGCCGATCGATTTGATCATCCTCGACATCGGGTTGCCGTGGATCAACGGGCTCGAGCTCGCCAAACTTCTGAAAGAGCACGACGATCTCAAGTCGATTCCGCTCGTTTTCGTGAGCGGCAAGACGGGCGATCTAGACGTGAAGCGCGGCTTCGACGCCGGGGCTGACGACTACATCAAGAAGCCGTTCGATATCGACAAGATCAAAAAGACGGTCGCGACCCTCCTCAGACTCAGCAAGTGACGCCTCGGCCGCGCGCGCCGTGGTGATGCCCCTGTCCAGCTCTTGGACGCCTGTTCGCGCCGCTCGTCGCTCGGGCGGCGAAATGCAAATGGGCGGAGTTTGGCGGGGATCTGCCGAAATCATGCTAAATAGCCGAACCTACGCCTGAAAGATGGGTTTCATCCCTGGCACGAATGTTGGATTCACGTCCGGTGTCAACTTTCGGTGAGGAGAAAGCCATGACTCGTACGCTTCACGCTTGGCGTTGGTTGGTCCTGTCCGCCGCGCTCGGTTTGTTCGGTTTGACCGCCGCTTGCGGAAAAATGCAGCCGCGCCCCGCGGAGCAGGGCCCGCGCGTCGTCGGTATCAGCGGTTCAGGCGTCGGCTTGCGCAGCGCCGGAACGGTCGGCACCAACCTGAATATCTCGATGGTCTACGGGGCTCACACGCTGAACTTCGCGATCAATGTTTCGCAATCGCCCTCCTTCTCGCCCGCACAACGGATCGGGAATGCGGACCATACGAGTACGGATTACACGCTTCAGGCGGTCTGTATCGACATCTACTGCGATCGCATCGGCTTCCTGCTGCAGATGACGACCTACGGGTACGTCACCAACAACACGGGCGTGGTCAATGGCTACGGCGGCACCCGCGACCATATCATGGGCCGCTCCGCCAAGGCGTATCTGTTCCGTTCCAACGTCCACGGCACCCTCGAGCAGGTCAACGCGGTGGTCGGCCCCTTCCAGACGCTCAGCGAGGGAATGGCCGCTCTCGGCGCGTATTATTGATCGGGAAGCGGTGAAGCCCATGGGCGACCTGAAACTCGCGAAATCAAACTGGCGCGCGCTCGCGGTTTGCCTCGGTCTTCTCGGCTCGCTCGCGGCTTGCGGAACGAGGGAAGGGGCGCCGTCCCCCAGGATCCCGTCCGTCGCGCGCATCACCTCGATCTCGATCGCCGGGACTTCGGCCTCTCTCGGCCAGAGTTCGTTCCCGGAAGCGACGGTCCTCGATGTCGGCGTTCGCCACGACTCTCGAACCCTCAACTTCAGCCTTCCGGTCTCGGCGACTCCGGCGTCCGCGCCGCCGCAGGAAGCGGGCGGCGTTTCTTACGCGTTCGAATCCCTCTGCCTGGAGAGCGGCTGCGATTGGCTCGCGTTCCTCCTGAAGATGACTCCCGTCGACGGCCAGAGCGTGGACCCGGCCTTGCCGGCCTCGTCACGCGTTTTCCTGTTCCGCGCGGATGCCGAAGGCGGCCTCAAGCCCGTCGCCGCGCGCACTGGGAAGTACGCGACCATGTCGGAGGCCATCGCCGCGCTTTCCACCGAGCTTCGTTTGCGTTGATTCAGGCGCGGATGCAGGCGGTTTCGTGCGCCGGGCGCGTCTCGCGCAGCGAAGGGCACGTCGATTTGCATTCCTCGATCATGTCCGGGCAACGGGGATGGAAGTTGCAGCCGCTCGGCGGGTGGATCGGGCTCGGCACGTCGCCGTGGAGGATGATCCGCTGCTCTTTGCGCCTGGGGTCCGGGACCGGGATCGCCGACATCAAAGCGCGAGTGTAGGGGTGCGTGGGCTGCCGGTACAGATCGTCGGCTTCGGCGACTTCCACGATCTTACCCAAGTACATCACCGCCACGCGGTTGGAAATGTGCTCGACGACTTTGAGGTCGTGGGCGATGAACAGGTACGTGAGGCCGAGCTTCTGTTGGAGATCCATGAGCAGGTTGATGACCTGAGCCTGGATCGACACGTCGAGCGCCGAGACCGGCTCGTCGCAGACGATGAACTTCGGTTCCACGGCGAGCGCGCGGGCGATGCCGATGCGCTGGCGCTGGCCGCCCGAGAACTCGTGCGGATAACGGTTGATGTGCTCGGGACGCAAGCCGACGGTGTCGAGCAATTGCTTGACGCGGTCTTCACGGTCCTTTTTGGACGCGGCGAGACCGTGGATCTCGAGCGGTTCGGCGACGATCGAGCCGACCGTCATTCGCGGATTGAGCGACGCGTACGGATCCTGAAAGATGATCTGCATCTGGCGCCGGAGCGCGCGCAGTTCCTCGCCCTCGAGATTCGTGATGTCCTTGCCTTCGAGGTGGATCTTGCCCGAGGTGGGCTCGATCAACCGGATGATGCAGCGGCCGAGCGTGGACTTTCCGCAACCGGACTCGCCGACGAGGCCCAGGGTTTCCCCCTGTTTGATCTCGAGCGAGACGCCTTGCACGGCCTTGACGCTCGCGACTTCGCGCGAAAACAAGCCGCCTTTGATCGGGAACGCTTTGGTCAGGTCTTCAACTTTGAGCAACGGTTGGTCAGCCATCGAAAGCCCTCAGACTCAGTTCGGAACCGGGTGGATACAAGCGGCGACGTGTTTGCCTTCGAACGGGCGCAGCGCGGGGTCAGCCGCGCGGCAATCGTCGGCGACCGCCGGGCAGCGGTCGGCGAAACGGCAGCCTTTCGGCAGATTCAGGAGCGAAGGGACCATTCCCTTGATCGTCTGCAAGCGCGCGCGGCGGTGACCGGTTTCGAAGTGCGGGATCGAATCCAACAGGCCTTTCGTGTAACGGTGCTTCGGCCGGTGGAAGATGTCTTCGACCGAGCCGTATTCGACGACGCGGCCGGCGTACATGATCGCGACATCGTCGCAGGTTTCGGCGACGACGCCGAGATCGTGGGTGATCAGGACCATCGACGCGTTGAACTCGCGTTGCAGTTTGCGGATGAGGTCGAGCACCTGGGCCTGGATCGTCACGTCGAGCGCGGTCGTCGGTTCGTCGGCGATGAGCAGCTTCGGGTTGCAGCTGAGGGCCATGGCGATCATCACGCGCTGGCGCATTCCCCCCGAAAGTTGGTGAGGGTATTCGTCGACCCGTTTTTCGGATTCAGGGATGCCGACGAGTTTGAGCATCTCGATGGTCTTGGCGCGGACGCCCTGCTTGGTCAGGTTTTTCTGGTGCAGAGCGATGGCTTCCCCGATCTGGTTGCCGATCGTGAACACGGGGTTGAGCGAAGTCATCGGCTCCTGGAAGATCATGGCGATGTCGTTGCCGCGGATTTTTCGCATGTCCTCCTCGGACAGGCGGAGCAAGTCCTTGCCCTCGAACAGGATTTCGCCGCTTTCGATCTTGCCTGGGGGGGTGGGGATCAAACGCATGATCGACAGCGAGGTCACGGATTTACCGCAACCCGATTCACCGACGATACCCAGAGTCTTGCCCTTTTCGAGTTTGAAGCTGACGTTGTCGACGGCGGTGAAATAGCCGTCATCGGTTTTGAAACCGGTCCTCAGATTCTTCACTTCAAGAAGAACACTCACGGATATCGGGCCTTTCTTTTTCATCTCCCGGTGGGAGCGGAGCGAATGGGTGCCGAGTGGGGGTGTTTTTGACCCATGACGGCAAGTTCCCCCTTATACTCAGGCATGCCTGGAAAAGCTAGGGTGCGCCCTAGTTTTATAGCAGATCCATGAGACAGTACGGGTCTTTGGGCGATCGATGGCGCGTCTGGTCAAGATGGAGTTTTAGCCACAACCAGGAACCCTTCTTTTCAGATCATGGGCACCTGGTCAGAATCGGCGGCCATGGCTTGGGGCGGGCGTTGGATCACGAATGGGTTTCTCGCATGGGCGGTGGTCTTCACCGTTCCCATGTCCGTCGCCAACATGGTTCCTGAGCCGCGTTCCGAGGTGTTTTTTCAACGCCTGGCCGACGCTGATTTCCTCAGCTTCACACGCCAACCGTTTCGTCGGATTTCGCCTCTGGAGGCGCCGGCCGTGATGCCATCCGGGGCGGAGTTGAACGCGGTTTTCGACTTGAACTGCGTCGGCTCTCCCGCCGGGCACAGGGGGGTTGATCGGATCATCGGGCAGGTCTCGATTCCGGAAGAGAGGGTGTTGGGGGCGAAACGGCCGAGGTCCGCGAGGTCTCCCCTGCACTCGGTCACGTGGCGCTTGCCGCGAGCGATGACTTGGGCGCAGTTGAAAAAAGCCGTCTCCGAGGAGCGTTGCTTGAGGACCCTCACGTCGGACGCCGAGATCAACGTGATGTCGGCGCCCGATCCGCTCATCGGGCGGCAGGATCATCTCGCGTTCATCGGTTGGCCGACGGCGATCCGCCGTTTCCGAGGCGTCATCGAAAAGGCGCCGCCGATGACGATCGCCGTGATCGACACGGGCGTGGATCTCGCGCATCCCGATCTGGCGGCCAACGCCTGGGTCAATCCGCGCGAGATTCCGGGGAATGGTTTGGACGACGACTTCAACGGGTACATCGACGACGTGCATGGCTTCGATTTCAGCTCGTTCAGCAGCGCGCCGGGACCGAAAAGCTCCGACGCGTATTTCCGGCATGGTACGCACGTGGCGGGGCTCGCCGCGGCCGGTTGGGACGGCTCGGGCGGAAATTCCGGCGTGAACGGCCGCGCGAGAATCATGTCCCTCAATGTTTTCGGGTATAAACGCGCCGCCAAGGTATCGATGTTGGAAAACGCCCTGCGGTACGCGGTGGACAACGGCGCGGACGTGATCAACCTGAGCATCGGGGGGCGGGAGTACACGAGTTCGATGTTGGAAACCTTGCGGTATGCCGTTCGCCGGGGGGTTGTCGTGATCGCGGCGGCCGGCAACGAGGGCATGGAGATCAGCCGTGATCCGGCCAGCCCCCGTTTCGTCACGCCGGCGGTGTACGGCGCTGAAATCGACGGAATGATCACGGTGACGTCGGTCGATGCGCGGACCAACCGGTTGAGTGCGTTTTCGAACTTCAGCCTTTTTCTCGTGGAGATCGCGGCGCCCGGCGCGTTCCGTTCCGGTCCCGGGGGCCAAGAGGGTTTGTTGTCGACTTTTCCGGGCAGGGGCTACGGGAATCTCGCGGGCACCTCGATGGCGGCCCCGATCGTGGCCGGGGCGGCGGGCCTCGCGCAAGCTTGGCTCCGCGCGGCCGGTCGCCCGGCGAGTCCGGCTTTGATCGAACGCGCTTTGCGCGAAAGCGCTCGCGCCGCGCCGGGCGCGATGATCTTCACGAACTCCGGCCGGGTCCTGGACCTCGACAATCTCGCCGATTGGCTGCTGCGCGAAGCCCCCTTGTAAGCGCGGGGATGAACGTCTTTCCACCGCCTCGGGGGCGTCGATCTTCGCCTCCCCGAGGGCCGCGTCGCGTTTTGAGGACGCGCTCGGGGCGTTGTTCTCCCGGGCCGTTCAGAGCGAGTCGAGCAATGGGCGGAGATCGGCGAACGATTCGATCCAAGCCGTCGGATCGTGGCGGCCGAGCCGGTCGCGGTCCGTGTAGCCGTAGGCGCAGGCGATCGAGCGGATCCCGCAGCGGTTCGCACCCTCGATGTCGGGTATGCCGTCGCCGATCATGATCGTCTCTTCTTTTGAGACGCCCGCCGCGCGCATGATCTCAAGAAAGGGAAGCGGATCCGGTTTGCGGGCGGCCAGGGAGTCGCCTCCGTAAACACGGACCCACGGGTATGGATCGAGGTTCAAACCCCGCATCGCCGCCAGCACGAATTCCTCGAGTTTATTCGAGAGCACCGCGATTTTTTCCGGCGCCGCCGCGAGGAAGCCTGTCACGCCGGGGAACGGCTTCGTCGTGTCGAGCAGGTGCCGGCCGTAGAAGCGCTTGAGGTCGCGTTCGAGTTCGGCGAGAAACCCTTCGCCGGCGAGCTGGTCCGGGAACAGATCGCGGATAAGATGTTTAAGCCCTTCGCCGATGGCCGCCTTGATCACCCCGGCCGGGATGGGGTCAAGGCCGCGGCTGACGGCGAGGCCGTTCACGGCCGTCACGATGTCGCCGGCCGAGTCGATGAGAGTGCCGTCGAGATCGAAGATCAGCAGGCGCGGTTTCATCGGTGGGTTTGACTCTTGGGATTCCCCCTCAGGGGCGAGCCGACGCGTTTCAGGAAGGATTCGACTCGCGGCACGTATTCACCGGGGAAGTCGCGCAAGCCCTTGAGATGCCGCGCCTCCGGGAGCGCCAGGACCTCCAGATCGAGATGGTCCTGCATCGAGAAAAAATCCTCGATCGCGGACACCGGCACCAGGGTGTCCTGCCAGCCTCGGATCGAAAGGACGGGGAAGTCGCGGGGAATGCCCTGCAGGGTCCGCCGCATCTGCTCCTTGAAGCCGGAACCCCAGAGGAGCATCGACGCGCCCGTGAATCCCGCGCGCAGCACCCGGCTCTTCACTTTGTATTCCTGCTCGTAGAGGTTCCATATGCAGCGCGAGAGATTCAGGAACGGCCCGCCGTCGCAGATCAGGCCCGAGATGTCGAGCGCGCGGCGCTTGGCGATCGCCTGCAGCGCGCAGCTGGATGGAAGGGAGAACGAGTACAGGATTTTCCGGCCGGGGATCGCGTTGAGGATCGACTCGATTTGACCCGACCAGACGTGGCGCACGCCGAAACGGAAGTCGCCGGTGATCGGCAGTTGGTCCTGCGGGCGCGTCTTGTTGAAGATCAAGTCGAAGCGGACGCCGTCGAATCCGAGGTCGTTCACGAGGCGGAGATGGCGAAGCACCGTTCGGCGGCTGCCGCCGAAGTGGTGCACAAACACGACCGTGTCTTCGAAACGGCGGTCCCTGGCGCGCATCAGCTCGGCGTCGAACGGCAGCTTCTCGCTCAATGGCGGTCTCCCGCGTGACCGGACTCGTCCGGCCACAGCTGGCGCCACGATTGGCCTTGCGAGCTTTCGCTCATCGCGTGCACCTGCTCGAGGATGCGTGGGCTCACTTTGACTTGTTCGAGCGCGGTTTCGGACAGCGCTTTGCCGACCGCTTCGACGATGGCGGCCGCGTCGAGGTGATGGTAGGCGTAGATCTCCTCGGGTCGACCCGATTTCGAGTGCTTGCGGACGGCGAGCGCTTCGTGCTTCACGCCGACGATCGAACCGATGTTGTCGAGCAGGCCCGGCTCGCCGTCGTGTACGCTGACGACCGGCACGCGTCGGCCGGAAAGCGTCGCGACTTCCGCGGGGTGCGCGCCGCCGTTCAGCGCGGGCAACAGATGCAGAGAGCCGTCGACGCCGAGCGAATTTTTCAGGCAATGGTAGCCGTTCTCATGGGCCAGGTTGCCCAGGACGAGATCCGGCGACGTCACCATGATCACGTTGGCGTAGATGCCCTTCCGCAGAAGCTCTTCCGAGGCTTTGATCGCCTCGGTGCCGAGCGAGCCCATCGCGAAGACGTTCACGACGTTGTCGCCGGGCTCGTAGCCAGCGTAACCCCGGTAATCGATCAGGTGATACGCGCCTTGCAACACGTCCTGGCGGACGTGTTCGAACATCTGCTCCTCATCGATCGCGGCGATCGACGATTCGTCGGCGGCTCTTTCCACCTCCAGGCCGGCGGGATGGAGAGGCCGTCCGTCCCAATCCTGTTTGAAACGCGCCTGCCGCTTCAGGCACTGCGCGAACGCCTTCTGTTCGACGCCGCGGGTGACGCCCCGTATGAGCACGCCCGTGCGGCCCTCGTTGTCGAGCGTGACGTGGCGGCGGATCGATTCCGCCAGGATCCAATCGAGCTCGATGCAGAAGAACGGCTCCCAGGTGATCTGGTTGGGGATCTGGAGATCCGATTTCCAGCCGTGCTGCGCGCCTTCCGGCGACAGGGTGACGCCCGAAGGCGTGCCGACGAGGATGAAGCTCGATCTCCAGTAGAGGTCGTAGAAGAATTGGTCGTGCGCGCGTTTGATGAAGAAGTCGTAGACCGTCATCAGCGGCAGGATCGGGATGCCGAGGAAATCGCGCATCTTGCCGTACGAACCCATGCAAGACATCACGTTGCCTTCGGCGATCTCGAAGCGGATGAACCGATCGCTCTTTTCCTCGCCGGGGATGAGGTCGGGCGCTTTCCTGTCCTTGACGCCGAAATCCGCCTCGTAGTCGGGCACCACGGGGACGCCGAAGATCTTGCCGTCCATCGCCGGGTTGAGGTTCGTCGACGTGCCCACGTCGGGAGCCATCGAGACCATGAGTTCCGCCGGCACCTTCCACGCCTTTTCCTCGGGCGAGAGGGCCTTGTCGCCCTTGCCGTTGCCCCCGCTTTCGGGGGTGTTGGCGATGCGGGTGAGTTTCGCCGTGCACTGGCCGAGCATCCACTGGGTGTGGGGGTAGCTCGCCATCTTCAGATTGATGCCGAAGCTCGTCGGGATCTCGCCGCTCTCTTTCCCGCGTTTGGCGAAGGCCTTGAGGTTTTTCTCCTTGAGCGCGTGCTGCTGCCGGATCTGCGCGTAGAGCGCGTCGCCGCGTTCTTTGAGGAACTTCGATTCTTCCGATTTGGCGTCGAAGCGGGCGAAGAGCGTGTCCGCCGGGAGGCCTTGCGCCTCGCGGAGGGCGTCGATCTCGTCCTGGGTGGGAAGGGCCGAGTGGTTGCCCTGGCTCGCGGCCGAGCGCAAGCCCCAGCCTTTCACCGTGTGCGCGATGATCATGGTGGGCTTGTTCCGGCTCTCTTTCGACTTCAGCATCGCGTCGGCGAGGGCGACGATGTCGTGGCCCCCCATGTCGCGCATCGCCCAGTAAAGCTCGTTGTCGTCGACGCTGTCGATGAACGTCTTGAGCTTCGGATGGGTTTTCTGCAGGCCTTTGCGGAGCGCGGCCATGTCGTTGACGAGCAAGAGCGCCTGCAATTCGTAGTCTTCGAGGTCTTTTTCGAGCCAGCCGCGGAACACTTCCCCGTCGGGCCGTTCGAAGAGCTTCAGGCGGCGATGGCCGTGACGGACCTGGATGACTTCCCAGCCGTTGGCGATCATGGTGCGCTCGATGCGGTCGGCGTCGGTGCCGTTCATGATCTTTTTGTTTGTGATGCGGTGGCCGTCGAGCGACTGGCGGTTGTAGTCGATGATCCACGTGAGGTTGCCGAGCTCGCGCTCGGCGAAATCGGGGATCGCCTCGTAACACGACCCCTCCCGGAATTCGGAGTCGCCGAGGATCGACCAGAAATGCGCGTCCGGAACGTCGTAGCCGTGCTCTTTGGCGAAGCGGTAAGCGAGCGCGAGGTACCCGGCGTTGACCGGCGGGATGCCGACCGTGCCCGAGGGCAGGAAGCCATGGTGATCCGGGTCGTAGTGCGAGTGGTACGATTGGAACACCGGTTCGCCGTTCCGCGGGAACTTGCGCAGGTTGTGCATGACGGCGTCCGCTTCCTCCCGCGAGAAGCGTTCGAGGCCGTTTTTCAGGAACAGGTCGAGCAAGTAGTTGTAGGTGTGGTCGACCGGGGCCGCGTGCGGTTTGTTGGCGATGTGATCGAATCCGGATTTGACCAGTAAGTGCAACGCGCCCGTGATGTGCAGGGAACTCGCGCACGCCGCTGGATGGCCGCCGATTTTCGGGTCGCCTTTGGCCGCGTCCTCGCGGTTGTTGGCGAGCCAGATCATCTGCGTGGTCATGTAGTGGACGCGGCCGCAGATGCGGTCGAGCATCTCTTTGCGAGCTTTGATGTTCTTCACATTGATCCCCTTGAAGAAATCCCCGTTCGTGTCGGAAGCACCTGGTTTAGCATGGTCCGACCCAAAGGCAAGCCATACTGGGAATTGTCAAACTGTTCAGGGCACTTAGAAGTTTTAAGCGCTTATAGGCGACTTGGGTTCGAGGGTGTCGCGAAGGACCTGGAACCGGATGCCGCCACCCTCTCTCCAGGCCGTCTCGGGAGGCAGGGTCCGCAGGAGCTTGACTCCATCGCGGGTGATGAGTTGCGGGAAAACGGGGTGCGCGCCGCCGTCGGGTCCCGCCGCGGCCTGGACGAGGACGTGCACGGCGTCTCCGGGCATCAGAGCCCAGGCCGCCGCGTCGAGCGCGCGCCACACGGTTCGATCCGCTCCGTCGACGTCGATCGGCAGGACGAAGCACGCGCCGGTCGCGGCGTGAGCCCCGGCGTGGACGCCGGAGAACAGGCCGCCGTTGAAATTCGGATCGTACGCGAGGTCGCAATCCTCGAGCTCGGGGCATGAACGCAGGAAGTCGTCGCCTGACGGCCCGAGCACGACGATCGGATTCAGTCCCAGTTCGCGCGCGGTCCCGATCGCCTGTTTCACGCGGCTTCGCGTTTTCTCCAGGAGCCCGCCCCGGAAGTCGTCGGCGGTGAGGTGCGTGGCGATCAGCAGGGCGTCCCTGGCTTTCACCGTCCCACCGCCGCGTACTTGCCGAAGCGAGCCGGCCCCGAGGCGTCGGCTTCGAGCACGAAGTCCCAGCGGATGCGGATGTAGCCGTCGCGCTCGACGATGCCTTTGGGCGGGTTCGGGAAAGGCGCGGCCGCTCGGAAGGCTTCGACCGCGGCCTCGTCGAGATCGACGAGGCCGGAGGCGCCGACGATCTGCACGCGCACGAGCGTGCCCGCGCGGTCGAGGACGATCACGCATTTGGTGACCCGGTCGACGTCGCTCGCGATCGCGCGCCCTTGGCGCAGGACGCGTTCCATTTTTTCCTTGATCTTGGGTTCCCAATACTGGCGCAGGCGTTCTTTGATGCGGTTGTAGTACGAGTAGTACATGAACTCGCGCGTGCTCAGCAGGGTCTGCATGCCCTTTGGGACGTCCTTGAGGTGATCGTCGGTCGCCGACGGCCCTTGCTCGCCGCCGCTTGCCTGCGTGCCCATCGGTTTCGGGCGGAAGTCCGGCTTGAATTCCCGCATCGAGCGCCCGTTCGAAAGGCCGTGCGGGTCGGTGTGGATCTGGCGCGCTTTTTCAGCCTGGGTTTTCGCGTTTTCGCGCTTCTCCTCGTTGTCCGAGAGCGTACGCTCTTTTTTCTGCAGCGCTTCGCCGGGCGTCGCCCGCTCGGCGTCGGGCCCGCCGGCGCCGGTGGAATTGCGGAAGCGGTCCTTCAGCTCCGCGCGCGTTTCCTTTTCGACTTTCTGGTTGAACTTCGAGAGATACTTCGAGCTTTCGGGAGTCTCGTCGTTCACGCGCTGCTCTTGGGTCACGATTTGCCCTTGATCCTTCCGCTGTTCGCGGAGCCGCTCGAGGATCTCGGCCGCGTCGACGAGCTCAACGCCGGTCTCCCGCGGCGTCGCGGGGCCGGGAACGAGGAACTTCGGCTGCGTCCAGACGACGAGCGCCGCCAGCCCGTGCAACACGAGACTCAAGACGATCGCGAACTGGAACAGGTTCCGTTTTCTCACCTGGCGCCCTCTGAGCTTTATCGGGCGGCGGGGCGGTTTTTTTGAGTTCAACGGTGGGCCTGAAAAAGGCCAGGGAACGGAGTCCCGCGCTGGGCCCGCGGGAGGGCGCGGCGGGGCGTGCTTCCGTTGCTGTGCGCGTTCATATGGGTTCATCGGCTTCGCGCCACGATGCCACACGGGCCGCGCGCGCCGACGTGATTTGTTCCGCCATGAGGCCAAGCCTTACGGCGAGCGGGCATCGCGCTCGGGCCCGACCGCTTGTCGGTTGGGCTTGTGGGTTTGGCGCGGGACCCGTACAATCTTTGTCATGACACTCGAGGCTTATTGTCAGACCGATATCGGTCTTCGTCGCGAACGCAACGAGGATTCGTTCCTCGTCGACGAAAGCCTCGGGCTGTTCATGGTCGCCGACGGCATGGGCGGCCATCGCGGCGGCGAGGTCGCCAGCCGCCTCGCCGTCGAAACCGCGCGCGAGGTCGTGCTCAAGCATTCCAAGGACAGCCGGAAGATGATGCCGCGCCAGCTGCTCGCCGAGGCTTACAAAGAGGCGAGCAACCGGATTTTCGACAAGGCCCGCGGCGAGGGAAATCAGGATTTGCAGGGCATGGGCACGACTTTGGTCTGCGCTTACCGGCACCATGACACGTTGTACGTCGCCAACGTCGGCGATTCGCGCGCCTATTTGTTCACGAACCCGTACCTTTGGCAGATCACCGAAGACCATTCGCTCTTGAACGAGCAGTTGCGCGCGGGGCTCTTTTCCGAGCGCGACATCGCGAGTTTCGCGGCGAAAAACGTGATCACCCGCAGCGTGGGTTTCGAGCGCGAAGTGATGTGCGACATCGTCGAACGCGACTTGTGCCCGGGCGAGACGATCCTCATGTGCTCGGACGGGCTTTCAGGTCTCGTCGCCGATGCGCGCATCGCCGAGATCTTGCGCACGACGCCTCCGGATCAAGTCGTCTCAACTTGCATCAACGAGGCAAAAAAGAATGGGGGCGACGATAACGTCACTTGCATGCTTCTTTACGCAAAGCCCCAGGGCCACTGAATCTGTTTGACGCACCTTGAGAATCTTCCTTAGATAAAATTTCAATCGGCGGCCTGAAATGCCGAAAAGACGAAAGGCCTCCGGCCGATCTGCCGTTAAAGACCGTGTATCGGTTTGAGTCGAGGGTGGGTCAAGGGGCACGTCTCAAGGGGAGCTGGGTGGATAAGAAAACAGTCACTTTTCTTATGGTTAGCAACCGCAGGGGGACGACGCGGAAAATTTCCGTTTCGGCCGGGTGGTTGAAAGCCGGAACCGCCTTGCTCGCCGTCGTCACGCTGGTTCTGGCGGCTTGTCTCGTCGATTACGTCGGCCTTCTTTCGCAGGCGATGGAAGTCAAACGCTTGCGCGCTGAGAATGATCAGCTCAAACAGCAATTCCAGGTGGTCGAAGGGAAGCTCAACTCGCTGGAAACGGGCCTGGAGCGAGTGAAGAGCTGGGTCGTGAAGCTTAAAAATATCACCAATATCGATGACGAAAACCGTGAGTTGAAACTCGCGATCGGTCCGCTGCCGCGGACCGGCGAAGGGATCAACCCGGCTGCGGATCGAATGCCCAGTTCCGCTCTGGCGGTCAAAGACGCGGTTTTCTTCGAGCGTGCTCCTGTCGACGAGGCTCATGGGGAGCTAACGGTCGAAGGACAACGCGATTACGCGTCATTGGCCATTCGCATCGATCAAGCCGTCAGCGAAACGCTTCTGCGCGAACAAGGCGTTCTTGAGCTCTACAATTCACTCTCCGAACGCCAATCACTGCTCGCCGCCACGCCCAGCATCAAGCCGGTCCGTGGCTGGTTCACGTCCAAGTTCGGCTATCGGATCTCGCCATTCACCGGTCGGCCGGTCATGCACAACGGCCTCGACGTCGCCGCCAGCCCCGGCGCGCCCATTTACGCTCCGGCTGACGGTGTTGTGAGTTTCGCTGGTTACGACGCTGGTTATGGCAAACTCGTTTCGATCGACCATGGCTACGGCGTCATTACCCGCTACGGCCATCTCTCGCAGATTTCGGTCGAGATCGGTCAGAAGATCAAGCGCCGTGACCTGATCGCGGCGGTCGGCAGCACCGGGCGCTCGACGGGCCCGCATCTGCATTACGAGGTGCGGGTCAACGGCGTTCCCGTCGATCCGATCAACTACGTTCTCGACGAGTAAACCCCGTCCTCGCGGGTCCGAGCGCGGCCGAGTCCCGGCCCGCGACCTGGAAGACAAAATCAGCGGATGAAATCAGTGGCTGGTCGTCATGCGGCGGATGTGCTCAAGCGCAGCCGTCAGCCCGTTGCGCGCGGCCTCTTCGTACCATGAAAGAGCGTAGGCTACGTCACGCTTCACTTCAGGACGACCTTCTTCGAAGATCAAACCCAAGGAAAACTGGGCACGGGCAAGGCCTTGATGTGCTGCAGCTTTGTACCAGCGTACGGCCTCGCTGTAGCTTTGGCGCGTGCCAGAGCCGGTTTCATACGCCTTGGCGAGCTTGTATTGCGCATGCGCATTGCCCCTGCGGGCCTGACGGACCAGGGCTTCGACTTCTTGGGCTGTCACCGGGTTTTCGTCTTCAGCCGCTCGTGCGAAAGAAGGGGTTGTCAGCACCAGCAGGGAAACGCCGAACAACAGCAGAGCGCCGATTTTTCGCATAAATCCTCCTGAATCTCGCGCCCCATTGTAACGGGACATTCTCAGCTTGGCTGCTGGACGGAAGACTCATCGGCAGGCGTGCTTTTTAACAACATCGATTTTTCTCAACTTTTAGAGAAAGTAACCGGTGCGGCGGCACTAAAACTGGACGAAAGGAGGTGTTGAAAAGTTCGACGGACCTATCGGATTCCCGATCCTGAATCGAGTCGAGGGCGCGAAAGTCGTTTTGTCGGCAAAAAAAAAGACCGGATGAACCGGTCTTTTTCGAACGAATGAATCTTTGAGAAGCGTATTAACGTTTCGAGAATTGGAAACGTTTGCGAGCGCCGGGCTGGCCGTATTTTTTACGTTCGACCATACGCGCGTCGCGAGTGAGAAGTCCGGCCTTTTTCAGGGCGGGGCGCAAGGTATCGTCGAACGCGCAGAGAGCGCGCGAAATTCCGTGTCGGATGGCGCCGGCCTGACCGGTTTCGCCGCCGCCGGAGACGGTGACAACCGCGTCGAATTTACCGGAATTCGAAGTGATCGCGAAAGGCTGGACGACAACCATGCGCGAGATCTGGTTCGACAGATACTGCTCGGGTGATTTCCCGTTGATCGTCATTTTGCCCGTGCCGGGCTTCAGGAACACGCGAGCCGCACTCGTTTTGCGTCGGCCAGTGGCGTAATAAGCTTTTTGCGCTGCCATTTCAGATCGTCTCCGTGATGAGCGAGTCAGTCTTTCGCTTTATTTAATCGCGAGGGGTTCAGGTTTCTGGGCGGCGTGCGGGTGCTCGGCGCCTTTGTACGCCTTCAGCTTCTTGATCAGGCTGAAGGAGAGTTTGTTCTTCGGAAGCATGCCTTTGACCGCGTCTTCGATGACGAACGCGGGATCTTGTTCGATCATTTGTTCGAGCGACTTCGTTTTCAACGAGCCGAAGAAGCGCGAGTGGCGATAATATTTCTTCTCGACCGGCTTGCTGCCCGTCATCTTGATCTTTTCGGCGTTGATCACGATCACGAAATCGCCCGTATCGGCGTTAGGCGTGAACTGGGGCTTATGTTTGCCGCGGATCTTCTGCGCGATCTCGGAAGCCATGCGGCCGAGGTTCTTGTCGGTCGCGTCGACGACCCACCACTTCTGTGGGACTTCGCCTTCGGTCGGGTTCCAGGTCTTCATTCTCTCGCTCCACTCTCTCAACTTCAGGTCTGGGCCGTGAAAACCGGCCTCAGCACTTTCAATCAGCAATCTCTAACGAACGATTCAACTGGCTTAAGCAAATTTTATAAGCAGTTTTTTGAGGGGTTAGATTTAAAGTTTACGGCACCCATTGTCAAGTTCCTCGGAGTAATAAACCTTGGCCAGGTACAATCCCTGGGGGGGGGCCGTAGGGCCGGCTTTCCGACGGTCACATGCCTCTAGGATCTCCCTTAAACGGCTGGGTTTCTCCTGATTCATATGGAGATCTATGAGCGTTCCCACGATATTGCGGACCATTTGCTTCAAAAACCCGTTGCCCGTGACGCTGAAAATCAACGTGTCCTGAGAGCGCTCCCACTGGGCGTCCATGATCTCGCGGACCGTGGAGCGGACTTTGGTACCGGATGTCTGGAAGCTCTTGAAATCCTTTTTTCCGATGAGAATTCGCGAGGCTTCGTTCAGGTAAGCCGGATCGAGCGGGTAGCGGATCCAGTGAGTGTACCGGTACCTGAGCGCGCTTGGCACCCGTCGATTGAGCACGTGGTAACGGTACGTTTTCTTTTGAGCGTCGGCGATCGCGTGGAACGAGTTCGGCGCGTGCCAAGCCTGCTTGATCACGATGCTCGGCGGGGTCATCCCTGTCAGTGCGAATCTCATGTCCCCCTTGAACGGATCGCGTGGCGCATCGAAATGCGCGACCTGGCCGATGGCGTGCACGCCGGTGTCGGTGCGGCTGGCGCCCATGAGTTTGATCGGCTTTTTATAGAATTTAGCAAGCGCGTCCTCAATGGTGCCTTGCACGGTGCGGTGGCCGGCTTGCCTTTGCCAGCCGTGAAAATCGGTGCCGTCGTACGAAATCAGCAGGCGCACGCGCCAGTGGCCGGGCGGACAACCTTTGACGGGGCCGACGGGCCCTTCTTCGGATCCGTCGTCGAACAGCGTTGGGATTTCAGGGGGCTCGATTTCGTTCATGACCCGGCTTTGAAGGCGCCGGCTCAAAACTCCATCATCACGCCGGCGTTGATGACGCTAGAGGAGAAGTCATACTGCTTGTTGAGGCCGCTGATCAACCGGTACTCGGCGAGAAGCCAGACGTGATTGATGCCCCATTCGTTGTCGAGTTGGCGCACTGAGTGCGGGTCGAGCCAGTCCAAGAGGATGTTCACTCCCGCGGCCGCCACTCCAACGCCCGATCCGCCGATTTTTGGGGATGCGCCGTCGTCACGGATCTCGGCGAAGGTGAAGTAGCCCGCGCCGCCCTCGATGTACGGCACGATGGGCTGGGTTTCATGATACTGGAAGCGGTAGATCGCGGTGACCGTGTTGGGTAACATCAGGAATATAAACGACTCATCGGGCGTGCGTCCCGTGCGCTCGACGCTTTGCGCAATAAACTCGCCCTCGCCTTGGCTCACGAATAGGCCCGTGCCGGCCTTGATACCGATATCACCGAAGTTTTTTGTGAGCGACCACTGGTAATCGCCGAATAACGCCGGGACCTGTTGGTCCCCATAGATCTGTTCGAATTTAATATTGTTTTTCTTATTGATGATGTCGGGTGGGCCGAAGAAACCCAACCGCACGCTGGCCAATGCGTTACGTTCGGAACTTTTGAAGCCGTAGAAATATTCGCCGCTCGCATTCATGCGCAGCGGCCGGATCAGATGGGCCGGAGCTTCGGTGGCCTCGAGCCGTACGATCGGGCTGCGCGTTTCGAAGCCCTCTTCGGTGGCGCCGGGGTAAGGGAACTCGGCCGGCGGCGCGGACTCGGGCTCCTCGGCGATTTCCTTGGTGATTTCCTCAGTCTCATCGGCGGGCGGCGGCGCGCTTTGGTCGGCTTCGAAAATGTCGTCCTCGCTGTCGACCGTGCCTTCATCCCCTTCGCCGGGAGCGAAGCCGCCCTCGACGATGTCTCCCGGCAGATCGGCTTGCTGTGCGAACGCTTCAGGCTGGTGGTGAACTGCGAACACCAGCAGGCAGAGCGGGAGCGCGAGGTTCAGGAGCAGTCTCGTCGGTAACGTCGGCAAGGGTCCTCCCCCGGGGGGCTTACGCGGCTTCGGTTTCGCGCCCGCGACGGCGTTGGTGGATCAGGATGAGCGCGGGAGTCGACAAGAGAAGGGCGAAAAG
This sequence comes from Pseudobdellovibrionaceae bacterium, assembly GCA_021463345.1. Taxonomy (GTDB): domain Bacteria; phylum Bdellovibrionota; class Bdellovibrionia; order Bdellovibrionales; family JAMPXM01; genus JAMPXM01. The sequence goes on along the minus strand of JAJTYM010000014.1, from coordinate 50,304 downwards.
CGCGAGCGCGGAGAGCGCGCCGATGCGGAGCGAGAGCCAGGCGTAGGCGAGCAGCGGAGTCAGCGCCGCGCGGCTCAAGGCGCGCAAGGCCTCGTTTTCGGCGATCGTCGCGGCGGCCTCTGGCCCGAATTCGTAATACAGCCGCACGAACGAGCGGCCCCACTCATGCGGCAGGAGATACGTGTCGCGGAACGCGCGGAACGTGCCCACTTGCCCGGCCATCGGCGAGCCCCATGCGGCGGTCGCGATGAAGCAGTTGACGTCGTCGGCGAGCACGCCGGTGACCTCTCCGGGCACGGCCGTATGGCAAGGGGGCTCATAACCGGTCGACGCGCAACTTTTGCTCGCCCCATCGGCCGTGTAGAAACCGATGTTGCCGGCCTGGTCCTGAACGGCCGCTTTGAAATAGTAGAGCGTTTCGTTGGCGAGGCCGCCCACGCGATCGGAGGCGAGCGCGAAATTGTCCGTATCCTGGCTTTCCACGGGGATCGCGGAGTAGGGGCTGGCGGGGGTGATGTTCTCGAATCCGACGGTCGAATGGAAAAACAGGACGTTCTCGAAATTGATTCCCTCGGATTGGGGAAAATTCGCCGCCGCCTGGATGTCGCGGATCTGCACTTTTTCGTCGCCGGGGTTGACGTCGAATTTGCAGACGCCCATGAAGTCGTCGACCGGGGGAGCGCAGTCGATCTGGTCCATGACGCTGACTCCGCCCGCGTCCGTGTAAAACCCTTTGTGCACTTTGATCGTGATCGTTTTCGCGTCGTCGTCGGAGTCGTTGAGCTTGCCGTTGCCGGTTTTGTCCATGCCGACCTTGAAGCTCGTCTCCAGTTTTTGAGCGCTGTTGACGATTTCGCAACCGGTGACCGCGTTGTCGGCGTCCATCGCGTCGCAGAGCGTGTTCCAGTTGACGATGAACACGCCTTGCTGCCCTTTGGCGGTCGCGATCGTCGCGACCGCAGGAGCGATGGCCGTGTCGGTCGAGGTGGTCAGCAGGGGTTTGCCCCCGTCAACCGTGTCGCTCACGACCGTGATGGCCAGACGGAGCGTGCCGTAGATGCGGGCCGGATTGCAGGCGAGCAAGCGTCCGTTGGGCGTGGTGGCGCCGTTGTCGTAGCAGTTGTTGCAGGTATTGGCGCCATCCTTGGACGCGCAGCCGCCGGCGTTCGCTTCGCCGGCGACGCCGCCGAAGATGACCGGCGTCGTTTCGTTGAGATCGACGCTGTTGGAATCGCCGGCGACGTCGATGATCGTGATCGCCGCCCGGGACGTCGCGGACGCGCATAAAAGCGCCGCGGTGAAGGCCGCCGTTGTGAGGGTTTTCAGCCGTGAAAACACCACTTCATTGCATCATCCCCGGGGCTGGATGTCAAAAATTCGCTCGGCGATCTGGATCCCGTTGAGAGCCGCGCCTTTTCTGAGATTATCGGCGACGACCCACATCAGCCACGTGCCGGAGTCATCCGGGTCGCGGCGCACGCGACCTACGTAAACCGGATCCCGGCCGCTCGCCGTCTTCTGCGTGGGGTAAGCTGGACGTTGGCCGTGACGCAGGACTTGGAGGCCTTCGCCGCCGGCTAAACAGTCCTCGATTTCCTTGGCCGAGCCGGCCGGCTTGGAGAGCGTGATCCACACGGCTTCGGCGTGCGCGTTGAGCGTGGGCACGCGCACGGTGAACGCCGAGACCGGAATCTCGCGGCGCAAGATCTTGCGCGTCTCGTTCATGATCTTCACTTCCTCGGAACAGAAACCCTGATCGTCGATGCTTCCGATCTGCGGCACGCAGTTGAACGCGATCGGCGCGGGGAAAACGGCCGACGTTTCCTGCTCCTCGCCCTCGAGCGCCTGGCGGGTGCTGTTGAAAAGCTCCTCGATGCCGTCGCGGCCGGCGCCGCTCACGGACTGGTAGCTCGCGACGCGCACGGCTTGGACCCCGTATCTTTCGATCAGCGGCTTCAGCGCGACGACGAGTTGGATCGTCGAGCAGTTGGGGTTGGCGACGATCGCCGGCCGGCCTTTGGGCGGGAGGAGGTCCGCGTTGATCTCCGGCACCACGAGCGCGACCTCGGGGTTCATGCGGAAGGCCGCGGAGTTGTCGACGGCGATCGCGCCGTCGGCGACCGCTTTGGGAGCCCACTCGCGGCTGATGCCGTCGCCCGAGGAGAAGAAGACGAGGTCCAGGCCCTTGAAACAGCCGTCCTCGGGGACGCGAATCGGGATTTCCCGGCCTTTGAACACCCGCGTTCGCCCGAGGCTCGCCTGGCTCGCGAAGAAGCGGATCTCGCCGACCGGGAAGCCGCGTTCCTCGAGCAGGTTCGTGAACGTTTCGCCTACGGCGCCGGTGGCGCCGACGACGCCGACATTGATCCTCGACATGGTCATCTCTCCGGATGGGTTACTGGGGGGTCTTCGTCCCGGATCTCCTCGTGGAGGTCGTCGCCGACCTCAAGCAGGGCGATCGGCGGTTCGATCGCGCGCGGCGGCTTGCCCCAGCGGAGCACGCCGAAAACCGCCCCGAGGAGCGCGTAACCGAGGAAAAGAGCGAAGATCATGATCTCGTGGCGGAGCACGACCACGGTCAGGAGCAGAACGCCGAGCACGAGGTAGCTGAACGGCAGGCGCTGCTTGAGGTCGATGTCTTTGAAACTGCGGTAACGGAAATTGCTGACCATCACGAAGGCGAGGAGGGCGGCCATCGCGAGCAAAGGCACCGCACCCACGGGGTCGAGCTCGAGATCGTCGACGAAGAGCACGCAACTGGCGACGATGCCGGCGGCCATCGGGATCGGCAAGCCTTGGAAGTACGCCTTTTCGACGATGTTCTTCTGCACGTTGAAACGCGCCAGGCGCAGAGCCCCGCACGCGGCGAACAGGAAGCTCACCACCCAGCCGAGGCGGCCGAACGGGTGCAGGGCCCAGAGGTAAAGGAGCAGGGCGGGCGCGACACCGAAACTCACCAGGTCGCAGAGCGAGTCGTATTCGGCGCCGAACTGGCTCGTGCTGTGGGTCATGCGCGCCACCCGGCCGTCGAGTTGGTCGAAGAAAGCCGCGGCGACGATCGCGTACGAGGCGAAAAGGTACTGGCCTTTGATCGCCTGGATGATGGCGAAAAAGCCGAAGAACATGTTGGCGGTCGTGACCAGGTTCGGAAGCACGTAGATGTGCATGCCCATGCGCCGGCGCAATCGGGCGCGCCGGGTGTTGGCGCGGGGATCGGGTTCGTCGTCTGGGCGCTGCGTGGTGGTCGTCGGGATCTCTGTCATCAGGCCGGGTTTATCATACGGCGAAGCCGCCAAAAAGATGAAAAAGCGCCCAGAGGAGCACGGAGCAGATGATGGGGAAAGTGAAGTTGTCGTCGAGTCTGCCGACGGGGACGAGCTCGGAAACCGCGCCGATCATGCCCGAAAGCGGAGCTACGATGAACAGGCGCTCGGTCATGATGTTGTGGAAATAATAATAGGCGACCGCGATCAGGCTGCAAACCACCAGCGACGCCATGGTCCCTTGGAGGGTTTTGTTGCCGATGATCTTGTCCTTGCCGTAGCAGATCCCGAAGAAGCTCGCGATCGGGTCGCCGAAGGCCAGGAACAAGAGGGTGAGGGTCAGGATGTGCGGATCGTCATAGAGAAGGAGGAAAAGGCAACCGAGGAACAGGTAACTCATCCCTGAGACATGGTTGACTTCGTGCCGACGCATGAGGGGGCCGAACAGTCGGATTGCCAGGCGATTGAGTCCCGGGCGGGAAAGCCGCGTGAAGTCGAAGGGGATGGCCAGCGCCGTTGCTGCGCCGAGTATATACCAGCTGCGCTCGTGCCCCGCGAAGGAATAGATCGCGATCATGAGGCATACGCCCGCGGCATGATACAGTTTTCGGCCGAGGTGGAGGTCGGATTTCTTTTTCAGCTCAATGGTTTCCATGTTTGCGGGGTGCACCATACGATTGAAACCCAAGGCGGGGCACGCAAAAAGCGAATTTCGCCTCCGACAGGCTCTGCCGTAGATGCTTTTTGATAGCGTATGTCGATCTGATTTCTTTGTGATTCCAATAGTCTAAGTTATTGTGAAGCGATGCGCGTGGTTCGCTTCGGCCCTTATTCGCCGCAAGAATTGGATGCACTGATTCCCAAGCTCGAAAGCTTGGGGTTGGTGTTCGAATTGTTTTTTGACAAGGAGGGCGAGCGCAGGGATCTGGCGTTCACGCCCGAAAACATGCTGGCGCTCGCTGAGTTTCGTACGAAGACCTATCTCGCGCAGCACTTTTACCTCACGGTCGAACTCCTCGAGCTTGCGCGGGTGAAGGGAGCGCGGGGTGTTTTGGAACGTGGGATGAACAAAGACGTCTCTTTTTTCGAGGTCGAGCCTGTCGCTAGAGACACCGCAAAAGAGATGTCCGAGCTCCAACGCGCCGCTGTTGCGGATCTGCAGGGGAGGGGGTCGCGCCCGACTCGCCCCCATATGAGGTGGCGACTTTTCCTTGCCGTTGCCGGGCTCTTCCTCGCCGTATTATTCTTTTTGATTTTCGGTGGTTGAGACTCTGGCCATCGCGGTCAGTGCCACTTCAGAAGAGCTTGTGTCTCTGTCTAATTTGTTGGATTCACAACAGAATCTCATTTCTGTATGGAATTTTGTCAACAACGCTGACTTGAGCAGGTCGGTTGTTCTAAAATAGTTATATAATTTCGATCTCTTAGATGTCTCGAATGGGTGCCTCAAAATGAGAACGGATGTTGCATTTCGAGGTTCCTGGAGAGGTGTTGGAAGTGAAAGGCCGGCTGCTGATCGTGCAGGTTCTCATGCTGGTCGCCACGTTTGCGACTGAGCGCGGCGAGGCTGGGCGTTCCTATAGCGCGCATTCGGGGTACTTGGCGACGACCGAGGGCGAGCGTCAGGTCGTGAGCGAGGATCTCGTGGCGATCGCGCCGCCGGACGACGGGCCGAGCCTGCACGACCGGATCTTCAATGAAAAGCTCACCAAGGAATTCACGGACCGCTACGAACAGAAATTCGGGCGCACGGAACAGCAGCGGGCGTATCTCGCTCCCAATAACAACACGTACTACAACGATCTTTTCGGCTTTCAGGGCACGCCTCGCGAGACCAATGACGAGCGTCGCCGCTTCGGCGAATTCATGTTGCGCCGGCTCGCCGAGCACCACGTCGAAAGCTACGCGAAAAACGACCCGAAGGCGCGCGTCGTCTGGGAAGCGAAGGAAAAGCTCAGCAACGTCAGGCTCGCCGTCGGTCGGCGAGTGAAAGTCAGCGCGAAGTACTCGATCTCGGGCAATTCCGCGGACATCAACCTGCAAAACCCGTGGGTGCAGACGAAGGTGACGTTGTTCATGGGCGACAGCTTCGTGCGCGAGACGATCGTTTCGCTCACGCGCGCGCTCACGTCGACGGTTTCGGCCGAAACGCATTATTACTTCGATGACGGCGTCGTTTCGCTCATCGGCCGCAAATCCTTCACGCCGGCCCTCGGCGCGTCGATCACGGCGTCGACTTACACGCATCACGGCGGCACGAGCCGGCGCGAAAGCCTCTATCTCACCGGCGTCAGTTACACCTATTGAGTGAGGCGCGCTCGCCGCCGGACCGGGTTCCGGATCATCGCCGGGCCGCGGGCCGGCGCGAGACGATGACGTCGCGCCGCTCGCTCGTACCGTCGTTGAACGCGTGTTCGACGCGGATGGCGTTTTCGCCGTCGGCGAGGCTGATGTAATCAGTCGTATAGCCCGTCTTCGACGGGTAGAAGACGGTGGCGATGAACCCATTGGTCGAGTTCGTCACGGCGCTCGAGACGATCGCGCGCCCGGGGTTCCGCCCGCAGTAGCCGCCGGTGATGCGGATCTGGCGGACGTTGGCGGGCATGAGGGCGGCGGCGGCGGGCCCGCACCCGAGCTCGACGTCGGCGGCGGTGGCCGAGCGATCGGCGGGCGCGGCCGGTTCCAGTTCCGGGTTTTGCGCGACCGAGGCGGGCCGGCGAGCGGGGTCTGAACGACGGGCCGCGGGCGGTTCGAGGACGGCGAGCGTGATGGTGACGCCGAGCGAGGCCACCAGGACGAAGGTCCAGACAATCATTTGGCGTTGTACGTATGAGTTCAAGCGCTCGTGCTCCCTCGCGCGATCCGTTCCCTTTTTCGGATCGTGGGGGGAGGGGCTCGAGTCTCGGAGTCAGCGTTTTCTCTTATCGCTTTTCGCGGGAAGGATGCGCGCGGCCGTATCCGAGGGCGACACGGGCTGGGACATCGTGCGCATCATGAGCTGTTGGCGGACGTCGGGATCGATCCCGATGTCGGCGTCGCGGATCATCTCCACGACCTTCTGGTACTGGGGGTTGGCGCCGAGGTCCGGCCGCAGCTCGGCCATCAGGTTTTCGAGGATGTACACGTAGGTCGCTTGGACTTTGGGCGGGCGTTCGGCTTTCAGCGCGTCGACGGCTTCTCGCGCGAGATCGCGGATCACGACGTCGGCGGAGTTGAGGTCGCCCAACTCGCGCCGCACGCGGGAGAACATGGCCGATCGCGCGCCGTCCTGGTCGGGGCGTGAAAGCGCGATGCGCATCGCGTCCTTCAGCGCTTCGAGGGCTTCGAGTTCGACGGTGATGCCTTCGGCTTCGGCGTCGTCCACTTGCGCGGCTTGGGCGTCAGCGGCCTTCTGCATGCGCGCTTTGATGAGTTCGTTCATCTGGTCCGCGCTTTTCATCAGCAACTGCGACGAATCGAACTCGAGTTTCGGCTTGCCGGTGCGGATCGGCCCGACCGCCGGCCTCGCTCCGCCGGGTTTTTGCGGAGGGCTCGAGCATGAGACCCATGCGAGGGGGAGGGCGGCGGCGATCGCGAACGAAAGAGCACGAATACGCTGTGTCATATGCCGTGAGTCTAACCCCTCTCTTCGGCACGGCCAACCGAGGCGCCGGTTTTTTTTTCTTCCTGGAATTTTGCGGGGTGTGGCAGACTGGGGCTTCTCGATCATCGTCCTGATGAAATTAAGGGGAGGATTCCTTGAAACGTATGTTCGCGCTTTTCAGTTTCGTTTTCGCCGGTTTGCTCGCGCTCGGGTGCGCGCCGACGGCCTCGCAGATGCAAAAGGTCCTCGAGGATAATCCCGAAGTCCTCTTCTCGGTGATCGAGAAGCACCCGGACAAGTTCTTCGCGACCGTGCAGAAGGCGCAGGGCCAGATGCGGGCCGGCGAGGAAGAGCGCATGATGAAAGAAGAGGTGGACAAGCGCGAAGCCGAATTCCAGTCCCCGAAAGTCCCGGAAATCGCCGAGGGCCGCGCGTTCGAGGGCGAAAAAAACGCTCCCGTCACCATCGTGGAATACTCGGACTTCGAGTGCCCTTTCTGCCGCAAGGGCCATATGACGATGGATCAGCTCTTGCGCGATTATCAGGGCAAGATCAAGGTCGTCTTCAAGAACCTGCCGATCGAGCGCATCCACCCGAACGCGCTGATCGCGGCGAAATACTACGAAGCGGTCGCGCTCCAGGACATGAAGAAGGCGGCCGAGTTCAAGAAACTCGTGTTCGAAAAGCAACGTGAATTCAGCGACTCGGGCGAGAGCCTCCTGAAGGACGCGGCCAAAAAGGTCGGCGCGAACCTCGCCAAACTGCAAAAAGACCTCAACTCCGGCGAGGTCACGAAGCGCATCGACTCCGACCGCGCCGAGGCCGAGAAGTTCGAGTTCAGCGGCACGCCCGGTTACCTGATCAACGGCGTTTCGCTGCGTGGCGCGTACCCGGTCGAAGAATTCAAAAAAATCATCGATCGCCACTTAACCGCGAAGTAAGGGCTTTTGAGGCCTCACGAGAACGGAGAAAGGGCCCTCGGCGGGCCCTTTTGTTTTGGCCGAGACGAGATGGGAAGAGCCGCGGAAACTAGCACCAACTCCCATTGGACTTTCGCGGGCTTGGCGATTACAAGGAGCCATTCAGTCCGATGGCGTCCGCCCGGAAAGGACCCCGTATGTCCGATGGCCCGGTCATCCCCGGTAAAACCCCGAAGCCGGGGTGGCTCAAAGTACGCGCCCCTGGGGGGGAGAACTACAACCGCATCAAGGACATGGCGGCTGAGCTCAAACTCGCCACCGTTTGCCAAGAAGCCCGGTGCCCGAACATCGGTGAATGCTGGGGCGGGGGCACCGCGACGTTCATGCTGATGGGCGAGGTCTGTACGCGCGGTTGCCGGTTTTGCAACGTCAAGACGGGGAATCCCAAAGGGAAGATCGACGAACAGGAACCTGAGAAGATCGGTTGGGCGATCGCGCAGATGGGCCTCGAGTACGTCGTGCTCACGTCGGTCGATCGCGATGACCTGCCTGACCAAGGTTCGTCGCATTTCGCGCGCACGATCGAGGTCATCAAGGACAACGATCCGAAACTCATCGTCGAGGTCCTCACTCCCGACTTCCGCGGTCGCCGCGACCTTGTCGAGCCGCTCGTCAGGGCGAAACCGGACGTGTTCGCGCACAACATCGAGACGGTCGAGAGCCAGACCAAGCGCGTGCGCGACCCGCGCGCCGGTTACCGCCAATCGCTCGATGTGCTGCGGATGGTGAAAGAGATCGATCCGACCCGATATACGAAATCGTCCCTCATGCTGGGCTTGGGCGAGACCGAAGGGGAAGTTCTCCAGGCGCTCCGCGACCTGCGCGCCGTCGGATGCGACGTCGTCACATTCGGGCAATATTTGCAGCCCACGCGGCGACACCTGAAAGTGGAGGCGTTCGTCGCGCCCGAGGGATTCCAGGAGTGGCAGCGCGTGGCCGAGGGGATGGGGTTCTTGTACGTCGCCAGCGGCCCGCTCGTGCGCAGCTCGTACCGTGCGGGGGAATTTTTCATGAAAGGCGTGATCGAGAAGCGCCGGCTCGAGGAGCGGGAGGCCGGGGAGCGGTCCGCCGCTCCTTAGAGAGCGGCCGCGAACCGGGTTGAACCGAAACGGAATCGAAAGTACCGAAGGGCCATCGAAAGGCCGCTGAAAGGCCATTGAGGGAAAGGATCCTTGAGGGATCAGAGAAGGGGAGTTGAGACATGGCGACCAAGAACGTGCAGCTTCCGGAGATCGGCGAAGGCGTGACCGAGGGGGAACTCGTCAACTGGCTGGTCAAACCGGGCGACAAGATCGAGCCGGATCAAGCGATCGCGGAATTGATGACCGATAAGGCCACTGTCGAAGTGCCAAGCCCGATCGGCGGCATCGTCAAGGAGCTTAAATTCAAGGAAGGCGACGTGATCACCGTCGGTTCCGTCGTCGTCACCGTCGACGCCGTCGGCGCGGGCGCCGAAGCCCCGGCTCCGTCCTCGCACGCGGCTCCAGCCGCGGCTAAATCCCCGGCGCCGGGCGCGAAACTGGCCTCCGCCCAAGCGGCGGCCCAGCCGGCGTCGGCCGGCGCGAACGGGATGGAGATCCACCCGCCGCCCGCTTCGAGCAAAGTGCTCGCGACCCCGGCCACGCGCCGTCTCGCGCGCGAGATGGGCGTTGACATCAACGGCATGGCCGGAACGGGGATGGCCGGTCGCGTGACCCGCGACGACGTCTTGAGCGCGCGCGGAGCGGGCGCTGTGTCGGGCGGCCCCGCCGCGTACCAGGCGCCGTCGGTCCCTCGGCCCGCGTTCACGGGCCAGGGCGGCGCTCTCGAGGAGCGCGTTCCGCTCAAAGGAATCCGCAAGAAAATCGCCGAAAACCTGCAGATGGCCAAGCACATCATCCCGCATTTCACGTTGATGGACGAGGCCGACGTCACGCAACTGGTGAACATGCGCGAGGAGCTCAAGGCCGCGGGTGAAAAGGCGGGCGTGAAAGTCACCTACATGCCGTTCGTCTTCAAGGCGCTGATCGCCACCGTGCGCGAGTTCCCGATGTTCAACGCCAGCATCGACGACGCCGCGGGCGAGATCGTCTACAAGAAGTACTTCAACATCGGCTTCGCGGCCGACACGCCCCAGGGCCTGCTCGTTCCGATCGTGAAGGGCGCGGACCAGAAGTCGCTGCTTCAGGTGGCGCGCGAGATCTCCGAGCTCGCCGGCAAGGCGCGCGACGGCAAACTCGCGCTCGACGAGATGAAGGGCGCGACGTTCACCGTGACCAACATCGGATCGGTCGGCGGCACGTACGCGACCCCGGTCATCAACCACCCGGAAGTGGCGATCTTCGGGATGTACAAGATCCAGGACAAACCGGTGCTCAAGAACGGCCAGATCGGGTTCATCAAGACCATGAACTTCACCGTCACCGCCGACCACCGGCTCATCGACGGCGCCGTCGCCGCGCGTTTCCTGAAGGCGTTCATCCACCGCATCGAGAACCCCGGCGTTCTCATGCTCGACATGATGTGAGACAAGACGGGAACCACGGGGGATTTATCATGGCTCAAAAATTCGATGTCGTCGTCGTCGGAGCGGGTCCTGGCGGTTATGTCGCCGCCATCCGTTGCGCTCAACTGGGTCTCTCGACGGCGGTCGTGGAGCGCGAGTGGATGGGCGGCGTTTGCCTCAATGTCGGCTGCATCCCTTCCAAGGCTCTGATCACCGCCGGTCATTTCCTCGATCGGCTGCGGAACGACGCGCCCGAGATGGGTTTCAAGCTTCCGAAGGGCGAAGTCGCCGTCGACATGGCGCAGATGCAGAAGTGGAAACGGGGCGTCTGCGACCGCATGGCGGGCGGCGTGGAGCAGTTGCTCAAGGGCAATGGCGTGACGGTCCTGCGCGGCGAGGCGACGTTCAAGACGGCGCAAGAGCTCGGCGTGAAATCGTCCTCGGGCGAGGAGTCCGTGACGGCGAAGAACTTCATCATCGCGACCGGCTCGCGCCCGATCGAGATCCCGGGCTTCGCGTTCGATGAGAAACTCGTGCTCTCGTCGACGGGAGCGCTGGCGCTCGCGGATCTCCCGAAAAAACTCGTCGTCATCGGTGGCGGCTACATCGGCCTCGAGCTCGGCTCGATGTACGCGCACCTCGGAGTCGAGGTGACGGTCGTCGAAGCGGGCAAGGGCGTGCTCCAGGGCGCCGCCGATCCGGATTGCGTCCAGGTCGTGGCGCGCAAGCTCAAAAAGACCGGCGTGGAGGTCCTCACCGAGGCCAAGGCCAAGAGCTGGAAAAAATCGGGCTCGGGAGTCGAAGTCGTCGTCGACGTCAAAGGCGCGGCGCGGGCGATCAAGGCCGATAAGGTCGTCGTCACCGTGGGCCGCAAGCCGAACAGCGATCAGGCGAACTTGAAAGGCATCGGCCTGCAGGTCGACGAAAGGGGATTCGTCAAGACGGACGCGCGACGGCGCACGTCGGTCCCGCACATCTTCGCCATCGGCGACGTCGCTTGCCAGCCCATGCTCGCCCACAAGGCGTCCCATGAAGGCGTTCTCGTCGCCGAGGTCATCGCGGGGAAGAACCGCGCGTACGACGCGAAGACGGTTCCGGCCGTCATCTTCGTCGATCCCGAGATCGCCTCCGCGGGAATGACTGAAGAGGAGGCGAAAGCGGCCGGTCACACCGATCTCAAGGTCGGCAAGTTCCCGTTCGCGGCCAACGGCCGCGCGGTTTCGATGATGGAAACCGACGGTTTCGTGAAGATGATCGCCGACGCGAAGACGGACGTCGTCCTCGGCATCCACATCGTCGGGCCCGAGGCGAGCAATCTGATTTCGGAAGCGGCGCTCGCGATCGAGATGGGCGCGCGGCTGCAGGACATCGCCCTCACCATCCATCCGCACCCGACTTTGGGCGAAACGATGATGGAGGCCGCCGAAGCCGCGCTTGGCCACGCGATCCACGTCATTCAGAAGCCGTTGGCCGCGCGCAAGGAAGGCGCGCCCGGCCTTCGGGCCGACGCGTGAGCGGCGAATGGAAAAGCTGATGGATGGCGCCGCCGCCGAGAGCGTCGGCGTCCAAGATTGGGGCCTCGTCGATTACCAAGAGGCGCTCAGGCGTCAGATGGATCTCGTGGGGCTCGTGCACCAGGAACTCGCGCGCGAGACCGTGATCCTCTGCTCGCACCCTCCCGTCGTGACCCTCGGCCGCGGAACGAGACCGGGCGATGTCGATGGCTGGTCGGGAGAGCTCGTCGAAATCAATCGCGGCGGCCGCGCGACGTACCACGGCCCGGGTCAGGTCGTGGCCTACCCCGTGATCGACCTCAACCACCGCAGCCGCGACCTCCACAAATACCTTCGCACGCTGGAGGACGCGATCGTCGCGACGCTCGCCGCGTTCGGCATACGGGCCCAGGGGCGCTCGCTTCAGGCCGCGGCGCCCGGCGAGGAGGCGGTCGAAGCGACGGGGGTCTGGATCGGTTCGCGCAAGGTGGCGTCGATCGGCATCGGCGTGCGCAAGTGGGTCACTTTCCACGGACTCGCGCTGAACGTCGCGCGCGACGCAACGGCGTTCAAAGGCCTCAAACCCTGCGGATTCTCCCCTGAAACCATGATCAGCATGGAAGAAGTCCTGGGAACGGACCCGGGCCGCGAAGCGGTGAGGGACAAGCTCGCGCGAGAACTACTCGCGCGCCTCTAGCGCAAGCCGCCTCCGCGATCGCGCCCGAAGCCCCGGCAGATCGAAGTTCGTCGAGTACGCGAGGAGCGCGTGTGGTCGCGTTGACCTCGCCGCCCGAGCTCCGCGGGTGGGCCCGGCTTTGCGACGAGGCCACGCTTCAAGAGAAATCGGATTTGCTCGAATTCCTCAAATCGCTCTGAAAGCGGCGGGAGCCCCCCGCCCGCGTTCCCTCAAGGGCGGCCTCGGAGGCCGAAGATGTTCCCGGCCGGGTCCTGAACTTGGCAAATGCGCTCGTCGGCGTCGACGTCGATCGGCCCGCGCACGACGATCCCCCCGGCCGCGAGGCAGCGTTGGACGGCGGCCTCGAGGTCGCCGACCGGCCAGTACGACATCTCGGTCGCCGTGCCGGGGGGCGAGTCTTGGTCCGCCGGCTGCAGGATGAGCGATTGCGCCCCGATCTTGAACTCGCAGATCTCGGGTTGATTCAGGACCGGGCGCAGGTCGAACGCGCGGCTCACAAAGTCGCGCGCGGCTCCCATGTCGCCGGTGAAATACACCACGTGCTCCGCGCTTGAGCCGATCAGGAAATCGGCGGCCTCTTCGAAGGGGAGCTCGCGCGTTTTCGCGAACACGAGCGTGTCGCGCTGGCCCTCGCCCTCCTTGCGGACCACTTTGTCCAGGTGATAGCCGTTGCGGCGGGGAACGGCGGCGGAGCGGGCGTTCTTCGCGTCGCAACGGATCTCGATACGGTCGAACCCCAGGCGGAAAAGCTCGCTCTCCAGGACCCGAACGGCTTCCGATACGTAGCCTTGCCCTTCGAAAACGCCAAGGATCCAGTAGCCGATTTCGCAGCGACGCTCTTGCCAGTGGATCGTGTGGACGCCGCAATTCCCCATGTAGGCGCCGTCGGGCTTCCGGAACAGGCCGTAATCGAAGACCGCGTGGTTGTTCCACGCCTCGGAGGTCATTTCGATGTAGTCGATTTCGTCCTTCACGCTCCGGGTGAGGTCGACCCAGGGCAGGAAGAGGCGCAAGCGCGCTCGGTCGTGATCCACATGATCGTACATGGGCGCGGCCAAGCCCGGGTCGTGCTTGCGCAGGACTAAACGGGTTCCAACGAGTTCTTCGCGCGGATGGTTTTTTTGCATGCGGAACGCTTCGCCTCGCCCTGACTTTCAGCCAGCCGCCGCGTTCGCGCAAATGAAATCATCGCGGGCGGGCCGGTCGGCGCGTGGCCGACTCACTTCTTCTCGATGCTGAACGCGACTTTTTTGACGCCGGCGCGTTTGACCACGTCGATCAACTCCGTGAGCCTTTCGAGGGTGACGTCCTTGTCGGCCGCCAGGATGGCGGCCGTCTCCGGTTGGTTTCGCACGAGATCGGTCGCGAAAACCGTGATGTCCTCGAGGGTGGAGGCTTTGCCGTTGAGCAGGATTTGGCCGTCGCGGCCGATGGTGATGTTGAGAGGCGTCGTCGGGCTTTCGTCACCTGCGCTCGCTTTCGGCAGATTGATGTCGATGCTCGGCTTGAGCACGATCGGCGCGGTGACCATGAAGATGATCAGGACGACGAGGATGACGTCGACCAGAGGGACGACGTTGATCGCCGAAATCGGTTCGTCCTCGGAGCCGCTGATGTGACCGGCCATCGCTTCAGGCCTTCCCTTTTTGTTTGGCGTAGGCGAGGCACAGGTCGCGCACGGTTTCCAGGCTCTGGAGCGACATCTTCACCTGGCGTTGGAACGAGTTGTAGGCGATGACCGCGGGGATCGCGACGACCAAGCCGACGGCGGTCGCGACGAGCGCCTCGGCGATGCCGAGCATGACGGCTTCGTTGCCGGCGCCCGCGTTCGCCGAAAGGTCGCGGAACGCCTTCATGATGCCGAGCACGGTGCCCAGCAAGCCGATGAAGGGCGCGTTGGAGCCGACCGTCGCCAGGAAATTCAACGACCGCTCGAGCTGCGGCCGCTCCATCAAGGCGTAGGAGTTGAAAATCTCCTCGAGGCCGGCGGCCCCGCTTTCTTTCACGTGGCGCAATCCGTAGGACAGCGCGCGTCCTTCGAGGGACTCGCGTTCTTTGCCGATCTCCTCGATTTCGGCGAGATTGTGGGATTGGAGCGCGTCGCGCAGACGGCCCTTGATCTTGCCGCTGTTCGCCCGCACTTGGCGGAGGGTCAGCCAGCGTTCGACGATCAGGGCCACGCTGATGACGCTGAGGCACAGGAGAAGCCAGAGGATCGCTTCGGCGCCACCTTGGGCTATAGTGAACAGTTTTTCGGTGAGCACGCTCTAACTCCCGTCGCTTCAGGTTCCTTCGGGCTTCAATTATTTCTAGAGTCAGGGAAGACGGTCAAGGTATCATGCTGTTCGCGGCCTTTACTTCTCGCGTTATCTAAGCGCGGCCGGTGAAAGAAACCCGTTTGAAAGACGCGGACATGGCGGCTGACTTCATCACAAAGCTCGAAACGATTTTCGGCGCGATCGACGGCGCGATCGACGGCGCGTTTCCGGCGGCTTCGAGCCTTGCGTCCCGCTCTCGGCTCGCGGTCACGCCGTGCAAACGGGTTTTCTCCGTCGGTCGGCCCGGGGCCCGGGGGGCGATGGCGGAGCCCGTCGCGCGTGGCCTCCTGTCGGCGGCGCTGCTCCTGATGGCCGCCTCGTGCACATGGTCGGGGCCGCCGGCTCCCAGCGTGCTCGTGATCGCCGTCGAAGAGCTCGGGTTCGGCGCGGTGCCGTGCGCGGCGGACGCCGAGGGCGGGACGCAATCCGGCTTCGAGACGCTTTGCTTGGAAGCGGTGCGATTCACGCACGCGTACACGACGTCGACATTGAGCGTGCCGGCCCTGGCGAGCGTGGTCACGGGGCGGTATCCCCACGAACACTTGGTTCGGGACAACGGTTCGGCTTTTCTTTCGGCGCGCTTCGAGACGGTCGCCGAAGCCGCTTTGGAGGCGGGTTTCCGCACGGCTTATTTCGGCGGCGGCCCGCCGGTCTGGCGGAATTCGGGCCTCAACCAGGGATTCGAGACGTTCGACGACGGCGTGCCGCCGGGAGCGGCCATGTACCGGCCCGTCGCGGAGCTCTCGCGCCTGTTTCTCGACTGGCGGGCGGCTGAGCCGGCCCGCCGGCCCACATTGGCCTTTCTGCACGTGGCGGACGCTCAATTCATCGACGCGCCGACGATGAACGACCTGGGCGAAGTGCGCACGAGCAACTACCGGGGCCAGGTCGAGGAGATCGACGAGTCTCTGGGCGCGTTGTTCCGCGCGCTCAAGGAACGGAAGCTTTGGGACGCGACGACCGTCATCGTCTTCGGGCTCGCGGGCCACGTGACGGAAGCCCGCATGGGCGAAGCTCGCGAAACCAACGTCAACAGCGAGCGGTCGCGGGTGGCCTTTTTCATAAAACCCTCGCGGCGGTCGCGCGAATCGTCTTTCAACTGGAAGATCGACGCCAACGTCTCGCTCGCCGATTTGGGGCCGACGCTTTACGGACTGCTCGGCAAGCCCCATGAGCCGTCGCGGCCGCCTTCCGTCTCGTTGCGAGGGATCTTCGACCGGCCGGAGCCTGATTGGGACCAGGGCCGTTTGGTGATAACCGAATCCTCCTGGGCCTCGTGGCGCGGGCTCGCGGGACGGAGGTTCGCGTTGCGCAAGGGCCCCTTCCTGTACTTGCACGACGGCGGCGGCCGCCTCTTCAACACCTTGACCGACAGCCTCGAGACGGCGCCTTTGTCCCCAAGCGACTTGCGGTACCGGGAGCTGTGGGCGCCGTTCGACGGGTTCGCCGCCGAATCGGGATGGGTGCCTTGGGCGCGTTTGTCGCCCGCTCTCGTCGAGCGTTTGAGGCTGGCGCGCGAGCTCTGGCGCGGGGTCGAGCCGAGAGCGGCATTCCTGCCGCGTTTGCGCGGGCTCGCCAGGGAGAACCCGACCGACGGCCAATTGCAAGGGTGGCGGGCGATGGTCGCCCTCAAAGAGACGCGTTGGGCGGAGCTCAAGGACGCCGCGGCCCGGGCGGGGAATCCGGTCTGGTCGTACGTCGCCGCGGTGAACCTCGGCGAGAAAGCGGTCGTGCCCGAGGACCCGTGCATGAAGCTGTTCGCGCGCCCGGGGGCCGTCGCGGTCGCGCCGACGTTGCGCGAGTGCCCGAGCCGGGAGCTGCTCGAACTGTTCGCGTGGGCGGACGAGACCCAGCCGCACTCGCGCCGACAGGCGGCGATGGAGAGGTTCTTGCGCCTGTACGCCGAAGCGCAGCTCGATGACCGGATCGCGGCCGCCAACCAGGCCTCGGGCTTGACCTGGGACATACCGATGGCGAAACCCGAAGGGCCCCGCGCCTCGGACCTGGTTTTGGCGCTGCCGGGGATGAGGAGGCTGCGCGGGCAGGTCGATCGGCGCAGTTCAGGGGAAAACAAGTGATTTGATCTGCGTGCGGCGTTCGAGGCGGCTGGCGATCGTGTACAGGGTGTCCTCGTCGCAGCGCTCGAGGCCGTTCGAGGCGGGCACTCGGCTCATCCCGTGGATGTGGACCGCTTTCGGCTTGATCAGGCCGATCACTTCCATCCAGTCGTCGATGTCGGGCGCTTGCGTGTTGTCGACCGCCCCCCGGACGAAAAAGCTCTGTACGACGACGTCCTTGAGCGGACGCACTCCGGCGAGGATCTTCGAGACCGACGAGCGGGCGAGCGGGGCGTTGATCGCCTTGAACACGCGGTCGTTGCCGGCGTCGAACTTCAGGAACCGCTCATCGACTTTATTGAGGGCGTCGGCGACCCGCCGCGAATCGAGGCTGGCGCCGTTGGTGAAGACGACGATCGGCGTCCCGGGCAGGTGCGCGTCGCGCGCCCGGACGATGAGATCGACGGCGTCCCCGAACAGTGGGTGCAAGGTCGGCTCGCCATTGCCTGAAACCGCGATGTGGTCGACTTTCGGAACCGACTGGTGGGCCGCGCGGAAGCCCTCGCGGAGGGCGCCGTCGATCGCCTCGAGCGACGGGAACGGCGCATCGGATTTGATGCGGTTCAGGCGCATCTCCGTGCGGCCGAGATCGCAGTACGGGCAGTCGAACGAGCAGACCTTCTGGCCGTCGCCGAGGAGGTTCACGCCCAGCGAATTGCCGAGCCTGCGGCTCGCGTTCGGGCCGTAGACGATCCCCGCCACGGGCCGCGTGTACCGGAGAGCTCCGTATTCGGCGAACTCGTCTCGTGATTTCGGTTTAGCGCTCATGCGGGGATCTCGTTTCCGTTGTCGGTTTCGATGGATGGGGAGGCGTCTTCGAGGTCCAGGACGCCGAGCCAGAAGGCCATGTCGGGGTTCGCTTCAGCGAGCGCGCCGCTGATGCGGTCAAGGGTCAGTTGATCGCGGGTCAGCGTGTAGAGCGAGCGGGGCGGCGAGGAGTGGCTCATGAGGACGACCCGGTCGCCCGGTTTCGCGCGGAAGCTGTTGATCGCGAGGTTGACGGTCGAATCGAGGCCGAGCAGCTGGTTCGGCAGAGCCGGAAGCAGCTCTCGGCCGTCGCTCATGTCCAGCGCCAGGTCCACGTACCCGCCCAGGGGCATCAGACGCCCACCCTCGCGCGCGAGCAGGATCTGGGGCTGCCCGACCTGGATCCAAACGAATTCGTTGTCGACGAACGAGGCGCCGAACAGCTCGACGCCCGAGCGGTATTCGGCGCGGTTTTCCTCGCGGTACAGCAGTTCGTTGGCGAGCAAGGTCGCCGTGCGCAGGTTGTTCGCCGCCGTCGACAGGCAAGTGAGGCGTTCGAACGGCGAGGTCACTTCGCGATCCGACCTGGCGAGCACGTAGTATTCGAGGATCTTGTCGATCGTTTTGCGGGCGCTCGCCCGCTGGCCCCAGGGCGTCGCCACCAGCAGCAGGTTGGCGTCGGCGTCCATGTGGATCTCCGGCCGCGGCCGGAAAGTCGCTCCGCTGTAGGGGCGGTTGTCGAATTTGAACGCGAGTCCCATCACACGCCCCCGTACTGGCGCAGCTTGCTCTTCGCGCGCCGGTAGTATTCACCCTTCGGGTGGTCGATTTCCATGATCTTCCGCCATTTCTCCTTCGCCGACTCCACGTTGCCCAGGCCTTCTTCCAGGACGCTGTCCTCGTAGATCGCCTTCATGCGGTTGTTGAGTTCCTTGATGATGCGCCCGCCGAGTTCCGCGGTTTTCGGGTTCCCCGGGTCGACCGAGTTCACGCGTTCGATGGCGTCGCGCGCGTCGCGCAGTTTGTCGGCGTCGAAAAGCCTTTGGGCGTCGGCCAGCCCTTTTTCGACCTGCTGGTCGATGCCGGCTTTGAGTTCCGCGATCCGCGCGCGAGCCTTGGCTCCCAAACCGTCGGGGTCCGGCAGGGAGGAGTCGACGACTTTTTTGTACGCCGCGATCGCCGCGAACGGGTCGCCCTTCCCGTCCATTTTGACCGCGTTGTTGTAAAGCGCGCCGCGCCTGGCGACGAGTCCGGCGTAATTGGCCCGTTGCTCCTGCCGGACCCTCTGGGCTTCGATTTTCGCCTGGACGTGAGCGACGAGCGACCGGAGATCCTCGTTCTCCGGGTCGATGGTGATCGCCTCGGCGATGCAGCCCTGGATTTCGTCGATCGACGTCGCGCGGTTGGCGGTCTCGCGGCACCTGGAAACGGTCTCCGCGACGAGCTTCTTGTTCTGCTCGACGCGCTCCCGTTCGAGTTTGATCGCGATCAGGGCTTCCTGGTCTTTTTTGATCTGCTGGACGTCCTCGGCGATCTTGTAGGATTCATCGTACCCTTCGGGCAGGATGTCGTGGATTTTCTGCAGCTGACCCATCGCGAGGTCGAATTTCTGCTGCATGAACAACGTGTACGCGAGCTCGTAGGTGTCCTTGACGAATTTCTTCTGCGGGTCCGTCAGGCGCTGGAACGCGAGCGTTTTCGGGTCGGCGCTCACCGACCCGTCAGGGCCCTTGCCGCCGTCGCCCCCGCCGCTCGGCCCGAACAGGGCGTAGCCGAGGAACGCGAGCGCGATCACGAGCAGGAGCCTCGTTTTCGGCTGGCTGAAATCGAGCCCTTTTTTCGGCGACGGGGGAGCGTAGCCCCCGTCGTCGTACGGGCCCGGCCAGCCCATCGGCGGCGCGCCCGGATCGAGCGGGACCACGCCTCCCGGCCCTTCCGCCCCGTAAGGCGGGAAGGCCGTCTCCCCGCCCGACGCCTGCGCGAGCATCAGCGGCTGGCTCTGGAGCGCGTTCTGGCTGATCACGGCGAGTTTGCTCTTGAATTTCGGGTCGCGCAGCTCGAAGTTGATCGTGAGGCCGCCCACCGAGATCACATCGCCGCTGCGGACGGGCGACGGCTCGTTCGGCGCGAGCGGGGAGCCGTTGAGCAGCGTGCCGTTGGAGCTGCCGAGATCGGTGATGAAATAGCCTTTGGGGGCGCTCGCGAGCTCGAACTGGCGGCGACTCGCTTTCAGGTCGTTGAGCGGGATCTCGCAGCTGTCCTCGCGCCCCGCGACCCAAAGATTGCCTTCGAGGCGGAACGTGTCGTCGGCGCTTTTCCCGGTGATTTTCACGTAGGGCACCATTTCCAGGCGGCCGATCGCGGTTTTCTCCTCGTTGCCATTGAACTCGTCGCCGGTCCCCGCGCCGCCGCCGGTGTACAGCGCGAGCGCGTTGCGATCGGAGCGCGGGGCTCCGTCGGGCGCCGGACCGGCTTCCCCGAGCGCGTCTTGCGGCGCGCTGTCGTCGAAGAAATGGAAATCGTAGGGCGGCACGCGGAAGAACGAGCCCGGTTCGAGGGCGATCTCGACCGCCGGCTCGCCGTTGAATTGAACGTCGCCGAATTTCGACATCGTTTGGACGGTCCACCGGCCCTCGATCATCGAGACGCGGAAATGCTGGCGCGAGACCCCGGGATGGTCCTCGAGGAGGATCTCGCTGCCGGCCGCGCGCCCGGCGACGTACGTCTCGGCGGCGTTGAGCTCGATCGTCTTGATCTCGGCACCGTTGAGGTGGATTCTCAGCCGCGGCACCTCAGAACCTCTCTTTCATCAGCGCTTCGCACTCGCTGCGCAGGGCCTTGGCTTCCTTGATCTTCAGGTCCTGGTCCGAGGTCTCGCCGAGCGATTTGAGGGCTTTGTCGATGGAGGAGACGCAACGGGAGAACATGTTCTTGTCCTTGTACCTCTTGCCTTCGAGCATGTGGCGCGCGACGAACTCGTCGCGTTGCCGCGTCGCCAGGGTGTAGTAGCGTTTCGCCATCTCGTGCGCGGGGTCGATCGCGCGCGCCGTCTCGAACGAGCGCCTGGCGCGCGAATAGTTCTCTTTCTGGAAATCACGGAACCCCTGGAGGAAATGCGCTTGCGCCTCTTCGTAGCGTCGCCGCTCATCTTCGCTGGAGAACTCGCGTTTTTTCGAAAGCACCTCGCGGCGCTCTTCCGAACCGCGGATCTCGGCCTCGATCTCCTCGCTCGTGCGCAGGCCCAGGTCTTTTTTCCTCTCCTTGGGCCCTTCGTTGATCATGTAGAGGAAACCGCCGATGACGGCGGCGGCGATCAGATAGAAACGGAACTTCTTGGCGGCCTCGCTTTTGTCCCGCGGCTTCGCGGCCGCGGGGGAAGGCGCGGCCCCGAAGCGCGGATCGGGCCTCGAGGCGCCAGCCGACGCCTGTTGCCGCCGCGCCGGGAGCGGCGCCGCGGACGGCGGGCGGGGATGGGGCGCCGGGGCCGTCTCGATGCGGAAGAGGAGCCGCGTTTCGCCGATCGTCAGCACGTCGCCGTTCTTCAGCGGTGTTTCGCGCGCGGGATCGCCGTTGACCAGCGTGTTGCCGCGCGAGCTCACGTCGAGCGCCAGGACGCGGTCGGGCTTGAATTCGATCACGGCCTGGTTGCGGCTGATCTTGGGATCTTTGAGGGGGATGTCGCTGCCCGGATCGCGGCCGATCGTCACTTTCGGCGGCAGGAGCCGATAGCTTCGGCCGGAGCCCGGCCCGGACTCCACCGACAGGGTGAAGCGGGCCGAAACGGCGAACTGTCGTGCCGCGTTTCCCGTCATCAACCGGCCTCCTCGTCCAGGCGGCGGATCGTCACCAGGTAGTAAGCGGGGGAGCCGTCTCCGGCGATGATGGCTTGGGCGCGGATCTCGTGCTGTTCGCCGCCGAAAGGCACTTGCGCCACGGCCGGGTGCGCCGGCTGCGCGCGCAAGACCGGGAGCATTTCGCGCAGATTCAGCTGCAGCGTGGAGTCCGGGATGTCGTTGATGCCGCGCCCGCGCAGGTCGACGCCGCCGCCGACGAGCCGGTCGAACCCGCCGTTGGACATGATGATGCGGTCGTCGAGCCCGTTGATCGCGACGGCGGCCGAACCGACCATGCCGACGAGATTCGCCGCCTCGCTCTCGCGGTCGACGACGACTTGCGGCTCGTTGCCCGCGGCGCCGCCGATCCGGGCGAGGGCGCTGCTGATGTTGGATGCGAGCTGCTCGAGGCGCGGGAACTTGTACGAGGTCCGCAGCTCGTCCCGGCCCTCGCGGAGGGCGTCGTCGAGCTGCGCGTTCAACTGCGTCAGGGGGTGCTCGATCATGCGGATGACGAAGACGAACAGGAGCAGGCCGAGCGCGCCCGCGATGCCCAGGATCTGCAGGAAAAGGCCGAAGATCCGGCCGTCCTTGGTGGCGATGTCCGACATGTCGTAAATGATGACGGCGTAAGCGGCCGGCGACTGCGAGCTCGTCTCGGAGTCGTAGGCCATGATCGGCGTGCTCGAGCCGATGGTGCTCGAGTCGAGCTTCTGCACGAGCTCGCCGTTCGTCTTGCGGGCCTTGATGACGAACGTCTTTTCCGAGAAGCTGCCGCGCAGGTTCGACGGCGCGATGATCGACCCGTCCTTGGCGTTGATGACGATGGCGGCGGCGACCCCGTCTTCTTTCCCGGCGTCGGAGACGTCGACGGCCATTTCGTTCTTCTGCTTGATCGCGGCCGCGTTACGCGCCGCCAGGTTGCGGGAGATGGTGATCGCGCGGCGGCGGCTCTCCTCCTCGACCGAGATCTTGATCATCGCGACGGTCGGGATCACGGCGACCGCGGTCACCAGGAATATATAGACGGCGACGATCCCACCGAGCACCCAGCGGAACTCGAACATCTGCGCGATCGAGTACAGGCCCGGCATCGCGACGTTCTCGAAATAGCTTTCGACCGTTTTGACGAGGCCGATCCGCGCCGTCGGCGCGGCCCCGTCGTCCGCGACCGCCATCGGATCGAAGCCGGGCATCGGCATGCCTTGGGGGTCGTCGATGCGCGGCGCGGCCCCGCCCTGCGGCCAGGTCTGGGGATAACCCTGGGGATGGACTTGCGGATGGCCCATCGCCGGCGCGCCCGCCGCGCGGCCGAAGGGGATCAACGTCGCGCCGGCCGGCACCGCGATGATGTCGGCGACGATCTCGTGCAGCACGAGCTTGTCGCCCGGCTGGATCCGCTGGTTCTGGATGCGGACGCCGTTGATGAGGGTGCCGTTGCGGGAGTTCAGGTCGCTCACGATGGCCTTGTCCTCGGTGATGAATATCTGCGCGTGTTCCTTGCTCACGCCGGTGCTGGCGATTTTGACCTCGCAAGACGGCCCGCGCCCGACGATGTTCTTGCCGGGTTTCAGAGGAACGATCTGGCCGGCCTGAGGGCCGCTTAAAATCCTAATCGCCCACATGGAGCCGGTCTCCGATCTCGACGGGTTTGCGGCGCAACGTGCCCGCCGCCATTTCAAACACCGAGCTCGCTCTCAGCGCGGGCAGGGTCATCCTCCACGGATCGACGTTTTCGCACACCTTGCGGACCACGAGCCGATCGTCGACGAACACGACGTCGATCGGGAACCGCATGAAGCAGGTGTGGATCGATTTGCAGCGCTCGATCCAGAGGGTTTCGCCATCGGGGAGGCGGTCCTCACCGAGCAGGCCCTTGAGGCGGTCGAAGAAGCTCGAGGCGACGCGCACGCGCGCGGCGATCTCGGAGTTTCTCGTGCCGTTGAACAGGCGGCTCATTGCGCGCCCCCGTACATGAACTGCAGCATCACGGGCGCGAACACGGTGATGAACACCGCCGGCACGATGAACAGCATGAGCGGGAGCAGGATCATCTGCGACGCTTGCGCCCCCGCCTTTTCCGCGCGGACGAAACGCTCGAGGCGGATCTGCACGGACTGGTCCTTGAGCACCTTGCTGATGCTGGCTCCGGTCGCGTCGGCGTCGACGACGACGTTGACGAAGCTGTTCACCTCGCCGATGTCGAGCCGGCGCGACATCGCGCGCAGGGCCTCGGTGCGCGAGCTGCCGAGGCTGATGTCCCGGAGAGCGGCGCTGAGTTCGTCGGCCAGGACGCTGCCGGACCCGCGCGACTTCTCGACGATGTGCTGGACGGCGCCCTGGAAGTCCTTGCCGGCCTCCATCGCGAGGGACAGCAGGTCGATGAAAAACGGCATGTCGGCGAGGACCGAGATCTGCCGCGTCTTGCGCTGGGCGTTGGCGTGGAAGTGAGGCATCATGAACCCGAGGACGGGCGCCGCCGTCCCGAGGAGCAGGTTGGGGAAGCCGAGGGAGAGGGCGAAGTTCAGGATCAGCAGCACGATCGGGAACATCACGCCCCAGAGGATCTGCAGGCCGATGAACTCGTCGACGTTGAGCTCGCTGTTCAAACCGCTGGTGAGGATCTTCCGCTCGACGGCTTTGCGGTAGGCTTTGTTCTTGATCCGCAGCGCGTGTTGCAGCGTGAACTGATGCACGAGCGTGCGCGAGATCTCGATGAGCTGCGACTTGGATTTCTCGGGAGCGTTGCCCGACGCCCACGAGAGCGCTTTCGCGTCGGCGTTCTGCGCGAACAAAACGGAGATCGACCAGTACACCGAGATACCGGCGATGAGGATGAACAGGATCGGAGCCAATTCGCTTCCCATTTGCGGCCTTTCTGTGCTTTACCGGTGACATGCACCAACTCGTGTTGGCCTCTCAGTCACCGCGTCGACGCGAGCTTCTCGAACGAGCCGGTTTCGAGTTCTTCGTCGCCTCTGTTCAAATATCGGAAATCCCGAACGAAAATTTGAATTTGGAGAGTCAAATTCAGCACTTGGCCCAGGATAAGGCCAAGGCTTTGATCGAGTGCGGCAAGCTATCGAAAGGAAAGGGATTTTTGGTCCTTTCCTCGGACACGGTCGTGGTTCTTGACGGCCGTGTCCTCGGCAAGCCCGGATCGAAGGCCGTCAACGAAGCGTATCTGCGAAAACTTTCCGGGCGGCGGCACGCCGTGATCACGGCGGTTTGCCTTTGGGACCTCGACTCCGGTCGGATCGCGCTTGATCACGACACCGCGCACGTGACGTTCAGGACCTTGAGCGAGGAGGATATCCGCGGGTACGCGGAGAGCGGGGAAGGGCTCGACAAGGCCGGCGGCTACGGGATCCAGGGCGCCGCGGGCCGGTTCGTCGAAACGTTCGAGGGCGCGAACGACACGATCGTCGGCCTGCCGGTCGCGCTCGTCGAACGGATGCTCGAAGAGAACGGTTGGAACGTCGGCCGAAGGGAGCCGTCGTGACGCGTCTCCGCGGCACCCCGCGGGGCGCAGCGCCCCGTGCGCGTCGGGCGGCGATTTCCGGAAGGAGTGAGGGATGATGCTCAAGCGGCGGAAAATCGGGTTCCTCGGCGCCGGCAACATGGCGCAGGCGATGATCCGCGCGCTCGTCGAAAGCGGGACCGTGGACCGCCGGAACATCTGGGTCACGAACCGGTCCGGCGGAAAACTCAAAAAAGCGCGGGACGAGTTCGGGGTGAACACGCTGGACACCAATGAGGAGCTCGTCGACGCTTGCGACACGATTTTCATCGCGGTCAAACCCCAGGACCTCGCCGAGGCGTTGGAGCCGATCGCGTCGTCGTTCCACGAGGGGCACTTGGTGCTCTCGCTCGCGGCGGGCTTCCCGATCGAGGCGCTTGAAAGGCTTTTGCCGGGTGCGCCGATGCTCGCGCGTGTGATGCCGAACGCGCCCGCCGCCATCCGTCGCGCCGTGGTCGGGTACTGCCTGTCCGCGGGCGCTTCGAGCGCGGAGGGCTCGGTGCGCGACTTGCTCGCGCCCCTCGGGTACGTGGTCGCGTGCGAGGAAGGGGAGCCGTTCCAGGCGTTGACCGTGTCGTGCGGCAGCGGCACCGGGTTCGTCCTCGAGTTCATGCAGTACTGGCAGGAATGGCTCGAGGGCCATGGTTTCGAAACCGAGATCGCGCGCAAAATGGCGGTGGAGACCTTCCTCGGGGCGGCGTTGATGGCCGAGCACGCGCCGGAAGTTCCGTTCCATGACATGCAGGACAAAGTCGTCAGCAAAAAAGGAGTGACGGCGGCGGGTTTGCAGTCGATGCGGGAGTTCGAGATCGAGCGCGCGCTCCGCTACAGTTTCGAGAGGGCGGCCATCCGCGACAGCGAGCTCGCCGGCCGCGGCCGCTGAGGCGGGACCTTGGCCCAGCTCGCGCCGTCTCCTCGCCGGCGGTGGCCTCCGAGGCGCGCGCCGTATACGGTTTTCCGGTCCCGTCTTTGCTATTGCGCCGTCTCCGCCCATTCCTTAACCTGAAAACTGCGAAGGATCGCAAAGTCAGTTCGCCGGACCGGGAGGGTCTATGAGAATCGCGCCGATCGATATCGCCCATAAGACGTTCAACCGCAAGGTCATGGGTCTCGACGCCGACGAGGTCATGGATTTCCTGCGCGACGTCGCCGACCAGATGGAAGAGATCGTCCGCGAGCGCAACGCGCTCAAAGAGGCCTTGCGCGAAAAGGAGCTCAGCATCGCCGAGTACCGCGACCGCGACGAGACCTTGAAGAGCACGATCACCACCGCGGCGAAGATGTCGGATCAGATCCGCCAGGATTCCGAGCGCGAGGCGAAGCTCATCGTCCAAGACGCGCACCAAAAGGCCGATTTGATCGTGGCCGACGCGCGCGATTCGTTGAAACGCATTTATTCGGAGATTTCGGAGCTCAAACGCTCGCGCCTGCAGTTCGATTCGAGCCTGCGCTCTCTCCTGCACGCGCACCTGGCGATGCTCGATCAGAGCCACACGATGATCCCGGACCCGCAGATCACGGTCGGCCGTCCCGCCGCGCAAGCCGCCCAGTCGCCGGCGCACGGGGCCGGCGCGACGACCGCGGCGGCCCCCGCCGCGAGCTTCGATGGCGCTCGGATGCCGCGCCCGACGATGACCCTGCCTAAATAAAAGTCTTCAGAAGTCGGCGATGCGGTCGGCGAGTTGCGGGTGATCGATGAACGGGTTGCGATTGCCTTGCAACTTCATGATCTCCTCGTTGCGGGCGAATTCCGCCGCGTCGACCGGATCCGTGCGGCTCCACTGGCGGAGGAACTCCTCCTCTTCCGGGTCGATCGCGGTCTGGTAACGGACCGAGAAGTAGAACAGCGCGCGCGCGACGTTGCCTTTATGGTTCACCGGCGGCTCGAAGTAGAACGCTTTGTGGCCTTCGATGTGCCCGAACTTGGCGATCGGGCACGGCAGCGCGCGCACCGGGTGATCGACCTCCGCGAACTTGAAGTTTCCGCGGATCGAGTTCATCTGGGAGTCGGTCGGGAACAGGTGATGCAGGTCCGATTTCTGCATTTCGGTCGGGTAACGGTTGGTGAAGCGGCTTTGAGGCCACGTATGCTCGATATTGATCGAATGCCCGGAAACCATTTCACGCCGCAGGTTCTGGTCCAGGAGCGCCCGCGCCGAATAATCGCGTTCGCAGTAAACGTCGCGCACGACGGTTTGGCGCCCGTTTGAAGACCCGTGGAGTTCGTGTATCAGCGCCATGCGGGCGTCGTCGTAATCGAGGGGTTGATGGCCGTAGCATCCGTCCGCCGTCGCCGAGCCGGGGCAGTGTTGAAGAACGGCGTCGAAATTCCCGGGACGGGGGACATGGGCGGCTTCGAGGACGGAGCGGATCAGGTTTTTCAGGCTGTTGTCACGGGCTCCGGAGCGTACGTGGCGGTAGAAAGCTTCCCCGTAGTAGGGGATTGTTTTCGGTTGAGGGGCGGGTTCGGCGCGGGCCGGCCGGGGAGGGCGACGCGGCGGGGCGGCAGCATCCGCTGGGACGGCGAACGACGTGAACAAAACCGCCAATGCCGCCAGTGGGCGAGTCCATCGTGCTCTCGGAATCATCGGGGCTCCTTCTGTTTGTGCACAGAGTAGGTTTGCCGTTCTCGCGATCGCTTTTGCTGGTGGGGATTTGTAGCCTGATTATGGATAGGTGAGCAACCGGAAGTTATCGAAACTGCATTTGTTTTTCATTTTTTATCATGCGATTGAAGAATAAAATGATTCATTCCATGCAAGTTAATTATGAGTGCGGAGGAGGCGGAACCCCTTGCTCTCAAAAGATTTTTATTTTCCCTTTGCGGTTCAGGTAGTTAGGTCGGAGTGAGGGGATGTTGTAAAAGTAGGCACTCGAAAAGCCTCCTCGACGTGGTTTCAGCCACGTCTCCAGAAGGCTTTTCTCTATGCCTGTTTTTTCGCCCGGGACCTCTTCGCCGGGCACGCTTTATTCTCGGGCGTCAGCAGCGATTGGGACAAGGGGGGCGGGGGCCCTCAGAGGGCTTCCTTGAAGAAGTCCTTCATCGCTTCCCAGGAGCGTTTGTCGGCCTTGGCGTTGTACGCCTGCCCTTTGGAGGGATCGTCGCCGGCGGTTTCATCGGTGAAGCTGTGCACTGAGTTGCCGTATTTCACCAGCTCCCAATCGGCTTTCGCGTTCCGCATTTCCGTTTCGAAGCCCGTCACCGCCTCCGCGGGGACGAACGGGTCGTCGGCTCCGTGGAGAGCGAGCACGCGCGCCTTGAGCGTTTTCGCGGACGCGGGGGAAGGCGTGTCGAGATTGCCGTGGAAACTGACGACGCCTTTGACGTCGGCGCCAGAGCGCGCGAGTTCGAGGACGGCACCGCCACCGAAGCAATAGCCGATCGCGGCCAAGCGTTTTTTATCGACGCTTTTGGCGCTTGCGAGGGCTTTGAGGGCGGCGCCGGCGCGTTCGCGCAAGAGCTTGCGGTCGCCGTCGCGGTATTTGGCCGCCTCCTTGGCGGCGTCCTCCTGGGTCTTCGGGCGCACGCCTTTGCCGTAGATGTCGGCGGCGAACGCGACATAGCCGAGCGCCGCGAGCTGGTCCGCGCGCTTTTTGGTTTTGTCCGTCAGGCCGAGCCAATCGTGCACAACCAGCACGCCGGGCTTCGAGCCCGCTTGGGAGTCGTCGTAGGCCAAGTAACCCTCGAGTTCGGCGCCGCCTTGCTTGTAGGAAACGGTCCGTTGCACGAGCTTCGCTTGGGCCGTGGCCGCGGCGAACGCGAACGCCGCGGTGAAGACGGCAAACCGCGCGACGATCGGTGCGGGCTTGGGCGCGAGTCTTTGAATCATAAGCGTGACCTCCTGAGCGCGGTGAAGCGCGTCCCGAAAGAGGTAACAACGGCTTCACTTGGATTCAAGCAGCCTTTGCGTCTCGGAGAGGGGATCGGGTTCCGCGTCGGGCTCGAAACCGTCCTCGGGATCGAACAGCTCCGGCCTCGCTTTGTCCGGATCGGGCTTGAAGTCTTCGATGGCCTTGCGGGACTTCTTGCGGATCACCTCGCGCCGCACGCGGTGGTATTGGAAGCTCTCGCGATCCGGTTTCGGGTCGAAGTTGTAAGAGAGGTTGAGGAAGACGGTTTGCCCCGCCGCGGCCCGCACCCCGTTGAACGTCCGCCCGTAGCCGACTCGGAACTGCCACGCGTTGACCGGGCTCCAGCCGGCCCAGGCGCGGCCTTCGATCACGGCCGGGTTCCAGGCGTAGAACGCGTGGCTGCCGGCGTTCGCTCGGGACGTCACCGCCCCGCGGGTCGCTTGCGGCAATTCGTCGCTCATGAGCGTTTCGTGGCCCTCGATGCCAGCGCCGAAGAGGTATCGCCTGCGGAACGGCTTTTCAAGGCCCACTCCCCATGGCAGGAGCGCGGCGAGCCCCTCGTCCCGCGCTTTGAGCCCGACGTGAGCGTAGGCGTTGAGCCATTTGAAAGGCTTGAAGGCGAACAGCGTCGCGCGCAGGTGATGGACGCCGTCGTTCGTCAGCGCGTCGGTCGTGTCGACGTCGATCTGGTCGGCCGAGTAGAAGGCCTCGCCCTCGGCGACGAGGCGGACCCAGTTCTGCCACAGAACGTAGTCGACGCCGGCCGCGACGCCGGTCACCGCTGAATTGGACCGTTCAAGCGCCGCGTCTTTGGCCGTCGCGAACGCCACGTCGCCGCCGCCGTAAAACGACAACCGCGGGCTCGGGTTGTACCGAGCGCGCAGGCCGAGACCGGTGACCGCGAACGAATTGTCGCCCGGCAGGCGCGAGAACGAGCCGCGCGCGTCGTCGTAGTTCGCGCCGGTCGAGAAGCGTGCGGCTTGCGTCGTGACGCGCCAATGCCCGGCCTTCCATTTCCACGGGGGCGGTTCGACGGCGGCTCGGGCCGTGGGCGCGGCGGCGACCGCGATGAGGATCGCGGAAACTCGGAGGAGGAAACACATGGACCCGAATCGTAGCACGGAGAAAACGCTTGAGTATAGGCCGTCATTTGCAAAGATGTGGCCCATGTTCACCCGGGTTTTGTCCTGCTTCGCCGCTTTGACGCTCGTCGCTCCCGCGGTTTGCGCCCGCTCGCTCCGCTCTTTCCGGGTCCCGCAGGCGACCGCCCCCGCGGCGGGCGACTGCCGGTTCGAGTTCGAACACCGTTTCGTCGCGCAACGCAAGGCGACCGACCGGGCCGGGCAGTTTTTCGAACACGGCGCGGGCTACGAATGCCAAGTCCTCGATTACGGCGAGGTCGGGCTCGAGGCCGGGCTCGATTACGTCGAAGCGCACGATATCCGCGCGACCAACGCGCTCGCCCCGTTGCAAGGCAACTTCCGCGCGACCTACGGGGCTCGTTCCGCGCGCGGTTGGGGAGCCGCTTTCGGTTTCGACGACGTCGGTTTCAAGACCGGTCAGAACAACTTCAACGTCGCTTATCTGCTCGTGCAACACGAGGTCGAGCTGTGGCGGGTCGCGCTCGGCGGTTACACCGGCAACGGCGACGTCCTGCGCGCGCCCTCTGGCCAGCGCGAGCCGACGGGCGCCTTGTTCGGAGCGTGGCGCAGGATCGGGCGCGGCGAAGCCGGGTTCGAATGGCAGAGCGGACGGAACCGCATCGGTTACGCGACGTTCGGGGCTCTGGTGAGATTCGATGAGAGACTGACCGCGGCGTTGGCCTACGCGATTGCCAATGACGGAGGCCTCATGCGAGATTGGGCGCTCATCCGGCTTCATTTGCGTTGAAGCCCGCGGAAGCCGATTATGACTTCGATTTCGTCCTCGACCCCGTCCTCGTCCGCGCGACCGTCCCCGAGTCCGGGCCGGGGGCGCTCTCCGTTGTTCGTCATCTTCATGACCGTTTTCATCGATTTGGTCGGCTTCGGCATCATCCTGCCGTTGAGCCCCTACCTCGCGCGCGAATTCGCCGCGACGCCGATGCAGATCGGCTTGCTCATGTCCGTGTACTCCTTCTGTCAATTCCTGTTCTCGCCGTTCTGGGGGAGCCTGAGCGATCGGATCGGTCGCCGGCCCGTGATCCTGCTGAGCCTGGTGGGCGGCGGGTTTTCGTACCTGATGTTCGCGTTCGCGCAATCTCTCTGGGTCCTGTTCGCCGCGCGCGCCTTGGCCGGGGTCTTCGGCGGCAACATCTCCACGGCGCACGCCTATATCGCCGATGTGACGACGAGCGAGGACCGTTCCAAGGGGATGGGGCTCCTCGGCGCCGCGTTCGGACTGGGGTTCATCTTCGGGCCGCTGCTCGGCGGGCTCCTCTCCGTCGCCGGCGCGGAGCTCGGCTCCGCGCCCCCGTTCGGCCCGAGCTTCCCCGCGCTGGGCGCCGCCGCGATCTGCCTATTGAACGCGGCTCTCGCGTTCTTCGTGCTGGAAGAATCGCTCGCGCCCGGAACGCGAGGCGCGGACGCCGGCAAGCGCCGGCGCTTCCGCGCGATCCTCGGGCAGATGCGCCGCCCGCTCGTCAGCTCTCTCATCTGGGTGTTTTTCCTGTCGGGTCTGGCGATGGCGCAGATGGAGGCCATGCTTTTCACGTTCATGGACGACCGCTTCGGATGGGGCATGCGCCAGTCGAGTTACGGTTTCGCGTACGTGGGCGTGATGATGGTGCTCACGCAGGGCGTGCTCATCCGCCGCTTGATGCCGAGGTACGGCGAACCGCGCGTGCTGAGCGCGGGGCTCCTGCTTTTCGGCGCGAGTTTGTTCGGCATCGCGGTGAGCCACTCGATCCTCTCGATGGCGGTGGTGATGACGTTGCTCGCGCTCGGCAACGGTTTGATGCGGCCCCCGAACCTGGGGTTGATCAGCCTGTTGACGCCGCCGGCTGAGCAGGGGTTGGCGCTCGGGGTGACCAACAGCCTGGCGTCGCTCGGCAGGATCATCGGGCCCGTCGCGGGCGGCTGGCTCTATCAGCGCGGCGGCCAGGGGGCTCCGTTCGTTCTCGCGGGCGCGCTCGCCGCCGTGGCGCTCGCGCTCGTGCTCGCGAGTTACGGGCGATTGCCGGTCTCCGGAAAAGGCGCGGGGGCGGCATGAGCTCGGTTTTGTTCCTGGGCGAATATCAACTGCGCAACCTGATCAAGAATCAGGTGCTTTTCCTCTATCTTGATTTCCGCCCGCCGGGGACCCGAGCGAAGCAAAACCCGGGTCATTGGATCTTCCGAGGCTCGGTCCCGTGCACGTTCGACGCGGTCGCGGAGCAGGCCGCCCGTCAGGCGTTGACGAAAGAGCACCCGATTGTGTTGATTTGTGAAAATGGAGAGACCTCGATGACCGCCGCGCGCGAGTTGGAGAAGCTCGGCTACAGCAACGTTTTCGTCTTGCGCGGCGGAACGGAGGAACTGGACCTGACGAATCCCGTTTGAAGGGTCCCGGAGCGAGCCGAGGGGAGCCGCGCGCCTGGGGAGGAAGGGTCTATGGCGGTTCCGGTCCATCTCAATCGGGTTTCGACGGCGGTCCCGCCCTTCGAGGTTCACCGCAAATTCCTCGAGTACGTATCGAGGTCCCTCGTCGATGAACGCGAGCGCCGGCTGTTCGCACGGCTCGCTTCGAAGTCGCAGATCGAGAGGCGGCACTCGACGATCGAGCCGTCGCCCGCGCCCGAGCGCCTCGACGATCGGGGCTTCTTTCGCCGGGGTTCGTTCCCATCGACGGGCGAGCGCATGAGGGCCTACAAGGCCGGCGCGCTCCCGCTGGCGATCAAAGCGGTGCGCCCCCTGTTCGATGGGGTCGATCCGGGCTCCATCACCCACCTGATCGTCACTTCATGCACGGGATTCTACGCTCCCGGGCTCGACCTCGAGCTGCAGCGCGAATTCAACCTGCGCGCGGACCTTGAGCGCTCGGTGATCGGCTTCATGGGCTGTCAGGCGGCCTTCAACGCGATGAAAGCCGCCTGGCACGCGGTGCGCTCGGTTCCCGAGGCGAAGGCGTTGATGGTCAACATCGAGCTCTGCACGCTGCACATGCAGGAGGATCTCGAGCTCGAGCGACTGCTCTCGTTCATGCAGTTCGCCGACGGGTGCGCCGCGAGCCTGATCAGCGCCGAACCGCGCGGGCTCGAGATGCGCGAGCTGCGCACGGCTGTCGCGCCCGAGGCGGCGGATCTCATAGCTTGGCGTGTCGGCGACTCGGGTTTCGACATGCGTTTGTCGCCGAAGGTCCCGTCGGCGATCGCCGCGCATGTCCCGCGCCTCTTCGACGAGTGGTTGGGCCCGCGCGCGGGCGGCGTCGGGTTGTGGGCCGTGCATCCCGGCGGC
The DNA here is from genome assembly GCA_021463345.1 of Pseudobdellovibrionaceae bacterium. Lineage (GTDB taxonomy): Bacteria > Bdellovibrionota > Bdellovibrionia > Bdellovibrionales > JAMPXM01 > JAMPXM01. The sequence continues at coordinate 17,004 of JAJTYM010000014.1, read as the reverse complement.
CGCGCCATCCTCGACGCGGTCGAGGACAAGCTGCGCCTCGGGCCCGAGGCCCTGCGCGCGTCGCGCGAGGTCTTGCGCGATCACGGCAACATGTCGTCCGCCACCGTCATGTACGTGCTCGAAAAGATCCTCGCCGACCCGGCCGCGCGCGGCCAGGGCGTCGCGATGGCGTTCGGGCCGGGGTTGACCATGGAAGCCCTGTACTTCGAAAAACACTGAAGCTGACCGGAGCCCGAGGATGGCGGCATTGGCCGTGCGGACGAGGAAAGACGAATTGATCGACGGCGCGGATTACACCGGTGACGAGTACGCCGAATGCCTGCGGCAGATCGAGCTCATCAACAGGCTCACGAACGGTTACGGTCCCACGATCGGTGCGCTCGAGGCGTTCCTATCCGAGAACCCGGTACATCGCCGCCCGTTGCGCGTCCTCGACGTCGGCTTCGGCTACGGAGACACGTTGCGCGCGATCGCGGCCTGGGCGCGCCGCCGCGGCCTGGGCGCCGATCTCACCGGCATCGACCTCCAGGCGCGCTCGGCGGATCTGGCGTACCGCGTGACGGCGCCCGGCGCCGGGATCCGTTACCTCACGGGGGACGTGTTCTCGCACGTTCCCGCCGAGCCCTACGACGTCGTGCTCAACGCGCTCTTCATGCATCACCTCGATGACGAACGGATCGCGCGCGCGCTCCGCTGGATGGAGGCGAACTCAAGGCTCGGTTTTTTCATCAACGATCTTCACCGCCATCCGCTCGCCTACCGGTTCATCGGCGCGTTCACGCGCGCGTTCGGTTTCAACCGCCTGGTCCGGCACGACGCGCCCCTTTCGGTCGCGCGCGGGTTCATGCCCGAGGAGTGGGAGGGTTACGCGCGCGTCGCCGGATTGAACGCCGCCCGCTTCCGCGTCCGCCGCCATTGGGCCTTCCGGCTCGGGGTTCGTTATGCCAAGGGGATTTGACGTCGCGGTCGTCGGTGGCGGGGTCGGCGGCGCGGCCTGCGCGCTCCAACTCGCGCGATCGGGCGCCGCGGTCGTCCTTTTCGAGCGTGAAACGGAACCGCGTCACAAGGTCTGCGGCGAGTTCCTGAGCGCCGAGGGGCTGCGGACCTTGGCCGAAACGGGCGTCGACCTCGACGCCATCGGCGCGAGCCGGATCGCTCGCTTTCGCCTTCATGGGCCGCGGCTTTCAGCCGAGAGCCTTTTGCCGGCCGAATGCCGGGGGCTTTCGCGTTTGCGGCTCGATGAGAGCCTGATCGCCGCCGCCGCGGCGGCCGGGGTTCAAGTCGTCCGAGGCTGGACAGTGCGCGCGTCGGAGCGGAACGCGGACGCCTTCGAGATCCCGGCGGGGAACGATCGTTTTTTCGCCAAGGATCTCGTGTGCGCGACCGGCAAGGCGGATTTCGGCGGAACCCCGAGGCGCGAAGGCCGCGACGGGAATCTCGTCGGCTTCAAATTTCACCTGGAACTCGCCCCGGCGGCGGCGGGGGAGCTCACGGGCCATGTCGAGCTTTTCGCGTTCGCCGGCGGATACGCGGGGCTGTGCGCGGTCGAAGGGGCCGTCGCGAACCTCTGCTTCCTGCTCGATCGCGCGCTCGCCAAGGAGGTTCCGAAATCCGCCGACGGGCTGTGCGCTTGGATCTCGCTCCGCCATCGCGAGCTGCGCCGCCGGTTGTTCGGCGCGGTCCCGCGTTTCGAGCATCCGGTGACGATCGCTCGCGTACCGTACGGCTTCGTGCGTCGTCGGCCGTTGGGAGCGCGGATGTACTGCATCGGCGATCAGGCGGCTGTCATCCCCTCGCTCACCGGCGATGGGATGACGATCGCTTTGGTGACCGCTCGCCAGGCGGCGCGGTTCATCGCCGGCTCGCGAGGATGTGATCGGGCCGCGGAGTATCATGCGGAACTCGCCCGCTTCGCGGCGCCGCAGATCGGATTCGGGTATCGCCTGCACCAAGCGTTTCGAGTGCCTTCATGGATCGACGCCGCGGCTGGTTTGGTACGGCTTGCGCCGCGGTCTGTCGCATGGGCGTTCCGCAAGACTCGCGTGCCGTTATGGGCGATTCAGAATCACCAATCTTCAGGCGGTTCGGAACTCTTTACAGGAAGGATCGTCGAGGGCTCTTATAAAGTATAATAAAATAAAATACTTGGATTGAATCGGGTGGCCTTGGACTTGCTTCCAGTGCGGAGTGGTTCACGGATTGTTTCACGGAGGCTCAGTGTCCGTTTTACCCAAAGCCAGGATCCGATTTTCCCGCGCGCTCGCGTTTGTCGCGGGCGCGGCGTTGCTGCCCGGCATGAGTCCTCGCCCCGAGCCCGAGGCGACCCCGGGGGTGTCCGAGATCGAAGCGCCTGCGGCCCCTCGCTCCAAAGCGCTCGCTGAGCTTTTGGAACGCCTCGCCGCCGATGATCCCATGTCGCCGGTCTTTGAGGTCCGGGACATTGAGGACACGCAGAACCATAACGCCGAATCGCTCAAACCATGGCTGCTCGAGCGTTGAAGCCGTCGCGCGCGGCCTTGTCGCTTGGCCTTGTCCCTCGTTCCCGTCGGATGGTACGCTAGCCGCACAATTTCCCAGGAGTTTGACTCATGACGGAAGAGTTGCCGGACCGATACAGCGCGGCGGACGTCGAACAGCGGATTTACCAATGGTGGGAGTCGAAAGGGTATTTCAAGGCCCAGGACGTTTCAACCAAGCCGCCCTTCTGCATCATCCTGCCGCCGCCGAATGTGACCGGCCAGCTCCATATGGGTCATGCGCTCGATCATACGATCCAGGACGTGCTCATCCGTTGGAAACGCATGTCGGGCTTCAACGCCCTTTGGCTGCCGGGCACCGACCACGCCGGCATCGCGACCCAGATGGTCGTCGAACGCGAACTCAAGAAAAAAGGCGAATCGCGCCGCGAGATGGGCCGTGAGGAATTCGTCGCGCGCGTCTGGGAATGGAAGCGCCAGTACGGCAGCCGCATCTACGCGCAGATGAAACGCCTCGGCGATTCCTGCGACTGGGACCGCGCCGTGTTCACGCTCGACGAAGGCGTCTCGAAAGCCGTGCGGAAGGTTTTCGTCGACCTCTACAAACGCAATCTCATCTACAAAGGCCAGCGCCTGATCAACTGGTCGTGGCCGCTGGAGACCGCGATCTCCGATCTTGAGGTCGAGCACCGGGAGACCAAGGGCTCGCTCTGGTACGTCGAGTACCCGGTCGAGGGTTCGGACGACAAGCTCACGGTCGCCACCACGCGGCCGGAGACCATGCTGGGCGACACGGCCGTCGCGGTCCATCCCGAGGACGACCGTTACAAGCGCCTGATCGGCAAAAGCGCGAAACTGCCGCTCAGCGGGCGCCTCGTGCCGATCATCGCCGACGAATACGTCGACAAGTCGTTCGGGTCCGGCGTCGTCAAGATCACGCCCGCGCACGACTTCAACGATTACCAGGTGGGCAACCGGCACGGCCTGCCGATGATCAACATCCTCGAGAAGAACGGCCTGCTCAACGCGAACGCCGGCCCCTACGAAGGGATGAAGGTCCTCGACGCGCGCAAAAAAATCGTCGAGGACCTGAAAGCCGGCGGCTTCCTGGCCAAAGAGGAGGCCCACAAGCATTCGGTCGGCTATTGCTCGCGTTCGGGCGCGGTCGTCGAGCCGTTCCTTTCCGAGCAGTGGTTCGTGCGGACCAAGCCCTTGGCTGTCCAGGCGCGCCGCACGGTCGAAAGCGGGACGACCCGCTTCGAGCCGGAGATGTGGACGAAAACGTACCTGCATTGGATGGAGATCATCGAGGATTGGTGCATCTCGCGCCAACTCTGGTGGGGGCACCGCGTTCCGGCGTGGCATTGCGCGGATTGCGGCCACGTCACGGTCGCCGAAACCGATCCGGCCTCGTGCGAGAAGTGCCAGGGGACGAACCTCGGCCAGGACGAGGACGTCCTCGACACGTGGTTTTCGTCGGCGCTCTGGCCGTTCAGCACGATGGGCTGGCCCGGGGAGACCGAAACGCTCAAGACGTTCTATCCCACGAACGTGCTCGTCACCGGTCACGACATCATTTTCTTCTGGGTCGCCCGCATGATGATGATGGGCCTTGAGTTCATGCGCGACGTGCCTTTCCGCAAGGTGTTGATCCACGGGCTCGTGCGCGACCAGGACGGCAAGAAAATGTCGAAGTCGGCGGGCAACTCGGCCGATCCGGTCGAGCTCATCGAAACCTACGGCGCCGACGCCCTCCGATTCACCATCATGGCGCAGATCGCGTCGGGGCGCGATCTCAAGTTCAGCGAGCAGCGCCTCGAGGGTTACCGCAATTTCATGAACAAGATCTGGAACGCCACGCGTTTCAGCTTGGCGGCGCTCAAGGACTTCCAAGCGCCCGCCGATGGCGAGAAGGCCTCTCCGAACAGGTCCGATATGTCGGCAGCCGACCATTGGATCATCAGCCGCACGCAGTCCGTGGCCAAAGAGGTCGAGGCGCACATGGAGGAGGACCGCTTCTCGGAGGCGGCAAACGCCCTTTACCATTTCGTGTGGAACGACTTCTGCGACTGGTACCTCGAGCTGGTCAAGCCCATCATCTACGGCGCCGTCTCGGCCGAGCGCTCGGCGACCCAACTCGTCCTGGCGCAGACGCTCAACCGCATGATGCGCCTCCTGCACCCGTTCATCCCGTTCATCACCGAGGAAATTTGGCAAAAACTGCCGATCAGGAGCGAAGCGCTCATCGTCGACAGCTACCCCACGCAGCGGACCGACAAGGACTGGTTCGCGACGGCGTCGAAGGACGCCGTTTTCGAGATGGAAGTCGTCAAAGAGGTGATCGCCGCCATCCGCAACATCCGCGGCGAGAACTCGATCAAGCCGGGTCAGGCGATCAAGGTCCGCCTGGCCCCGGCCGACGGCCGCGTGCAGAAGATCCTGGGGGAGAACAAGGTCGTGATCATGCGCTTGGCGCGCTTGGAGGACGTCGAGATCGGGGAAGCGGGCAACCTCGCCAAATGCGCGCTCACGCCGGTGCGGCTGCCGGAGGCGAGCGTCGACGTGATCGTGCCGCTCGAGGGCGTCATCGACATCGCCGAGGAAGTGAAGCGCATCCACAAAGCGACCGAGAAGATCCAGAAGGACATGGGGGTGCTCACGAAGAAGCTCGGGAACGAGAACTTCGTGAAGAACGCGCCCGAGGAACTGGTGCTGGCGGATCGCGCGCAGGTCGAGCAGTTCCGCGCCCAGCTCGAGCGCCTGCGGGATTCGCTCTCTCGGCTCCAGTGAGAGGGGGGCGCCCGCCGGGGACGGCGGAACGCGCGTCCTAAATCAAACCGATTTCGCGCAGGCGCTGCAGGAGGAACTCTTCCGACGTGATCGGCGGGTACTTCGCCCCGTCGCCCGCGCACGAAGGCAGGCAGGTCAGAAGCGCGTCCGGATTCGGGTGCATGAAATAAGGCATCGAATAACGGCTCGTCGCCGCGTTTTCGGGGTTCACCACCCGGTGGGTGGTGGAGGGGATCACGTGGTTCGTAAGCCGCTGGAGCATGTCGCCGGCGTCGACGATCAGGCTGTTCGGGTCGGATTCGATCGGCAGCCAGGCGCCGTCGCGGTCCTTGAGCTCGAGGCCGGAAGCCGTGGCGCTGACGAGGATCGTGATCAGGTTGATGTCCTCGTGGGCGGCCGCGCGCACGCAGCGGGGATCGGTGCCTTCCGGGATCGGCGGGTAGTGCAAAAGACGCAGGATCGAGTTGCCGGAGTCGGCGAGGCTCGCGAAGAAATCCCTCGGCACATCGAGCGGCAGCGTGAGGGCTTCGAGCAGGGCGTGCCCGACGGAGTCGAGCGCGTCGTACATGCGCTTGAAAGCGGGTTCGAAGCCGGGGACTTCGGCGGGCCAGACGTTTTTCGGGTACCGATCGGCGTAGCGATGGCCCCCGGGGAGTTCGCGGCCGACGTGCCAGAACTCCTTCAAGTCCGAGACCTGCGCGTCTTTAGCGTGCTCTTTGCCGAAAGGCGTGTAGCCGCGTTGACCGCCCGCGACGGTGGCGTAGGCCATTTTCGCGTCGGCGGGCAGGGCGAAGAGCTCCTCGAGGAGTGCGTAGGATCCCTCGAGCAGCGGGGTGGGAACCGGGTGGTCTTTGAGAACGATGAAGCCGTAGTCTTTGAGGCCGACGAAGAAGTCGTCGATGAAACGCTGCTGGTCCGTAGTCGAACCTTCGAGATAAGAGTTCAGGCTGAGCTCGGGGACTTTACGATTCGCCATGGATCCTCCCAAATCGGCATTTGACGCCATGCGAAGCCCGTAGATTAAAGAGGCCAGAGGTTGAAAGCAAGGGTGAAAAGCCCGGCGCCTCCCGCAGAGTGAAAGCTTTGCCCAGTCATAGCGATGGTTTGCGCGGGCGGCTCAAGTCCGTTGTCCGCGGCTCTCGGCGAACTCCGACCAGTTCTCAAGGCGGAGGACGGTGGCGCATCGGCCGTCGACCCGGTAGACGACGTTGAAACCTTCAAGGCCGAACCCGTACGTATCCATGTAAGGGTTTTCGCGGCCGGGAACGCCTTTGTAGAAGACGGGGCGTGGGTCGAGTTCCAAAGTTTGCCGGATGAGGGCCTTCAGATCCCTTCGGCCGTTGCCGCGCCCGAGCGATTCGATCCGGTCGAGGGCCTCGTCGCTGAACGTGACATCGAGGAACCGTTCGGGCCGGCTCTCGGTCCAACCTCCGCGCGCGGCTTCGATCCGGTCGGCGCTGGGCACGTAGGGCTTCAGGTCGAGCACGGGGGTGCCGTCGACCAAGTCGATGCCCGAGACGTGGATCGCGTTGTCGGCGATTTCTTCGATCTTCACCGCCGAGAGCCCAATCGGGTTCGGACGGTGCGGGCTGCGCGTGGCGAACGCGCCGATTTTTCCGCCTTCGAGGCGCGGTGGGTGCACCTTCGCCTTGAAAGCCTTGTTCGTGTTCCGGTGGAAAAGGAAAACGACCCAGAGATGGCTGAACCCTTCAAGCCCTTCGAGAGCGTCGGTCAAGTTGAGGTCGGGCCGCAGCCGGATCACGCCCCAAGCGTCGGGGGCGAGCCCAGGCTGCCTTGGCGTACCGAAGCGCTCGCGGTAGCAGGTTTCCGCGTACGCGATCGGTTCGAATGTGAGAGTTTGGGGGGTCATGCGCGCCGCCAGGAGTAGCAGAGTCGGAGGGGGCGGCGCAAGGCGTCGGCTCGGATTGAGACGATTGAGAAGGGGATTCACGGCGGGTGTCGGGGGGCCGGCGCCCGACAAGGGTTTTGACGGGGAACCCGTCGGGAGCGGCGCCCGGTCCGGCGCGTCTCTTGCTCTTCCCTTGGTAAGCCTGTATCGGGCTCGGCGCGCCTCGGTTTGCTCCACGGGCGCGTTCGATCTATGCTTCCATGTTTCGGAAAAGGTCGGCGAGCGGTTCGCCCGGCCGGAGCGGGCTCGTCGTTTCGCGCAGCAAAGGGGTCATACCATGGGAAAAATCGGAGGATGGCTCGGTTGGTTGTTTGGCCTCGCTCTCGTCCCGGTAGCGGTCGGCGCTGCCAATTATGATTACCTGTGCGAGTCCGACGTCGAAGGTCCCGAAGGCTTGTGCCTCGCTGAGCCCAGCGACGTTCAGCAGCCGACGGTCCCGGCGGGCAAACGAAAGGCCGGCACGATCGCGGAAACCGAGACGAGGCCTGTGGCGAAGCCGGACGGGCGGAAGGGCAAAGTCCTTTTCGGGGCGACCGACGATGGCGCGCGGGATCCAGCGCCCGGTCTTTCGACGAAAGCTCAGGGCGCCGCCGCGACCGAACAGGCCGCTCGCGCGCAGGACAAGATCCGGCAGGTCGAGATTTTCTTGCAGAACGCCAAAGGCCCGCAAGGCGGCTTCGGCACGCCCGACGCGGACCCGATCAAGGCCGGTCAGTGAGGAACCGGTCGGTGGGGCGCTCTGGCGGATGGGGCCGTGACGGCGTCGGGGCCGCTCCGAGATCTCCGGATGAAAAAGCGGGTTGAGGAGGCATCGATGGCTTTTTTGCGCAGACCCGATCTCGCGCGGCTCAATGAGAGAAGTTCGGGAACCTTGAAGGAGCGCCTCGGCATCGAGTTCACCGCTCTGGGCGAAGACTGGATCGAGGCGCGGATGCCGGTCGATCATCGCACGGTGCAGCCGTTGGGCTTGCTTCACGGCGGAGCGAGCGTCGCGCTCGCGGAGACTCTCGGCAGCGTCGCGAGCTTCCTCTCGATCGACTCGCGAACCCACGCGGCGGTGGGCCTCGAGATCAACGCCAACCACGTTCGTTCGGCCAAGGGCGGTTTCGTCACGGGTCGAGCCGAGCCTTTGCACCTGGGTCGGACCACCCACGTCTGGGAGATCAAGATCCGCGGCGAGGACGGCAGGCTCGTCTGCGTCAGCCGGCTGACGGTGGCGATCGTGGCGGCGCCGGATGCCCCCACCAAAGAGGCGTCCTTTTAACGGCCTCGCGCCGCCGCTTGCGCCGCGCGGATGCGCTCGGCCACGCGGGAACGGCTGTTCGCGGTGAATTCCTGTTTCATTTCGATGATCGGGTCGGTCGGGAGGAACAGAAGGTTCGTTTCGGCGAGCGCGTCGATCGCCTGTTCGATTTCGGCGTCGGTGAGCCGGTCGACGTTTGTGGTGACGAACCGTTCGATGAGGCGGTTGCGGTAGGAGTTCTTGGCGATGTGCGCGGAAGCGAAGCGCCCGATGATGGCGAGCGCGTCGGTGAGCTCGAGTCGCTCGATCTTGGATTCGAAGAATTTTTCGTATTGGCGCGGCGCGAACGGGGCGCGACCCATGTTGTAGTTCAGGTTCGCGGCGAAGAAATCGAGGTCGGCCCTGCTCATGGTCGAGAGCCGAGAGTCGAAAAAGGCCGCCAGGGCCAAACGGCGCAGGGGGCGAAATTCGATCCAGGCGTCGATTTTGAGGAATTCGTTGAAAAAGCGCGGTGAGACGCCGGCTGGAACATCATCGGGAACGCTCTTGAGCCTTTCGAGGTGCGCCCGATCCGCGTCGTTTCGCGCGCGTTTGGAAACGAACTGGAGGACTTTCAAGCGTTTGGTCCCGACCAACGGCAGGCCGTCGTAATTCTCGGCCAGGGCGCGTTCGAACGCCGGTGAGAGTTGACCCCGGTCGCCATCCGCCGCCTCGGCGCGAGCCGTAGCGGACCAGGCGATGGAGGCGGTCAGGGCCAAGGAGAAGACGGGGCGAAAGATCATTTGCATACCCTCACGGTATTTTGTTGGACATCCGCCTGGGTGTGCAAAGAGCGTGCGCATCCCCAGCCGTCCTATGCGCCATGTGGTTCGAACGCGCCGTCAGATTCCTGGTGCGGGGAACAATTTGCGGCGGCCCATGCGCTACATTCCACGTTCGGCCATGCAAAAGAAGGGGAGCCATTTCCTTGGGGCGGAGCCCATGCTTTCCTCTCTTGGCCCTTGATCGCCGGTCGTTAGAAGGGTACGAAGGCCGCATCGGTATGGAAATGGAACGACTCAAACTCGAACTCCCGGACGGCCAAAGCCGGCTCTTGCTCCACTCGTGCTGCGCGCCCTGTTCGGGAGAGGTCATTGAGGCCATCCAGTCTTCGGGGATCGACTTCTCGATCTTCTTTTACAACCCGAACATCCACCCGCGTAAGGAATACGAATTGCGCAAAGAAGAGAACATCAGGTTCGCGGAGAGGAGCGGGGTCCCGTTCATCGACGCGGATTACGACACCGACAATTGGTTCGCCCGGGCCAAGGGGATGGAAAACGAGCCTGAGAGGGGCGTCCGTTGCACGATGTGCTTCGATATGCGGTTCGAGCGCACGGCCCTTTACGCGCATGAAAACGGTTTTCCCGTCATCACGAGCTGCCTCGGCATTTCCCGATGGAAGAACATGGATCAAATCAACGATTGCGGTCATCGTTCGGCTTCCAAGTACGAGGGGATCACGTACTGGGACTACAATTGGCGCAAAAAGGGCGGCTCCGCGCGCATGATCGAGATCAGCAAGCGGGAGAATTTCTATCAGCAGGAGTACTGCGGCTGCGTTTACTCCCTGCGGGACACCAATCGGGCGCGCGTCTCCCGGGGGCACGCTCCCATTCGCATCGGTGAGAAGTTCTACGGGCGGGAAACAGCGGGCCCGGAGATGATCCCGCCGAGTCCCGGGGACCCGCCGCAGAGACCGACTGACGCTCGGCGCGTCGGCCTCGAGCCGTAAAATCCGTTGGACAAAGCGAGCGTCGGCCGTCGATAGTGTCGATGCGACCTTGAGCCTTCGCGCAGCCGTAGCTCAGCTGGATAGAGTGCCTGGCTTCGAACCAGGTGGTCGGAGGTTCGACTCCTTCCGGCTGCGCCAATTTTTTTTGCTTCATCTCGATCAATACCCCAAACTGCCTTTTTAAGTTAAATCCCACATTTACGCCGTTTAAGATCGAGTGAGCCTGATCCCATGAGTCAGCTCACTTGATGCCTTGATGATCGTCGATGACTTTTCAAAAAAGGGTCTGGGTCTTCTCGTCGACTACTCGATCACATCATCAGATCTCACAGAATTTATTGGATCGCGCGGCATTTTGCCAAAACGTCTTCGCTGCGACAACGGGCCAGAAATGACGTCGAAATATTTTTTGAACTGGGCATATCGAAACGGAATCGAAGTAGAATACATACGGCCGGGCAAGCCGATTCAAAACGCGTACGTCGAATCGTTTAACTCTCGCTTCAGGGAGGAATGTTTAAACGAATTTACCTTCGAGAATCTCGAGGATGCGAAGAGAAGAGTTGAGCGCTGGCGAAGATACTACAATGAGAACCGACCTCACACGGCGATCGAGTTCAAGACACCGAGTGGGTTTGAAAGAGAGTGGAAGAAAGCAAACTGACGCTGGATGACTGAGGCCCCGATTGGACGAAGATTGGGACCAGGCTCAGGCCAACCCTGGGGTATTCAATGAAAAAGATTTTTTCTAGCATCTTATTTTTATCTTTGTTTGTTTCTGGCTGTGCCATGCTTCAGAAAAAAGTAGATCCTAATGAGAGCCAAACAACAGACGGCGGATTTCGCTTTAAATTCGCTATGACTGGTGAATGGTATCCAGGTCAGTCAAACAAGGGACTCTACATGGTAGGACAAAAACCTCTTTCTGACGGCACGACGAAGCTCGCGATCGCGAGGCATGGTCCGATTTGGACTGGTGGCGGAAAACCAATGACCAATAAGGAAATCCTAGACGGTTTTAAAAAGGATTTAGAAAAAGAAGCCCAAGGCGGCCGTGCTTCGAAAGTTAAAAGCGAGTTTAGCCAAAAAAAATATAAGGGCGTGGATTGTATGTATTTCGAGCAATCTGGCGAAGATAGTCCCGCTCAAGCTCCCATGAGCATGAATAATGACGGCTTGATTTGCATGCACCCAAAACATAAATATCAATTTATCTGGCTTGCGATTTCCGAGAGAAGACCACTAGGTAAGCTCGTAAGTGGGGCGTTCGCAGAGGATAAAAAACGATTATTTGAATCGCTTGAGTTTTTGGACTGAATTTAAAGTCCTTGCTCAACTATGCGCTTTGAAGCAGAGCAGTTCGAAACTCATCTGCCAGGGCGCGCCAATTCCATTTTTGATGTCTTGCCCGGGCTCAAAACGTTCGCCGAAACAATTTTTAGGGCCAGTGCTCTTTTGCTTTTTTAAATATTTTAGTCGGTGAGCTCTATCCTGAGCGCCCCTGGTTTTGTCGAGGGATAACCCGTGCTGGGGGGAAACCCATTTCAAGGTGGAGGAAGTCGATTTTGAAAACGGACGGGAACGGCTTCGAGGGAACGTTGATTCTTGAAAGGTTGGCTGAAGCCGGCCGGGTTGATGCTTTTTTCGAAGCCATCGATTCGGATGACCTCGCTGAAGTTCGGTCGATCCTCAAGAGCGCCGAGTTCGATTCCGAAACCATCGCGATGGTCCTGAAGATGATCGCCGCCGCGGGCGGCGATCATTGACGGGGTTTCGCGATCATCATCGGGTTCGTGGAAAAGCTTCCGGGGTCAAAGCGCCGCCGCGAGCGCCTGGCCGACTTTCTGAAGCGCCTTCTCGCCTTGGCTGAGGCTTCCGAATTTCTCCAGGCACGTCGCTATGACCAGAGGGGTGGATGCGTAAACGATGCCCACGTTGCAGATGCGCCCGAGCTGTGTCCCGGTCTTTTGCGCGAAGCGTACCCCGTTGGGCAGCCCGGCTTTGACTCGCTTTTCGCCCGTCGTCATCGCCGTCATGTGGCTGAGCACGAGGTCGGTGTGGGGCTTCGAGAGCAATTCGCCGCGCGCGAGCTTCTCCAGGAGGAAGCCGAACGACCGCAGGGTGCCTGAGTTCAGGCGTTTCTCGTAGTACCGTTCGAAGGCGTCCTCGATCGATTTCTCCTTGAGCGCCCGGAGCGGGACGCGGAGTTGTTTGGCGATCGCGCGAAGCTTGGCTGATGAGGACTTGTGTTTTTTCAGGTCGATGAAGTGGCGGTTGGTCAGGTCGCGGGCGTTCGGGTGCAGATTGCCGAACGCGTCCCGACGCACCTGAAGGATGGTCGTGAACGGCTGGAAGCCTTCGACGCCCATCTTCGCGCGGATTCGCTCGTTGAGCTCCTCGACGCCGATGAGGCGGATGAGGATGTCGGTCGCCGTGCTGTCGCTCTGGGTGAGCATCTTCTCGATCAAATAAGACACGCGCACTTTCGTGCCGGGCCTTTTGAACTGAACTTCGCCGGAGCCGTCCACGGGATCGCCGGCTTTGATCGCGATCTGGCGGTCGAGGCTGAGCCCGCCCTCCTCCACCAGTTGGAGAACGGCGATGGCGACGGGCACTTTCACGGTCGAGGCGAGGTACCAGTCACGGTCCGCTAGGTAGTTCATCTCCTCAGGAGTCCCCAATTTCTTCACGAACACGCCGAGGTTGCCGGGGGTCTCCGCGTCGATCGTTTTGATCTTGTCTTGTAGCTGCAGCGCCCAGGCCGGCGGGGTTTCCGCCGGCGCCGGTTCCGCCGCGCGGGGCTGGGTGACGAAGCCCACAGCGCACAGGGCTGCGAGCAGCCCGATCGCGGAAAGGATCATTTTGAGTTCGCGTCCCATTTTCATTTCGCCTTCCTCGCGTTCGCTCCCGGCGCGATTGCGTCAGGCGCGAGCGCTCCCGATTCGTGGATCGCCGCGCCTATCCTCCGAAGCAAGGCCTCGGCCTCGTCGTTAGGGACGTCGCGGATGCAAGCGACGACGACGGCTTCCTCGCTCGGTCCGTTCCGGAGCAAGCCCATATCGCACGTCCGTTCGTGTTGCGTCCCGGTTTTATGAGCGAAGGTGTAAGAGCTCGGCAGGCCCGCCTTGATCCGGCGCTCACCGGTCTCGACCCGCTCCAATAGGCTGAGCAGATGCCTTCGCGTGCGGCCCTTGAGGATCGCGCCCTGCGAGATTTTTTCCAACAGCGCGCCGTATCCGCGCAACGTCGCGCTGTTCGGGCGCTCGGCGTAGAAGGCGGCGAACGCGGAATCCATGGTTTGATGCTTGAAGGAGGAGCGGTCCGCCTTCAGGGCCTTGGCCAGGGCCTCGAATTTAGCGCTCTCGCCTTTCATCACGCGGATGCGCAGCAGGTCCATGTTCGAGAGGTCCCGGGCGCCCGGGTGAACCAGGCTGAAGACGCGTCGCCTGACGTCGGCGAGGGTGGTGATCGGATGGAAAGCCCCCGGGACAAGCGATGCGACGAGCTCGTTCACTTTGTCGAGGCCGACAAGCCGAATGAGCATGTCTGCCGCCGTGTTGTCGCTGTAGGTGAGGCATTGGTCGAGAAGCAGGCGAACGGAGACCTTGCTGCCTTGCCTGATGTAGTTCAGCTCGCCGGCGCCGTCGATAAAGTCGGTTTCAAGGACATCGACTTTCGTGTCGAATGACAGGGTACCTTCGTCGATCGAGCGAAGCGCCTGAAGGGCGACGGGAAGCTTGGTCCCGGAAGCGATGTACCAAGGTTCATCCGCGCGAAACGAGAGCTCCTTGCCGGTCCTGAGGTTCTTCACGTACAGGCCGAGGGAGCCCCCGGCGCTTTCGCTCTCGGCCTCGATCGACTTGAGGCTGGCGAGCATCACCGCGTCCCAAGCCGCCCTCGAGGCCTCTGATTTATTCGCGGCCCCGGGGCCGTTCTTGCGCGGCGCCGCGTGCGCGGCGCTCGCCGACGCCGGGCAGGGTTCGCAGAGAACGACGGCGCCCGCTGAGATGAGCGCCAGCAAGGGCCTGCTCATGCGTTTTCCTTCACCCACTTCGTCAACTTCAGCCAGACGCTGGTCATCGCGATCGTGAGGAGCGCGAGCGAAAGGGCGAAGCCGTACTCGACCTTATGGAAGTAGTCGAAGAGGAAGCGGTAGAACACGAAGATCACGACGATGTGGAACACGAACGCTTGAAGCGAGCTTTTCCCGATCGCGGTCACGGGGCCAAGACGGCGGGCGGCGGGCGTTCCGCCGGCGACCGAGAGCCCGAGGAGCAGGAGAGCGCCGCCCAGGCTGAAGAGCATGAAGTCGGTTTCCGGCGGATGTTTCCCGGCGTTCATGGCGATCTGCACGAAGCTCTCATGCAGATCGCCTCTGGTGTTGGCCAGGAAGAGAGTGAAAAGCGCGATGGAGCATCCGAGGAGGATCCCCGCGGGGAGCAACCGCGGCCATTTGCCCGGAGCCGCCAGCTGCGCCATCCAGCCGATCAGCAGACCCACGAAAACGAGGGGCGCACGGGCGAGTTGGCCCCAGGTATAGTGTTCGGGATGCTCGACGAGCAGCGCTTGGAGTATGTCGTTGCCGAAGAAGTCGAAGTGGGCCGAAAGCAGCGTCGACATCGCGAACAAGGCGACCGGGATCGCGAACCGGATGACGGCGTGGCTCCGTTTCCAAAGCGGCAGGACCCACGGGATCCAGAGGAGGGCTATCGCGTAGTAACCCAGGATCTCGACGTAGACGGGGAAGCTCTTGTAGGCGAGCGCGGACAGGATCTCGTCGCGGCCGAAAAGATGCGACATCTCAAGGATCGTCAGGGCCTTGTACCAGAAGAACACGACAAGGCCGCGCACGAGGAGTTTTTTGCGCTTCTTCGGCCAATTGGCGGTTCCGACGTGCGGCACGAACGCGACCGCCAGAGACATCCCGAAGACGAGGATGAAGAGCGAGGAGGAAAATTTGGTGATGAGATGAACGGGGACGAGGCCCCATGCCGGCATCTGCTCGAAGGTCAGCAGGCCTTTGACCCCGTGGCTGAGGATCATCAGGCAAATGGCGAATCCGCGCGCGAGGTCGAGCGCCTCCAGGCGAGCGGGCGCGGGCGCCGCCTCGGCGATCGTGCTTGCCGAGGGCTTCGGGCGGAAGATCCCGGCCGCGATCTCGGTGTACATCCGCTTCTCGAGTTCCGCGGCACGCTCGTCCGTCTCGGTCAAGTCCGGCGTCGTGGGCGCAATTTCAGGAACGGGATGTGCCAATTTTCGGCTCCGCACATAGCGAGCCTCGGGCAAATCCCCGGGCGCCGCCGGTTTTCTGCGGGAGCCAGCCTCGTTCACGGCCACGTGGAACCGCGCTTTTCAGGGCATGGGACGCGTACATTCTTCAGCATTGTCGAGAAATTGAGTGACATGCGGTAGGGCGGTGCAAGCGACGTACCGGGGTCATCTCAAGCAGAGAATAACGAGGCGATAGGTGTCGCTCGCCGGATCGCTCATGGTGGATTCGCAACCGACGGGAACGCCCGCGCCATTCATGACGTAATTCACGTGATTCTCGAAAAAATTCGACTTCCCGTCGCCGGAATTGGTTTCCGCGTGGCACTGCGAGAGGAAGTGATCGGCGGGGCATGAAATGCTGGTGACGTTGTTCGTCCAGCCCGAGTACTGCAATGAACTCCCAGAGATCAAGTTCACGATCGAGGTCGATGGCCCGCATTCGCTGACGAGTTTGTTGTTCGGCGGCGAGGTCGGATCGGTTTGGAACGTGATTCGGATTTTCGCATCCGCCAGGGGCATGGCGAGTTTCGACTGGTCGAAACTCACTTGGAGCTCTCCCGTCCAAGTGTCGGCGCTGCCGGCGTTGACGATATCCACCAAATTCAATGCCTGCACGATCAACGTGGGAGCGATCGGTGAAGCGCGATCGCCATTGGAGATGGCCGGATTTCCTGGTGAAAAAGCGATCGATCCGGAAGGTATGTCGCCGTTGGCAGGCAGGCTCGTCGAGTCGAAGCTGAGCTGGGAGGGGGAGGTCAGAGTGGCCTTGCAGGCGGTAGGCCGGCTCATGACCTGGGTGATGAAGTTGGTGAGCTCCATCCGCGCCAGTTGCTCCCTTAGGCGGCGCTGTTCTTGAGACATGGTCGTGATCAGCGAGGCGACCGCGAGCGTGATTATGCCGACGATACCGACGGCGATCATGGTTTCGATCAGGGAAGATCCATGTTCGTGCTGCACATAGATCTCGGATGGCTTCATGCGCTTCTTATCGGGCGATATGGACCTTCACTTGATCCGGCTCAGAATGGGAAACAGGCCGAGAGAAAGCGAATGGAGGCTGCCTACCGAAAGCGCCAGGAGCTTACTCAGATGCTGAAGCGTTCCGGGTTTCTCGAAAACGTGATGGCGAAAACATTCGATTTATTTGTGGTCGATGAAGAATCCAAGCGCGAGCTTGAGCTTGTGAAAGAGTGGCGTCCTTCGGATCGATTTGGCTTTTGGCTTCAGGGGCCGCCGGGTTCGCGGGATAGTCCTATGCCTTCTGAACCGCGAACTCGTGCTTTCAGTGTTCGTTGCTATTGGGGGCGAATCGGCGAGCCAAAAGGATCACGTTTTTGACTTGATGACCCCGATGCCCGACAGAACGCCTATGTGCGCCGTAATTGTCGCCTGTATATAATAAATTTAATTTATTTGATATAATAGCGGGTCGGTCAGGAAGGTAGGGGTTGGACCCCAGAGGGCCTAAATGCGATATTACGCAGCCCTGACAGAACGATTCTTTAAGTGACCGCGATCGACCTACTATTTAAAATCTATT
>JAJTYM010000013.1 GCA_021463345.1 Pseudobdellovibrionaceae bacterium | reverse complement strand
CTTGTTCCTTGCGAACGGCGGACCGACCGTGGGGTTTGAGCCATGGGTTTCCGATGGGACTCCCGGCGGCACCATTCTGCTCAAAGACATCGCCCCGGGCGTCTCGGGCTCCTCGCCGACGTTCCTCGGCATCGTCGGCGGAAAGGCCGTGTTTTCCGCGAGTGATTCGGCTTCAGGGACCGAGCTTTGGGTCACCGACGGCACGCCGGCCAATACCGTGCAGGTGGTCGATTTATACCCCGGCGCTCAAAGTGGTTTTCAATCGTTTTTGGGTTCTGTCGGCGGGTACATTTACTTCGCCGGCCGTAACAGCGCCGTCGGCACGGAACTGTTCCGGACCGATGGCACGGCGGCGGGGACCGAACTCGTCGCCGATCTAGAGCCGGGGGCGGCGCATTCGTCGTTTGGATCCTCGTCTCAGTCGAAGGCGGTCGGTTCGCGACTTCTTTTCAGGAGGAACAATCAGCTTTACTCGACCGACGGGACCGAGGCGGGCACCGTGCTGATCCACCCGCCCGGGGCCACGGGGCTGAGTTCAAATCTTTTCTTGTTCGATGGCGTCGTGTACTTCGCCGCCGGATCTGCGCTCCATGGGGTCGAGTGGTACCGATCCGACGGGACCTTGCGCGGTACGTACATGATCGACGACTTTGCTCCGGGCGCGCTCGACTCCTCGCTGACCCCGCTTCATTACGTCAACGGGAAACTCCTGTTCAAAGGCTTGCTGCCGCTCAAAGGCGAGGAACTTCTGGTCTTCACGCCGTAAAACGGCCTTGAATTTCGCCGCCGCGCTTTCGACAATCGAAGGGTGGCGCATGAATCGGCGTGGGCATCGATGGGACCGCAGGCGTTCGAAGGCAACTGGGATGGGCTTGAGAGGGCCCTGGTCGCGCGGATGGCGCGGACCGGGGAAATCGGCCGTTTCGTCGGAGTCGTGGCTTTGGCCGCGTTTTTTTATTTTTTCCTCTGGCCGAAATGGACCCTCGCGTTCCCGGATTGGGCGCGCTTCAACCTCGCGCAGGACCGTACCTGGTTGGTCGCAGCGCTCGTGGTTTTTGGTTTTTTCGCGCCCTGGGTCCCGCGCCGAGCGCTCGGCGCCTACAGCGCGGGTTCCCTCGGGCTGGCGTGGGTCTGGAGCTGCTGGAAGCTCGGCGCCGTGGTTTGGCAGGCCGCGGTTTTTCCCGTTTACATCGTTTTGGTCGCGGGGTGCGCGTGGCTGGTGGCGGGGGCGGCCGCGAGATCGCCACGCCCTCTCTCCCGCTGGCTCGCGGTTGTCGCGGTTGTCTTTGGATTCGCCGCCTGCATGTGGGCGGCCGGCCGGGCGGGGTTGAGCGGGAGCGTGGCGTACCTGCGGTTCTTCTGGCTGCTTCATCCCGAAGGGTACGTGTTGGCGGCTTTGGGCCTGGTCGCGATGGCGGGCGCCGGGCGCCGGGCGCGCGGCGATGTCGCGACGCTCGCGCTCGCGCCGGTTTTCGTCTGCAACGCGCTTCCGATCCCCGAGGAAACCAGGATCGAGAACGCCGATCGCCGGGTTTGGTGGCGTGGTTGGTGGAATATAGCGCTCAATTTTTTGATCTTGCGCATG
Source organism: Pseudobdellovibrionaceae bacterium (assembly GCA_021463345.1). Lineage (GTDB taxonomy): Bacteria > Bdellovibrionota > Bdellovibrionia > Bdellovibrionales > JAMPXM01 > JAMPXM01. The sequence goes on along the minus strand of JAJTYM010000013.1, from coordinate 76,017 downwards.
ATGATCGGTCTCACCTCGTTCCAGGTCCCGGCCGGCGCTCTGGCGGGCGCGGCCTTTCAGTACCTTTATTTTTGCCTCTTCGTCGTCGCCGGGATGAATGTGACATCGGGCCTTTTGCGGATGTTCGGGGCGGACGCGCCCGACGCGACCAGGTTCCTCTTCTTGGCGGCGACGCCGCTCGAGATCTGGAAGCGCAGCTCGACGTACATGTACCTGTTCATCTTCCGCCTCGTTTACCTTCCGGTCTTCCGCGCGACCCGATCGCTCGCCGCGACGTTCTTGGCGACGGCGGCGGCGGTCATCCTGCAGGTTTTCCTCTTGCACGAGGTCGGCGTGCGCTTTTTTTACGCCGCGCTTTTCCCCGAGTTCGGCGCGTCATCGGGGCTGGCTCCGGGGGTTTTGGCTTTCGCGGCGGCGTTCGTCGGCGTTTGGGCCGCGATGATCGTCGCGTACCGCTGGACCTTGCAGCGGTTCTTCGCGCGCCGGGGATGGCTCGGCGCGAGCTGGTGGCCGGTTTTGGCCACGCACGCGTGGGTCATCGCGGGGATGGCGATCGTCGGCCGCCTCGTCTGACGGCCCCGCCGGCCCGATCCCCGAAGCCACCGCTCAGGCGGCTTGCCCGCTCATGAGGGCGGCGACCGCGCGGAGGGTGGAGAAATTCTCGTAGGCGATGGCCTCGTTGGCGAGGCGCTCGCCGAACTCGTCCTCGAGCGCGAGCACGAATTGGATCATGACGAGCGAGTCGAGCGCTCCGCACGCGAACAGGTCCTCGTCGTCCTTGAGGGATTTCGCGCCCGGGTAGACGTTCATCGATTCGAACGCCTTGCGCACGCGCCGGATCGTCTCTTGGTTCGCATCCTGATCCGCATTTCGGTTCGTGTGTCGACTCATCTTCCGGGCCGCTCCCTCGATCGCGTTTTTTCGTTCGCGGTTGTCATGGCGTGCCTCCAGTGTAAGGGATCCGCGTGGCCCCGCGCGACCTGGAAATCCGCGCCGCCGGGTCAAAAACACTCGTGATAAAGCCGAAAGTCCTGGACCGTGACGTCCTCGGTCCGGTCGCCTTCGGCCAGGAACTCACGGGCGGGATCCTGTCCGATGAAATGCGGGACTCCTGCGGTCGGCCCGTACGCGCCCGCGCACGGGAACACCAGCCAGTCGTCGCGCCGCACGGACTCCGGCAGCGACAGGCGGGGATGAAGGATGTCGTGCCCGAGGCAGAGCGATCCGGTGACGACGAACGTTTTCTCCCCGCTCTCGCGCACGCGTTCCCCTCCGCGGAAGAGCCACGCCCGGACGTCGCCGAGCTTCTGCGCCGCCGTTACGAACGGGCTGCCCAGGTGTTGCAATCCGCCGTTGACGATCACCACGTCGTCGCCGGCGTCGGTCGACTTGCGCGCCAGGACCGGCGTCGCGTACATCCCGGCCTCGCCGACGAGCCCGCGGCCGATCTCGAACTCGCACGGCCCCGGGAGGCGGAACGGCGGCGGCCGGTTCCCGTCCCAGCGGTCCCAGCGCGCGGGCAGGCCGGGACCGATCGCGAGCACCGGGGCGGGGCGGAATTTTCCCGGCGCCGCTCTCAGGAGCGCGCCCATTTCGTCGACCGCGCGCTGCAGGCGGGCGAAGGAAAAGCCTTCGCGTCCCAGGTAAACGTGCAGTCCCCGGAAGGCCGGTCGCGGCGCGGCTGACGGCGCGGGCGGAGCCGACAGCGCGCGTTCGTACGCTTCGCGCGTGAAGCCGAGTTTCGCAGAAAACGCGTCATCGGAGAAAATGCGCAAGCTCACCGGGACCCCGGGCGGCATCGCCGCCAATTCATCCTCGGAGTCGACGTGCACGACCACGTCCGCGAAGCCCGCGGCGGCCCGTAAGCAGGCGTCCGTTTTGCCGGGACCTGAGACGGACACCGGGGCGTCGCCGAACCCCAGGCCGCGCAGCAGCCGCAGCTCGGTCTCCGACGAGACGTCGAAACCGTCGATGCGCGGTGCGAGCCAGCGCAGAAGGCCAGGATTCGGGTTGGACTTCACGCTGAAGCGCAAGCGCGCCTCCGGGCCGAAGGCGCCCCGGAACGCGGCGATCTTGCCCGCGACGGCGAGCGCGTCATAAATGAAAAACGGAGAGTCGGGCCAATGGCCGTGAAAGCGACTCAGGAGTTCCGGTTCTGGATTTCGTTCCATTTCGCCTCCAAGCGTTTTTCGAACGAGCCATCGCCTTCCAGGAAAAAGCAAATTTCCTTCCAGGGTCCGGCCGCGTCGCCGAACCCGCTGGCGAGGTAAGGGACCAGTCGAGCGCCTTCGCGCCCTCGGCCGCGGGCATCGACGTCGAGGGCGCGGCGGACCTCGACCCAAAGAGCCGGGAAGGACCACGGGCGGGGCGTCTTCCACCTGCGGCGGATCGAGCGCGCCGCCTCCGGGTCGAGGCCGAGGCGCCGAGCCGCCGAGCGGATCAAATGCGACTTGGTCCAGCGGGCATTGAGGTCGTTGCAGAGAAGGCGCCCGTCCCGCGTCACCAGATAGTCGAGGCCGAGGGGTCCGTCGTAGCCACGGGCCGCGAGCGCCGCGGCGGCGTTCGCGAACGCGGCGAGCGCTCGCTCGCGCACCTCCGGATCGGGTTCCCGTTCGTGCAGGTACGAAAGCCCGTTCCCGTCGTACTTGACGCGCGCGACGGCGGCCGTTCCGGCTTCCGCTCCTGGCTTCACCGTCCCTGGGGCGGTCGCCGCCTCTTTTTCACCCGCGGTCCTGGGCGTTCCCCCAGCCGCCGTGACGAAGCCGAAGACGGCGCCCTCGGAGCGGGCGTCGACCTCGTTTTGGACCAGCCAAACGCCCGCGGTCGCCGTCGCCAGGCGCCCTTTCAGGTACTGGAGCGCGGCCAGGCGATCCGGCGCGATCGGAAAGTTCGCGCCGCCGCCCGAACCCCACTCGAACTTCAGGTAAACGGCGCGCTCTGGCTTCCAGTCGAGCAGTTCGGGCGTGGTCAGGGTGGAGGTCGCCGGGATCTCGAGCCGGCCTTCGCGCGCCAGCTCCAGGAGAAACGTTTTGCGGTTCCATTCGGAGCGCGGCAGTCCCTCGAGCGAAAGGCCCAGGGCGCGTCCCAGACGCTCCCCGACGGGCGAGCGGCCGGCGGCGAGGAGGGCTTGCGGGGCTTCGCCGCGGCGACGCGCGCGCGCGCCGACCTTGGCGATGACTTCGGAGGCGAAGGCCTCCGCGTCTTTCGGGTGCGAGGCGATCTCGAGAGCCCGGTCCGGTCTCGCGCCGAGCGCGGCGAGATGCTCGGAGAGCCCGGCCCCCAAAGGCGGGGTGACGACGAGGTCGCCTTCGCCCGCTTCGAACAGACCCAGTGTTTCGTTGGAGCGGGCGGCGAGTTCGGCCGCCGGCAGGCGCAGAGGGAACACGCGGGCCAGAACCCCGTCGGGGTCCCACGCGCGGTCGATCGTAAGGTCCATGTGGATCAGCCGGCTCATAGGAACCCGGGGTCCAAGCGGGTGGACAGGGAGTTCTCAGCCAGGCGTTTCTCCAGATCCGCGGCGAAGGTCGCGTCCGTCCGGTGGATGAGGAACACGCGTCGCTCGAAGGCGGCGATGTCGGTCCCGCCGACGCTCGCGGCGAGCCCGGGCGGCAGGTCGCGGACCGAGACGCAATGGAATCGGCGCGCCCACGCGTGGTTCAGGGCCGCGCTCAGGACCCGGCGGAAACCGGGGCGGCCCGCGCCGATGACGAGGGAAGCGAGAGCGAGGCGCAGTTCGCGGCCGGGCGCGATTTCCCCGGGATGGAGGCGCTTGAGGCGCTCGAGGACCAGAGTGGGTCGCCCGGTCAGCAGGAACCGCCTCGCCGCGGACTGGGTGAACAGGCAAACGCCGCAGTCCAAGGCGGAGTCGTAAAACAGGCGGGCCTCCGGGTCGAGAGCGGCCAGGGCGTCGAGCGCGCGCTCGTCGATGAGCGGGGAAAGAAACGCGGCTTCCGCGCCCAGACGCTCCAGCCACGCGCGCCGCACGCTTGTTTCCGCGGCCGCGAGCGGCACGCTCCCCACGCCCCCCGACGGTCGAGCGAGCGTCGACACCGGCGGCGGCGCCGTCAGGAAGATCTGCTCGAGCCGGGTGCGGAACGGGAACACGGTGCGCGCGCCGAAAGCCCGCCCGATGCGGGAGCAAACCGCGAGCGCGCCCGGCTTCTGCTCCACGCCGAACAGCAGGCTGAAGCGCCCCGCCGGTCGCGCCGCGAGTTCCGAGAAGCGCGCCTCGAGGAGCGCCCGCAGGGCCGCGCGCGTCGATTTCTCTGGATGAGCGAAGAGATCGGTGTCGAGATGAGCCTCGAGCCCGGGCCAGGGCGAATGCGCGCGCTGCGGGACGGAGCCGGAGGCGGCGGCCAGTTCGCCGCCGATGAAGGCTCCTAGGTAGACTGGCGGCGCTTTCAAAAGGGGCGCGTAGATCCGCAGAAAGTCGGGGCGATGCTGGTAGAGGTCGTGGCCGGGCATCCGCCTCTCGGTTTCGAACAGCGCGCCGAGCGTCCCGATCTCGGTTTCAGACAAGAGCCGCGTTTCGATCATTCGGGGGCCGCCGCCTGGTGGTACGAGAGCAGATGGGGAGGGGTGACGTCTTCGAATCCGCCGTCGACGCGTCGGAAATATTCGGAGACCGGCGTCGGGCCGAGAAACTGGTTGCTCGCCGCGGTCCATCCGTAGGCTCCCGTGGGGCTCATGGCCACCCAATCGCCGCGTTTGAGGTCTTTCGGGGCCGGCTCTCCTTCGATCATGACGTCGTGCCAAAGGCTGAGCGACCCGTTGATTCGCGCCGGCTCCCCGGCCGCCGCGTCGAGCGGCTCGGCGCCACGGAAGAACGCCAGGCGGACCGACTCCTTGCCGAAGCGGGGCGAGAGGAGATGGCTCGCCATGTGTTGCAGGCCGCCGTCGATGATGACGGAACGGCCCTCGGGCGTGCTTTTCACGGACAGGACGCGCGCGGCGTAGCTGCCGCAGGACTGGACGAGGCCGCGGCCGCACTCGAGATGGACGACGCGCGCGCCGCCGGGCTCCGGAGCGAAGGCGTCAGGAGCGAAGATATCGGGATGCGCCGCGACCGCCTCGCGAATGGGCAGGCCGGCGCCCAGGAAAATCCCGTCTTCCGCGAACCAATCGGGATGGCGGAGGACGACGTCCCGCGCTTGCGCCAGCGCCGCGGCGAAGGCCTCGCGTGAAAACGATTCCCGGCCGAGGTATGCGTGCAGGCCGATGAAGCCCGTGGGCGCTCGCGCCGCGAGCCGCGCGAGTTCGCGGCGGGAGAATCCGAGCTTGTGGCCGGGGACGCCGTCGAGATTCAGGCGCAAAGTGCGCGGGGTCGGGTCGTTCCCCAGGGCGAGCCATTCATCGAACGAATCGAGGTGCAGGGCTTCAGGGCGGAGCGCCGGCAATTCGCGCAGGGCGCGCGGGGTCTTCGCCGGCCCGGACCAGGTCATTCGGGTCGCGGCCGGCAGCGCGTTCCGAATGAGCCTGGCCTCGGCCAGCGAGGAGACGTCGAATCCATCGACGTGCGGCCGGAGCGCTTGCAAGAGCCGAGGCTGCGGATTGGATTTGACGGAATAATAAAGGCGGAAGCCAGGCCGGCTGTACCCCGACCAGAAGGCCCGCGCCGCGGCCACCGCGGCGATCAGTTCCGCTTCGTTGTAGACGAAGAACGGCCGCTCTCCGCGCAACGCCCGCGCGGGAAGGGCGGGCGTCGCCTCACGCGCGGCTCCGTGCATGGTTTCGCTTCCCGTCTCGCTCGTCGCCTCAGCCACCGTCGTCGATCCTTTCCGCGCGTCCTTCGTCGATCGCGCGGGCCAGCGCGCCGCGATCGATCTTGCCGGTCGGCGATGCAGGCCAGGGAGAGATCCGCCAAAACTCGCGTGGGCGGAAGACCGGCGGCAGGCGGTCCCGGCAGGCGGCGAACGCCCGGATCGCGTCGACGGCCGTGGGGAAGGCCACGGCGACGCGGTCCTCGCCCGAGTCGCCGCGCACGAACGCCGCGCACGGCTCGCCCGTCGTTTCGCGCAGGAGGTCCTCGATCGCCTCCAATTCGACTCGATGCCCTGCGATTTTGACCTGGGAATCGGCGCGTCCGAGGAAGCGATACCGCCCCCCCTCGTCAGCGACGAGATCTCCGGTGCGATAGATCCCGTCGAAGGCGCGCAGGCCGTCGGGCGTCAGGTACCCTTCCGCGACCTGCGGTCCGCGCGCGACGAGTTCTCCGGCTTCGACGCGCAGGTGGCAGCCCGGGAGAGGGGCGCCGATCGGAACGGAATCGACGTCGTTCTCCGGATCGTAAACGTGGCGCGTGAGCCAGACGGTCGTTTCGGCCGGGCCGTAGAGGTTCTCGATGCGGGACTTCGGAGCGAGGCGCGCCCAGCCGCGCGCGAAATCGGCCGTGAGCCGCTCGCCGGTGAACACGCTCAGGCGGAGATCAGGGAGGGTCCTGACGCTCTTCCGTTTCCAGGCGCGGGCGGCGAGGCTCGGCACCGAGCCCCAGATTTCGATGCGGTTGGCGGCGCAAAACCCCGCCGGGTCGATGCGCGCTCGCTCGTCCAACGGGAAAAGCGTCGCGCCTTGGGAGAGGGCCAGGTACGCGAACGCGAAAAACGGATCGAAGCAATCCTCGAACGCCGCGGCGACCCTTGTCCCCGGCCGCCAGCGGTAGAAACCGGCGATGGCATCGAGGAACGAGGCCCAGTTGCCGCGGGTGACCGAGATCAGTTTCGGGCACCCGAGCGTGCCGGAACTCGCGACGACGTAGAGCCGCTCGCCCGCCGCGGCCGAGCCCGCGCCGCGCGCGCAATAGTCCCGCCACGCGCCCGGCCAATCGCGGTGGACGAAAAAAACGGGCCCGCCGCCGGCCTCGGCGGCTGCGAGCGCGACGATGGCGCCCCAAGGGTCGCCGCTCACGTGCTCGCGGGGGACGCCGGCGCGCGACGGGGCGGACTCGATGGCGCGCACCAGTTCGCCGTACGTCCGCGCGCTCGCCGCGGTCTGGACCGCGACGGCGTCGGCGGGGGTTTCGCGCAGGCGCTCCAGCAGGATCGGCATCCGATCATTGTAGGTGTTGGACCGGGACAAGCAACTGGTTTGCACCGTGGATCGGGCGCGTCGCCGCGCCTCGCTCCAAATCCAACGCGGCCGCACTATATCAAAACCGGGAAACGCCCTACTCTGAGCGGGCCTCGCTTTGAGACAGGAGCCGTCGATGCCGTTTTCCCGCGCTCGCATCCCTGGTGCCATCGGTTCATCCGTCGTCGCGTCCCTCCTCGCCGCGCTCGCGGTCCTGGCGCCGACGCGGATCTCGCCGCTCGGCCGGGCGATCTGGATCCCCGGGGCGTTCGCGCAGGCGGGGGCTTTCGATGATCCGCGCTGGAAAGAGGTGGAAAGGCTGGTCGGCGAGCGGAAGCTCGGCGAAGCCGGCAAAAAAACGGAAGAGCTCCTGGCCGCGGCGGAGAAGAGTGGGGACGAGCGATTCCGGGCGGAGGCTCTGATCCGCGCGACGCAACTGAAGATAGGGTTGCATGGGTACGAAACCGCCGCGCTGTTCCTGAAAGGGCGGGCATGGCCGAAAGACCCTTCGAGCCGCGCGCTGCTGCATTTGTATTACGCCCATACGCTGCTGCGGTATCAGCAGTCGTACGGCTGGGAGATCGGTCAGCGGGAAAAAACGGCGCCCGATGGAAAGGTGGATTTGAAGGCCTGGACCGGCGAGCAGATCGGAGCCGAGATCCGCGGATCCTTCGACGCCGTCCTCGCCGGCGAAGCGCCGCTGAGCGGGCCGCCGCCCGCGTTTTTCAAGCCGTTCATCGCGAAAAACAATTATCCGGAGGGCGTGCGGCCAACGCTGCGCGACGCCGTCGTCTACCTCGCCGTCGCACACCTCGCGGACACCTCGTTCTGGCGACCCGGCGAGCAGACCGACGTTTATAAACTGGGCGTTGAATCGCTGCTCGCCGCGCCGGCCGGCCGACTCACCGATGGGACGCGGCACCCGCTGGCGAAGCTCGCGGGGATTCTCAACGGCCACCGCGCGTACCATTCCGCCGCCGGCCGCGAGGGAGCCGCGCTCGAGGCGCGTTACGAAACGTATCGGCGGCTGGCATCGGCCCTCGTCGCGGAGGGCGACAAGCGCCGGTTGCGCTCGCGCCTGGCGGACGAGCAGAAACGGTTCCGCGGGGTGCCGTGGTGGCCGGCCGGTCAAGCGTTGCTCGCCGATCTCGTCGCGGCCGAGGACCGACCGGGGAAATGGGTCGAGGCCCTGGCCGTCGCGAACGAAGGGCTGCGCGTCGGCGGCGTGACGGTCGGCGGGCGGATGTGCCGGGCGATCGTCGAACGCATCCAGTCCCCGGATTTCAGCCTGACCGCGATGGCGGTCGACGGGCTCGGGCGCGATTCGCTCGTCGTCACGTACAAGAACCTGCGCAAGCTCCATTTCCGCGCTTATGCGGTCGACGTGGAAAGCCGTTGGAGGAGCCGAAGCGGCAACCATCCTTTCCCGGACCAGGAGGAAATGCTGAAGATCATCGCCGGCGGGGAAAAACCCGCCGCCGAGTGGTCGACGGACCTCTTGGAGACGAGAGACCGCGCTCATCACCGGGCCCTGGTGAGGCCACCGCTGAAAAGCGCCGGCGCGTACATGATCGTGGCGTCGCCGGGCGATCGGAACGGGCGGCTCGAGCCGGGATCCCCCGAGCAAGACCCTTTCGAGCAGAAGATGACCGAACGAAGACCGTTCAGAGGGGCGGGCTTCGTCGTTTCGGACCTCGTGATCGAGCACGGCAGTCTCCCCGGGGGAGGCGTCGAAGCGCGCATCGTCTCGGGAGCGAGCGGCAAAGGCGTCGCCGGCGCCGAGGTGAGCCTTTGGCGGTATTCCTGGGACAAACCCGCTTCGGTGATCGCGAAGAAGGCGTCGGACGCGGACGGGTACCTGCGCTTCGATCCGGGAGCGGCGGGTGCCAGCGGTTCCGGCTTTCATTTCCTCGCGGCCAAAAAGGGCGGGGATTTCACACCGGGCGGGGACGTTTGGCTCGGCGGCGCCGCCCGCGGGAAGGACGCGGCCGGCGTCGCGTTCGTTTACACGGATCGCTCCGTCTACCGGCCGCGGCAGAAAGTTCTCTGGAAGGTCGCCGCGTTCGAGGGGAAGCGATCGGCCGCGGCGTTCCGGTCGGCGGCGGGCGCGTCCTTCGCCGTGCGGCTCTACGACCCCAACAACCAGGTGGCCGCGGAAAAAACGGTCGAGACCAACGAGTTCGGCACCGCCGCCGGGGAATTCGACGTCCCGACCGGCCGTCCTCTCGGGCAGTGGCAGATCCGGGTCTCGAGCTCACGACGCGCCTCCTCTGGCGGCGGGGTCAGCGGGCACGCGACGGTGCGGGTGGAGGAGTACAAACGCCCCACGTTCGAAGCTGAATTCAAAGACGCCGAAGCGCCGTTGCGGTTGAACAAACGGGCGAAGCTCAAGGGAGAGGCGAAGTATCACTTCGGGCCGCCGGTGAGTTCCGGCCAGGTGAGATGGAGGGTCAGCCGGCGGCAGGTTTCCCCCTGGTGGTGGGGCTATTGGGGCTCGGGCCGGGACATGCGCCGCCGCTCCCAGGCGCCCGAGATCGTGGCCTCCGGCCAAGCGCGCCTGAAAGAGGACGGCACGTTCGACGTCGTCTTCCTGCCCGAGGCGGACGAACGGGAAGCGACAAACAAGGACGCCACTTACGCCTTCATCATCGACGCCGACGTCACCGATGACGGCGGCGAGACGCGTTCGGCGTCGCGCTCGGTGCGCCTGGGTTTCACTTCCGTTGAGGCGCGCATCGATTGGAGTGAGGGGTTTTTCCAGGAGGGGAAGCGGGCGGGGATCCGCGTGACGCGGGCGAACCTCGACGGCGCCCCGAAGGCGGGCATCGGGATGTATCGGATCGCGCGGCTGATCGAACCCCGGGCGGCCCAGTTGCCGGCGGAGTTGCCGAGGTCGGGCGTGGATGGAACGAGCGCGGGGGAAGCGTATGCGAGCGAGGAGGACGCGGGCGGAGCGGAGAGCGTCGGCGGGCGTTTCGCGCACCCCGGCGACGCACGGCGCGCGCGTTGGGAAACGGGCTATCGGTGGGAGGCGGTGACGAAAGAGTGGGAGGAGGGCGAACTCGTTGCCGGCGGCTCGCTCAACCATGGCGGCGACGGGCTCGCGGCGATCGAGCTCGCGGCGCTTCCGAAGTCCGGCGCGTACCGCGTGAGTTACGGCACGAAAGACGATTCCGGCGCTTTGTTCGAAGCGTCGCGCGATTTCATCGTCGGGAGCGACAAGCCCGAGCTCCGGCTCCCCTTCGTCATGCTGACCGAGGCGACGAGCGTGGACGTCGGGGGCAAAGCGCGCGTCCTGGTGCACTCGGGGCTCGTCGACCAACCGGTCACGTTCGAGGTTTATCGCGCAGGCAAGCGGCTGTCGCGCAAGCACCTGGTCGCCGGAGCGGGCGGCGCGTTGCTCGAGATCCCCGTCGGCAAAGAGGATCGCGGTGGCTTCAGCGTGGCGGCCACGGCGGTGCGCGACCACCAAATCATGCGGCGGGAGGCGACGATCTACGTCCCTTGGGACGACCGCCGGCTGGAGCTCGAGTTCGCCACGTTCCGAGACAAGCTCCGGCCCGGGGGGAAAGAGACGTTCACGGTTTCCGCCCGATCGAACGACGGCAAAGCGCTCGGCGCGCGTTCGGCCGAGATCCTCGCGTACATGTACGACCGCAGCCTCGACTTGTTCGCGCCGCACGCGCCCCCGTCACCGATTTCGGTTTACCCCGTCGAGCACGGCCTCGCGAGGCGCGTCTTCGGCCTCGGTGCGAGCCGCGGCTCGTTCCACCATGGAGACTTCCCGCCGCCGGCGGAAGCGCCGGGACTGAGGGAGGACCGTCTCCTGTTCGACCCGGACCATGGCGTCGGCGGCCCCGGGAACAGGGGCGGCCTTCTGGAACGGCACAGCATGCTCGGCGAGTCGTCGGCCGCGTTCGCCGCATCGGCGGAAATCGCGTCGGCCGGGGCCGCGTCGGATTCCATCGCGCCGGGCCCCGTCGGGTTGGATTCGGCCGAGGCAACCGGGGCCGTCGCCGCGAAAGGGCGGGTGGAGGCCGTCGGGTCGGGGGAAGGGAACGAGGGCTCGGGCCCATCCGCCGCCGGCGCGCTTGGGGAGCGGGCGCGAGTGAGGGAGGGCTTCTCCGAGACGGCGTTTTTCCTGCCGCATCTCGTGACCGACGCGGGCGGCAAGGCGCGCTTCGAGTTCCAAGTGCCCGACTCGGTCACGTCGTGGAGCGTTTGGGTCCACGCGTTGACGAGGGATCTGCGGGCGGGCTCGGCGTCGCGCGAGACGAAGACCGTGAAAGAGCTCATGGTGCGCCCGTACGCGCCGCGCTTTCTGCGCGAGGGGGACGCGGCTGAAATCCGGATCGCGGTCCACAATGCGGGCGACGCCGACGTTTCGGGCGAACTCGCGTTCGACATCGAGGATCTGGAGACCGGCGCGAGCGTCGCCGCGGATTTCGGGCTGAAAGGCGGCCGAATCAAAAAGCCGTTCTCCGTGAAGAGGCGGGGGGCGACGACCCTCTCGTTCCCGCTCGCGGCGCCCAGGAAAATCGGTCGATACGCGTTCAAGGCGGTCGCGAAGACCAAAGGCGCCTCCGACGGCGAGCGCCGCCCGTTCCCCGTGCTGCCGGGCCGGATGCACCTGGCGCAATCGCGGTTCGCGGCGTTGCGCGAAGGCGATCGGAAGACCCTCGAGTTCAAGGATTTGGCGGCGGGCGGCGACCCGACTTTGATCAGCGAGAAGATGGTCGTCCGCGTCGACGCGCAGCTGTTCCAGGGCGTGCTGAGCGCGCTGCCGTACCTGATCGAATGCCCGTACGAGAGCACGGAACAGACGATGAACCGTTTCTTGTCGGCGGGGATCGTTTCGAGCGTCTTCAGGAAGCATCCGGCCGTGGCCGCGATGGCGCGGGAGATGTCGGCGCGCAAGGAACGGCTCGAACGCTTCGACGAAGCCGACGCCAATCGTCGGATGACCCTCGAGGAGAGCCCCTGGCTTCTCGAGGCCGGGGGCGGGGCGGATCGGGACGGGCGCGCGTTCAACGCGCTCGACGGCCGCGTCGCGGCCGCGCGGCGCGCGGCGAGCCTCGAGAAACTGCGCGAGATGCAGCTTCCCAACGGCGCGTGGCCGTGGTTCCAGGGGGGGCCGCCGGACGCGTACATGACCTTGTACGTCCTGCACGGGTTCGCCCGCGCCGCTGAATTCGGCGTCGACGGGTTCGGTTCCAAGGAGCCCGGTTCCGGAGACGCGGGCCGCGCCATGGCCGCGCGCGCGTGGTCGTACTTGAAAACGTGGTGGGACGGGGACCTGCAGAACTTGATGCGCGAGGATGCCGGCTGGGAGTACGTCACGTTCGTCAACTACGTGCTGAGCGGGAACAAGGCCGGCTCCCGCGGCGAGGGCGCGTTCTCCGCCGCCGACCGGCGGCGGATGCTCGATTTCAGCTTCAAGCACTGGAAGCGTCATTCTCCGCTGTTGAAAGGCTACCTCGCGCTCACGCTCGCGCGCGACGGCCGGCGGAAGGACGCCAAGCTCGTCTGGGACTCGGTCATGGACGCCGCGAAGACCGACGCGGATCTGGGCACTTTCTGGGCCGCGGAGGACCGTTCCTGGCTCTGGTACAACGACGCGGTCGAAACGCACGCGTTCGCGCTCCGAGCGCTCATGGAACTCGCTCCGCGCGACGAGCGGGCCGAAGGCATGGCGCAGTGGCTGTTCCTCAACAAGCGGTTGAACCATTGGAAATCGACGCGGGCGACGGCCGAAGCGATCGCCTCGCTCGCGCGCTACCTCGACGCCACGGCGTCGCTGGGGGGGCGCGAGGAGGTTTCGGTCGAGGTGAACGGCCAGCGCTCGAAGTTCGCCTTCGAGCCCGGCGTTTACGCCGGCAAGGGGAATCAGGTCGTCGTCGAGGGAGGGAAGGTGGCGCCGCGGACGGCGAAGATCTCGGTCGAGAAGGGGGGCAAGGGGCTCGCGTTCGCATCGGCCACCTGGCACTTCTCGACCGACCGCTCGCCGCAGGAGGAGCGCGGCGACGTCTTCAGCGTCTCTCGCCGATACTTCAAGCGCGAAACGAGGGGGAAGGAGGCCGTGCTCGAACCGCTCGCCGACGGGGCGAGGCTCGGGGTCGGCGACCAGGTCGAGGTGCGGATCTCGCTGCGCGCGAAGCACGAAGCGGAATACGTGCACTTGCGTGACCCGCGCGCCGCGGGTCTTGAGCCGGAAAACGCCGTTTCGGGCCACCGCTACGACCCGTTGGGGCTGAGTTGGTTCGAAGAGACGCGCGACAGCGGCGCGAATTTCTTCTTCAGCCGGCTGCCGGCGGGCGAGTACACTTTCAAATACCGGTTGCGCGCCAACATGGCCGGCACGTTCCGCGCGGGGCCAGCGACGGTCCAATCGATGTACGCCCCCGAGTTCAACGCGCACTCGGCCGGCCAGGCCCTGACCGTCGCGCCCGCCGAGTGATCTGCCGCAGAGGAGTTTTTGATGGTGTCCCCAGGAGTGGTTTTCAAGGTCCTCGAGGCCGGCCTCGGCAACGGGGCCGATTTCGCCGAGATCTTCGTCGAGGACGCGTACTCGAGCGAGCTGTCCATGGTCGATTCCAGACCCGGGAAAGCGATCGTCGGCCGATTGCGGGGCGCCGGGATCCGGTTGTTTTACGGGCATGAGGTCGTCTACGCGACAACCAGCGATCTGAGTGAGGCGGGCCTCATCAAGGCCGCGCGCACCGCCGCCTCGGCGTTGCGGGGCGCGGGCCGAGCGCGGCCGTCCGAGCCCCGGGCGCGCGGTTTCGACTCGATCCACGCCTACGGCAAGCGCCCGTGGGAGCACGACCGCGGGATGAAGTTCCGCGTGCTCCAGGCCCTGGACGGGGCCGCGCGCGCGCGCAGCTCGATGGTCACCCAGGCCGCGCCCGCCCTGCTCGAGAAAAACCAGAAGATCCTCGTCGCCAACTCGCTCGGGACCTGGGCCGAAGACGAGCGCAACTACGTCACGCTCCGCCTCGCCGTCACGCTGGAGGACGGGGGCGAGCGCGAGGAGGCGTCCAAGCGCACCGGCGACCTCGGCACCGCCGAAGTGCTCGGGAAGATCGACATCGAGGCGTTCGCGGGCGAATGCGTCGACCAGGGCGTGCGGTTGATCCACGCCGACCACGCCCCGGCCGGGGAGATGCCGGTGATCATCGACAACGGCTTCGGCGGCGTGATCTTCCACGAGGCTTGCGGGCACGGCCTCGAGACGACTTCGGTCGCCAAAAACGCCTCCGTTTTCTGCGGCAAGCTCGGCGAGAAGATCGCCGAGAGCTGCGTGACGGCGATCGACGACGGGACGATGGCCAACACCTGGGGCTCGCTCGACGTCGATGACGAAGGAATGGCCACGCGGCGCACGGTGCTCATCGAAAACGGCGTGCTCAAAAGCTACATCGTCGACGGGATGGGCGCGCGCCAGACCGGGTTCGCGCCCACCGGTAGCGGTCGCCGCCAGTCGTACAAGTTCGCGCCCGCTTCGCGCATGCGCAACACGTTCCTCGCGGCGGGCGAAGACCGCCTCGAGGACATGATCCGCGACGTCGACCACGGCCTTTACGCCAAGTCGATGGGGGGAGGCAGCGTCAACCCGGCCACGGGCGACTACAACTTCGGGGTTCGCGAGGCTTATTTGATCAGGAACGGGAGGCTCGAGAAACCCGTCAAGGGCGCCAGCCTGATCGGTCGTGGCATCGACACGCTCGGGCGCATCGTGAAGGTCGGCGACGAGTTGAGTCTCGAGCCGGGGATGTGCGGCTCGGTGAGCGGCAGCATCCCGACGACCGTTGGTCAGCCCGCGATCCTCGTCTCGAAAATCCTCGTGGGCGGGAGGGCCGGATGATCTTCAGGGAATTGGACCCGACGTTCGAAAAAATCGCGGCGCTCGCCGCGGCCGACGGCGCCGCGGCCGAAGTGCTCGTCACGCGCGAGGATAAGTTCTCGGTCTCCGTGCAAAAGGGCAGGGTCGACAAGTTCGATTCGGGCCTTGGCCTCTGCGCCGGCGTGCGCGTCGTCACGGACGGGCAGGAAGGCTGTTGCAGCACGGAGGATCTGAGCGAAGACGCCATCCTGCGGTCGTACCGCGAGGCATTGGAGTGCGCGCGGTTCGCCGCGGGCCAAAGCGAGTCGAGGGACGCCGCGCTCGGCATGGTCGGCTCCGGGGCGCGCGGCCAGGTCGAGGCGCTGCCGGACGGGTTCAGCCGGGCCCGCGCGATCGAGCGGAAGATCGAGCTCGCCCGACAACTCGAGGGCGCGTCGCTCAAGCGCGACCCGCGCGTCGTCGCCGTGCCCTACAACGGCTACGTCGAGTCGATCGGCGCCACGCGCGTCTTCAACACCAAAGGCGTCGATTGCGCGAGCGAGCGGAGCAGCGTTTACGCGTACGCCTACGCGCTCGCCAGGGACGGCGCCGAGTCGCGCACCGGCCGGGAGGTGTTTTTCGCCCGCTCCGAAGGCGAGTTCGACCCCGTGCGGACCGGCGGCCGGGCGGCGGAGAGGGCGATAGCGAAGCTCGGCAGCGTTCAGCCGGAGACGGGCGTGTTCCCCGTTCTCTTCGACGCCGCGCCCGCCGCGGAACTCCTCGGCCAGCTCGCGGCTTACCTCTCGGGGAAAGCCGTCGCCGAGAAACGCTCGATCTTCGCGTTGGACAGCTTGGGCCGCCCCATCTCCAGCCCCGTCCTCACGATCGAAGACGACCCGTTCCTTCCCATGGGTCCGGGTTCGCGGCCGTTCGACAGCGAGGGGACCGAGGCCGCCCGCGCGACGCTGCTGGAGAACGGGGTGCTCAGGGGGTTCCTCCTCAATTCCGTTTACGCCCGCAAGCTCGGCCTGAGGAACACCGGGCACGCGTCGCGCGGGCCGAAGAGCGAACTGGGCATCGGGCCGAGCAACTGGGTCGTCAAACCCGGCGCCGAGGGCCGCGCGGCGCTGCTTCGGCGGCATCCGCGCGTGATCGTCGTCACCGACCTCGCCGGTTTTCACGCCGGTTTCCACGCGGGGTCGGGGAATTTCTCCCTGCAGGCCGAGGGCGAGCTCTGGGAGGGCGGCGAGCGGAAAACGCCGCTCTGCAATTTCGTCGTCTCAGGAGGGTTCAAGGATCTTTTGGCGTCGATCGAGGCCGTGGGGAACGAAGTCCCGCGGCCGTTTTCGAGCGTGGTCACGCCCGAGATCCTCGTCGCCGGCCTCTCGGTCGCCGGGCGTTGAGGCTTGCCAAGCCCGTTGGCGGGCGGACACTATCGTGCGGTGCATATCCGAGAGGTGAAGATGGCGTCGCGCGCACGGTCTGTTCTTTTGAAGTCCCTTCTCACGCTCGCGACGGCGGGGCCGGCGTTCGCGGCCCGCGCGGAGCCGCCGGGACGCTCGTCGTCGCAACCGCCGCCGCGCTCATCGTCGATGGCCGAAGCGCGCGCCGCCGCGGCCAAAGCCCCGCCGACCGCTTTCGAGGCGAAGTGCCGCGCCCTGATCAAGGCCAGGGGCGCCAAAAACGAGAGCGCCAGGTTGAGGGAAACGTTCGCCGCGCAATGGGCGTACGTGATGACGGCCTACCCCGAATGGGCGACGCACGTCGGCTACCCCGGGCAGAACGCGCGCTGGACCGACAACTCTTTCGACGCCATCGCGCGCCGTGAGCGCGAGATGAGGTGCCAGCTCGATCTCGCGCGCGGTTTCGACCGCGCGAAGCTCAACGGCGGCGAAAAACTCGATCACGAACTGTTCCTCCGCCGGGCGGAGCTCGCCGTCGAGGAGCAGGCGTTCATGGACGAGTATCTCGCCGTCAGCCAACTCGGCGGCGTTCACACCGATGTGGCGCAGGTCCTCGAGGCCATGCCGAAGGGCACCGAAGCCCAGTACCGCGACATCCTCGCGCGCTTGAAGGCCGCGCCCGCGGCGATCGACCAGAGCCTCGCGCTCCTCAAGGAGGGCGTCGCCAAAAAGGTGACGCCGCCGAAGATCACGCTGCGCGACGTTCCCGCGCAGGTCGCGGCGATGATCGCCGAGAAGCCGCTCGAAAGCCCGTGGCTCCTGCCGTTCAAGGACATCCCGCCGTCGATCCCCGCGGCCCGCGCCGAGGAACTGCGCGCGGAGGCCGCCCGGATTTACGTGGAGAGCGTGAAGCCGAAGCTGGCGGAGTTCCGGGAATACCTGACCGAGGCGTACATCCCGAACGCGCGCGCGACGATCGCGCTCAAGGACTTGCCCGACGGCGAGGCTTGGTACGCCTTCCGCGTCAAGGAGACCACGACCACCGATCTCACGCCCCGGCGGATCCATGACATCGGCTTGAAAGAAGTCGCGCGGATCACCGGCGAGATGGAAAAAGTCCTCGAGGAGGCCAAGTTCAAGGGGACGTTGGACGAGTTCAGAAAACACCTGCGCACCGACAAGAAGTTCTTCCACGCGTCCGCCGAGGACCTGATCCGCGGGTACCGCGACATCGCCAAGCGCGCCGACGCCGAATTGCCCAAGATGTTCGGCAAGCTCCCTCGGCTCCCCTACGGAGTCGCTCCGGTCCCGGCTTATTCGGAGAAATCCCAGCCGACGGCCTATTACATGGGCGGCTCGAGCGAGTCGGGCCGCGCGGGCTACTTCTACGCCAACACCTACGATCTCAAGTCGCGTCCGCGCTGGGAAATGGAGGCGCTCACGCTGCACGAGGCGGTGCCGGGCCATCATCTGCAAATCGCCCTCGCGCAGGAAATGGACGCGGGGCCGGACTTCCGCAAACACGATCATTACACCGCGTACGTGGAGGGGTGGGGCCTGTACGCCGAGAGCCTGGGTTACGAAATGGGCTTTTACAAGGATCCTTACCAGCGTTTCGGCCAGCTGACGTACGAGATGTGGCGCGCCTTGCGCCTGGTGGTCGATACCGGGATCCACCAACTCGGCTGGAGCCGTGAGCAGGCGATCGACTTCATGAAGAAGCACTTGGCCAAGGCCGAGCACGACATCGTGGTCGAAGTCGACCGTTACATCGTGTGGCCGGGGCAGGCGACCGCTTACAAGATCGGCCAGCTGAAGATCCGCGAACTGCGGGATAAAGCGGCCGCGGCGCTCGGCGAGCGATTCGACGTCCGCAAATTTCATGATGCCGTCCTGGGGCGTGGCTCCGTGCCGCTCAACGTCCTCGAATCGCTCGTCGACGGCTATATCCGCGCCGAAAAAGGAGCGGAAAAAGGAGCGGGGAAAAACCAAAAGGCGCGCCGACGGTGAGCGCGGTTTCCCGCGGGGGGCGTTCGCCGCGGGCCGCGCGACGAACGCTCCTGTGAACAGGATCGCGCAGCAAATTGACACGAACGACAAGCGCGTCCCGGCGCTTGTCGCCAGATTGAGAATCTGAGCCGGCTTCCGGAGAGTCTGGCCTGGGAGAGTCGGGCGCTCGAATCGGGTTTTCGCGCCGAACTTCCAAGTGGGCCCCCGAAGAGCAGGAGGTCGTCATGTCGAAGCACGAAGACCGCCGCCAGCGCCCGGCGCGGGCGGGGGATGGGACTTTGCCCGCGAAGCGCGATCGACCCGATATCAATTGGTTCGGCAGCAGTCAGCGCCCGGTCGAGGAATTCGCCGATGACCATCACCCGGGCATGGGCGGCCTGCCGCCCGCGAATCCAGGGATCGGTGGGAGCGGCGCCGCGAGGGCGCGGGACGCGTGGGAAGACAACGCCCCTCTCGCGCCGGCCGAGGTTTTTCCCAAAGGCGGGCCCGAAGCGCAGAGCGATGGTTGATCGCCCGGCGCGAGGAGCCTGAACGCGCGCTCAGATCCGGATGTCCTCGCGGCGTTTGATGATCTTCGAGATCAAACCGAACTGGAGAGCCTGCTCGGCGGTCATCCATTTGTCGCGATCGAGCGCTTTGCGGATCTCGTCGGTCGGTTGGCCGGTCTCATGGGTGTAGAGTTCGACGATCTGGTTCTTCGTGTCGATCAGGTCGCGGGCGTGGATCTCGATGTCGGTCACGGTGCCGCCCACGCCGCTCACCGAGGGTTGATGGATCAGGAACTTCGCGTTCGGGAGCGCGAAGCGGCGCTCGCGCGGCACGCACAGGGCGATGATCGAACCCATGCTGGCCGCGAGCCCCGAGACGATCGTGATCACGGGCGGTTTGATGAATCGGACCATGTCGAAGATGGCGAAGCCCGAATGCACTTCGCCGCCCGGGCTGTTGATGAACATGTAGATCGGTTTCTCGGGATCGTGCCGTTCCATCGCGAGCAGTTTCGCGTTCACCGCGTGCGAGAGCTTCGAGTTGACGGCCGAACTGATCAGGATGACTCGGGCCTCGAACAATTCCTTTTCCTCTTCACGCCCGGTCATTTTCTCGAGTTTTTCGGATTTTTCGGTCTCGCTCATCGTCGTTGGCTCCTTCGCGTCGCTTCGCTTCGTTCAGGATGACAAAGAGGAGTGGCCGAGTCCATGTTCCTCGTACCCGGTCGAGCGCGAATTATGCGCGATTGTGCGCGATGTCATCGGCTTCGAAAAATTCTGTCTGGGAATCATTTCGGCCGAAGGGCCGTGATCCGGATCTCGAGAAATCGCGCGGCAATCCACGCGGCAAAAAGGAGTCGCGGTGGCGCGTGTTTCGGAGTAAGAAGGCCAACAGACGTTCGTAGGGACCGAATCGAAACACGGAGTCAGGCATGGCTTTCCAGCGTATGTGCGTGATCGTCGCTGCCGCCGTCGGCCTCGTCGCTTGCGGGAGCCAAACGGAGATCCAGCTTCAGCCGGGCCTCAGCCCCGATGAGCCGACGGCTCCGGTTGACGGCGCGCCGGGCAGCGAGTCGGCGAGTCGCGGCGGGGACCATAGCGGAGACTATGGCGAAAATCGTGACAAAAGCCGTGGCGAAGGCGGGCGTCGTCCCGACGCCGCCCCGGCGCCGGGGCGGAAGCCCTCTCAGCCCGCCGCTCGCAAGACCATCCTGCTTTGCGAGCAGCACGGTCCGGGCCAGCTCGGCTTGTTGGCCGCCAATGCCACCGAACGAGATATTCCGGCGAACATCCGCTTGACCGATCTGGATGTCGAAACCATCGACTTCAACGCTCAAACCATCGGAAACGTCCGTTCGCCGCTGGCTCTGGGCGTGAACGCGAAAGGCGAGCTCGAGGTCGCGCTCGTCGCCCGTCGCCGCGCGGAAGACTCCCGTTCGCCCGCCGTGCCGAAGGTCTACCTCGCCCGGATCGATATCCCGTATCGCGCCGGCCGCGTCACCGAGCTCGCGACGCCGCCGCGGGCCTCGCGCGCGGCCGAGGGGATGGCCGCGCGCGCGGGTTTGAGCCTGCGGCAGCACGGTGTTTCGGCCGACGGGAAGCTGGTGATCGTGCCGGAGCCGCGGGGATACGCGATCCGGCGCGTGTCGGACGGCCGAACGCTCGCGACGATCGAGGCGAAACCGGAAACCCATTTCGATCCCATGATCGTTCCACTCGGTGGCGCGGCGAGCGGAGCGGGCGGCGTGCTCACGCTGCTCGAATTCGATCCGGACGAGGCCCGTTTCAAAGTGCGCGCGTTCAGAACGGCGCCCGCGGCGCGCGACGCGCTTTCGGTCCAAGCGGTGCCGGTGCCGCCGGCCGCGGCCGGAGCCTCGCAACTCGGCGCCGTCGCTTGGAAGGGCGGATCCTTGGCTTGGCTCGAAGCTCAGGTGGACCCGCGCGGCGCCGTCGCCGCCGGGGCGCGCCTGGTGGTCTGGGACCCGAAAGGCCGCTCGCCCGCCGTCGCTCACGCCATCGATGGCGCCGTTCCCGGGTCGTTGCTTCATGGCCGTCCCGCGCTCGTCAACGAAGCCGGCGTTTCGCGCGCGGTGGTGGCGGTCGAAACCTACGATCACTCCCCCGCGGGCGCGAAGTCGATCCGTCAGGCGGAGCTTCTTTTTCTAGGGCTCTCCGGCAAGAGCGCTAAATCCGTCGCCAAGGCGGCGTACCCGGCCGAAACCATCAAAAGGATGAGGGAAGGGACGCCCGGTTTGGGCGCGACAGCTCTGGTCGGCGACGCCGAGGGGCGCGAGGTTTTCGTGACGTTGCCCGGGCGCTGGGGCGTGCAAACGCATCGCCTCGTCGGCGGGCGTCTTGAGCCGTTGACCCTTTTTACTTGCGAAAACCCGAGTCTGACCCGGGCCGTGAGGTGATGAGATGAAACGTCCGCTGGCCGTTCTGATGACCGTTCTGACCGCCTTGGCGTCGGCCCCCGCGCCGGCGTCCGCCTCCCCGAGGATCGCCGCGAAAGCGCCGCCGGCTCCCAAATCGTCCGGGACTGATTACCGCAGCGTCGCCGCCGAGGAACTTCGCCTGACCGCTCGTGAGCGCTCGACGCAAGTTTTGTCGACGCCCGCGACCGTGCGTCCGCGCGCGGAGCCCCTGGGGTCGCCGATCACGCACAAAGCGATGCAGATGGGGATCTCGGCGTCATCGTACCGTCCCGAGGGCCGGGGCCGGGTTTCGACGCTCGCGCCTTACGACCTGGGGTCGCTCGGCGCCCGCGCCTTGCCTTCGCTCGAACTCCGTTGGCAGCCGTACGAGATGCCGCGCCTTCCGCGTCTGCTCGTCGGCGGTTTCGCGCAGCTCGGCTACACGGTGCACGACGTGCCGTTGCGCGCGCCCACGGGCGAGCCCCTGCCGTCGACCCGGCTGCACACGATGAAAGGCGCGGGCGGCCTTTCGGCCACTTGCCTGCTTTCCGGCGACGGCCGTTGGAGCGTCGGTGGGCTGTTCGGCGCGGGTTACCTGAAGTCCGTCCAGGCCAGCCGTTCGAGTTTCGCCAACGCGTCGTCGAGCTTGCCGTTCATCACGGTGAGCGGGCTCGGGCAGTGGCGCTTCGCCGGCAAGTGGACGGGGTATCTCGGCTACGAGTTCCGCAATCCCATGCGGGCCGAGCGCGAGGAATTGAAACTTCCCCGCGACGCGGTCGTCGTGGGCCTATTGGGGAGCCTACGTTGATTTTTCGCCGGACATCCGCAATTTGGATCGCCATCGCGCTCGCGGCGCCGTTCCCGGCGCGGGCGAAACTGCGCCTCTCGCCCCAGCAGGTCGTCGATCTGACGTTGCAGAAGGGGCGCGGCGCGCGTTCCGCCGAACTCGCGGCGCAGCGCTCGTACCTGAGCGTCGAGACGGCGCGTTCCGTCTTTGACCTCAACCTGACATCGGCGTTCGGGTACGAGGCCGACGAGGCCGAAACGCTCACCGGCTTCTCGAACCCGAAGGACCGCACGACGACGTTTTCGGCGCTCCTGAGCAAGAAGATCCCCAGCGGGACGACGTTTTCGCTCGGTTACGATCACACGCGCCAGAACTCGGTTTTGAGCCCGTTCACCGCGCAGGCGCGCAACCCGAACGCGACGATGAACGCCATCACTTTCGGCGTCCGTCAGAACCTGCTGCGCAACTTCTTCGGCTACGCCGATCGGCTCGCGGTCGAGATCGCGGAAACGAGCGTGAGCATCGCGCTCGAGACGCGCGAGGAGGAGCTCGAACGGGTGCTTCTCGACGTGATGGGGCTCTACTGGAACGCGTACGTCGCGCAGTCGCAGTTGCGCGAGAGCATGGCGGCGCGGGACAAGTACGAACAGCTCGTCAAAAACGTGCGGCGCAAGACCTCCTTCAACCTCTCGACCCCGGGCGAGCTCCCGCGCTTGGAGGCGGAGTTCGAACTGGCCGAATCCCGCGTGAAGGCCTCGGCCACCGCCTATTTGGCGGCGTCCGACCTGTTGGCGACCGCGATGCGGGTGGACGGGGCCGACGACATCGAATTCGACATCCCGGCGGAGCTTCCGCCGGTGCCGCAGCTGTCGCAGAAGCCGGTCGAGAACCTCCGTTCGGTGCGCGTGGCGCGCGCGAACCTCGAGAACGCCGAACGCGGCTTGCGCTCGATCCGCGCGAGCGGCTTGCCGCAGCTCGACCTCGTGGCGAGCGCGCGGGCGACCGGGGTGGACCCGTCGGGCGATTCCGCCACGGCGGAAATGGTCTCGGGGACCAGGCCGACCTATTTCATCGGCGTCGAATTCAGTTCCCCCCTCGACTCGAGCCTGTACCGGGGAGGGCTCGCCGACCGCCGGGTCGCCATCGAGCAGAGCCGGAACGCGTTCGAGGGCGCGCTCGAGTCCGAACGGGACGCCTTGCGGAACGCGGAGCGGGCGGTGGTCTCGAACTACGCGATCGCCAAAGCGAACGCGAGCGCCGTCGAAAAGCGCGCGCGGGTCGTGCGCGAGCTCGAGATCAGCTATCGCCAGGGTCGGCAGCCGCTCGTGGAACTGATCCGCGCGTACAACGAATTGTTCTCCGCGCAGCAGGAGAAAGCGCGCGCCATCGGCGATTACCACGTGTCGCTGAACCGGCTGGCGGCCGCGCGCGACGAATTGGTGACATCGACGCGCTGAACGGCGCGGACGGGGGCGAGGATGCTTTTAGCGAGAATGACCGTGAACCTGTTCGCCGCGTTGGCGGCGGCCGCGTCGCTCGCCGCGTGCGGCGGCTCGGCCGCGGACGATTCGCGCTCGGAGTTCCAGCGCGACCGCGAGAAACTCGAGACCCGCTACAACCGCTTGCGCGGCACCTACGCCGGGACGATCGACCCGGGGGAAGGGGGCGGTCAGATCGAGAAAGTCGAGATCGCGATGTACGTCGATTACCGGGACGGCGGCGTCGATCCGGAGGGGAACCCGAGGTTCCTGCCGCTGCTGCTCGCGCGGTTCCACCTGCCGGATTTCGTCGGCGAGAACGATCGCGAGAGCCTCAAGGCCGACTACGACGAGATCACCGGCCGGATCATTTTCACGCGCGCCGCGGCCGGCGGCCCCGCCGGCGAAGGCGGGGCGGCGGCGTCGGGCGCGAGCGCGTTTTCGATCCGCGGCACGTTCCGCGGCGACGCGATCGAGGGAGAGGTCGTCCGCAACGGCGGGACGTGGGGCAGACTCGACGTCAAGCGCGTCAGCGACGCGGCGTCGAGCCCGGCCGGGGGGGAGGACGAGGCCGAGCGCCGCCGCCGCGCCAAGATCTTCGAGTCGATCCAGGGCGTCTATCGCGGCAAGGTCGAATCGAGCGGCATCGATTTCGCCGGCCAGTTGACGATCACGCTGACTCAGCGTCCGGGCGTCGGGCCCAGCGGGAAGACGATCCAGCTCCCGGTGCTCACGGCCCGTTTCGCGCGTCTCGACGCCGGGGACCCGATGATGCTGAGCTGGTACATGAGCGACGTGAGCTACAACGCGCAGACCCGTTTCATCACGATGGCGACGAACGCGGCCGACGCGGGTCGCGCCGGTTCGGCGGTTTCGGGTGCCGGCGTGTTCGCTGGCGAAGGGCGCGTCGCCGCGGGGAAAGCCGATCTCCGGCTCACCGACCATCGCGGCGCGGTCGGCCGTTTCCGGGGCACGAGGGTTTCCCGCTGACCCGGCTCAATCGAGGAAGAACGGCTTTTCTTCGGGCGTGGGGAGGCGGCAGGCGTCTTGCTTCCCGAACCATTCGTACCGGTTGCGGGCGACCCATCGGTAGACGAAGTCGCGGATCGGGCGCGGGATCGCGTAGAGGATCGCGACGCAGGACCAAAGCCCGCCCAGCGCGACGCCGATGCGCAAGACCGCGTCGGAGCGGGTGAACAGGCGGCCGCGCTCCCGGAACACGATCGACCCCGGGGCGTCGGGAGCGATCGCCTCGCGCGGGAGGAGCCTGGCCGCGGTCGCCCCTTGCAGGGGCGCGTAGCGCAGCCGGCGCGCGCGGTCGATCCGCAGAAGGAAATCGACCGCGCGGTTGCAGAGGCCGCAAACGCCGTCGAAAAAAACGATGGGATGCGAAGGTTCCATGGCTCAGACCATTCCTCGGGTCGCGCCCTCAGACCATGTGCAAGGCCCGGCCCGACATCAGCCACGCGAGCAACGCGACCCCGACGAGGATGCGGTAGATGCCGAAAACGAGGAATCCCTTGCGGCTCAGGTATCCGATGAACGCCTTGATCGTGATCACGCCGACGACGAACGAGACGAAATTGCCGACCACGAGGCTGGTGACCTGCTCGGCCTGGATGGTCGGCAGGATCTTGAGCAGTTTGTAGGCGCCGGCCGCGGTGAGCGTCGGGACCGCGAGCAAAAACGAGAATTCGGCCGCGGCCTTGCGGTCGAGGCGTTGAGCGAGGCCGCCGAGGATCGTCGCGGCCGAGCGAGAGACGCCCGGTATGAAGGCGATGCATTGGAAAATGCCCACGACCGCCGCGCCCTTGCCAGAAAGGGAATCCAGTTGCGAAGGGGAGCCTGAGCCGTCTTGGTTCGGCGCGGCCTTGAACCACCGGTCGGCGAGGATGAGGACCACGCCGCCGAGGATGAACGCCCACGCCACGACCGCGACGTCGCCGAGAAGCGCGTCGATCCTGTCCTTGACCGCGAAACCGATGGCCGCGGCGGGGAGGAACGCGATCGCGAGTTTCTTGTAAAGCCCGATCCCCTGGACGAACCGCCGCCAGTAGAGGAAGACGACCGAGAGGATCGCGCCGAACTGCACCATCACGGTGTAGTCTTTGACGAAGGCGTTCTCGTTGATGCCCATCAGCCCCGCCGCCACGATGATGTGGCCGGTGCTCGAGATCGGCAGGTATTCCGTCAGTCCCTCGACGACGGCCAAAATGATCGCTTGCCAAAGTTCCATCGCTGCGCCTCGTAACGTAAAGTCTGGTCTCGCCAAGCCCGAAGCGCAAGGGGCAAAATCAGGCCATGGGGCCGGGAGCGGAAATACCCGGCCCGCCCCCCGAAACAGCCTTTCGAGCGATGGGAGCGCGAATGCCGTCCGCAGTCCGCAGATTGAGCCGAGAGGAAGCCCTCACGACGCTGGCCGGGCGGGATTCGCCGCACGCCGCCGGTTACCTGTCGATGTACTCGAGCTGGTACGGAGGGATCGTCACGGATCCGTGGTTGATGATGGTGCCCGTCGACGACCACATCGTGCACCGGGGCGACGGCGTCTTCGAGGCGATCAAGTGCTCCGGAGGGAGCGTCTACGCCCTCGACCGCCACCTCGCGCGGTTGCGGACGTCCGCCGAGCTCGTGCACATGCCGATGCCGTGCGCGCCGGGGGAGATGGCCGGGATCGTGATCGAGACGATCCGCGCGGCGAAAACGGAGGACGCGTTGATCCGCCTCTACGTCTCGCGCGGGCCCGGCGGTTTCACGGCCAACCCGTACGAGTGCGTGGGCAGCCAGCTGTACGTCGTCGTCACCGCGCTCAAGCACCCGGCGCCGGAGACGTACGAGCGCGGCGTGACCCTCAAGACGAGCGCCGTCCCGGTCAAAGAGGGCTGTTTCGCCAACGTGAAGAGCTGCAATTACCTGCACAACGTCCTCATGAAAAAAGAAGCGGTCGACGCCGGCGTCGACTTCACGGTCTCGCTCGATGGGAACGGACGCCTCGCCGAAGGGTCGACCGAGAACTTTTTCGTGCTCTCGCGGGAGAACGAGTTGCTCGCCCCGCGCTTCGAGCGCACGTTGCGCGGGGTGACCCTCACGCGGCTGATGGAGCTCGCGCGGCCGCTCGTGGGGGCCGGCGCCCTCAAGCGGATCGCGCACGAGGACCTCGGTCCCGAGGACGCGTACGGCGCCCGCGAAGCGTACGTGAGCAGCACGACGATGGACATCCTGCCCGTGGTCCGTTACGACGGCAGGGCCATCGGCGATGGCAGGCCCGGGCCGATGTTCAAAACACTGCTGGAGCTCGTGCGCCGCGACGTCGAATCGGGGGCGGGCGTGCGAACCCCTATCCGCTGAGAGCTGAGCAATCCCCGCTTCAAAACCCCGCCTTCAGGGGAAGCCCGCCGACAGCGCGGCGGGCCGGTTCCTGAGCGGCCGGTCTCAAGAGCCCGCTTGACCGAAGAGGTTCTCGCAGCGAACGGCGGGGGCCGTCGGCGGCGAACGCAACGCCGCGGGAATCGGCTGAGCTGCCTTCTTCGCCGGGGACTTGAGCTTCGCGAGCTCGGCTTTCATCCACTCTCGGCGCTGATGGCTCGGAATTTGACGGGACCCGCGCAGAATTCGATGCTCAGGCGTGTCCAAGTGGGCGGACTCCGACAAGATATACAAGATCTCGGAGTCGCCTTTTTCCATCAAGAGCCTGGTTGGGCCCTTCATCGCTTGCACGTGTGGCTGGGGGAAGGAGTACATCGCAAAGTGTTCCCAAACAGGTTTGTCGCTGATTTCGATCAGGAGAGTGAGGAGATCCTCCATCTTTTGCGTATGTGGCTGAGGGAAGGTGTACCCTACCAAATACTGCCGAGTCAGGATGTCGTCCTTTTTGATCAGGAGCCTGAGGGGAGCCGTCATCCTTCGCATATGTGGCTGAGGGAAGGTGAAATGCGCCAAATTCTGCCAAGTCTCGGCGTCGCCCGTTTCGATCAGGAGAGTGAGGATATCCTCCATCCCTTGCGTATATGGCTCCGTGAAGAAGTTCCTTGCCAAATACTGTCGAGTCTCCTCGTCGCATGTTTTGACCATGAAAACCTGTAAATCCTTTTTGATCCCGGTCGCGACGCCATCGTAGAGCGAGTCGACGAGCAGGCGGCTGATTTCGGCGTCGGCATTGGCGCCGATCAAATTGCCGATCATTTGCCAGTTCTCGTCCTTGAAAAGCCGCGGGATTTCGTCGTCAGGGTTTTCGAGAACGGCTGACCACTCAGGGTACTTGGCGATGAGTTCTTTCCTTTTCGGCGCGGGCGAGGAATCGTCGCTCGCGGCTTTCAGTCCTAAATCTTCAAGCGTCATTTTGGCTCGGAAGATATCGTTTTTCTGGGCATCGAGAGCGTCGCGAACTTGCGCCTCAAGCAAGCGGCCCTGCGGGGTGTTCTTCTTCCGTTCGAGTTCCGCGGCCAACGTCGCGCGGGCCTCGTCGTCCGCGCTGGTCAGCAGGCGAAGGAGGCGCTTCATCTGCTTTCGCTCTTCTTTGAAACGCGCTTTCGTTCCCGGCTTTTGCCACTCCGCCACCAGGTCCCGCATGATTTGGCGGTTCCGTTTTTTGTCAATAGAGCCATCGTCGGAAGTCCTTATGGCTCTGCTGATCGGGTGATACCGGTCGACTACGTAGACATAGGAGCTGGAGTGGCCCGTGTACCTGGTCATGTGTTCGTAAGTGGCGATCGAGCCGTGCATGCGATCAACTTCCGACTCATTCACCGACGGGTTGAGGTGAACGAGGAAGGCTCGCGAAGAAGGATGGTGCGGATTGGAGCTCGCGATCAAATGGGTTTTCAGGCGCGCCCGCGCCTCCTTCGAAAAACCCTCTGCGATCGCTCCGGGGATGGTTCCGGAGAAACCGGTGTCGATGAAGATGGCCTTCCGACCGGCGGCCAGGGATTCCTCGGAGATTCCGTTTTCCTGCAGATACCCTTTCAGGTTGCCGTCTCGCATGCTCGCGTGCGACACGTTCAGGAGATGCACGCGGCCGCTTCTGGCGGAATCACGAGTCACGAGCCGGGCGACATCGTAAAGGTATTCGGCGTCGCGCGCCAAAAAGTAAAAATGCGTGTCCTCCGGATAGAGCGCGAAAAGCTCGGCGACGAACGAGAAGTGGGCGGCTTTCAGCGACTTCCACGGCGGCCCCAAGTCCTTGCCCTTCTTGGCGGCTTGCAGGCTCAAAACATCGGGCCGGTCCAAATAGGACTCCCAGTCGGCGGGTATGCCTTGTCCTTGAGTTGAGGACTGAGCGAGGGCCGTCGGCGCGGGAACGCCGGCAAGAAACGTTATCGCCGTGACCAAAGGTTGGGAACCATTCGACTCATAAATCGTTGTAATCGCATTCTCATTGGAACTCCTATCGTCTTCAAACGGGAATGCAATGCCCAAGCCAGAGGCGCGCGCTTTGGCAGCCGACAGGATCGCCTTGCCCGCCGCCTTTGTCAGTTGATGTCGGGGGCGCTCGAGTCGAAGTCGAGGCGCAAGTCCTCGACGTGGAGACCGGCTCCCGCGCTTTCCGGCGGGAGGGCGACCCGCACCGGCAGCAGCAGTCCCGCCCGCTCGCCGACCAGGGTGATTCCGGAAACGAATCCGGCGACGGTTCCGGCGGTGGCTGCGCCGCCATTCCCGAGTTCGGTCTGCCGCGTGTAGAAATCGTAGAGCTGATCCAGATCGCGACCCACGACGAACGGGACGGAATCGATCGTGAGCTTCATCTGCTCCGGCGGGATCGCGGGCGATCCGCGGCTGACCTTGACTTTCGCTTCGACCGGCAGGCGCAGGTCGAAGCCGTTCACGTTCCGGCACGAAACGAGGCCTCGCCCGTCGAGTTCCGGCCGCCGTTTGATCTTTTGGCTCGCGTCGCTTACGACGAACGCGTCGAGCTCGCAGGTCCAAAGCGCCGTGCGCGACTCGGAAGACGAAGTGAGCGCCCATAAGCTGGCGAAGAACGCGACCAAAAGCGCGGGGACCAGTGTTCTCACGGGGCCTCCTTGAAATTCGAGCGAGACGGACTCGAGCCGAGCGGACCGCCCCAAACTAACCGTCGAGTCGCGCCGATTCCTCCGTTGCGGATGTAGATTCCGTGGCGAATTCGCGACCGGCGCGGGTCCGGAGCGGGAGGACCGGGGGCGTCGGTTTGCGTTTCCTGTGAACAACCCATGTCCTTTTCGCCACGAAACGCGCGCAAACCGGTCCCGGTTTGACGTGCGCCGGGCGTTTCCCTTAGGACCATGGATGTGGATATCGATGCCGGCCCTCTTGAGCTTCAGCATGGACGGTTCGAAGGCGGATTCGGGGAAGCCGTCGGTTTCATCAAGCCGGGGCGGAACGCCTGGCGCCGGGAACGGGCGTCGCGCCTCGGGTACGTGATCGACGCGGCCGTGTTCTTCGAGGCGTTCTGCGAGGCCTCTTCACGGGCCGAGAAGCAGATCCTCATCGTCGGGTGGGACACCGACAGCCGCGTCGAACTCATCCGCGCCGAAGCCGGCCGCCGGGCCGTGACGCTCAAGGAATTCCTCTTCGACCTCTGCGAACGCAAGCCCGAGCTTCGCGTCTACATCCTGTCCTGGGATTTCACGTTCATTTACTCGTTCGAACGCGAGGTCCTTCCGCAGTTCAAGTTCGAATGGCACGGGCACCCGCGCGTCCGTTTCGTGCTCGACGGCTCGCACCCGGCGCTGGGTTCGCACCACCAGAAGATCGTCGTCATCGACGACGCGGTCGCTTTTTCCGGCGGGCTCGACATCACGGCCCGGCGCTGGGACACGCCCGAGCACCTCGCCGCCGACCCGCGGAGAATAGACCCCTGGGGACGGCCGTACGGGCCGTTCCATGACGTGCAGGTCGCGCTGGAGGGTCGCGCCGCCGCGGCCTTGGGGGAACTCGCGCGCGAGCGGTGGAAACTCGCGACCGGCGAGCGCGTCCCGGCGCCCGATCCACCGTCGCTCGGGAATTGGCCGCCCGCGCTCGCCGCCGACCTTTTCGATGTCGATGTCGCGATTTCGCGCACCGTGCCGGCGATGCGGGGGAGCCGTCCCGTCCACGAGGTCGAACGCCTGTTCATCGACGCCATCGCCAGGGCGAGGCGCTTTCTCTTCTTCGAGGCCCAGTACTTCTCGTCGAAGACGATCGCCAGGTGCCTCGCGCGCCGCTTGCGGGAGTCGGGCGGGCCGGAGGTCGTGATGATCCTCCCCCGGGACGCGACGGGCTGGATCGAGGAAAGCACGATGACCGTGCTCCGCGGGCGGGTTCTCGACAGGCTCCGGAGGGCGGATCGCCACGGCCGTTTCAGGGTTTACCACCCGGTCGTGCCCGATCTGAAGAGAGGCTACGTCAAAGTGCATTCCAAGGTCATGATCGTCGACGACGAGTTCTGCCGGATCGGTTCG
This sequence comes from Pseudobdellovibrionaceae bacterium, assembly GCA_021463345.1. Taxonomy (GTDB): domain Bacteria; phylum Bdellovibrionota; class Bdellovibrionia; order Bdellovibrionales; family JAMPXM01; genus JAMPXM01. Next base: position 45,135 of record JAJTYM010000013.1, on the reverse strand, counting down.
GCGAACCTGAATCAGCGTTCGATGGGGCTCGATACGGAATGCGACATCGCGTTCGAGGCCCGCGGGGAGGAGCGCGTGCGGAGGGCGATCATGGACCTCAAGAACCGCCTGCTCGCCGAGCATCTCGGCGTCGCGCCGTCCGAGGTCGAACGCCGCTGCCGCGAGTCGGGTTCGCTCCTCGCGGCGATCGAATCCCTCCGCGGCGAACCGCGCACGCTGGTGGAACTCGAGCGCCGCGTCCCGGAGTGGCTCGACATCCTCGTGCCCCATCGCGAGGTGATCGACCCGGGCGGCCCTTACCGGTTGAAGAGGGGGTTGCGCCGTTACTTCCCGAACGTGATCGCCGTCGTCTCGAGCCGCGTGCCGTGGCTCGGGCGCTTCAAGCTGGTGTCGTTGCTCGCGCTCGTCGCCGGGTTGCTCGTCGCCTGGGAGTTCACCCCGTTGCGGGAATGGGTCGAGCCGGAAGCTCTCTCCGCGGGGTTGCGGGGGATCAAATCCCACCCCCTGGGCCCTCTCGGCGTGATCGCCGCGTTCGTGCTGGGCGGGGTCGTCATGATCCCGCAGACGGCGATGGTCATGGCGACCGCGCTCACGTTCGACGCCCACGCCGCGTTCTGGCTTTCGCTCGGCGGCACCATGGCGTCGGCGTCATTGACGTACTGGCTCGGCGGGCGGTTCGCCGCCGATCGCGTCGAGCGGCTGTCCAACCGCTGGCTGCGCGCCATCAGGCAAAAGCTCGCCGTCGGGGGCTGGATGGCCGTCACGGTCGTCCGCCTGATCCCGGTCGCGCCGTTCACGATGGTGAATCTCGTGGCGGGAAGCGTGCGGATCGCGTTCCAGGATTTCCTGGTCGGCACCGTAGCCGGGACGGTGCCGGGCATCCTCGCCATCACGCTCCTCGCCGAACGCATCGAGGGGGCGGTGCGCGCGCCGGGCCTGAAAAACGTTTTCTTGCTCGCGGTCTTGATCTTGGCCATAGTCGCCGCGGTGAAAGCGTTCAAGCATTTCATCTCGCAACGGGTCTCGTGAGGGCGCGCATGCTTCGTTGTTTTCCGCCCATTTTTCCCCCGCTCGCCGTCTTTCTCGGGCTCCTCGCTTCGGGGCCGGTGCGGGCCGCCGACCCCCGTTTTTCCCCGGAGCGGTTCGAGCCGTTCTGCGAGCGCGTGTTTTTCGAGAAGGGCTTCAACCCGCGCCTGAGCGCCATGGAGCGACGGCTCGCGTGCGGCGATCCGCGGCCGGATTCGATCGGCCGCCCGTGGTCGGAGATCCCGCCGACCCAGGCGCGGTACTTGCTGAAGACGTTCCTGCAGGGGAGGGGCCATCACGAGCCCGAGTTCTCCATCGAGGGGGATCGGCTCTACGTGCGTCCCGGCCGCCGGAGCGAAGCCGCGGAGCTCGAGATCGCCGGCGTCCCGCCGCACTGGCGGGTCCCGCGAAAGCGCGCCTACCGCGGCTTGCCGCTGACGCCCGCGCTCCTGGACGAGATGGAGGGGTGGACCCGCAACGAGGTCCAGTCGGCCGGCTACGCCTGCGCCTCCGTGGGAGCGGCGGCCGATCCCGGCACGGGCCTGATCCGCGTCGAGATCGCCCCCGGCGAGCGTTTGCGGATCCTGGACGTCGTCGACCTGAGCGAGACTCGCCTTTCCCCGGGCGTGCTCGACCGTTATTCCGCGTACAGGATCGGCGATTTTTACAGCGAACGGCTCGTGCAGCTCACGCGCCGCCGCCTGCTCGAGGACGGGCTCTTGCAAGCGGTCGCGTTTTCGACCGGTTGCTTCCCGAACGGCGTGATCGTCCGTCGTGATCCGTTGATGGGCCCTCCGCGCGAGCTGCGCGTCGGCGTCGGGGGCAACACCGACGACGGACTGCGAGTGCGGGCGCGAGCTAAACAGATACGACTGGGGTCGGCGGCGTCGAGCGCCGAGGCGAAGCTCGACGCGTCCTTTCGGCGCCAGGAGGCGGGCCTGCTCGGCCGCTGGCATTATTCGTCCTCGAGCCCGCGCGACTACCTCGAACCGTCGCTCACCTTCGAGCGCCTGGACGATCTCTCGATCGAATCGCGCGCTTGGCAGATCTCGGTGCAGCACGGTTGGAACCGCGAGCTCGAGACCGGCCGGGCGGAGGCGCGGATCGGCCCGTCATGGCAGATCTCGGAGATCGCGCGCGGCCCGGGCCCCGGTGAGTCGACGATCACTTTCCTCGAGTCGTCCTTGCGTTGGCTCAGCCACGACGCGGAGTACTTCGCGCGGAGCCCCCGGGACGGCTCGCGCTTCGAGTTCGATCTCCTGCAGACGCAGAAGGACTGGGGCGCGCCGTTCACCGCTCGGCGTGGCCAGATCCGCGGGCAGGTCCTCTGGAACCTGTTGCGTTTTGATCCGCCGCTGATCGTACTGGGCGTGAGATATTCGCTCGGGACGACCTGGACCGACCGCGAGATCGACGCCGCGGCGCTGCCGGTGCGCTTCCGTTTTTTCGCCGGCGGAACCGATGACCTGCGCGGTTTCGAGCGGCGCGTTCTGCCGCGGGGCGGGAGCGGCGGGCTCACCGAGGCGCTGCTCGGCGCCGAGGCGCGTTTTCACAAGATCCTGTTCCGCCGCCTCGACCCCTTGGCGTTCGTGGATGCCGGGCGCCTGGGCTCGCGCTCGGTGCGGCTGGATGGAACCGTTTACTGGAGTCCCGGCGTGGGCTTGCGCTGGGAGTCTCCGGTCGGTACCTTTCGCGGGTTCGCCGCGCGCGGGATCGTCTCCGATCCGCCGCCGGGCCTGCCCGGCCCGTTCGAGAAGTGGCGTTTCGGCCTGAGCTACGGAGAGGAGTTCTGAGATGGCGAAGCTCGCGAGAAAAAACGTCCGCGCGCGGCTGACGGGTTTCGGGCTGGTCGTCGGGGTGGCCGTCGGATCCTTGCTTTCGCTCGTCCTCCTCGTCGTCGCGGTTTTCCTCTTGGCCCCGGAACTCGAGATCGGCTCGGCTCGGCTGCGCGCGCTCGCCGGCCGTTTCGCCCCGGCGGACCTCGGGATCGGGTGGGAGGACGCGGTCGTGCGCCTCGTGAAGACCGACGCGTTCTCCAAGGAGATCGAGATCCGCCTGGACGGGATCTGCGTCCGTTACAAAGGCGGGGCGCTCGACGCGTGCTTCGAGAAGCTGGAGTGGGGCGCCGGCTTTTCGGTCTCGGGGTTCAAGCCGAGGATCACGTTCTTCGCGCCGCTTATCGCCGCCGGCGGCGAGATCGCCGGCGACCTCGACGATCTCGCGCCTGAGGAGCCGGTGGATGGGCCGAAGCCTGGGGAGCCCGGCGGGTTTTCCCTCGTGGATTTCGCGCGCACCGAGTTCCTGCCGAAGTGGAGGGTGGACGGCAGCTTCGTCGAACTCAGGAGGCTCGAGCTCGACTCGGGCGGCCGCGCGCTTCGCGGCCGGTTGCAGCTCTCGACCGCGGCCACGGGGGCGGCGCGGCTCGTTTCCCTGCGGATCGAGGACGTTCGATTCGGGAACGACATCTCGGTCGACCTCAAGGGCGAAGTCGATTGGCCCGTCGCCGAGGGCTCGCCGTTCACGGTGGGCGTCGATCTGGACGGGGGACTGCCGGGGCGGCGCAAGGTCCGCGCCCGCCTGGACGGGAAGATCCACTGGTGGGATCACGTCGATTACGCGCTCGGGGCGAAGTTCGCGAACATTCCGGCCGTGCGCGAAGGACGGATCCGGGGGACGTACAAAGGGGATGGCGTCACGGGGCTCGTCTCGGCCAAGTTCGGGGCGGTCCACGCGCAGGTCAAAACGCTCGATTTCGTCGATTGCGGTTATGAGGTCGCGCTCGACCGGCGCGAGGGCGTCCTGGCGTGCGGCCCTCAGACCGTGACCGTCGGTTTGCGGGAGCGGGCCGAGTTGCGCAACCGCGCGCTCTTCCGTTTGTTCCCCACGTTCGACCTGCGCGTGACGAACTTGTCCTGGGAGAACGGAGCGGAGAACGGGTTCGCCGCCGATTGGGATTTCAAACTCGCCCTGCGGCACATGCGGGCGCTTCAAGCGGATTTGGATTTTTCGGGGTCGGTCGTGCGCCAGGGGGCCGCCGATCCCGCGCACGGGGGGCTGCGGTACTCGGTCGACGGCGACGCGCTCGTGCGCGTGCTCGACTTCGGGCGGGTGGTCGCGTTGTTGCGCGGGACGCCGCTGGCGGTGCCGGCGCCGGCCAATCAACTCCGCGGCTCGATCGAGCTCAACGCCTCCGGCGGCTTCAGCGAGCGGGGAGGCAGCCTGCCGTTCGAGCTGAGGACGCGCCTGCGGAGCGAGTTCCAACGGCTGTTCGCCACGGTCGACGGAGGCCTCGCCCTGAACAGGACGGCCGCGGGCCTGCGACCGGAACTAGGGATCGACGTCGCCATCGAGGACGTGCTTTTGAGCCTGCCGCGCGTCGATGTGACGAGTTCGCCGCCGAAGGTCGTCTCGGACTCGCGCTTCCGCCCTGGGCTCGCGCGAGATCGGACATCGGCCAGGGAAAAGGCGAACGGAGGAGAGGCGGGCCCGGGACCGAGGTACCGCGTGCGGGTGAACACGACGTCGCAGGGCGCGCTGAAACTGGCCACCAACCTCACTGGCGCGCCGATCCCCATCTCCGTCCGTTACAAGCTGCGCTCGGCCGACGGCCGCCCGCGCTGGGTCCGCGCCGCCGCGGCCGCCGCCGGGCCCGGCGCGAGCGGCGGAGCCGTGCCGCCGTGGATGGAAGGAACGATCTCGCTCGGCCGCACGCCGGTGGACATCGGCGGCATCAACAAGTTCCTGTCGCGCCTCGAGCGCGACGCCGTTCTCGATCACTTCGACCTCGAGCTCCAGCCCGACGGCGGCCGCAGGATCGACGGCAAGCTGGTCGTGACCAATCCCGACGCGACGATCTCGATCCTGATCCTCGGGACGCTCGCCCAGCCGGTGGTCCGTTTCGAGAGCGAGCCGCCGGCGAACGAGGATCAGATCATCGCGGCCTTGCTCTTCGGGCGGCCGATCAACGAGCTCGATGAGCGGCAGCAGCAGTCGGCGGCCGCGTTCCGCACGGCGGTCAACGACACCGCGCTCACGCTCGCGCAGATGTATTTGTTGGCGAATTCGCCGATCGACTCGCTCAATTACGACTCCGAGTCGGGGCGGGTGATCGCTTCGGTGAAGATCGCGGGTGGAACGTCGCTCGAGTTCGGGGGCGGGCGCGGCGCGGGCACCGAGGTCGGCATCCGCCGGCGTCTCGCGCGCAACGTTTATCTCAACACCCACGTCGAACGCGCGTCGCAGACCGACGAGCAACTGGTGAGCGCATTCGTCGAATGGGTGCGGCGGTTCTGAGGTGACACGCACCTTTTTGTAGCGCGTGCGCGTTAGCACGCACGTGCTAACGCGCACGCGCTACAAAAAGGTGCGTGTCACCTTCAGGGAGCTTTGCCCGCGAGGCGCGCGTCGTCCTCGGCTTTGAGTCGGCGCGCTTCGGGGCCCCAGCCGGCGACGGCTTCGGCGGGGCGGCGGATCGCCCAGATCCAGAAGAGCGCGGCGGCGATCAGCATGCCGACGCTGATCACTTGCCCGCGCGTGAGGCCGAAGACCTGGTAACCGATGTGCGCGTCGGGCAGGCGGAATTGTTCGCCGATGATGCGCATGACGGCGTAGAGGGTCAGGAAGAGCCCGCCGACGACGCCGGGTTTGCGCGGCCTGCGCCAGAAAAGGAAGCAGGCGATCAGGACGATCAAACCTTCCATCAGGGCCTGGTAGAGTTGGGAGGGGTGGCGCGCCTCGAGAATGGGTTGCATCATCTCGGCCAGCTTGGCGTTGCCGCCTTGGATGGCGTGGACGGCTTTCTCTATCAAGTCGCCGACGGCGGCGCGCGCTTGGGGATCGCCCTGATTGTGTCGGTTGACCAGCAGGCTCCATTCCTCGGGCTTGATGTTGAACTGCCCGGCGAGTTCGCCGAGTCGCGGGAGTTTGTCGCGTTCGGCGCCGAGCCAGCGGTACATGTCCTGCGGGAATTTCACCGCCCACGGGAGCGGCCCGTTCACCGTGCGCCCCATCAGTTCACCGTTGATGAAATTCGCGATGCGGCCGCTGACGATGCCGATCGCCCCGCCCAAGGTCGTCAAGTCGCCCAAGTGCATCCAGCTGATCTTGTGGCGGCGAGCGAAGAGGACCGCCGCGATCATGATGCCGGCGATGCCGCCGTGGCTGGCCATGCCGCCTTCCCAGACGGCGAGCAGGTTCCAGACCGGCACCTGCTGGCCGAACAGGCTGACCTGCGCGTCCCACGAAGTGAGCAGCTTCGGGTCGTAGAAGATCGCGTAGCCGAGGCGCCCGCCGATCATCGTGCCGAGCACCACGTAGGTGAGGAAGTCCATCACGAGGTCCGCCGGCAGCGTGCGGCGGCCGCGTTTCGCCATGAAAATCATGAGCATGGCGCCTGTGACGAACCCGAACATGTAAGCGAGACCGTACCAGCGGATCCCGAACGTGTCGGAAAACTGAATCAGGAACGGATCGAGGTCGTGAACCCACGCATGGATCTTGGTCGGATCGAAAGTTTCCATCTGGCGACTATGCGTGGCGCGAGGGCCGGCAGTCAAACCGGGAAGCGTGGACGAGAGTCTCGGCCTGCGCTCGGCTCCGTTGTGGACGCGATTGCCGCAGGGCGTTCTTCGCTCCTGTCGAGTGACCTAGGCTCCTGAAAACTGCTATAAAATACGTTGAATCCCGCATTCGACCCGGACCCGCCGCCGTCTTTGAGAGGAACCCGCGTTTTGGAAAAGCACAGCTATCTCAGCCGCCCGAACCTCGAGTACATCGAAGAGCTTTACAGCCGTTTCCTGAAGGATCCCGAGGCGGTCGGATCCGAGTGGCGCTTGTTTTTCGAGGGCGTCGAGTTCGCGCAGAGCCTCGGCGGCGGCTCTGTCTCGAGCCAGGAGCTCGACGTCTACAACCTCATCAGCGCGTACCGGGCGTACGGGCATTTCGAGGCGAACCTGAACCCTTTGAGCGACGCCACGAAATCCTTCCCCGAGCTCTCGTTCACGAATTTCAACCTGAAGGACGAGGACCTCGACAAGACGTTCTCGGTCGGCGCGATCGTGGGGAAGCCCAACGCGAAGCTCAAGGACATCATCCAGCACCTGCGCGACAGCTACTGCCGCACGCTCTCGGTCCAGGCGAGCGACGCGATGCCCACCGTGCGCGATTGGTTCCACGGCGAATTCGAGCGCAAGACGGGAGAGTTTCAGGTTCCGCCCGACGAGAAAAAGGAGATCTTCAGGCAGCTCGCGCGCACCGAGGCCTTCGAGAAATTCCTGCACACCCGCTACGTCGGAAAGAAGCGTTTCTCGGTCGAGGGGGGCGACGGCCTGATCCCGATGCTCGAGGCGCTCGTCGCGCGCGGCTCGCGGCTCGCGGTCGAGGAGCTCGTCATCGGCATGGCCCATCGCGGGCGGCTGAACGTGCTCACCAACTTCATGGGCAAGGCGCTCGACACGCTCTTCGCCGAGTTCGAGGGCGTGCGCGACGAGCACAACTCGTTCTTCGACGGCGATGTGAAGTACCACCTGGGATATTCGGCCGACAAGAAAACGCAGAACGGCCTTTGCCACGTCTCGCTCGCGTTCAACCCGAGCCACCTCGAGACGGTCGACTCGGTCGTCATGGGCATGACGCGCGCCAAGCAGCGCCGCCGCCGCGACACCACCGACCGCAAGAAGGTCGTCCCGGTCCTCATCCACGGGGACGCGGCCTTCGCCGGCCAGGGCGTCGTCGCCGAGATTTTCCAGATGGGCCAGCTTCAGGGTTACACGGTCGGCGGCACGATCCACATCGTGATCGACAACCAAGTCGGCTTCACCACGAGCCCCGCCCACGCGCGCTCGACGCCGTACGCGTCGGACATCGCCAAGGTCACCCAGACGCCGGTGCTGCACGTCAACGGCGACGACGCCGAAGCGTGCGTGCGCGCGATGGACATCGCCATCCGTTTCCGCCAGGAGTTCAAGCGCGACGTCGTGATCAACATGATCTGTTACCGCCGCTTCGGCCACAACGAGGGCGACGAACCGGCGTTCACGCAGCCGCTCATGTACGACAAGATCAAAAAGCATCCGACGCTCATGGAGCAGTACGCGAGGAAGCTCATCGCCGACGGCGTGATGTCGACGTCCGAGGTCGAGGATTATTACAAGTCCGAGATCGAGCGCTTGCAGAAGGTCCTCGATCAGGCGCGCAAGAACCCGCCGCCCATGAAGCCGCTGGCGTTCGAAGGTTTGTGGAAAGGCCTGCGCCGGGCGACGCCCGAGGACTTCCGCAAGGTTTGGCCGACGGCGGTGGAGAGGGGGACGCTTCTGAAGACGGGCGAGCTCCTCACCACGTGGCCGCGGGGGTTCAACATCCACCCGAAGGTGCAGAAGCTGCTCGAGGCGCGCAAGCGCATGCTCGAGGGCGAGGGCGCGGTGGACTGGGGCTTGGGCGAACTGCTGGCGTACGGCACGCTTTTGGAGGAGGGGACGTCGGTCCGCCTGACGGGCCAGGATTGCGTGCGCGGCACGTTCTCGCACCGCCATTCGGGCTATTACGACACGAAGACCGGCGAGAGGTACTTGCCCCTGGCGACGATCAATCCTTCGGACGTCGAGTTCTGCGTGTACGACAGCCTGCTTTCGGAGTACGCGGCGATGGGCTTCGAGTACGGCAATTCGAGCTCGGACCCGACGTACCTCACCCTCTGGGAAGCGCAGTTTGGCGACTTCGTCAACGGAGCGCAGATCGTCATCGACCAGTTCATCTCTTCGGCCGAGCAGAAATGGCAGCGTATGAGCGGCCTCGTGCTGCTCCTGCCGCACGGTTACGAGGGCCAGGGGCCCGAGCACTCGAGCGCGCGCCTGGAGCGGTTCCTGCAGCTCTGCGCCCAGGACAACATCCAGGTCATGAACATGACCACGCCGGCGCAGCTGTTCCACGCGTTCCGCCGCCAGATGAAACGCGATTTCCGCAAGCCGATGATCGTGATGTCGCCGAAGTCGTTGCTGCGCCATCCGCGCGTGCTGTCACCGCTCGGCGAATTCACGGCCGGCGCGTTCAGGGAAGTTCTGCCCGACGCCGCGGTCGACCTCCGAATGGTCGAGACGGTGGTGTTCTGTTCGGGCAAGGTTTATTACGACTTGCTCGAGCACCGGGAAAAACTCGACAAGGCCCAACAGGCGAGGACCGCGCTCGTGCGCGTCGAGCAACTGTACCCGTGGCCGGAACACCTGGTCCAGCCGCTCTTGGCCGGCGCGCCGAAACTCAAACGCGTCATCTGGGCCCAAGAGGAGCCTAAGAACATGGGGGCTTGGTTCTTCGCGCAGCCGCGCTTGCGCGAATTGATGGATGCGGGTGGAATGACGTCGGTGCCGGTGCTGTACCGCGGCCGCACGGAGCGGGCGTCGCCGGCGACCGGCTCCGAAAAAGTGCATAAACAAGAGCAGGAAGAGCTGGTCTCGAGCTGTTTCAAATAAGGGGATGGAGAGTGAAAGCGGACATCAAGGTTCCGGCTGTCGGTGAGTCGATCACCGAAGCGACGATCGGTGAGTGGACGAAAAAAAGCGGTGAGTTCGTCAAGCGCGACGAGATCATCCTTTCGCTCGAGACCGACAAGGCGAGCGTCGAAGTGGTGGCGCCGAACGACGGCGTGCTCACGACGACGGCCAAAGCGGGCGACGTTGTGAAGATCGGTGCGACGGTCGCCTACATCGACACGGAGGGCGTCGCGTCCGCCGGGATGCCGCAGCCGGATAAAAACAAGGAAGCTTCGGCCCCCGCCGCGGGACCGGCCCATTCGGCCGGCGTCGGCGTCGCGCACCCGGAATTGCAAGCGCACATGAGCCCGGCCGTCCGCCGCGTGGTCGATGAAACGGGGCTCGATCCGGCGGCCGTCAAGGGGACCGGCCGGGGCGGCCGCCTCACGAAGTCCGATGTCGAGCAGGCCGCGCGCTCAAAAGGCCCGGCCGGGGGGACCTCCGAATCACAAGGCCCGGCCGGAGCCTCCGCCGCCGGCGCGCCGACGATCGGCAACGGCGCGGCCCAGAAGGCGAGAACCGAGATCCCGCCTTTGCCGGTGAAAACGCCGCGCGGCGCTGGTCCGAGCGAGGTCGTGCGCAGGCCCATGACGACGATCCGCAAGCGCATCGCCGAGCGGCTCGTGCAAGCGCAGCGCACGGCCGCGATCCTGACGACCTTCAACGAGATCGACATGAGCGCCGTGCTCGATCTGCGGGAACGTTACAAAGAACAGTTCAAGAAGAAGTACGATGTATCGCTCGGTTTCATGGGTTTCTTCGTCAAGGCCGTGATCGAGGCCCTCAGGGAAGTGCCGCAGGTGAACAACTCGATCGAGGGCACCGACGTCCTCGAGAAGGGCTTCTACAATATCGGCGTCGCCGTCGGCACGGAGAAGGGCCTGGTCGTGCCGGTCATCCGCGACGTCGACCGGCTCTCGATCGCCGAGATCGAGATGTCAATCAAGCATTACGCCCTGAAGGCGCGCGACGGCAAGCTTACGGTCGACGACCTTTCGGGCGGCACGTTCACGATCTCCAACGGCGGCGTTTACGGTTCGCTCATGTCGACGCCGATCCTGAATCCCCCGCAATCCGGCATACTCGGCATGCACAAGATCGAGGATCGGCCGGTCGTCGTGAACAAGCAGATCGTCGCGCGCCCGATGATGTACGTGGCGCTCAGCTACGACCACCGCATCGTCGACGGGAAAGAGGCGGTGACTTTCCTGGTGAAGGTCAAGGAAGGCATCGAGGATCCGTCGCGCCTGCTTCTGGAAATATAGAGTTGCGAAACCGGAGCCCATCATGTCGCAAGAGCAATTTGATCTCGTAGTGATCGGCGGCGGCCCCGCCGGCTATACCGGCGCCATCCGCGCCGCCCAACTCGGCCTCAAGGTCGCGGTCGTCGAGAAGGACAGGGCCTTGGGCGGCACGTGCCTGAACGTCGGTTGCATCCCGTCCAAAGCGCTGCTCGATTCGAGCGAGCATTTCTCCATGGCCGCGCACGGCGAGTTCGCCGGTCACGGGTTGAAGCTGTCCAAGGTGGAGCTCGATCTGCCGACGATGATGGCGCGCAAAACCGCGGTGGTCAAAGAGCTCACCGACGGCATCCAGTTCCTCTTCGGGAAGAACAAGATCGAATGGGTGAAGGGCTTCGGGCGCGTCACGGGGCGAAACGAGGTCACGGTGCGAGGCGAGGCCGGGGAGCGGCGCCTCGAAGCCAGGAACACGATGATCGCCACGGGCTCGGTGCCGATCGAATTGCCGTTTCTGAAGTTCGACGGCAAGCGAGTGCTTTCGTCCACGGAAGCCTTGAGCCTCCCCGAAGTGCCCAAACGCCTGCTCGTGATCGGTGCCGGCGTCATCGGCCTCGAGCTCGGTTCCGTTTGGGCGCGCCTTGGCGCGAAGGTCACGGTTCTCGAGTATGCCGATCAGTTCCTGGCCGCGGCCGACCAGACGGCTGCGAAACTCCTGCTCCGCACCCTCAAGAAGCAAGGCCTCGACATACGGCTCGGCTGCAAGGTCGGCAAGGCCGACGTCTCCGCCAAGGGCGTGAAGCTCGAGTACGAGGACGCGGCCGAAAAGAAGACGGTCGAGATCGAAGGCGATTACGTGCTCGTTTCGGCGGGTCGTCGCGCGTTCTGCGACGAACTCGGCGTCGAAAGCGTCGGCGTCAAAGTCGATGACCGCGGGCGCGTCGAGATCGACGACCATTTCCGCACGGCTGTTCCCAACATCTACGCCGTCGGCGACGTCGTGCGCGGAGCCATGCTCGCGCACAAAGCCGAAGAGGAGGGCGTCGCGGTCGCCGAGATCATCGCCACGGGCCATGGCCACGTGAATTACGAGACCGTGCCGTGGGTCATCTACACTTGGCCTGAACTCGCGTGGGTCGGGCAGACGGAGGAGCAGGTCAAGGCGAGCGGTCGCAAGTGCAAAGCGGGCCAGTTCCCCTTCAAAGCGAACGGTCGCGCCAAAGCCATGGGATTCACGGACGGCGTTTGCAAGATCGTCGCCGACGCCGAGACCGACCGCGTGCTCGGCGTCCACATCGTCGGCCCCAGAGCGTCCGACATGATCGCCGAAGCGGTGATCGCGATGGAATTCGGCGCGAGCAGCGAGGACATCGCCCGTTCCTTCCACGCGCACCCGACGCTTTCCGAGATCATGCGCGAGGCCGCCCTCGCCGTCGCCGGCCGCGCCCGACAGATGTAGAGGCGGCGCGGACCGACGGGAAAGAGCCGAGCGGGCGCGAGGAGCGCAAAAAGGTGACACGCACCTTTTTGTTGAGGCTCGCGTTAGGAGCGGATCTGAACAAAAAGGTGCGTGTCACCTTTTTGCGGTTGGTGGCGGTGATTCGTTGAGCTTCATGGATGACCCGTCGCCTTTGATCACGAAACTTTCGCGTCCGCTGGATGACGCGAATTTCGACTGGATCTTGTATTCCACCTGCATCATCAGGCCCGGCAGCGGGTTCGACTTCTTACCGTAGTTCACCACGTCCCCGGCTTCCACTTTCGACGTCAGCGTGAAACCCCAGGCGACCCTGACGTCCTCCGGGATGACGGTGACGTTGGCGAGGAACCGGCCTTTGCCATCCAGCGTGCCCGAGTGGTGGAAGACGACTCGGTACGTGTAGGAAATGACCTCGGACCCCAGCTTGTTCTTCGCGGTGATCGTATAAGCTTTCATCGCCGGCCCTTGCCAGTCCTCGAGTTCGGTCCACTCGGGTTGACTGGACGGCAATACGCTCACCCGGCGGGTGGAGACGTGATGCGCGGGCCGACTTTCCTCGATGAGGTTCCAGATCAAGTTGCCCACGAGGAGGAACCGATCGAAGGAATCGGTGTGGTAGCCTCCCCGGGTCGGATCCCAGGGGTCGTAGCTGCTGTTGGAGAATTCATCGTCCCAGGAGCGATCGTTCAACCGGTCCCCCGATCCGGCTGAATGATCGGCTGCCGGGTCGTCGGCTCCGTCCTCGCGCTCGTCCGAACTGGGCACGGCGACGACGCGGCCGTCGCTTCCGGTGACGCTTCGGCCGTCGATGAAATGCCAGGACCGCGTCTGCCCGCCGCGACTCGCGATGTCCTCGTCGGTCCACTGGCGAAACGAAACTTTGTCGATCGCGTAGTATTCTTCTTGGCTCCGGTCGGGCTTCGCGCCCGCTTTTGGAACCATTTTTTTCGTCGGTCCGCCGTACGCGATCGGACTCATGAGCGCGGAAACGAGAAACAGAGACACCATGCGCATAATCCCCCCTCCGAGATCTGCAGGTTTTCAAACAACGGCGGGTGAAGGCTTCGCATCCCCTCGATGCGGAGCCGAACCCGATTTCGACGAACTAGCAGAGCCCGGGGGGGATCGCCATCGCAATTTCGCGCGCTCACCCGAAACGCGTAAAGATGTAAGCATGTTTCAGAATTGCCACGTCGTCTCCTCGGCGGCCTGTTATAGCGCCGCTAAACACGCCTTATGGGGCGTGGGTTGGGGCACGTGCATAGAGACCAGCGTTGTTCCAATCGAGTTGTCCCAATCGACCCGTTCAGCCCCGCCATTCTCGGCGCGAAGGCCTGAGCGAATTTGGCACCTGGTTTTCGGCGACGCCTTCAAATCCAGGGAAGTGTCGGAAGTCGAGCGAACAGGATCGACGATTTGGGCTGTTCGGCTGGCGATCTTGAATTTTGGTTTTGAGTTTCCCAGGGCCGGGAACGCCCGGAGTTGAATCGCTCGGGCGCTTGAGGAAGGTTGGGGGCGTTCCCTGGCGGCGACCGTCGTCGAAGCCAGGGAAGCGCGGTGGCCGTTCAGCCTTTGACCGTCGGGTTTTGCACCCAACCGTTGCACCAGCCTTTGGCGGTGACGCCCTTGTTGGCGAAGAGCGTGCACGGCGCCGCCGGAACCGACGCCGGTTTGTCGCTCTTCGATTGGTAGAACTGGCAATTGTAGCAGAACTGCTTGGAGCCTTCGGCGCCGCCTCGCTTCGGCCATTTTTTGACGTCGACCTTAGCGGCGTCTTCTTTGTAGCCGAGCGCCGTCGCTTGCGGGTCGGTTTCTTTCGTCATTTCGAGCTTGGCGGCTCCAGCCTGCGCCGCCGACTTTTGCGCCAAAGTTTTGTCGGCGAGAAAGAGCGTCGCGAGGCCGAGGCCGCCGATCTTCAAGAATTGGCGCCGTGGGTGGTTGGGATGTTGATCAGGCATGTTGCCCTCCGGATGGTGAAAGGTGGAGTTGTCGCGCATTATCAACTGATTTTCACTTCCAGTCCATTGAAAATTCGCCCCGGATTTCGCGTGGTCCGAGCATGACGGCGGGTTGCCTGGAACCTGAAACTCTGGAATCCTCTGCGCACCAATGGATGATCGCGCGACGTTTTACCAAGGGCATCTCGATCAGGTGAGCCGCAGCTTCGCCTTTTGCATCGCGCGTTTGCAAGGATCCCTGCGCGAGCGCGTAGGCCTCGCTTATCTCATTTGCCGCGTTCTTGATACGGTCGAGGACGCGGCATGGCCTTCAGAGAGCGAGCAGTCGCTGCAATTCGAAGGGTTCGAGCGCCTGCTCACGGAGCCGTTCGCCCCGGGAGAAGTCGCGGAATGGAGCGCGCGTTTTCCGTCGGACTTGCCCGAAGGCGAGGCGTCCCTGCTCGTCGATGCGGGGGTCCTATTCGCGGATTTGCAGGCGCTCGAGCCGGCGGCCCGGGACTCGATTCAGGAGCCGGTTTTAAGCATGTGCCGCGGCATGCGGCATTTCGCGTCGCGCCGATCGGGCGGCCGGTTGATTTTGGCGTCGATTGCGGACGTGAACCAGTACTGCTTTTTCGTCGCCGGCGTGGTCGGCGAGGCCCTCACGCGCCTCGTGTTCATCGATCGCGCGGGCGCCGTCGATGAGCGGGCGCTGGTCGACTCGTTCCACTTCGGTCTCTTCCTGCAGAAGATCAACCTCCTCAAGGATCAGGCGCAGGACGAGCGTTCCGGCCGCTTCCTCGTGCCGTCCCGAGGCGATCTGATCGCCTCTCTCGCCGAACACGCCCACCGCGCGATCGAGTACGTCACGGCGCTGCCCGAGCGATACCTCGGCTATCGTCTTTTTTGCAGCTGGTCGCTGTTTCTGGGGCTCGCGTCGTTGCCGTTCATCGAGAAATCATTCCGCGAGAAGAACGACATGGTGAAGATCCCTCGCGCGCAGACGCGCCGGTTGCTCGAGGAAATCGAATCGGTCGTCGGCGACAATTCGAGGCTCACGCAGCTTTTCGACTTGGCTTGCGCCGCCAGCGGCGTCGCAGAGGCGCGGCCGGCCGTCGTTCGGGAAAGCGCCGCGCCGAAAAATCCCGTGAAAAGTGCTTTGGAGAGCCCGCCGCGGGCGCCCGCCGCGCGCGCCCTCTATCGCGGGTTGTTGCCCGACCATCAATTGAGGGCGTTCGGTTTCGTTTGAGAGCCGGGATCCGGAAGAAGGAAGTAAAGGGCGACGTAGGCGATCACGGCCGCGCCGAAAGTGACGCAGGCGGCGAGCGCGGCGCCGGCTCTCACGACGCCGATCTCCACGTTCGAGCGGCGCGCGAGCCGTGAGCAGACGCCGAGGATCATTTTGTCGTACGCTTCGTCGACCCGGTCTTCGCGCGGCAGCGAGACGGCGAGCACGAGGTAGGCGAGCAAGCCGGTGCCGCCGAAAAGAACGGCCATGACGAGAACGAAACGGACGAGCCATGACTCGACCTGGAGGCGTCGGGCGACGCCTTCGCAAACGCCGGCGATCATGCCATTTCTCGCGCGGACCCAAGTCGTGGCCGGGTAATTGGTGACGGGGGACATGAGGGACTCCTGTCTAGGTCTGATCAGCGTACCATCAGAGCCAGTATGGAGACTACGACAAGAAATCCGAAAAAGGCCGGAATGTGCGTCTTCACAGGAACCTCCGATCGGTGGCGGGTGATCGAGCGGTCGTCCGGCGTTGAACGCGGCGCTCTCCTGGGTGGAGAGATGCAGGTTCGGGGCCAGGCTTAAGTCGCGGCGCCTGTTGTTTCGATACCTGGACAATCTTTTGGTTCCATGGAGTTAGACCTCAAAAATCGGGCGGGTCCGACGGTCTGGGCGGCGAGCCTTTTGACAGTGACCAGTGGTTCAGGCCGAAGAATCAGGCCGATGAGGCGCCGGCGAGCTACCGGGACTTCACCTTTAACGGGTTTCCAAATATCGTGGATCATGGAGAGGGAGGGTGCATGCCACGGATCTGGCTGACGGCCCCGATGATCGTCGGAGCGTTCGTTTTTTCCGGTTTCAGCGTCGGATTTCCACGCCCGGCCGAAGCCGCCGTCCCGCGCCAGCCGCCGGTCGCGCCGTCGAAAAAAATCGCCGAGAAACCGGCCGCGGGGAAAATGAAAAAGAAAAAGAGCGGCGGTGCCAAGGCCCGCGCGAAAGCGAAATGCCGGGGCGCATGCCCGAGCCCGGGCGAGTTCGCCGAGTCGCGCGCCGCGGCTGTCTACGCGTCCCTTCTGGCCCGGCCGCCGCGCGTGCCGCCGGCGTCGCCGGCGTTCATCGGGACGTCCTCGAGGAAAGGGCCGTGGCTCGCATCGGTCTACTCCCAGGGGCTCGTCGAGGCGTCCGCGCAAACGGAAAAACTGTCCGACAAGCTCATCATGTTCCGGGTCCTCGAACAGGCGTTGGGGGAGTCCGCGCGGATGTATTACCCTCGCACATTGGGCCTCAAAGAATTCCTGGGCAAGCACGCGCTCGTCGACGCCCGCGGCCGCATCAAGGCCGACGGCGAGCGCATCGAGCAGGCGTTGTACGCGGAGTTCCCCGCCGGCTTCGTCGTGCGCCCGGCGGTCGGGGTGGCGCCGCGGGAAACGCGCAAAGGCCTTTACCCCGAAGGCGACGCGTTCGTTGCGGCGCTGGTGGAGGGCCGGTTCCCCGGCTACGAGCCCCGGCACTTCCGGACCCCCGTGAGGAGCCACATCCTCGGCGGCGTCGCCAGCGGGGAGGCCGTCGTCCTGCAGGATGACGTCATCCTGCGCGCCGACGCCAAGAAGCGGCTCGTCTCGCGCACGTTCCGCGAGATCCGCGTGCACACCTATGAGGGCCGCGTGGTGCCCGATTCCGTCCCCACCCGCTGGGTGCAGGCGGCGAAGGTCGAGGGCGAGGAGATCGAAGCCGCCGCGGAGTTCGTCGCTTCGTTCCTTTCCGCCATGCCGTCGCGGTTGCTCACGCGCCAGGCTTGGGGGGTCGACGTCGCCGTCTTCGACAACGGCGAGATGGTCGTCACCGACATCGTCACCAATCGCGGCCGCCGGATCCAATGGTCGAGCTATCTCGAACAGCCGCGCGTCCTCGGAGCCTACTCCAGGCATTTCGAGAAGGAGGCCGGCGTATGGTTCGGCGGCGTCGCCGGAGCGCTCGTCCGCAACAATTTCGGCAACTATTTCCCGTACTGGGACGCGCGGATCGAGAAGAGCCGGCCGGGTTGGCGCAAGCTGCTCAGCTATCTTCCGCCCGTGCCGTGAGGGGGGAGCGTGTCCGACATCAAACGGCTGCCGCCCCGGTTCCCGGTCGACATGTCAGCGCGGTTCCGGTCGGCCGAGGGCGAAAACGCCGAATGGCGCGAGGGCCGGCTTCTGAACCTGAGCGAGGGCGGACTCTGCCTGAAGGCGGACTCCGAGTCGCTGATGCCGGGCGAGATCCTCGAGATCGTCATCGACTCGGTCGACAAAAAAGGCATCGCCCGCCGGCGTCTTCTGCGCGCGAAAGTCGTTTGGCGCAAGGCCGACAAAGCCGGCGTGCAGTTCATGCGCTCGCGGCTCCTGCCGCGGGCGCGGCCGCGCAACGCCAAAAAGACCGCCGATCGCGGGCGTCCGAAGCTCTCCCTCGCCCGTGACGAGGGCGGGGACGAAGAGTGACCGCCGGGAAAACCGAGCTCGATGGCCGGCCGCCGCGTGGATCCGGCCGCCGTCATGGCGTTCGCGGCCGTCTCCGCCGGTCCTTCATGGATTAAAGATGTTCATCTTTCGTTGGCCGGCGCCCGCCGCTGGTGTTTGGGCAATTGGACGACGAAGCGCGTCCGCGAATGCAGGGTGTCCAGGCGGATCCCGCCGCCGTGGCGGAGCACGATGCCTTGCGCGAGGCTCAGACCGAGGCCCGTGCCGCGGCCCGCCGGCTTCGTGGTGAAGAATGGCTCGAAGATCTTGCCGCGGATCCTGAGCGGTATCCCGGGGCCGCTGTCGGTGACGTAGACATAGACCGACTCATCGTCTTCGGCGAAGTCGATCTCGACCCACTTCTCATCGCCGCCGCCGGCGTTCAGCACGCCCTCGCCGTTGAGCGCGTCGATCGCGTTGTTGAGGAGGATCACGAAGAGCTGCGTGATCTGGGTGTAGTGCATCTCCGCGCCGAACCCTTCCGGCCAGGCCGGCATGCGCAGCTGGATGCCCTTGGCGAGCTTTTCCTGGCAGAGGTTGCGGATGTCGTTGAAGATCTGCTCGAAAGCGACTTTATGGCGCATGAGCGAGTTGTCGCGGCGGGCGAGGTTTTTCAGGCTCTTGATCACGTCGGCGACGCGCATCGACGTGCTCTCGATCTTGCCGGCGATCTCCGCGAGAGCCTCTGGCGTGAGCTGGCCGCGCTTGTGGAGGCGTTTGAGCTCGGCGGCCTTGGCCGAGATGATCGTGAGCGGGTTGTTGATCTCGTGAGCGACGCCTCCGGCGAGTTCGCCGAGCGCGACCATCTTCGCGTTGGCCGCGAGCCGCGCTTGTTGCGTCCGCTCCTGGTTCTCGCGCTCCTTTTTCGACGTGATGTCCTCGGCGACGAAGAGCATGCGGGGGAGCGCGAACGGGTCGTTGTTCTCGAGGGGAAAGCTGCGCAGCCAGACCCATCGCAGCTCTCCCTGGCCGTTGATCACGCGGAACTCGAGGTCGACCCCGTTCTCCAGGCGCGTGTGCATGTGCACCAAGGTGCCGTCCTTGTCCTCGGGGAAGACGCGCGCGGTGAAACCGGCCGGGTCGTTTTCGAGCACGCTCGGCGGAAGCTGGAAAACGCCTTCGAAATCAGCGCTCACCGCGCTCACGGAGTGGGTCGCGAGGTCCACGACCCAGTGGCACTGGCGGAATTCGAGGGCTTTGAGCTCGTTCAACGCCTCGCGCTCGGCGAGGATGTCGGCCGGCCGGGCTCGCAACGCCATGCGCGCCATTTCCGCCAACCGCGTGAGCGCTTCTCGACGGGCCATCGTCAGGCCGTGCGGCCGCGGCTCGTACGAGAGCACCCAAACGACGCCGTCGCTCGGCCCGGAGGATCGCATCGGAATCGCGGCGAGGTGCTGGCCGTCGACGCCGGTCAAGGCGGGCGCCCCGGTTTCGAGGTCGCGCGCCTGAGTCGCGAAGATCGGTTCGTCGCGACGGAGGATGTCGGAGAGGAACGCGGCCGTGAAGCCCGGGCGCCCCGTCGCCGGCCGGAAAGCCTCGCTCGCGGCGAGCGCGCGCACGTGTTTGCCCTGGCGCAAGCTCAGGCAAACGCCCTGGCTCGCGCCTGAAAGGGCCATGGCGGTCTCGAAAGCGGAAACGACGTCGAAAGGCGAGGACGGTCGGGAGAAGGGGGGCGCCGGCTCACCGCCCGGGACAGCGCGCTCAGGCGCGTGGGGCGCGTTTTCGGTCAGCCCCACAAGCAAAAGCTTCCGAGCGGTCGTCATTCCATACTCCCTCAAACAACGTGCGGCGGTCGCGTTGGCGATGAGGCCTCATCGGCATCGCGACCGCCCAATTGAAGTTTAAGTTTACCAGGGCGTTCGTTTATTCAAAATTAAACAGGGGTCGTCCCAGACTCCGATGCGACGTCTTGTCTTGGAACAGGAAAACAAAATTTGCTGACTTGCAGTCAGTGCCGGCAAGCCGGTGCCGACGGCGGTTCCATGGGCGCGCTTTTTTGGGGCGCGGCCCGCGGGAATTCGCGCCTTCCGCGACGAGCCCGAGCCGAGCGGCGCCCGCCTCGTTTTCATACGTTCGGCCCCGGCGTCGGGCGTGGCCTTTTGGCCATATCGCCGCGTCACGGCGGCGGTCTCTCAATTGTTTTGCGCTTTGACAAAAACGCTCGAAGACTCCAATGGTTATGACAAAACTGTGACACAGCTTGCCGCACCCTGGTCTAGGATCAACCCATGTTCAGCGACCTCGTTTTAGTGCATCGAAAAGACGGCGATGCCTTTCGCGCCGCTTCTTCAGACTGGCGGCTGTGGCAGACCTGTTTGCGGAAGGTCGCTTTCGGTCCCGCGCACGCGTTGAGCGAGCTGGAGCTGCGGCCCGAGGACCAGATCCACGCCGGTTCCGAGGCGTACCGCGTTTGCCTTGAGATCATCTGCGGATTGCATTCGCCGCTCGTCGGCGAAACGGAAGTTTTCGGCCAGTTCAAGAACGCGGTCGCGGGGTGGTTCGGAGCGTGGCCGGGAGGTCCCGACGCGTCCGGGCTCGAACGCGACTTGCGCCGCTTCACCCGGGCTTTGCTCGAAGACGCCAAAAAAATCCGCGCGACTCACCTGAACGATCTCGGCAGCCAGAGCTACGGCAGCCTTTTGCGCAAGGAATTGCGCGGCGCACCCGTCGTGCACGTCGTCGGCGGAGGGCATCTGGCGGGCGAGATCCTGCCATGGATCTGCAAGGACGGCACGAACGTGCACGTGCACGTGCGCGACCTCGCGCGGGCGGGCAAGTTGCGGGCGCAGTTCCCAGGCGTTCGTTTTCATGGGCTGAGCGGCCGCTTGAGCGGCGGGGCGGCGCAAGGGAGCGCCTTGGTCGTCGCCGCTCCGATGAGCGCGGCCGACCTCGCGGCATGGGCGGGCGGCGGCGTGTTCGACAGGGTCTTCGACCTGAGGGGCGGGGGGGACGCGGACCGGCTCAGCTCGCTCGCCGGCGACGGTCCATTGACCCCGCTTCATGAATTGATGCGCCGGATCTCCGCCAACCAGGAATCGATCGCTGGCCGCCGCAAACTCGCTTTCGATGCGATCGCGAACGTCGTCGCCGAGCGCGACCGCCACGTCGAGTACCGTCCGTTCGGATGGGAAGACGTATGCGCCTGAGGATCGCCGCGCGCCGGAGCGACCTCGCCCGCCTGCAAGCGCGAATGGTCGGCCGGGCCCTCGCCGGGCTCGGGATCGAGGTCGAATACGATTTCCGCGAATCCCTGGGCGATGTCAACCTGCAGGATCCGCTGTGGCGGATGCCAGCGAAGGGCGTGTTCACCGAGGACTTCCTCAAGGACCTCATCGACGGCCGCGCGGACTTGGTCGTGCACTCCTGGAAGGACCTCCCCACTGAGCCGCGGGAACAGACAGAGGTCGCGGCGACGCTCCCGAGGGCCGATGTCCGCGACGTGCTCTTGTTCCGGCGCGACCGCATGGGTTCCGCGGCCGCCGCGCGCCGGGTCCGCGTTCTCACCTCGTCCCCTCGGCGCGCGCACAACCTCGGGCCGTTCCTCAAGACTTACTTGCCTTTCCCCGTGGAGCGGGTCGAATTCCTCGACGTGCGCGGCAACGTGCCCACGCGCGTGGGCAAGCTTTTCGCCGGGGACGCCGACGGTTTGATCGTGGCGAAGGCCGCGCTCGACCGTTTGCTCGAAAGCGATGCCCCGGAACGCGGCTCCGCCCCCGGGCAGGAGGCTTCCGAATGCGCGGAGACGCGCCAGATCCTGCGGTCGGCGCTTGAGAATTGCCGTTGGATGGTTTTGCCCGTGTCCTGCAACCCGACGGCGGCGGCCCAAGGGGCGCTCGCCGTCGAGATCCGGCGCGGCCGGCCGGAACTGAAGGATATTTTGGCGCGGATCCATTGCGCGGGCACCTTCGCCTGCGTTCAGGAGGAACGACGGACGCTCGCCGGGTACGGCGGCGGCTGCCACCAGAAAATCGGCGTGACCGTTCTTGAGCGCGAATACGGGCGGGTGTTCTCTCTGCGCGGGCTCAGCGAGGCGGGGGAGGTCCTGGACGCGTTCGAGATCCGCGGCCGCGAAGGAGCCGCGGCGCCGCGGCCGGAAGACGCCTCGCGGATCTGGCCCGCTTCGGGCGACGATGAACCGCTGTTCTCGCGCGAGCCCCTGCCGCGTTCGGCTTGGGAGGCCGAACTCGCGGCGGCGGAGTGCGTTTGGGTGTCGCGCGCCACGGCCTTGCCGGCCGATGCGAGCCTCGGCGAGCGGCAGGTGGTTTGGTGCGCGGGCCTGCGGACATGGGCCAAGCTCGCTCACCGCGGGGTGTGGGTGAACGGTTCGGCCGAGGGTCTCGGCGAGGCCGAACCGACGCGCGCCCGGACTCTGTTCGGCCGCGGCCGCGACGATGGTCGCGATGGAGATGGCGATCGCGGTCGCAGCCGCGAAGCGGGGGAACTCCCTTGGCTGAAGTTGACCCACGATCGCAGCGCCGCCGGCATGCGAAGCCTCGCGACGTACCGCCTGGTCGCCCGCCGCGACGCGCCCGATCTCAAGGGCAAGACCCATTTCTTCTGGACGAGTGGCACGGCGTTCGACCGCGCGTTGGAGCTGGAGCCCGGGATCCGCAAGGCGTATCATGCCTGTGGGCCCGGTCTGACCTTGGCGCATTTGCGCCGCCGCCTGGGCCCGGACGCGAGGATCGACGTCGTCCTCGGGCGCGAGGCGTGGCTCGCGTGGGCCGGAGGGGACGAACCGCGAGGAGACGGAGCATGACGATGTCCGAAAGTTTGTTCCAACGCGCGTTGCGGATCGCGCCCGGCGGGGTGCACAGCCCCGTGCGCGCGTTCAAAAGCGTGGGCGGCACCCCCGTCTTTTTCCAAAAGGCCGAGGGCGCCCGCCTGCAGTCGGTCGAGGGCCATTGGCTGATCGATTTCTGCCAGAGCTTCGGGCCTTTGATCCTCGGCCATCGCGATCCCGAGGTCGCGGGCGCGGTCAAGGAGATGATCGACACGGCCTGGAGCTTCGGCGCGTGCGAACCGTATTCGCTCGAACTCGCCGAATGGATGACGGGTCGGCTGCCGTGGCTCGAGAAAGTGCGTTTCGTCAGTTCGGGCACCGAGGCCGTGATGAGCGCGCTCCGTGTCGCGCGCGCGGCGACGGGGCGGTCGAAAATCGTCAAATTCGAGGGCTGCTACCACGGCCACGCCGACTCGCTTCTCGTCAAGGCGGGCTCTGGCCTGGCGGGCGCGGCGGCGAGCGACAGCGCCGGCGTTTCGGCCGAGGTCGCCGCGGAAACGCTCGTCGCGCCGCTCGACGACGAGGCGGGTTTCGACGAGGTTCTCGATCTCCATGACGGGCGGGTGGCGGCCGTCATCATCGAGCCGCTGCCGGCCAACTACGGGCTGCTCGAACAGCGCCGGGAATTCCTCGAGCACGTGGCGCGGAAAACCCGCGCGGCGGGCGCCCTATTGATCTTCGACGAAGTCATCTCTGGTTTCCGCGTGGCGCTCGGGGGGATGGCCGAGCTCACCGGCCTGCGCCCCGACCTGGTGACGTACGGCAAAGTCATCGGCGGAGGGTTTCCCGTGGGCGCGTACGGCGGCCGTCGCGAGGTCATGGACCTCGTCGCGCCGAGCGGCCCCGTCTACCAAGCGGGCACGCTGAGCGCGAACCCGGTGGGGATGCGCGCGGGCCTGGCGACGCTCGCCAAGGTCGAGCGTGAGGGCGTGTACGGCGCGTTGGAGGCCCGCGCCGCGCGTTTCGCGGCGAAGCTCCAGGCGGAATTGCGGGCCCAGGGACGCGACATCTCGGTCGCGCGCCGCGGGTCGGTGTTCTGGCTGCGCGCGGGCGAGGGGCCGGTGCGCCGGCTGGCCGACATACCGAAAGACCATGCCGAGCGCTTCCGCGGGTTGTTCCACGCGTGCCTCGAGGAGGGCGTGTACCTCGCGCCGAGCGGTTACGAGGTGGGCTTCATCGGCTACGCGCATACGGACGAGGTCCTCGACGAAGCGGTCGCCGCGATCGCGCGCGCGAGCCGGGCGCTGGGGTGAAAGGAGCGCGGGAACGGGTGGCGAACAAATCGATTCGGTCCTCGCAGGTCAAGATCGCGGCCGTCGTCGTCTGGCTGGCGGCGACGCTCAGTCTCGCGGGTTGGTGGCTGGTGTTCGGCCTGCAGCAGCTGTCGCGCCTGCAGGCGGTCGTGCGGGCCGAGACCGCCGAAGAGATCGCGCGCCGCCACCGCATGCTCATGTCCGAGGGGCTGGTGCTGTTCGCGCTCCTTCTCGGCGGTGGGATCGCGCTGCTTTATTTCATGGTCACCGAGATCCGCCGTTCGCGGCAGATCCGCGAGTTCTTCGCGGCGTTCACGCACGATCTGAAGACCTCGCTGGCGAGCCTGCGCCTGCAGGCCGAGACCCTCGAGGAAGAGCTCAAGGGTTCGCCCGAGCACGCGCGCGTCAGCCGCCGGCTCGTCAAGGACACGGTCCGCCTCGAGCTGCAGCTCGACAACTCGCTCTTCGTCGCCGACACGGAGATGGGCCAGCTGCACCTCGACGACGTTTCCGTGCGGGCGGTCGTCTCGAGCCTGCGCCATTACTGGCCCGAGCTCGACATCCGCATGGAGGGCGAGTGCCGCGTGCGGGCCGACGTGCGCGCCCTGGAGAGCATCCTCAAGAACCTCCTTCAGAACGCCGTCGTGCACGGCAAGGCCAGCAGAGTGGAGATCCGCTCGGAGACCGTCGACGGCGCGCGCGTGGCGCTGGAACTGGCCGATAACGGCAGGGGGTTCCCCGGGGACGTCGGCGATCTCGGCCGGATCTTCGTGCGGCACACGACCACGTCGGGCTCGGGGATCGGCCTGCACATCGCGAAAAAACTCGCCGAGCGGATGGGCGGGGAATTGCGGCTGATCCGCGGCGACGCCACCAATCCGCAGGGTTTCCGCGCGCGGCTCGAGCTGCATGGGAGGGCGTCATGACCCGTCTGCTTCTCGTCGAGGACGACGAAACCCTTGGTGAGACGCTCACCGAGCGGCTCACCAAGGAAGGTTACGGGGTGCGTTGGGTGACCACGCAGAGGGACGCGGAGGCGGAGTTCCGAAAGGGCGAGTTCCACCTCATCGTCCTCGACGTGGGGCTTCCGGACGGATCTGGTTTCGAGTTCGCGCGGCGGGTGAAGAGCGAGAAGGCGACGCCGTTCCTTTTCGTCACGGCGATGAACACGGCCGAGCGCCGCCTCGAGGGTTACGAGATCGGCGCCGAGGAGTTCATACCGAAGCCGTTCCATCTCAAGGAGCTCCTGATCCGCATCCGCCACGTGCTGGAGACGCACGCGCCGAAGACTGAAATCGCCTGCGGCGGCCGGGTCGTCGATCTCGCCGGCCGCTCGATCACCGACGCCGAAGGGAACCGCGAGTTCCCGGCGACGCGCGACTTCGACCTGCTCCATCTCTTGATCGAAGCCTCGCCCGACGTCGTCAGCCGCGACCGTGCCCTCGACGAGATCTGGGGCGAGGACAGGTTCCCGACCGCGCGGACCGTCGACAACGCGATCGTCCGCCTCCGCCAAGCGCTGGGCGAGGAGGGCGGGCGGTGGATCCGGTCGGTGCGCGGGGTGGGTTACCAGTTCGTCTCCCCGGAGTCGCCGGCGGAGCAGAGGGAAGAGTGAAGGGGGTTTTTCCATGAACGAACGTTTTCAGAACGCGCTCAAGCGCGCGCCGCAGGCGACTCCGCCGATCTGGTTCATGCGCCAGGCGGGCCGTTACCACCGGCACTACCGGGAACTCCGCGCCGCGCACTCCTTCATGGACCTGTGCAAGAAGCCGGAGTTGGCGGCCGAGGTCGCGATGGGACCGATCCGCGATTTCGATTTCGACGTCGCGATCCTGTTCAGCGACCTGCTCTTCCCGCTCGAGGCCATGGGCATGGGGTTGTCGTACGATCCGGCCCCCGCGCTCGGTTGGCATTTGGACGAAACCAACGTCGACCGTCTCCGCCCGCCCGCCGAGGCGCTCGACGGGGTGAGGTTCCAGAAGGAGGCCGTGCGCGCGACGCGCGCGCGGCTGCCGGCCGGCAAGAGCTTGATCGGTTTCGTCGGCGGGCCGTGGACGCTGTTCACGTACGCGGTCGAAAACGAGCACAAGGGATCGATGCGGAAGAGCAAGGGCCTGATCCGGCTGTTCGAGCCGTTCTGCGCGAAGCTCGTCCCGCTCCTGCGCGAGAACATCCAGCTGCAGCTCGAGGGCGGCGCGGAGCTCGTGATGATCCTCGACACGTCGGCCGGCGAGCTCGATCCTCGCGTGTTCCGCGAACGGGTCGTTCCCCAGCTCGAGCGGCTCGCGCGCGAATTCGCGGGCCGGGTCGGGTATTACACCAAAGGGGCGGGGCCGGGGCACCTCGCGCACCCGCTTTTCCGCCCGGGGAGCCCGGTGGCGGGCCTCGGTTTCGATCACCGCTGGGAAATGGCGGACGTTTTGCGCGGCTACGGGCTCGGTTTCAACCAGGGGAATTTCGATCAGGCGATGCTCTTCCTCCCCGCGGAGGAATTCCGCGCCGAGGCGTCCCGCCACCTCGAGGCGATCGCGGAACTCTCGCCCGAGGAACGGGCTGGCTGGGTCTGCGGCCTTGGCCACGGCGTGCTGCCGCTGACGCCCGAGGAGAACGTGCGGGCTTTCGTGACGCTCGCGCGCGAGATGTTCAAATGAGGGCCGCGATGAAGACGACGAGCTCGGAGCTTTTCAAGAAGTACGACGTGCCGGCGCCCCGCTACACGTCTTACCCGACCGTGCCGTACTGGTCGGACTCGCCGACGGGGCGGCAATGGATCGACGAGCTCCGGCGCGCGTTCGACGCGCCCGCGGCCGACGGGCGCGGGGAGATGAGCTGGTCCATGTACCTGCACATCCCGTACTGCGAAACGCTCTGCACCTTCTGCGGCTGCAACACCTCGATCACCAAGGATCACGGCCGCGAGGAGCCGTACGTCCAGCTCCTCCTGAAGGAGTGGGGCGCTTACCTGGAGAAGGTTCCGAGGCTGCGCGAGCGCCCGCTGCGCCAGATCCACCTGGGAGGGGGGACGCCGACGTTCCTGTCGCCGGCGAACCTGGAAAAACTCCTGCGGCCGATCCTCGAAGACGTGCGCGTCGATCCAGCGGGGTTCGAGGGCTCGATCGAGGTCGATCCGCGGCGCACGAGCCGCGCGCACCTCGAGGCCCTGCGCGCCCTCGGCTTTTCGCGGGTTTCGATGGGTGTGCAGGACTTCAGCCCGGAGGTGCAGCGGCTCGTCAACCGCATCCAGCCGCTCGAGATGACCGAGCGTCTCACCGAGGTCGCGCGGTCTCTCGGCTACGAATCCGTGAACTTCGACCTGATCTACGGCCTGCCGAAGCAGACGCCCGAAAGCGTTTTCGCGATGGCCGAAACGACCGTGCGCCTCAAACCCGACCGGATCGCGCTCTACAGTTTCGCTTTGGTGCCGTGGATCAAGCCCGCGCAGCGCCTGTTCAAGGACGAGGATTTGCCCGCGGGCGAGGAGAAGCGCCGTCTTTACGAAATCTCGCGCGACGTCCTGTCGCGCGGGGGTTACGTCGAGATCGGCATGGACCATTTCGCCTTGCCCACGGACGCGCTGGCGAAGTCCGAGAGGGATCGCACGCTCCACCGCAACTTCATGGGTTACGTCGATTTCCGCACGGAGGCGCTCCTCGGCCTGGGCGTGAGCGCGATCTCGGAGGCGCCCGGTTGCTTCCACCAGAACGAGAAGGCGTTGCCGGTGTACGAGCGGCGCGTGCAAGCCGGGGAGATCCCGACGTTGCGAGGCCACCTGCTGAACGACGAGGATCGACGTCGCCGCGAGCAGATCCTCGCGCTCATGACCCGTTGGGAAGTGGAGCTCGAAAACGACGCGCAGGCGGCCGACGCGCGCGAATTCCTCGCGGAACCGATCCGGGACGGCTTGGTGGAGGTCGAGGGGCGGAGGCTCCGCCTGACCGGCGCCGGGCGGCCCTTCCTGCGCAACGCCTGCATGGCGCTCGACGCGCGCTTGCGCGCGAAAGCGCCGGACGCCAAGGTTTTCTCGCAATCGGTTTAAGGAGGCGCGGATGGCGATGGGCTCGGGAGTTTCCGGGGGCGGACGGCCCGTCCTCGTCGTCGGCGCGGGGTTTTCCGGCCTGTCGGCCGCGCACTTCTTGACGCGGGCGGGATTCGACGTCGAGATCCGGGAGGCCGCGGCGCGGCCCGGCGGCATGATCGGCACGCTTGAAACCCCTTACGGCCCCGTCGAGACGGCGGCCAACGGCCTCCTGAACAGCGCGCTCGTCGAGGACACGTTCGCCGCACTCGGCGTGAGGACGCGCCCCGCGCCGACGGGTTCCGCGCGCGCGCGCTTCGTTTTCCGCGGCGGCCGCCCGCGCCGCTGGCCGCTGAGTTTCGCCGAGAGTTTCATGGCCTTGGGGTCGCTCGCGCGCTGCGCGCTCGTGGAGCGTTCCCTGGCGCCGCGGGCGGGGGAGACGGTGCGCGAGTGGGGGACGCGCGCGCTGTCGGCGTCGGCGGCCCGCTATTCGATCGAAACCGCTTTGCAAGGGGTTTACGCCGGCGATCCGGAGCGGATGAGCGCGTCGTTGGTCCTCGGGCCCCTGTTCCGGCCCGAGGGGGAATCGTCGTCTCCGGTCCGCCGCCCTCGTTTCCGCGGCACGGTTTCACCGCTCGGCGGGATGGGGCGCTTGATCGATGGATTCAAGGAATCCCTGGCCAATCGGGGCGCGCGGCTGGAGCTGCTCTCGCCCGTCGGCGCCGAGGACCTGCGCGCTTCGCGCCGCCCGGTCGTGCTCGCGGCGGGAGTGGCCGGCGCGCGCGCGATCCTGGACGGGTTGGACCGCGAAAGGGCCGATGCGCTCGGCCGGGTGGAGACGCTGCCTTTGGTTTCGGTCGGCGCGCATTTCCCGGAAGGATCGTCGCCGTGGCGCGGATTCGGCTGCTTGTTCCCGCCGTATGAAGCCGATGCGCTCGGCGTGCTGTGGAACGAGCCCGTCGGCGGCATCGGCCCGTCGGCGGGAGCCGTGCCGGAATCCCCCCTGGAGGCGGCTTCCGGGCCGCTTTCGGAGACGTGGATCCTGGGAGGGGCCCTCTTTCGCGCGACGGCGGGGCGGTCGGCGACCGAGCTCGCCGACCACGAGATCTTGGATCTCGTGCGCCGAGAGCGGCGGCGGGTGACGGGCGTGGATCACGAGCCCCTGCACGCCCGCGTGAGCCGGTGGCCGTGCGCTTTGCCGCATTTCACGGTCGAAATGGAGAAGGCGGCTTCGCTTTTCCGCCCGAACCGGGGCAATCTCTATCTCCTCGGCAATTACACGGGCGGGATCGGGTTGGCGAGAATCCTCGAGCAAGCGGCCTCGCTCCCCGCTGAAATCGCGCGGACCGGGGTTTGGCCGTGAGCCCGCGACGCACGGGCTTGCTGCTGATCAATCTGGGAACGCCCGACGCGCCCGAGCCCGGATCGGTCGGTCGGTATCTCAGGCAATTCCTGATGGACGAGCGGGTCATCGACGTCCCCGCGCCCTTGCGCTGGCTTCTCGTCAACGTCTTGATCGTGCCCAAGCGGAAGTTCGAGTCGGCGGCGGCGTACGAAAAAATCTGGACCGCTCGCGGATCGCCGCTGCTGGCGATCTCGCGCGAATTGACGGACAAGGTGCGGGAGCGCCTGTCGGGGGCGCCCGTCGAGCTTGGCATGCGCTACGGCACCCCTTCGATCCGCTCCGCGCTCGAGGCGCTCCTGGACTGCGATGAGATCGTGGTTTTGCCGCTCTACCCGCAGTACGCCGAGAGTTCCACCCGCTCGGCGCGGGAAGAGTGCCTGGCGCGTGCGCGCGAACTTGGTTTCAGCGGCCGGTTGCGGTTCATCGGCCCGTTTTACGACGATCCCGGTTTCATTCGAGCCTTCGTCGCCGTGCTCAGGCCGGTTCTCGAGAGGGAAAAGCCCGACCACGTGCTCTTCAGCTACCATGGGTTGCCCGAGAGGCACGTCACGCGCCTCGATCCCACGGGCGGGCATTGCCGCAAGTCCGACGCGTGTTGCGACCGGATCGTCGACGCCAATCGCCTTTGTTATCGCGCGCATTGCTTCGCCACGACCCGGGCGTTGGCCGGGGAACTCGATTTGCCGCCGGACCGCCATTCGGTTTCCTTTCAGTCGCGCCTGGGCCGCGCCGCCTGGATTCCGCCATCGACCGAATCCACTCTCGTCGAGCTGGCGAAACGGGGAGTCAAGCGCCTCGCGGTCGTTTGCCCGTCGTTCACGGCCGATTGCCTGGAGACGATCGAGGAGATCGGCATCCGCGCGTCGGCGATTTTCACGGGAGCGGGGGGGGAAAAACTGATCCGCGTGCCGTGCGTGAACGCAGAGCCGGCTTGGGTGGACGCGATCGAGGGTCTCATACGCCCGGGACCCGGGCGCTGAGCCCCTTCTTGCGCTCTTTGGAAAACGCCGGGATCGGGCCCGGCGCTTCGTTTCCGGCGGTTTCGCCGAGTCAGTGTTTTTTGACGCCTTCTTTCGCCTGAGCCGTTTCGTTCACGCGCGTGGAAAGCCTCTGCGCCGCCCCTCCTTTCCCGCTTTGGATCTCGATGCGTTTGGCCTGGGAGGCCTGCGTTTTCGGCATGAAGATCTCGAGCATGCCGTTTTCGCAATGGGCTTCGATCTTCTCGGCGTCGATCGTCGAGGGGAGCGAGAACGATTGGTGGAAGCTCCGGTGCTGCCGGCGGCCGCCCTCCTCTTCTTTGCGCTCCGCTTTGACGGTGAGCAGGTTGCCGCTCACTTGAATGTCGATGCCTTCGGCGGGGATGCCGGGGATCTCCGCGGTGAGCAGATAGCCGTCGTCGAGCTCCTCGATGTTGCCGACCGCGCGCCGGCTCAGCGCCGGCAGGCCGGTGAAGAACGAGCCGAACGGA
The DNA here is from genome assembly GCA_021463345.1 of Pseudobdellovibrionaceae bacterium. Taxonomy (GTDB): domain Bacteria; phylum Bdellovibrionota; class Bdellovibrionia; order Bdellovibrionales; family JAMPXM01; genus JAMPXM01. Next base: position 14,283 of record JAJTYM010000013.1, on the reverse strand, counting down.
TCGCTGAAAAAGCGGTCCATCACGCGTTCCATGTCGCGGAACGGGGAGAGATGCGAAGCGACCGGGTTTTCGTTTTGCGTTTGCAGGTCTTTGTTCGCCATAAAGGCTCCTTTCCTGAACGCTCGGGATCGAGCTTCCCAATAGTGGTCCTAACCGGCCGGCGCGCGCCAGGCGTGCCGCGCGTTTCCTAAGCGAGACCTCCGTTCACTCCGCGGGCGCGAGGTCCCGCCGGCGGGGCCGGGCGCCCGCCGCGCCCGGATCGCGTGGGGCTCTTCGGCGCGCGGCTCCTGGCGATCGGGGCGTGAGGCCTCGGAGCGGTCCGGGCTCCGCCTCATCGGCCGCGCGCCGGTTTACGGTCGGCGCGAATCGATGAGAATATGAGGGTGGGGCTTGAGTGGAACGACGGTCGGAGGAGGAGCCGCATGCGATCGGTGATTCGGGTTCTCGCGCCGGTTCTGACGGTGGCGTTCCTGCTCGCGATCGCCGTGTGGCTTCGCCTCGAGGCGGTTCTCGAGCCGATGAGCTCCGTCTCCGGGAGGCCGGCGATGAGCCCGTCGAGTCTCGTGCAAAAAGCGGAGGTCGCCAGAGGTGGCTTGGCGCGCGCGCGCGCCCGGCCCGCGGCATCGCGCGCTCCGGCACCGGCTGGATCCGCCGTTCCACAGCCTCGGAGGCCGGAATCGAGCGCGCCGGATCAGCTCGCCTCGGACGTGGCGGCCGCGGACGAAGTGATCGCCTCCGCGCCGGATGACTACCTGGCGTACAAAGAGAAGCTGGTCAAAGAGATCCTGCTCGAGGTGCAATACGGGCGACCGACCGATCCCGAGGTTTACGATGCGCTGCTCGACGAGATGATCGCCTTCGACGTCGAGTCGGAAACGGATTGGGCGCTCGACGACCTTCGGGATCTCGGAGGGGGTCTTGGCGGGGATTTCGGCGCTGATCCGGCGCCGCGGGGCTTGGATCGCGATTTGATCCATCTGCCGTTCCTGCGTTTGTCCGCATTGGGCGATTACGACGGCCTCGGCGCGATGGCCGATGAGTACATCGCGGCCTACCCGGGCTCGATCGTCGGCTATCTCTATTTCGCCGAAGCCGCCTGGGGCAACGGCGACCGGATGCAGGCTCTGGACGTCCTCCGCCAGGGCCTGGGAGCGGACGCTTCGCCTGAAACGGCGGCCGAGATCCTGCGCCAATTCACCTCCACCCCGCCTACCGCGAAAATCCTCCGCATGCTGCCGTAGAGCGGGCGCCGCCGGATCCCCCTGTTGAATCTTTCGACAAACGCTTGCGTGTTTGCGCGTTTGCGTTTTACGAAGGACTGAGGTCCAACCCGGGCGCGTTCCGCCTGGCAAGGCCTTGCTCCATGAGCGGCCATGGAGCGTTCCCCTGGCTCGTTGCAGACTCAGAGGTTACAAAATCAGGGACTGCAGGTTCAAACACGGAGCGGGACGAGATGATGATGAGACTTGGATGGGTCGCATGTTTGGCGTTGGCGGCGGGTGTGAGCGCCTCGGCCGCTGAGGTCGATCACTTGACCGGCATGGGTTCGCCGCTCACCGATTCGGCCGACAGGATCAACGCCCGCGCCAATCAACACCTGGCCCGGGCCTTGGCCGACCTCAATGATTCCGGCCACCGCTGCCCCGGCACGGCGATGTCCGAAAGGACGCTCTACAAAGAGCTTCGTCGGTTCTTCGCCAACCATATGAAGGGCCAGCTCATCAAGGACATCCTCAGCGGCGAGGTCGGCGCCGACCTGCGTGCGGTCACGCTTGTCGATTCGATCTACGGCCGATGGCAGGTGACCGATGGGGCCATTTTGGGCGCTCGAGCGATCGGCATAAGTCAATCGGCGCTGAGCCCCCTCGTCCGCATCGGCGACACGTACGTCGGCGTCGACAAGCTGGAGCACATGTTCGGCATGGGTTGGATCTATTTCGAGAGCCGCTATATCGAAGGCGAGGCCCTGGACAGGACCCTCGAACTCGGCGTGATGATGGAGCGGTTCACCCTCGGCGGCCAGCGCCTCCTCGGGACGGGCGTTTTCTCGTACGGCGATCTCGCCGCCAACTTCAACGGCATGCGGTTCTGGAACCACGTCCTGCAGAAGAGCGACGACGTCCTGGGCAAGGGCCACAACGCCGGTCCTTACGTCCGCTGTGAAAACGGGAAATGGGTGTTGGCCCGCCCGATCGACTTCCGCAATTACGTCGACGCGTCGATGGACGAAACCCAGAATTGCCGCCGGTTCGCGTCTCAGGGCGGGTTGGATAAATCGCTGGAAGCGATGCGCGCACGCGGCTATCCGGCTGTTTGCCCTTTGGATCGCGCGCTCGCCGAGCGCGCGTACCGGAAGTATGACGTCGTCATACCGAACGATCCCCGCAAAACCACGATCGCGTCCTGGATATTCAACCTCGGAGGGCACGGGCTCCTCGAAGGTTGGAGCGGTCTGGAAGGCTTGAAGCCGTCCCCTCCGCGGGAATGAGGCCTGCCGCGCTCGCGGCGTCGCCCTCGTCCCGTTGTAATTCACTGTTATTCATGATGAATCTGAGCCCACGTTCCATCGCCTGGGCGAACATCTCGAGAATGTGGTTTCGCCGAACCTTGTCAAGGCTTGCGGGTCGCGCGGCTCGCGACTACCTTCGCCCCGATTTTTCAACGCACGCCTTTGAAAGGGGTTCCCATGTTCAAGCGCTTCCTGATGGCCTTCGCGGCCGCGTTCACGCTCGCCGCCACGTTCTCCGCGCCGGCTCAAGCCGCCGACAGCCGTTCGCTCGTCCTGAAGCAGGAATTCAACAAGTTCTACAATTACGTCCAGACCCTCCGTCCTGACGGCAAGGTCGGCAACTTCATGAAATACAAGAAAGTCGGTGACTTCCTCGTTCTTTGGGATTTGGGGAAAACGCCCGACGATTACGACGTGATTCGCCTTTACAACGAGCACAAAGACGGCACGGATTCGTTCGTGGTCTCCTACTACCGTTCCAATCAGCTCGTCGACGGGCGCACGGTGATACGCCGTTTCGTGGGCCCCGGCATCATCGGCTGGCGCAATGACACGGTGGACGCCGTGACGGGCGAGTACCTCGGCATGCAGGGGCTTCGCGACCCGTACATGACCGAAGGCGACCACAAACTCGTGCAGCACTTCAAAGTCCGCCTGTTCAAGTGATCCTGCCTATTGATAAAATTAAAACACACGGAGGGTTTTATGAAATTAGTTGCCATCGCTTTGGCTTTTATCGGTAGTTCCGCTTTCGCTTCTACAAACGGATATGATTTGAAAATGGATTTATCTTTGAACGGAAAGCATATCTCGTCGCCCAGAGTAATTGTGAAAGCCGGTGAAACAGCCACCATCACTCAAAAGACTGATACAGAAGAAAGTTTTATTGAGGTCGTTGCTACTGAAGGTTCTATCCAAAACCATAAGGGCATCTTGATGAACTTTGTTGTCGGTGTGATTGGAAAAAATGGAGAACGGACTATCAAGGCGAAACCACAAGTATTGGCTAAAGAAAATGAAGCCGCCCAAATCACAGTCGGTGAAAATAACGGTGATGAAGTTTCTTTGTCCGTTGTTGCCAATAGAAAATCTCTTTAGTTTCTTTTTTTAAAATTGAATGACTAACTAAGCCCGCCAATGAGCGGGCTTTTTTTGTACAATGTGAAGCTCTTCCCATTTAAGGGGAATGAACAATACGGCGCGCCCGCTTCGCCTTCCTTCTCCTTTTAAATCAATATAATTTAATTTTACGCGGCGCTTTAGCGCGGGAGCGGGCGCGTCGGCAATTGAATTGCCCGTGGAGTGCCCTTGGAAATGAGTACGAATTGTTTTTGTCCTCGTTTCGGTTGGGGCGGGGTTCCCGCCGATCATCGGGAGGGTTTCTCAATTCGAGGCGCGCGCGGCTGAATCAGGGCGTCGGTTCGGCTTTATGCGGGGTTTTGCGGATCTCCGCTCGCCATTTCGCGGTTTCACGGGTATTCTCGAAGAATCAGGTTCCTGATGGTTTCCGCCGCGCGATCCGGGCTCGAGTCCGTTTCGTTGTCGCCAGAGTTTCGCTTCGCCCCGTTTTTGTCCGCCTGCTCGTGAGGAACGCTTAACCGTCCCGCAACGAATGGAGTCCGACATGGGTATTCAGGTCATTTCTTTCCGCTGCACGCTGAAAAACCGCCTCGGGCGCGTGCTCAGCTCCACGGTCAGCCAAGACGTCATCACTCAAGCTCCCGACGGTCGCGAGTCCCTTTTGCGCGGCCTCGCCGATGGCTTGCGCGATCTCCACAAAGGCGAGCGCCGCAATATTTTCTTGAGAGCCGATCAGGCTTACGGGTTTTACGACCCTGGCAAAGTGATCGTGCGCGGCCGCGATGAAATCCCCGATTTCGAAACGTTGCGGCTCGGCGACATGGTGCTGGTCGAGTCGCGGTCCGGGGAGCGGGTCGCGCATCGCGTGGCCGACTTCGACGGGGATCAGGTTCACCTCGACGGGAACCATCCGTTCGCGGGCCAGGACCTGATCTTCGAAATCGAGGCCATCGACGCGCGCGAGGCCACGCCGGAGGAAATCCGCGACGCCGCGGATCACGGACTCGCCTCGGGTCCGGTGGAACTGATGCATTGACGGGGGAGGGGGCGCGGGAGCCCGTGCCTCGGTTCGCGTTCGTCGAGCGATATCGCCGCCACTCTCAGACTTTTCCGAGGAATCTCAGTCGTAGCCGGTTGGCGAACGTGTTTTTGTAAATGAGGCTCAGCGGTTCCGGTGACTCCGAGGTCGCCGGCCGTTGGCGCAGTTCGCCTTCGGCGATGATCCTGCCGGCCAGACGCAGGTAATCGGCCGCCATCGCGCCGGCCGAGAACGCGTCTTCCACCCGTTTGCGGCAATCCGCGGGCCTCAGCCCTTCCAGCCGGGCCGGCGCGCGCGCGAAGTCTTCGTACGTCCCGCACAAGACGCCGGTCGACGGCGTGAGGATCTCCTTCATGGCGCCGTTGACCGAGGCGATCACCGGCGTGCCGCAGGCGAGGGCTTCCGTGACCGCGAGGCCGAACGGTTCGTTCCAATTGGTCGGATAGAGCAGCGCGCGCGCTTTGGAGAGGATTTCGAGCTTGCCCTGGCGCTCCCCGATCAGGCCGTGGTAGCGGACCTTCCCCGTCGAGCGCCCGTCGCCGCCGATCACGTGCAGGGGCACGCCGTTCTCCTCGGCCATGGCGAGGCATGACTTCAGGTTTTTCACGCGCCAACGGGCGCGGGCGAGGAACACGAAGTAGTTTTCTTTTTCCTCCACGTACGGGAACGCCGCCGGCTCGATGCCGTTGAAAACGAAAACTTCGGAACCGTGGTTGGCGGCGTGGCTGCGACTGAGGAAGTTGGTGTTCGGCGGGAACGTTTCGCCGGGTTTGCCGTTGCCGTGGACGGTGAGCAGATACGGCAGGCCGGGCCGGCTCGCGCCGAACGGTTCGTGAAAATGAGCGAAATCGATCCCGGCCGGCAGCCATTCCTCGGCGGGCCGGCGTTGGTAGTCCGCCGGCAAGCCGAGAACCTCGAAGTCCTCGAAACGGCTGCCCGGGGCGCAGCACAGCAGGACGTCGTGACCGAGCTTCCGATAATGCACGGCCAAGCTGATCACGACGCGCTCGATGCCGCCGTACGCGGACACCGGCAGGCATGAGTTGTGAATCAAAGCGATTTTCATAAAGCACAATCCGGGAGCACGGCCAAGAGCGCGCGAGAGCGAGGGCGGAAAGCGATGCGGCCGGAATCTCGCGGCCGGTTCCGCGCGGATACGCTGCGCGCGCTCCTCCAACGTTGCCCCAACCCGCCTGGCATGGCAAAAGAAAACCAGGAGGCGTCGGCCATGGTTCCCGGTCTTGTCAAAGGCAGCGTCGCGTTCATGGGCTTCGCGCTCAACACCCTGTTCTGGGGGCTGCTCATCTATCTCTTCATTCCGTTCAAGCTCCTCTCACCGCGGGGTTCGCGGCTGCGGCGGTTTTCTTCGGCCTTGATGGCGGCTTTCGGCGAGAATTGGATTTCCGTCAACGGGGCGGGACTGACGGCTTTGCACGGGATGTCATGGCGGGTCTCCGGCGGCGAAGGGTTGCGCAAGGACCGGTCGTACGTCGTCGTCGCCAACCACCGTTCCTGGGTCGATATCGTCGTGTTGCAGGAGATCTTCAACCGACGGATCCCGTTCCTGAGGTTCTTCCTCAAATGGGAGCTGCTGTACGTGCCCGTCCTGGGGTTGGCTTGGTGGGCGCTCGATTACCCGTTCATGCGGCGCCATTCGAAGGAGACGCTTGAGAGACATCCCGAGAAGCGAGCCGAGGACTACGATGCGGTGAAGCGGGCGTGCGATCGTTTCCGCGGCATGGACGTCTCGATCCTCAACTTCCTCGAGGGCACGCGGTTCACTCCGGAAAAGCGCGCGCGCCAAGGATCGCCGTACCGGCACTTGCTGGCGCCAAAAGCCGGCGGCCTGGCGTTCGTGCTCGAGGCGATGGGCGACCGGTTCGCGGGGCTGCTCGACGTGACGATCCACTATTCGCTGGAGAAGGTGACGCTGTGGAGCCTCTTGTCGGGGCGGGTGCGCGAGATCCGCGTCAGCATCCGCGAACTCGAGATCCCGCAGGCGCTCAAGAGCGGCGACTATCTCCGCGACGCCTGCGCGCGGGAGCGCGCGCAGGCCTGGGTCAGGGAGATCTGGTCGGCCAAGGACCGCGCGCTCGCCGAGTGGGGGACGTCCGCGGCCGAAGTCAGAGATTGTTGATCACGTCGCGGTACGATTCCGCTATCAGGGGATTGCCGTTGTTCTCGGCGCGGTGGTACCAGACGAGCGCGCCTTGCGCCGCGTGCGTCTCGTTCTTGCGGTAGTTGCCTTCGTTCGGCGGGCGGAATTTCTTGTAGATCTTCCGGGCGCACCAACTCGCCGGCGTCGGCATCACGTAACGCGATTGCGCGAGCGACATGACGTGGTTGTTGTCGTCGGAATGATCCGGGTCGCCGCGGTGGGCGATGGCGATGCGCAGGGAATTGACGAGAAGAACCACGTCCGTGACGAGCAGCACGGGGTACAGCTGCGCGACCCGGTAGGCGCGGATGTACTCGCCCACGTGCGACGGCCCGATGAAATCGCGGTTCTGGTATTTCCCGAAACGTTTGAGATGCTCCCTGGTCATCCGCCAAAGGCGGTCGCTCATGCCGTACGCGCCCATGGCGATCACGAGCGCGCGCTGCTGGTCGCGCGAGAATTCGCGCGGATCGCTGCGGAACCCCTCCTGATGCGGGTGCCTGACGTAGACGCCCGGCCGCACCTCGAGTTGATCGAGCGCGCGGGCGAACGAGGGCGGGTCGTCGTAGATGAAATAGAACATCCCGGTCCGTTGCGCCGTATCGCCACCGTCGCCGTCGGCCTGGACGATCAGGCCGTGTTCATCGAAGTTGATGTGCAGGTCCGGCGACAGCGCGACCACGTGTTCGGTGGCGAGTTCCGCCGGCGCGCGGGCCGGCGCCTGCCGGAACGAAGCTGGGTGGAAAGCCGACGATGGAATGCGCCGAGGCCCGAGGGCCGTTCGGCTTTCGGCGTAGAGGCCGCCGTAGATCAGTAGGGTGACTGCGATCAGGAACCGCATGGTCGACCTGTCTTTCCGGAGCGTCGGCTTTTGATTCAGGCGCGTGCGGCGTCGGGATGGGGCCTAGATGGAACTGGCTCGTGCGCGTGCAGGATGAGTCGAGGGAGGTCGAGGCTCCTTGTTACATAATACATGACGAAGAAAACCCGCCGCAAGGGAACCGGGACAGGCGTATCGATCCGGGACGCTCGATTCGAGTCAAGTGAGCGGCGCGACGGTCGCCTCCACGGAGTCGGCGGCGTCCGTGTCGGGCTTCGCCCTTAGGATCGCGCTATTGGCTTCGATCTGGCGCTTCATGAAGCTGATGACTCCTCCGGAGCGGAGGACACGCAGCTGGTGGCGGGTGAGACCGTGGGTCGCCAGGTAAACTTCCCCGGTGGTGACGTTGTGGATCTCGTGCGCGGAGCCTTCGGAAAGGCTTTCGTGAAGGGAACGCAGTTCGAGCTCGTCGCCGGGGCGGATCCTGTCGTAGTCGTCGGGAGCGGCGAAGGCGAGCGGCAGAACGCCGAAATTGGCGAGGTTCTGCGCGTGGATGCGGGCGAACGTTTTCGCCAGCACGAAGCGCAGGCCGAGGAAGCGCGGGGCGAGCGCGGCGTGCTCGCGGCTCGAGCCTTGCCCGTAATTCAGGCCGCCGATGATGCAATGCCCGCGGCCTCGCCGAGCCCGTGCGCGCGCGGCGTACGTCGGATCGACGATGTCGAACGCGAACTCGGCGATCTTGGGGATGTTGCTCCGGTACGGCAGGACGCGCGCGCCGGCTGGGAGGATCTCGTCGGTCGAGACGTGGTCGCCGACTTTGAGCAGGCAGAGGGCGGAGATGAGGTCCGGCAAGGGCTCGAAATCCGGCAACGCCGCGATGTTGGGTCCCTTGACGATCTTTATCCCGAGCGCGGCCTCGAGCGGGAGCGGCGGGACCAGATAGCCGGTGTCGAGATCGCGGTGTTGGCTTTCCGCGATCTCGGGGTACGGAACGCCGAGCGCCCGCGGGTCGGTGATCGCGCCCGTGAGCGCGCTCGCCGCGGCGGTTTCGGGCGAAACGAGGCAGACTTTGTCTTCGCGCGCGCCAGAGCGTCCGGGAAAGTTGCGCGGCACCGTGCGCAGGGAATACTCCTTGGTCGCGGGCGCCTGGCCCATGCCGATGCATCCGTTGCAGCCGGCCTGGTGTATCCTCGCGCCGGCGCGGACCAGGGAAAACAGATGGCCGTCGCGCGCGATGTCCTCGAGAAGTTGGCGTGAGGTCGGGTTGACGTCGAACGAAACGCGCGGATGGACGCGCCGATCGCGGACGATCGCCGCCGCCATCGCGAAGTCGCGATAGCCGGGGTTCGCGCTCGATCCGACGTAAGCTTGGTAGATCGGGGTCCCCGCGACCTCGCGCACGGGGCGCACGTTGCCTGGGCTCGAGGGCATGGCGATCAGCGGTTCCAGCGCGCTCAGATCGACTTCTTCCAGCGTGTCGTAACGACAGCCGGGATCGGCGAGGATCTCGATCCAATCGCCCTCCCGCCCCTGCCCGCGCAGGAAGCGGCGAACCTCTCCGTCCGAAGGGAAAACCGTGGTGAGCGCGCCAAGCTCGACGCCCATGTTGGCGATCACGTGCCGGTCCATCGCGCTCAACGCGTCGAGACCGGGGCCGAAGCACTCGAACACCCGGCCCGAACCCCCGTCGACTCCGTGCCGGCGGAGGAGTTCGAGGATCACGTCCTTGGCGCTCACCCAGTCGGGGAGTCGACCGACGAGCTTCACCCCGTGCACGCGCGGCATTTTTACGAACGCGGGTTCGCCGGCGATGGCGAGCGCGACCTCCATCCCGCCCGAGCCCAGGGCGAACATGCCGATGGCGCCGGCGGCCGGCGTATGGGAATCGGAGCCGAGCAGGGTTTGCCCCGGTTTGCCGAAACGCTCCTGGTGGACCGGGTGACTGACGCCGTTGCCGGGTCGCGAGTACCAGATCCCGAACCTCTGGCAGCAACTGAGCAGGAAGAGATGATCGTCGGGGTTTTTGTGGTCTTCCTGGATCAGGTTGTGGTCGACGTATTGGACCGAGACGTCCGTCTTCGCTCGGGCGAGGCCCATCGCCTCGAGCTCGAGCATCACCAAGGTCCCCGTCGCGTCTTGGGTGAGGGTTTGGTCGACGCGCAGGCCGATCTCCTCGCCGGGCTTCATCGTGCCGGAGACCAGATGCGAGCGGATGAGTTTTTCCGTGACGGTGAATGCGGTCATTTCGCCTCCGGGCCCGCGCTCGGCGCGGGATCGCTGCGCGATCCTAACCCGCGGGGGGATGGGAAGGCCGCGGAAGGGTGCGGAGATTCTATTGTCTTTCGTTCACCCGGTCGAATTGTTCGACAGGCGCGAAGACCGCGTGTAACCTCTGTGCTTTGAGCCAAAGGGGGATGAGTGACGTCGGCGGAGGCTTTGGACCGCGCGTTGGATTTGTACAGGAAGGGGCGGCTCGAGGAGCTGGTCGCGTTCGCCGGTTCATGGCTGGAGTCCCATCCTGAGGAGACGGAGATCTGGAAACTCTATGGAGCGGCCCTGGGAGCGCTCGGCCACGAACGCGAGGCGCGGCGCGCTTTTCTGTGCGCGCTCGAGCTGGATCCCAGGGACGGCTCCACCGCCGTCCATTACATCACTTCGTGTCTCGCGGACGGCGACGCCAAATCGGCCAACGAGGCCGTCACGGTCTATTTCAACGAGATGACGCATGACTTGCGTGCGACGCTCGTGGATCGCTACCGGGACGCCATGAGACAAGGTGCCGTGCGCGAAGAGGACGTGCCGGAGAAAGTCCGCCTTTTGAGTTCGGGCGAGCCGCCGCCGCGGCCGTACCGCTCTCCCGAGGAGGCCAGCCGCGCGTTGCTCAAAGCCGCCGCCGCCGGCGAGATCGCCGAAGTCGAGCGCGCTTGGGAGGACGGGGCTGATCTCGATGTTCGCGACCGCGAGGGTTGGCAGCCGCTCCACTTGGCCATTCAGAACAGCCATGTGAAAGTCGCCGATTGGCTGCTGCAGTTCGGCGCCGATCCCGCGGGGAAGGGCTCGAAAGGGGTCACGCCTTTGGAACTGGCGCGCGCGAGCGCCGATCTCCGTTCCGTGCGCCTGCTCGAAGGCTATTTCCCGAAAGTCCAACCGCTCGCCGCCGGGCCGTTTGCGACGTACGGCGGCTTGGTGAGCGAGATCTACGAGACGCTCACCGGCCTCCCGGCGCGCGCCGTCCGCTGCCCCGAGCCCGACGACTTCGAGGATTTGCAGGTGCCCGGCGTCTCCTTCGGGCTCACGCGCGCCGAACTCGCCACCGACGTCGTGCCGGTGCTGCTGGAGATCTTCGGGCTCAAGCCCTGGGAGGAGCGGCCCGAGGATTTCGCGGAATTGACCAAGGATACCTCAGGCCGGGTCGGCGTGTTCACGCTGGAGTGGATCGAACTCCCGGAGGCCCCGCTCGCCGGCTCGTACGAAGAGACCGATCGGCACTACCTTTCGCGTTACACGCGCAACATCGACGCCATCGCGCGGCTGCGCCTGGTCACGCCGCGCCGGCTGGAACGCCTGCTGGGCGCGCTTTATTACGAGGACCGCGAGGAGCCGACGGCGCTCGGTTGGATCCCGCCGGCCGCGATGGACGAGTTGTTCGGACCGGAGCTCGAGTTCGTCGGTTGGGACCGGATGAAGACCGTGCTGGTCGGAAAGACCGTTTGAAATTCCCGACTCAACGGCGATGCTTCCAGCGAATGAGGAGACGCAAAACATGGAGACGCAGGAACTGCACAGAGGCCGTCTGGTCGACCACATCCAACTCGTCGTGCGCGATCTGCAGGCGAGCAAAAAATTCTATCAGGCCGTGGGCCGGGCGCTCGACGTCCCGTTGGGCGGCGAGGGGCCGGATTTTTTTTGGATCGATGAGCTCTTCGTTTCCAGCCAGGACAGCCGCGCGGCTCAGGGGCGCCTGACGGGCCCTGTTCATCTCGCGTTTCAGGCGAAAGACCGGGAGATGGTGAGCCGTTTCTATCGCGCGGCGCTTGAGGCCGGCGGCCGGGACAACGGCGCGCCGGGTCCGCGCCCTTACCACCCCGGCTATTACGGCGCATTCATCCTGGACCCGGACGGCAACAACATCGAAGCCGTTTTCCACGGGCCGGCGAAGCGATCGGGCGAATCGGTCAGGATCACGTTCTAGGGGCTTCCGCCGGATCTCAATACCTTTTCAAGTAAGCCGCAAAACAAGGAGTTGCCCTTCGTTTTACGGAGTTCGCGCGGCCGGCTTTGACTGGAGGGTTCGCGCGCCGCAAGATACCGACCGTCATGGAACCCAAAAAGACGCTCGCCGCCGCCCCTGTCCGATTTCAAGGCCCGATCCGGGGACTCGAGGGCGATGCCGTTCTTCTCTCCCGGCTGCGCGAGCTCGGATTCATCCCCGGTGAGATCGCGACCGTCAAGGGACGGGTCGCGTTCGGCGATCCCATCCTGGTGACCGTGCGGAACATGACCGTCGCGCTTCGCCGACAGGAGGCCGAATGCGTTCTGTTGTAGACGCGGCTGGCGCCGTGAGCGCCGAACCTGGAACCGCTCCGCCCGCGGGCGTGGTGGCGCTCGTCGGCTCGCCCAATTCCGGCAAGACGACGTTGTTCAATTGGCTCACGGGCAGCCGGTTCAAGACGGTGAACTATCCGGGCGCGACCGTCGATTACTCGGTCGGTTCCAGTCAGGAGCGTTACGGAGAGCCGATCCCGGTCATGGACACTCCGGGGACTTACAGCCTCGAGCCCAAGTCGCCGGACGAGGAGGTCGCGCTCGCCGCGATCTTCGCGCATCGTGAATTCGGCGCGGCGCGGTTGGTGATCTCGGTGGTCGACGCGACGCAAATCGCGCGTCATCTTCTGCTCACGCGCCAGCTGCTCGAGGCGGGTTTCGAGGTGGTCGTGGCGATCACCATGCTCGATTTGCTCGAGGAGAGAGGCGAGGCCCTCGATCTGCGGACGCTTTCCGCCGAGCTCGGGGTCCCTGTCGTCGGCGTCGACGGCCGTTTGGGCGGCGGCGTGCAGGAGCTCTTGACCCTGGTGCGCGGCCAGCTTCGCGCGGCTGACGCCGTCGGGGCGGCCCGCGGGCGGCCGAAGCCGATCGCGCCATGGAGCGCGCAGAAGCTCGAGGCCGGTTTTCGCGCCAATTCCGAATTGAGCGCTCGCGCGCTCGCGGCGCGGCCCGCGTTCACGGCCGGAACGGGCGGGGGCGGAGCGGGCGCCAAAGCCGGCGTGGCCGGAACAGGAGTGACGCAGCGTTGGACCGAGCGCCTGGACCGCGTTCTCCTGCACCCCGTTTTCGGGCTCGTGTGTTTTTTCCTGATCATGGGCGGGTTGTTCTCGGCGATTTTCTGGGCCGCGGCCCCCTTGATGGACGGCGTGGACCAGGCGTTCAGCTTCATCGGCGAAAAGATCCTGGAGTTCGCGCCCGACAGCCTCTGGGCGCAACTCGCGGCCAACGGGATCATCGCCAGCGTCGCCGCGGTCCTGGTTTTCGTCCCGCAGATCTTCATCCTTTTCCTCGGCATCGCTTTCCTCGAGGACTCGGGCTATCTCGCGCGCTCGGCGACGCTCGTCGATCGCCCGCTTTCAGCCCTCGGGCTCGGGGGCCGTTCGTTCGTGCCGCTGCTGTCCGGTTACGCTTGCGCCGTGCCCGCGATGATGGCGGCGCGCACGATCAATTCACGCAAAGAGCGCTGGCTCACGCTGTTCATTCTCCCGCTCATGAGCTGCAGCGCGCGCCTTCCCGTGTACGCCCTGCTCCTGGGCTTCTTGTTCGCGGGCGAGGACGCGTGGAAAGGCGGGCTCGCTCTCGCCGCCATCTACATCGGCTCCCTTTTCGTCGGCGCCGTCGCCGCCGTCCTCGTCGGGCGGTTCGTCAAGGCGAGGGATCGCTCGTTTTTCCTGCTGGAACTGCCTGTGTACCGGAGGCCGCTGGCCGTCCACGTCGCGCGCCAAGCGTGGACGCGCACGTTCAACTACGTCAAGCGGGCCGGACCGCCGATCTTCGTCTTCGCCCTGGTCTTCTGGGCCGCGACGACGTTCCCGAACCACGGGCTCGAGGACGCCTCCGAGCGCCTGAACACGAGCTACGCGGGCCGGGTCGCCAAGCCGCTCGAGCCGATCTTCGAGCCGATGGGCGGCGATTGGCGCACGGGAATCGGCTTGATGTCGGCCTTCGCCGCGCGAGAGGTCTTCGTTTCATCCTTGGCGGTCGTTTTCCACATCGCCGACGGCGACGACGACGCGACGATGCGGGAGTCGCTGCTCACGAAAATGCGCGAGGCCAAAGCCCCGGACGGCCGCCCGCTCTTCACGTTCGCTTCGGTCCTGGGTCTGATCGTTTTCTTCATGATCGCGCTGCAATGCCTTTCGACGGTCATCATCGCGGCCCGCGAATTCGGGGGCTGGAGGACGGCGATCGCGCAACTCGTGGTTTTCAACCTTGTCGCTTACATCCTTGTCGTCGCCCTCGTCCAGGGACTCCGAGCGTTCGGCGTCGCCTGAACCCGCAGGGCGAGGGGGGGCGGGGGTCACGGAGGTGTTGATGAAATCCTCAAGCATGCCTTCGCCAACAGCATCCGCGAGCCCGCGAAAACGCGACACGCACCTTTTTGTAGCGCATATGCGCTACAAAAAGGTGCG
>JAJTYM010000012.1 GCA_021463345.1 Pseudobdellovibrionaceae bacterium | reverse complement strand
ACAGAATGGAGAGATTGACCTCGAGACCGAGGTCGCCTAAACGATGTTCAACCCGCCACTCGATCGACGAGTTTCAACTAAACGACGGACAAGCCCCAGTGGGAACTGCCCGGACCTGAGGATCAACCAGGCGTAAGTGAAATGACCAGCGAGCAAAAACAAGTAAAGATAAACGAATCCAAACGAATTCATACGCCGCCCGCGCGCGGTGGTGATCCTGTCCGCATGCGCCGCTTTTTTCATCCTCACGGAGGCGCGCGCCGAGGTCAACTTGGATTGCTTCAGGACCCACATCGAGGAAGCGATCGAGATCAACAAAGCCCGCGCCCCCTTGTACGCAGCCTCCAGCGGCGGACGCAGCCGCGCGATCTCGAGCAAATTGATCGGACTCGAACGCACATCGCTCTGGGGCGATACGCTTGTTCTCGGCTTCGACCGCAAAGCCCGCCCTTACAACGAGGCCGGCGTCCCGATCCTGTGCGCTGAGATGATCCCGATGGCGTTCGCGCCGGCCTACGTCGACCGGCTCCCCCCTCCGTGGCCGGATATCCGCTCGTTCTCGGCTCTCGACGGCGCCGTGCTCACGCGGATCCTTCGCCATGAGCTTAGAAACGAAGGTCTTCAGCCCATGGCGGACCTGGCGGAGCGCAAACTGATGGAGCTCTCCGCGGAGCCCCGTTTCCACTGCATGAGCCGGCACGTCCTCGAAAGCCTCATTCGCGGGGCGCGGTTGGCGCCGGGACATGACGCCCAGGCCGAACGCCTGGGACTCGCCTCCACCGCGGAGCTCTCCCTCTCATTCGTCAAAGCGCATCTCTTCTCATGCTGAGTTCCGCCGCCAAGCTTGATGAAATGGCCGCCACGCTGCAAGCCGAGGGTATCGGCATCCTCTGTCGGGACGTGCCGCCTATCGCGCTCCCGCTCCCGCCCTCGAGCGCGGCCCCAGCAGGCCAACGACGGGGCTGAGGAATCGGCTCCGCTTCTTTTGATTAACTGACTTTTTTTGGTTTGGGCTTCACCGCGATATCAAGCCCCAGAACGTCAAGCATTTTGGACAGGCTCTCCAGTGTCGGATTCCCGTCTTCGGAAAGAGTTTTGTAAAGCGTCTCTCGATTGAGTTTTGTTTCTTCGGCGAAGCTCTTAAACCCGCGAGCCTCAGCCACATGACGGAGGGCGACCAGAATGGCTTTTGGGAAACCTCGGTTCTCCTCAATCGTCGCCTGAACATATTCCGCCTGCGCCTTCTCATCGCCTTTCAGCGACTCAATGACCCACTCATCATAAGAACGGCTTATTTTTTCACTCATGGCTCTTGCTCCTGTAATCGGACCAATATTCCTTCGCCTTGCGGATATCCTTGTCTTGCGAACTTTTATCGCCTCCGCAAAGTAAAATGATCAGATCATCACCATCGGCCCCGAAATAGATCCGGTAACCGGGGCCGAAAGCCAATCTCAACTCGCTCACGCCTTCGCCGACGGCTTTCACATCGCCAAGGTTCCCGATACTCACGCCGGCCAAGCGAGCTTGTATTCGCCTGACCGTTGACGGATCTCTCAAGTCTTTGACCCAGTCTTCAAACGGTCGCTTTCCGTTTTCAGACTCGTAGATGCGAATACGGCGCGGACTCGCTTCCATGCCCCTCACTGTAGCATATAAACTACAAATAAGGTTAGAAAAACAAGGGCGAAAAGCTGGGGAATAGCGGAAAAACCCCTTTTTCCATTATTCCTCTGTCGGGACGTGCCGCCTATCGCGCTCCCGCCCTCGAGCGCGGCCCCAGATAAGCCGTGACTTTCAATTCGACCGCGATGGGCGTCGGCAGGCTGCCGACTTCGACCGTGGTGCGCGTCGGGCCCGACTTCGTGAAATACTCGCCGTAGACCTTGTTGAAGATCGCGAAATCGCGCTTCATATCGGTCAAAAAGACCTGCACGTCGACGACGTCCTCGATCGCCGCGCCCGCTTCTTCGAGAATCGCCTTGATGTTCTCCAGGACCGAGCGCGTCTGGGCCTCGGCGTCGTGCGCGACGACGTTGCCTTCGGCGTCGATCACCACGCCCGGGATGATCTTCGTCCCCGGTTTGCGCGGGCCGCAGCCGCTCAAAAACAAGAAGTCCCCCACGCGACGCGCGTGAGGATACGGGCCGACCGGTTCCGGCGCTTTCTCGGCGCGGACCACGCCGGACGGCGGACCTTCGCCCCGCGATGCCTCATCCCGCCGATTCTCGATGACGGCCTCGCCGGCGACGGGCCTCGCGGCGGACGAATCCGACGCCTTCGCTTTCACGCCGGCGCCGACGAACCGCTCGACGAGATCCGCTTCGTCGTTCACCCAGCCCGGGACCGGGCGGATCGCGCGCTTCGGGTAAAGCCCGGCCAGCGCCGCGCCCGTGCCCCAGATCGGCTGATATTCGAATACCCGGCCGGAAAAATCGTTATGTTTCCCGCAAAGGCCGTTGAGCCACCAGATCCCGCGACCGCCCATATCGGCGTTCGCCTGGCGGGAGAATTCCCGCATCACTTCGGAGACGTCTTCCAGCCGGCCTTCGCCGAGGATCTCGAGAATCTTGCGGTTCCACTCGTCGTCCTTGAGGGAGGAGAGTTTGTCGTCGAGCGGGTCGATCTCTTCGACCTCGAAGCGATTGGACAGCCCCGTCACGCAGACGACGATCGCGCGCTTGCCGGTCTTTTCCAACGCGCGGACCGCGGCCTGCCCGATAGAGAGCGTCTCTTGCTTTTCCGCGTACATATTGCAGGAGACCATGGCGGCTGGAAACCGGTTGGAAGGATTGAGCAACGCCTGCGCGACGACGACGCCCGTGTCGATCGGAAACCCCTCGTAGTTCACCTCGCGCGCGTAGTGGCCCATCGCCTTGACCTCGCGGGCGTACGCGGACGCGAATTCCGTATCGACGCGCATCTTGTACTTCATCGCGCCGAATTCGTGCCAGTTGTGATCGACCAGCGTCCACCCGGGCTCGGGGTCGGCTTGGAAGAGATATCCCAGGACGGAAAGCCATTGCGTCGAAAAGTACAGGATCAGGTCCGCGTCGGTCGCCTCGATCTCCGCCGCGACCCGTGCGTACGCGCCGCGCAGCTTCCGCCACGCGGGGCTGGCTTCAGGAGCGAGAAGCGGGTGCGGCAGGCCCGGGACGACGTAGGCCGCGGCGACTTGGCCGTTCATCGCACGCCTCCCGTCCGCTCCTCGGCGGCCCCATCGGCCTGTCCGCCCCATCGCCCACGCGTTCGTTCGCGCCCTTCCTCCCGCTCGTGGGCCCGCTCGTTCTTCATGCGCTCGTGGGCCCACTCGACGACGGCATTTCCCGTGCCGATCACGGAGCCGTACCCGTGGACTTCGGCCGGGTATGCCGGGAACCCGAGGGCCGAGATCATCCATGTCAACGCCCCGGCTTTCACCTCGGCCGAAGCCATGTCCATGAACTCCGGCAGGATGTCGATCAGCTCGCGCGAGCGTCCCTCCCTCATGAGTTTGAGGACCTGCATGTCCCATAGGTACTGGCCGTGGTGGTAAATGTGCTCGTGGCTCATGTCCTCGGGGATCTCGGGTTCGGTCGTGAAATGGCGGTGCGAGAGCGAATTGCTGGCGAGCAGGACCGCGCGTTTGCCCGATCTCTCGATCGCCTCGGCCGTGGCTTCCCCGAGTCGTTTCATTTCCTCCTGCCCGACTTCGTTCGAGAAATAATAGGGCGAGTTGTTGCAGGAAATGCTCACCATCGGGACGTCGAACGCCGGGTTCATCAGGTAGAGGCTGGTGATCGCGCCGTAATCGATGCGGAAATCCGGGTTCCGCATCACCTTCATGGTGAGTCCCGCCTTGCGCCCCTCCTCGTGGATCAGCAGCGAAAGATCGACGTCGACGCGCACGTCGTAACGGAAGCGGAACAAGTGCGGGAAGATCGGATCGACCGAAAGGCCCTGGAAGCGCGGCAGCCCCAGGACATGATGTCCGACGACCGTCATCCAGTGGGGCGAGTGCACGAGGAAGACGTCGGGCTTTTGCGCGAGCACGCTCTTGCGGCACCTCTCATAGCCCCAGCGGAGCGCGTCCCAGCCACCTTCGCTCCTCGGCTCGTTCTGCGGCGGATTTTCGGCATAAACCAGATGCGGCGGGTGCGGCGCCAAAACGCCGGCGATGATCTTGCCTTCCCCCATGCGTACCTCCTCCCGTCCGACGGCGGGCTTCGTCAAGGTAGCCGCTGAGGGAAACGGATGCAACGCTTCCCGGGGCCGAGATTCACTTGCGCGGCCCCGGGAAGCATTGTTACGGCTGGACTCCTGAAGCCCAACCGCTCCCAAAAGGAATGACGATGCGCCTTTTCGCTTTGCTCTGCGCTCTTCCGCTTTCAGCGATCCTGTTCGCCTGCCAATCGACTGGCCATGTCAAGGGCGGCGAATCGACCGAGGCGAAAACCGCAACGCTCCCGTACGACGAGTTCCAGAAAGTGCTCACGCCCCGCAGCCGGTTCCTGCCGATGCCGGGCGGGAAAGAGTCGCTTGTCCTGCTCGCGATGCCCGGCGACGCGTACCCGAAGGTCTACTCTCTCGACCACGCGACGCGGGCGTTCTCCCTCAAGCATGACGCCGGGCGGGCGATCAGCCATCTCGGCCGCGACAACACCCTCAAACACTACTACGTGCTCATCGACAACCACGGCGACGAGAATTACATCATCGGGAAATTCGACCCCGCGACCGGGGCCTCGAAGCCGTTCTTCGGCGCGCCGGGCGCCAAGGCGATGATCGCCGACCACTCGGCCGACGGCGAAACGATCTACGTCATTTCCAACCATGAAAACAAAAGCGTCTACTCGCTTTACGCCGTCGATCGCGAAACCGGGCTCGCCAAACGCCTCACCGACGGCAAACGGAGCTTCGACGCGGCGACTGCCAGCCCCGACGGCAAGTGGATCGCGCTCAACCAATACCTCGGCAACAACGAATCGCACCTTTGGCTGATGGACACGGCGACCGGCGGGACGCGCAAGGCGCTTGCCCTCGCCGGCGCCAACCACGACGCATCCTTCTTCAGCGACGACTCGAGGACCCTGTACGTCAATTCCAACCAAGGGCGCGACAGGATGGCCTGCGCGAAAATCTCGATCGCGCGCCCGACGCGGCTCACTTGGGCGTACGCCAGGCCGGACCGCGATGTCGAGTGCCACCGACAGCGCTCGGCGAACCTCACCTTCCTCACCGAATCCTACAACGGCCAGATCCGCACCCGCCCGTTCCATGGAGTCTTCGAAAAGGAGTACGATATACCGGTCCCCCAGCGCTCGATCGCCTCCAACTTCACGCGGCTCCCGGGCGAAGAGACGGCCTACGTCCGCATCGTGCAGGCGGACAACCCGGGCGACTTCTACCGCTTCGATCTCGCCAAGGGCAAAACGGCCCCGCTCGAGCGGCTCACGCGCATGAACCTGTCGAACCTTCCCGACGGCGCCTTCGCGAAGTCGTACGACCTGACGTACAAAAGCTTCGACGGGCTCGGCATCCACGGCATCGTTTTCGCCAAGGAGGAATGGGTGAAGGGGGGCGAAAAGCGCCCCGTGATCCTCTGGCCTCACGGCGGCCCCGACGCGCACGAGTTGCACGCGTACCATCCCTTTTTCCAATACTGGGTCCTCAACGGCTTCGTCGTTTTCGCGCCGAACGTCCGGGGCTCCACGGGCTACGGGAAGAAGTTCGAAACGCTCAACGACAAGGACTGGGGCGGCGGGCACGTCAAGGACCTGATCGAGGGAAAAAAAGCGCTCGCCGCGCTCCCCTACGTCGACCCGGACCGCGCCTTCATCGTCGGCGCGAGCTTCGGCGGTTACTCCACGCTCTCGGCGATAACGCAGTACCCGACCGAGTTCCGCGGCGCCGTGGCGGTCGTCGCGCTGGCGAACCTGCTCACCTTCTTCAAATCGATCCCGCCGGATCCCGCATGGCGGAACGAGTTCCTCACGGAGATGGGGGACCCGGTGAAAGACGAGGCGCTTTACCGGGAACGCTCGCCGTACTTCCACGCCCAGAACGTAAAGATCCCCCTCAAGATCTATCAAGCCGAGAACGACGTCCGCACCGTGAAAGCCGAGATGGACCGGTTCGTGCAGCGTTTGCGCGAGCACCGGATCCCCGTCGAGTACGTGGTCCTCAAAGACGAGGGTCACGGCTTCCAGAAAACGGAGACATGGAGGACGGTGCTGCAAGGCACGGTCGAATTCCTCAAAGCGGTCGACGCGCGCTAGAGAAGCCTCGCCGCCGCCGGCCCGGCGAACACGCGGGCGGGCCGCCGGCATCCCCCCCCAATGCGATCTGAAGCTGAAATGACCGAAAAATCGTCTCACCCGAAATACCGACCGGACATCGATGGCCTCCGCGCCATCGCCGTTCTATCCGTTGTCCTTTATCACGCGTTCCCAAACTCGCTGCGAGGGGGATTCGTCGGCGTCGACGTCTTCTTCGTCATCTCGGGATTCCTGATCTCGACCATCCTGTTTCAGGGCATCGACCGCGGGACGTTCAGCATCGCGGATTTTTATTCGCGCCGCATCCGCAGGATTTTTCCCGCTCTCGGCTTGGTTCTGTTCTCGGTTCTGCTTTTGGGATGGATTTGCTTGTTCCCGGAGGAGCTGAGGCAATTAGGGAAGCACACCGCCGCGAGCGCCGGGTTCATCCAAAATTTCGCTCTCTGGAAAGAGTCCGGCTATTTCGACAACGCCAGCGAAACGAAGCCTCTCCTGCACATTTGGAGCTTAGGGATCGAAGAGCAGTTTTACTTCCTGTGGCCGCTCGTCCTCTGGGGAGCGGGGAGGCTCGGAGACGGGCGCCGCAGAAAGGCATCCTACCTCATCGCGGCCCTTTCCGTTTTCATCGCCTCGTTCGCGCTCAATGCGGACTCGATCGAAACCGATCCCACGAAAACTTTTTACCTGCCGCAGTACCGTTTCTGGGAAATGGCCGCGGGAGGCGTTCTTTCCTGGGTGGTTCTCTACATGCCGTCGGCCTCAACCGCACCCGGAAGCCCGCGGAAAAAGATGATCCTGAACGGACTGTCTTTTCTCGGCATCGCGGTTCTTTTCGCCGTTTTCATCGAATTCAGCGGCAGCACGGCGTTTCCCGGGAAAAACGCGCTGCTCCCGGTCGTCGCCACGGCATTCATCATTTTCGCAGGGCCGGATTCATTCATAAACAGAAAAATTTTATCAAACAAATCCCTGGTGTGGGTCGGGCTGATCAGTTTCCCTCTCTATTTGTGGCACTGGCCTTTGCTGTCTTTCGCGAGGATCCTGTACGGCGACGCGCCGCCGGTTTCATCGAGGCTGATCCTCGTGGCGGCCAGCGTCGCCCTCTCTTGGGCCACTTACGCCTTGGTGGAAAAACGAATTCGCTTCCATCCGTCGGGGAAAGCGGTGGTCTGGCTTTGCGTTTTCCTAGCGGCCGCATTGATCGCGGGACAACACATAAAAGACCACAGCGGGTTCAAAGGGCGGGGGATCGTCTCGAGGAACCTGCCAGAAACAGGATTTGACGGCGGGGACCAAGGGAACCTCGTCGATGGCTGCGGGCTGGAGGGGGACGTGATTGAGCAATTCCCCGTCGGCGGCTGCCGACGCGACAGGAGGGGGACACCGACAGTCGCCTTGATCGGCGACAGCAAATCCGCGTCGCTCGTCACGGGACTCGTCAGGCATTCCGACGAGAAGAGCCGGATTCTGTTCATTGGCGGGAACGGCGAGCGCGGGGCCGTTATCCCGTACAACAGCATCAATTACTCCAAAGATCGCGACGCTGACCTGCCGAGCCCCCTCTTGAAATTCGCCGTGGACGCGATCGCTGGGAACCGAAACATACGCACCGTCATCCTGTATTACGCGACGAGAGCGATGTTCAAATTGAAGAACGACAAGGACATCCTGGATCTGCCGGAGAACGAAAACTTCGATTTCGCTTACGAAAGGACCAATCAACTGGTTCAGCGGCTCATCGAGAGCGGGAAAAGAATCGTGATCGTCGTGGACAATCCGACCCTCCCGGACCCGACCAGTTGCATCGAAAGAAAATTGGGGATCGCTTTCATAGACCGGTGGGCCGAGCGGGGGAAGAAAGCCGATTCGTGCCAAATTTCGTACGACCGGCATTTGGAGCTGTCGAAACGATACCGGGATCTGCTGGATAAAATCCGAGATGAACACCCGAAGGACGTTCGGGTGTTCGACACGGTCCCTCTTCTTTGCGACATGAGCTCCCGAATTTGCTCCATGACTCTCAACGGCCGCCGGCTTTATTCCTACTCCGACCATATCAGCGATTACGCGGCTGGAATCATCGCCGAAAAACTCATCCCCTTCGTCAGAGACCCCGGCGACGGCGATGAGTGAGTCGACGCGGCGTTGGCCGACGCGGGCCGGCCGCGAAAGCGCCGGCGATCGGCGAAGCCTGCGCGTGGACATCCGTCAGCACTTGAGGCAGACGTTCTTCACCTCGGAGAAAAACTCGAGCGAGTGCGCACCGCCCTCACGACCGAGACCCGACGCCTTGACGCCGCCGAACGGCGCGCGAAGGTCGCGTGAAAGCCAGGTATTGACCCAAACGGTGCCGGCGTCGAGGCGTTCGGCCATGCGGTGCGCGCGACCGAGATCGCGGGTCCAAACCGTCGCCGACAGCCCGTACTTCACGCCGTTGGCCATCCCGACGATCTCGTCCTCGTCCCGGAACGGCTGGATCGTGACGAAAGGCCCGAAAATCTCCTCCTGCACGATCCGCGACGCGTGCGCGACGCCGGCCAACGCGATCGGATGCGCGAAATACCCGCCGGCCAACGCGCCGGCGAGTTCAGGTTGTTCGGCTCCCAGGACGAAATCGGCGTTTTCGGCACGCGCCAATTCCGCGAACGAAAGGACTTTGTCGCGGTGCTGGCGGCTGACCAGCGGCCCGATGAACGTGTCCGCCTCGCGCGGGTCGCCGACCTTGAGCGCCGACGCCCGCTCGCGGAACCCCTTCACGTAAGCCTCGTACAGATTCTCCTGCACGTAAACGCGCGAGCCGCACAGGCAGATCTCCCCTTGGTTGAGGAACGAGGAGCGCACGCCGATCGCGACGGCTTCCTCGAGATCGGCGTCATCGAAAACGATGTTCGGGTTCTTGCCGCCGAGCTCGAGACTCAAGCGTTTGAGCCTCGGCGCCGCCGACGCCGCCAAACGTTCGCCGGTGGCCGTCCCTCCGGTGAACGAAATCAACGGGACGTCCGGATGCTCGACCAACGCCTGCCCCGCGCTGGGCCCGCGGCCGAAGACGACGTTGACGACGCCCTTCGGGACACCCGCCTCGTTCAGGATCGAAGCCAGCATCCATGCGGTGAGCGAGGTCATTTCCGAGGGTTTGCACACGACCGCGTTGCCGGCGGCGATCGCCGGGGCGATCTTCCAGGTGAGCAGGTAAAGCGGCAGGTTCCAGGGCGAGATGAGCCCCGCGACGCCGACGGGCTTGCGGGACGTGTAGTTGAGGTCGCCGTTGTCGGACCTGTACGCCTCCTCGGCGTGATGCAGGATCGCTCCGGCGAAAAAACGGAAATTGAGCGCCGCGCGCGGGATATCGAGCGCGTTCGCGAGCCAGACGGGTTTCCCCTGGTCGCGCGACTCGGCCGCGGCGAGTTCCTCGCGTTTGGCGTCGATCAGGTCGGCGACGCGCATGAGAAGCTTCGCCCGATCGCCGGCCGAAGCCGCCGACCACGACGGGAACGCGCGACGGGCGGCGGCCACGGCGCGGTCGATGTCGGCCGCGTCCGAGTCCGGGAGCCGATGATCGACGTTCCCGAACGACGGGTTGAAACTCTCGATGTAGCGGCCGTTCGCGGGCGCGACGAATTCGCCATCGATGAAATTGCCGAGCCTGGGCGCTTCGGCCCCGGATCCCTCAGGTCTCGCGGCCGCGCTCATGCGGTGCCTCCCCGTCGCGGATGTATTCGCGGTGATCGAAATCCCAACGGTCCTCGTCGGGGTCCCAAGGATCGAACGGCACGATCTCTTTCATCTTGGGCCTGAGCGCGGGCGGGATCACGTTTTCGTTGACGTACGCCTTTTGCCGATCGAGCCGGTACGGGTTGCGCAACGCGAACCCAAGCACCCCGAGGACATAGCGCGCGACGAACCAGGTCGCCGTCGTGTCCCAACCGTGCGCGACCTTGATCACGATGCCAAGGCCTTCGGGGTAATCGGGGTGCTCAACGCCGAAACCCAGGAGCCCGTCGGCGCCCTCTTTGGCGATGACCCGACCGCCGCAGGATTTCAACACCGTCGAGTCGAGCCGGTTGAAGCCTCCGACCAGGTCGGGATTGCGGGTCATGCATTCCCAAATCCAATCCTCGTCTTTTTGCACCACGAGCGAAGCGTAGAGTTTGGCGAGCTCGGTGACGGTCATCGAGATCGTCGGCAGGCCGCACCCATCCTTCGCGGTCACGAGCGGCTCCCAACCGGCCCCGAGCACGCGGCGCACGACATCGAGATACGCCTGGTGATACGGATGGTGGGGCCAGGTGTAACCGACGCGCGGCCAACCGCGCAGGCGGCAGCCGCGCAGGATCGCCGCGTGCTTCCCGGCGCATGGGTGGTACCAGCGCCGCGGCCGACGCATTTGACGGCCGAACTGCACGAGCGGGAGCGAAAACGGCGTCTGCATCAGGCCCATCTCGCTCGGGTTCAAGATCGCCTGGATCGCCTCGATGTGGTCGGGCTCGGCGTTGTGGCTCGCCACCGACACCGCCTTGCTCTCCCAGCTCAGGAGCGGATCGAGATCCTTGGCGAAAACCTTGATCTGCAACGGCTTCATCATCGAACGGCCGTAGCAGAGCACGTTGCCTCCGTACGAGTAAACGACGCGCGAACCGGAAACCCACGAGATCGCGCCGTGGATGGTCACCTCGCTGACGCCATTGCGCCGGTAATCCACCAACGGCACCCAGGTTTCGTTCGGATCGTGGGAGCGGATTTCCTCGGACACGCTCAAACCTCCGCCGCGAAGGGCGCGACATCCTCCATGAACCATCTCATGGAGCGTTTGACCGCTTCGTTATCGTGATTGTTGAAATCGAACCAGAGCATCAGGCGGTCCTCGGGATGGAAGCGCGCTTTCATCTGCGCGACGACGTCCCGGGGAGAGCCGACGAGCGCGTTGTCGACGGCGTTCTCGATCTTGCCCGGGTCGAGCGTCCCTTCAACGGCCTTCCAATAGGTCTCGAGCGCCGACCGCCCCGCCCTGACAGCCCTGTCGCTCCGGGCTTCGTCGGAGATTCCCGGCGTGTTGTCGATGAAGACCAGGACCGTGCGCGGCATCCGGTGGCGGTGCCACCCGCCGCCCTCGGGATGGAAGTCGCGCTTCATCCGCTCATGCGTTTCCTCGATCGCGGGTCCCGGGGTGATGGAGAGATTGAAGACCCCGACCGGCAGGAATCGGTTGGCGAACGCCTGCGAAGCCGCGTCGTGCGCGCCGATGGTGAGCCGGAGCAGGTGCATGGGAGCCTCGAAGGGGATCACGCCGACGTCGTCGAAGACCCAGTACGGGGGGACTTCGATCACGCCGAGACGCGCGGCCTCCGTTTTCGCGAGCCCCGCCTCGCGGGCGTGAGTTTCCGCGACCCTCGCCCAATCCTCGTCGCTGCGGAAGAGCCCGCGCGTGAGAAGCTTCGGCGCCACGGCCCGCGAGTTGAAGACTTCCCCCTTGAGGAAGCGCAGGAAAATCTCGGTGGCCTCCTGGAAAACGAGGCCCCTCAGCGCCGGCCATGCGATCTTTTCGGTCTCATTGCGGGGCTTGACGCCGTAAGGGACGTTGCTGAACGGGAACCGACCGCTCGCGAAACCGAGTTCGAGCAAGCGATCTTCGCCCTCGCGAAGGCCGTGAAGGCTCAGGAACGTGCGCACCGCCTCGGCGTGCGCCATCGGGCCGCCGTTGCAAAGGATGTTGCGGATGGCGCTGCCCACGTGGATGCGCTTGGTCTCGGCGAAGATCTTGTGCCCCAACTGCAGGATATCGGTGTTGAGCCCGATCTCGCCCGTGAAATGCGGGATGACCGCGCCGGGATTGCGTTTTTGCACCTGGCAGCTCAAATGCGTTTCGGCGACCCATGCGCAGCCGAAGCCGAGTTCGTCTGCCAGGCGCACCTGATCGAAGAAGTTGCGGAACATGACTTTTTCGGATGGCTTGCTCCCGTTCACTTCCGTTTGGCAGATCGACAGGAAAAGATCGAATCTCACAAAGCCCCCGTGCGCCCGCCGTCGACGGCGAGCGATTGACCGGTGAGGAACGAGGCCGCCGGCGAAGCGAAAAACGCCACGGCCGCGGCGACCTCCTCAGGCGACGCGAATCGGCCCATGGGCACCGACCGGCGCCACTCCTCGGCGATGTCCTCCGTCGTTCTCGAGGCCTTCCGCGCCGCGGCCTCCATCAACGCCTCCAAGCGCGGGGTCCGCGTGTAGCCCGGCAGGACGTTGTTCACCGTGACGCCGAAAGGCGCCACCTCGAGCGAAAGCGTTTTCGCCCACGACGCCACGGCGACGCGGATCGCGTTGGACACGCCGAGATTGGGGATCGGCACGCGCACGCTCGTGGAGAGGATGTTGACGATGCGCCCGTAGCCGCGTGCTTTCATCGTCGGCACGCAATGGCGGGCCAGCAAGGCTCCGGCGAGCAGGTGGTTGCCGACGGCTTCGAGGAACTGTTCGTCGGTCGCATCGAGAATCGGCCCGGCTTTGGGGCCGCCGGTGTTGCACACGAGGATCTCGATCGAGCTCCGCTCCCGGATCAGGCGAGCCAGCTCTTCATCCAGGCGCCGGCGATCGCCGACGTCACAGACGAGCGCGGCGTGGCGGGCCGAGCCGGCGGGGTCTGGAAGTTCGGCGACGAGCGCGGCGAGTTTGGCTTCGGTGCGCGCCATAGCGACGACCGAGGCACCCATCGCGGCGAGTTGCCTCGCCACCGCCGCGCCGATGCCTTGCGATGCGCCTCCGACGAGCGCCGTGCGCCCGCGCAAATTCAGGTCCAAACCCGCTTCCAAACCGACTCCGGACATCACGATCCCCGTTCCACCGAATAAATGAACAAGACAGGTGAGTTCGAGCCGCTCGACTCTAGCCAAACCGCTCGGCCTCGTCATCCATCATCCTACCCGGCGGCGCAGTCGATGCCGCGCCGCTTCGCTGAAGGGCCGCCGCGGGATCGAGCGGGAGGCCGACGGGATAAGAGGGAGATACGGCGCGCCGCCTCTGTGGTACGTTGTCGAAAAAGGAGTGTGGGATATGCATCCATGGCATGACGTCGAACCCGGTGAGAAAGCGCCCGGCCTTGTTTGGTGCGTGATCGAAGTGCCGAAATCGAGCAAAAATAAATACGAGCTCGACAAGGCGAGCGGATTCCTCAAATGCGACCGGGTTCTGTTCTCCTCGGTCCACTATCCCGCCAATTACGGCTTCATCCCCCGCTCGTACTGCGATGACCACGACCCACTCGACATTCTCGTCCTCGGCCAGGAACCCGTCGTGCCGCTCACTCTCATGTACGCCAAACCCATCGGCGTCATGAAAATGCTCGACCAAGGCGAAGCCGACGACAAGATCATCGCCGTCCACGCCAACGATCCCGAATACGCCCACTACAATTCGATCACGGAACTCCCGCCCCACCGACTCACCGAAGTGCGCCGCTTCTTCGAGGACTACAAGGCCCTCGAGCACAAGGCGGTCAAAGTCGAGAAATTCCTCGGCCCCAAGGACGCGCTCGAGGTCATCAAGGACGCGCTCGATCTTTACGCGCGGAACGAGAAAAGCCTCCGAGACGCGTAGGCGAGGGCGCAAGAGCGGCGCACCGACCGAACGCGAAATGCGACGATGACAAACGCGGAGGCGTCTGCCAGGATCCCCGCATCCCAAAAAAAGGGGGGCTCTCTTCATGGTCCGAGTCTACGGTTTCCCCGGCGGTTTCCCCGGCGGTTTCCCCGGCGCTGTCCCCGACCCCGCCCTCTGCGGCGGCGAGGCGTTTCGGTCGGCGCCGGGCGTCCACGGGAGCGCGTCGTGAGCGAGGCGCCGCAAGCGCCGGCCGGCGCGGGACCCAAGCCGAAAAAGCATCTCTCCATGCGAGTCGCGAAGATCATCGACCACACACCGCAAATCCGCGAGCTGTTCATCGAAACTCGGGACCCGGCGGCGTTCAAATTCCGCGCGGGCCAATTCGTGATGCTCCACGTTCCGGTCGACGCGGGAAAACCGGCTTTGCGCGCTTACTCGATCGCCTCCGACGACCGCCGCGAAAACGGCTTCCGCCTGCTTTTCAAAGCGGTCGAAAACGGCCTCGCGACGAGATTCGTCTGGGCGCTCGAAGGCGGCGAGACGCTCGACTTCACCGGGCCGTTCGGCCGCCTCTTTTTCCAAGAGCCGCCGACCGAACAGATCGTCTTTTTCAATACGGGATCGGGTGTCTCGCAGCACGTCTGTTACCTCGAATCGCTCGCCGAGAAATACCCGGGCTTCAGGTACCGGATGCTCTTCGGCCTCCGCTTCGAGGGCGACATCTATTACCGGGAGGAGCTCGACGCCCTCGTCGGGCGCCTCAAGGACTTCAGGTACGAATACGTGCTCTCGCGACCGCCCGAAGGGTGGACGGGAAAGCGCGGTTACCTGCAGGATCACCTGGACGACTTCGACTTCAAGAACGTGCCGACCACGTTTTACATCTGCGGCAACGGGCAGATGATCAAGGACTGCAAACGCAAACTCATCGAGGAGAACGGTTTCGACAAGTCGTTCATCCACGCCGAAGCGTTCGACTGAACGGGGCGGCCCCGGCTCGCAGGCGCGAAAAGACGCGAGTCACTCCCGGGACGTTCCGTCCTCGGCGGAGGCTCTGGATTTCCTGGAACGCCTCGGCTTGTCCGAGGCGGCGACCGCCAGAGCCGCCGCCGCGACCTGCGCGTCGATCGAGTCGACCTCTCCCTCCAAACCTCCAACCACCGTCTCGACGACGGCTCCCGTCGCCTCGCGCAGCAGTTTCTCTGGATGCGCGAGCCCCGTCTCGCTCGGCGCGACCGACAACGCCTCGAGCTCGCTCAGTCCCGGGATCTGCCCGCCCAACTCCCTTGCGCGCTCAAGCGACCGCACCACGCTTTGCTGACCATTCCATGACTTGTCGATCGCCTCGTTCCAAGCGCGGGTCGCGGCGTCGAGACCCTTTTGCACCTTGCCGAGACGGCTGACGAACGTGTCGAGGCGGCGACCGACCTCCTCCACGGCGACCGAAAGCTCGCGCGCCTGCGTCGACATCTTGAACTGCTGCCAGCCGTTGGCGACGAGCATGAGGAGGGGGATGATCGTGACCGGGCTCGTGATGAACACGCCCTTGTCCATGGCGAATTGGAACAGGCCCGGATCGGCGTCGAACGCGGCGCGGATCGCGGCTTCGCCGGGCACGAACATCACGACGTAAGGCACCGAGTCGGAGACGTTCTTCTGGTACTCTTTCGACGCGAGATCCATCACGCGTTTGCGGCACTTCCGGGCGAATTCGAGGTGCATCTCGCGCCGCTCCGCCTCGGTCTTCGCCGTCTCCCCCTCCATGTAACTCTCGTAGAGCGAGGTCTTCGCGTCGATGACGAGCTTCTGGCCCGCGTGCGGCAGGTTGACGATGAAATCGGGTTTGCGATCGTCGCCAACGCCGACCTGTTCCTCGTAGTCGATGTGGCTCATCAGCTCGCTGGAAGCGAGGATGTTGCGCAGCACGAGCTCGCCCCAACGGCCGCGCACCGAATGCGACGTCGTCAGCGCCGACTTGAGGCGGTCGGTTTCACTGAGCAACCTCTGCTCCTGCTCGTGCATCTGCCGCATCCGCTGCTCGAGGCGGGCGTAGGTGTCGATGCGCTCTTTCTCGAAGTTCGAGATCTTCTCGTTGGCTTCCCGCAAACGAGTTTTGAGTTCCTCCACGGCCGTCTCGAAAACCTTCACGCGCGAATCGAGGTCGGCCGCGCCTTCCGTCTTGATCTGGCGCAGATCCTTTTCCGCGCTCTCCTTGAACCGCTCGGTGTTCTTGTCGAGCACGCTCGTCGCGACCGCCGTGAAGCTCGAACGAAGCCTCTCCTCGGTGAGCTTCATGTCGTCGATCAGCCGCTCGTAGGTTTCTTTCTGCCGGGCGAGTTCGCCCCGTGCACGGGCGCCCTCGGCTTCGACCTGGGCCTCGAGATGGGCCGCGCGCGCCGCTTCCACCGCCCAACGGCCCCGGGACCAGAACACGCCCAAAGCGAATCCGATGATGGCAGCGAACACGACGGCGCCGAGACTCTCCGCTCCCATATTGCCCCTCCGCAAGATGACGATTCAACCGTCCTACTCATATCAACGCTCCCGAGGCGTTACAAGCCGGTTGCGAGGACGTGAACGCTCACGCGATCCCCGCCAGCGGCGGGGCCTTCACGCTCGAGAGCACGCGGCCGATGCGAGAGCTTTCTCCCATGCCGGCCCAAGGGCCGGGACGGGGGTCGCCGGCTCGAACCGCGTTTTCGCGGATTTTCGTCGCTTTGGACAGATTAAAAAACGAGGCTTGTCGGCCCCCTCGAGAGTCCCGGCGATTTGGGCCTGTTTTCGGATGAGGTCATTGTCGACAGGGGGCTTTTGCTCGACACTTTAATCATGGTTCTAAAGACGATCGCATCGGTTTTATTTTTTACAATTCCGGCCTTCGCCAAGGACGCTGCACCCAAGCAAGCCGCCGAAACGCGCGACGAAGCCCAAGAAAAAATGAAGGCTCCCCCCGGGGCCGACGCATCCTGCTTCACATGCCAATTCACGATGTCTGCGGAATCAGCGAAAGAGGGCCAGGACAAAATTTGCGACGACCTCTTCGGGGCCTCCTGCATGGGAACGGATGGAAAACCAAAATACCAAGGTCGCTCGAAAAGCCTTCCTCAAGAGCTTGCTCAACCGATCAGGGAAGCAAGGGACAAAACCGCGAAAAAGATGGGTTTCAAGGATTTTGACGACGCTTTGAGGTCCAGACTCAAAAAGGCGGGGCTCGATTTGAAAGATCCGGTTGATCCAAAAGCTTGGAAAAACCTCAAACGCGAAGGCGGCGGCTTCACGTCCGGTGGCGACAACGCCAAAAACCTCTACCGTTCCGTCGAGTGGTGCGCCAAGGAAGTCAAGGAATTCAAAACCATCCGATACGACGGCATGAGTGACGTCAAACAACTCAGGGAAACCGTTCGAAAGTACGATGCTTTCCAGAGGAAATATCGGGAATTGAGCACGGGTCTGTACGCCAAAGACATCCCCACGTTCGTCAGCAATCACATCGCTCAGAAATGCAAATCGTTAAAATCAAGACCCGCCTCGGGCGAGCATCGGCAAGCGGCGAAGGCGTGTGAAAATTTTGTTCAGATAAAAAGGCAAGCCGTGAATTTGTTTAGGATGGAAGGGACCCCGCAATACAAAGCTCAAGCCGAAAAATTCGTTAGGGAGAATTTACTCCTAAACCCTGAAGATTCGCCGCTTTCAGCTCCGGCGCCCGCCTCGCAGACCCCGGAGAAGTCCGAAATCGACAAGTTGCGAGAGCGCCTCCAGGCCCCGCGAAACATCGCGTCCGACTACTGTTCCGAACTCTCTTCGGTGATCGAGAACGCAGGCAATAAAGTTTTCGAACAGCTTGCGGACGACATCAATAAAACGAAAACCACCGTCGATTCCGTCATCGACTCGTTCTACAGCGACAGCAAGCGGAAGATCGCGACTCGAATGTTTCAAGAAGCCCGGGCGGGCATCCAGGGGATCGTGTCTCAATTCGTGAAGGATCCAGCGAAAAGAGGGAAAATCCTGGATGGGTATGATCGCTTGAAATTATTGTGGATGGAAAAGCCGCCCGAGTCTGCCTACAAGAGAGCCGAAAAAGGCATGATGATCCTCGATGAAGACAAAACCGCTCCCTTCAAGATATTCGGCGACGATGTATTCGCGACCTTCAGCGACCCGTCTTTGTCTTTCTTTACGACCCTCAACGCGAACTACATGCCATCCATAAGCAGAGGAGAGTTCAACAACGCGGAGAGAATCAACATGATGCCTGCGTTCATCCATTCACTTGATAAAAACCCTTATGCTTTTTTGACCGTGATAGCCCATGAGGCCGGCCATAAGATCGGGCCGCAAGCGAGCAAGATAAACGGCCACGATCTAACCCCGGAATACCGAGAACTTGTCGCCTGCTACGGAGACAATAGATCCATCAACATGCAAAAACATCAAACGGACGAGGCGATCGCCGATTACATTTCCTCAGAGGTTCTCGCGAACCAGATCTCCAAACTCCCACAAGACAAGCGAAAACAGGCGCTGATGTCGTCAATGGAAGACTTCTGCATATTCGACGATGCGAGCAACCACGCCCGCACCGTGTCGTGCAGGGGCGTCCACCCTGAGAACTCCCTTCGCGTTGGCGGGATTTACGGAGCCAACCCAAATTTACGAAAAGCCATCGGATGCGAAGGAGAGTCGCCGAAATTCAAATCCTGCGGGCTGAAAGTTTCATTGTCTTCCGCGTCTTCCAACGGAAACAACGGCGGGAACGACGCTTCAAAGCCAGCGACGCCGGCCAGAGGTGTCCAATGAGAATTCCAACCATCGCTTTTATTTTGATCTTCGGCGGCTCGGCTTTCGCTCAAAACAAAAACAAGACTTTGGCGGAAGTGTCGTTCGAGGACGGCACAAAGCACCATAAGTACCTTCTTTTAAGCGAAGGGGATAAGCCCGTATTCAAACTTCTGTTCCAGGAGAATCGAAAAAAACCAAGGGCGAAATCGCTGTCCAAAAGCCAAGCCGAGTTCATCCAGAACGAAGCGACTAGGATCATTTGGAACTCGCAGTACAGGAAGCCCGCCAATTCCCAGTCATGCACGGAATATGCGAACATTGGTTCTAACGGCGACAAAACTCGAGTTTGTTCGGAAAACGAAAAGGCCACGGCGATGAGCTACGGGCTGCTGAACGTCATGAGCCAACTTTTCCAGTGACGCTTGAGAGCCGCATTTCGCCCCAAGAGCGAAAGAGAGCTTCAAACAAGAAGCTTTCGAGCCCCGTTTGAAACGCTTAACTGCGCGATATGAACTGCAAAATCGTTCGCCATGCTGGTGAAAACGGCTGAAATGAAAAATGGCGCGCCCGGCACGATTCGAACGTGCGACCTGCAGCTTCGGAGGCTGCCACTCTATCCAGCTGAGCTACGGGCGCGAATTCGGCGAGAGAATGTTCAGCGAAGGCTGGAAGTTAGATGAAAAAACACCTAGATTCAACGAAAAAGACCTTCCACGACCGGGGTACCGAACGAGCGCCGCCTCGCGGAAAACGACGATGTGTAGTTTTCAAAAAGGTTCCACCGATACGCGAAATCCATGGCCAAGAGGCACGCGAAGTTTCCATACTCGAGGCGTGAAACGAGTTTTCCCGACGATCGCCGCTTTCATCACCGCCCTCGGCCTGACGTTGCTCACCTGGCATCACGCCCGCCTCAACGCCGACCTCAGGGACTGGGAGCGCTTCGAACGGGTCGGCAACACCGTCGCCGACGCGATCTCCGACCGCATGAGCGCCTACCGGAGCATGCTCGAGCAGACGCGTTCGGTCTTTTACCTGAACGAGTCGATCTCGCCTGGCCAATGGCACACGTACGTCGAGAGTTTGCGCCTCGACGACCGCTACCCCGGCGCGCAGGGTCTCGGGTTCGCGCAGGCCATCCGCGAACACGACATGGGCCGCGCAACCGCGCGGCTGCGCTCGCGACCGGGCGAGAGGTCGTTCAAGATCTGGCCGGAGGGGAAGCGGGACTTGTATGTGCCGATCACGCTCCTGGAGCCGCGCGATTGGCGCAACGAACGCGCGATCGGCTTCGATATGTACAGCGAACCCGCGCGCCGCGCGGCGATGGACGCGGCGATCGAAAGCGGTCAGGCGCGCATGACAGACCTGGTGACGCTCGCGCAGGAAACGAATGTCGACCCCCAACCCGGGTTCCTCATCTACACGCCGATCTTCAAACTCGGACTACCGATCGCGACGCCGGCGGAGAGGCAAGCGGCGCTCATCGGATTCGTCTACGCGCCTTTCCGCGCGCACGATCTGTTCAACGAGATCAACTCCGACATCAGCCTGATCACGGACACTCGAAGCGTCGACTACGAGATTTTCCTGGATACCGGGGATCCCCACCCCTCCCAAGCCCTCTTCGATCGCGACGGCATCCCGCGGACCGGGGATGAAAGCGCGACTTTCCTCCGCTCACGCGCGATCGCCTTGCCGGTCGGCGGCCAAGTGCTCCAACTGCGCATCTACTCGCTCGACGGTTTCCAGAAACGCGGGGACGCACTGCTTCCGCCGGCGATCCTGCTGTTCGGGCTGGCCCTGACGGCGCTGCTCACCCGGCTGTTCTGGTCGAACACCCGCCAGTCCGACCGGCTCGGGAAATCGGAGCGCCAACTGCGCCTGGTGACCGACACCCTGCCAGCTGTCGTCGGTTACGTCGACCCGAACGGCAAGCTCCAGTTCGTCAACCGCATGTTCGACGATTGGTTCGCGGCGGAGGGACGGACCGCGCTCGGCCGACCGGCTCGCGAAGTCCTTGGGGAACGGAATTTCGCGCAAATCGAGCCGGGCCTGCGGGACGCGATCCAAGGGCGCTCAGCGCAGATCGAATGCGAGTTCAAACTCCCCCGCGGCGACATCCTCGCTTGCGACGCCCGCTTCATTCCCGACTTCGGGCCCCGCAGCCGAGTCAAGGGCGTGGTGACCCTGATCTCGGACCTCACCGAAACCCGCCGTGCCGAGGCCCGCGCCCAGCTCTTGCTCGCCGCCACCACGGTGTTGCACGGCTCGCTCGAGAGCGAGCGCATGGCCGCGCGATTCGCGAGCTCACTCGTCCCTGGTTTCGCCGACTGGATGTCGGTGGATCTCATGGACGAAGACGGCAGGCCGCGGCGGATCTCCGGCCTGCACCGAGACCCCGACCTCACGCCAATCTTCTTGCAGGACGATCCCGCGGTGCAGCCATTCGGCGCGGACTCGTCCGACCCGGTGGGAGACCTGATCCGCGACCGAGAAACGCTCTTCCTGCCGCGAGTCTCAGAGGCCATGATCGACTCCGTCGAGCCGCCCGAGCGCCGAGCCTGCCTGAAGCGCATCGGTCCCGGATCGATTATCGGCATCCCGCTGAGCACCAGGGAAAAAGGCCTCGGCATGCTGTTTTTCGGCCGTTGCCCGGAATCGAAGCCGTTCGATGAAAGCGATTTCCAATTCGCGCTCGACATCGGCCGCCGGGCGACGCTCGCCATCGAGAATCTGCGCCTGTTCCGCGACATCCAAGCCGCCAACCGCGCCAAGGACGAGTTCCTCGCCACCGTGTCGCACGAACTCCGCACCCCGATGAACGTGATCCTCGGTTGGGTCGAGATCCTCCGCGGCGAGAAACACTCGCCGGCCGAGTTCGATTCGATCCTGCGCACGGTCGAGCGCAACGCGAAGGTGCAGATCGAGCTCATCAACGAGCTCCTCGATATTTCGCGGATCGTGAGCGGGAAACTCGCTCTGCAGCTGAAGTCGCTGAGGATCGAGGACGCGGTCTCACTCGCCGTCGAAAGCGTGTGGCCGGCGGCCAAAGCGAAGAACATCGCGCTCGAACGGAGAGTAGCCGGAGACGCGCCGTTCATCGCCGTCGACCCCGACCGCCTCCACCAAGTCCTCTGGAACCTGCTGAACAACGCCGTCAAATTCACGCCCGCCGGTGGACGCATCGACGTCGTCGTCTCCGCTGCCGCCGGCGGGGTGACGATTCAAGTGAAAGACACCGGCCAAGGGATCGAGCCGCGCTTCCTGCCCTACGTGTTCGACCGCTTCCGCCAAGAAGAAAGCGGCGTCAACCGGCATCACGGCGGCCTGGGCATCGGCCTCGCTCTCGTTCGCTACCTGATCGAGCTCCACGGCGGTTACGTGCACGCCGAAAGCGGAGGGCGCAACCAGGGCGCGATGTTCACGGTCTTCCTCCCCGCCACCGAAACGGCCCCGCAGCCCGAGCCGAAACAGGTTCAACGCCCGTTCCACGACGCAAAAACCGCGCGGCCGGACTGGGCCGTCGACGAACGCGCGCTCACCGACCTCGATATCCTGCTCGTCGACGACTCCCCCGACGTGCGCGCCCTGCTCGAACGGATCCTCGTCAAAGCGGGCGCCGCGGTGCGGACGGCATCAGCCGCGCCGGAGGCGTTGGCGATTTTCCGCAAAGGGGTTTTCGACGTCATCCTGAGCGACATCGGGCTCCCCGAAGTGGACGGCTACGAGCTCATGAAGCAGATCCGAGAAATCGAACAGCGGCGCGGCGGCGGCCGCACGCCAGCGGCGGCACTCACCGCCTACGCCGCGGACAAGGACGCGCGACGCGCGCTCGAAGCCGGTTACGACCTGCACATCGCCAAACCGGTCGCTGTCCAGGATCTCATCGAAACGGTTCAGCGGTTGGCGCGGTCAGGCCCGGAACCGGAGGGCGGCGTCCGCCACATTCAAGGCGTGTGACACGAACGCTTGATGACTTGGTGTTGGGGCCAAACGAGCGCGGCTCCGCAACCGAAATATTTTTTCCCATATCCGTCGTAGCGGCGCGCGATGAGGATGTCCTCGACGGGCGTGACTTTACCGTCGGTCACGACGTTGTAGACGAAGCCGATCTCGAGGCGGCCCTTGCCGTCCCGACGGATCGAGCGGATCTCGAAGGGCTTCGTCTCGGAGACGTATTTCACGCCCAGGCCCTCGACCGCCTCACCCACCGGGGGCGGAAGCGCGAGCACGTGCGGGAAGCGGCTCTGCGCGACGCACGCGTCTTTGCGCCCCGGCACGCGCACGCCGGCGACCTGCAGCTCGATCAACTCGCGCGCGAGCTCCCTGTCCCCCGGGCACGAGACCCGCGAGAAGTCGGGAGCCAAGCCGTCCTCGGCCATGGCCAGGGGCGCGGCGAAAGTCAGGATCGCGAGAATCGCCAGGCGTCTCATCGTTTCAACTCCTTGCAGTCTTTCACGCACTTTTCGCCGATAAGGCGCACCGGTTTGTCCTCCACGCATGCCGGAACCGCGGCACCGACGTGGCGGACGACCGCGATGCCGCGATGCTTGCGGCCGTTTTTGAGCGGATAGGTCACGACGGCATCCGCGCCCCGCGAAGCGAACTTGGCCTCGCAGGCCTGGATCGCCAAGTCCATCACCCAGAGTTTCAATAAGGAGCTGCTGTCGGCGAGGATGTTCTGCGCTGTCATCCGCGAGACCCCCATGCGCCCGCCCATGGACGAACTGTGGATGACCTTGAAATCCCATTTGCCGGGATCGATGTGTTGGTCATTGCACTGGGTCGCGGACGTGACGGCGGCGAGCGCGAACGGGTCGGGGCCAGCGCTCTCGAACATCATCGCGTGCCCGTACCCGTTCTTCGAATGCGGCTGGCGCAGCACCATCACGTCACCGGCCTGGATCGAACCGTTCCCGTCGAAACGCGCGGGCTTCATGCAATCGTTCTCGTTCGATCCCAAGCCGATCAGTTCGCCCGTGCCGAGTTGGTACGCGTTCTGCGGATTGGGGCCCTTGCGCATCTTCAGGCCCGCCGCCGCCATGGCGCCGGAGATGAAACCCGAGCAATCCATCGTCGTGAGGTTCCTGCGCTCGGGTCGGTCGTTGAACGGGTTCACCGTCAACGCGCCGTCGGAATAACGGATGCCGGCCTTGCCGCCGGGATGGAACACCGGCAGCGTTTTGCGCATGTCCCGGCAGACCTCGCCGTCGTAGGAGGCCGCGAGGTAGTGATGCGTTTCAACCGCTTTTTTCGGCGTGAAGTACTTGTTCGGGTTTTCCTTGTGGCTTTGGACGTCGTCGGGCGGCGAGCGCGAACCGCTCATCTTGTAACCGAGGGGCAAGGGTTTCGAGAGCGCCTCGCAGGTTTGGTAAAGGGTCGCCATGAATTTACGCGCCCCTGCCACTGCCGTGTTCGAGTTGGAAAGCGATTCGATGAGGCTCTCGTAAACGTCGATGTCGATCCCGGGCGCTTCCACGTCTTTGCAAGCCACGCAGGCCGCGGCGCCGGCCATCGCCTCCTCCACGCGAACACCGCCCCCGGTCGGCGGAGCCTCCTGGATCATCGATGGGACCGCCGATGGAACCGTCGGAGGGACCGGTTTCCGCGCGACTTTCGGTACAGGCACAAGGAGCTGACCGGTCACCGGCGAAATCGGAGGCATTGGTTTTCGTCCTCCGACCTCTTCGCTCGCAGGCGACCCGATCGAGGCGGATGGGCCCACGGCCAATGCCGGGCTCTGCCCGTTCACGAACCGCCTGTCCGCAGGCCCGTGGTCAGGTTTGGAGCTGATCGCCTGATCGCTGCGCCCGCCCGCGGCCGTGCTACCGATGACCAAAGGCGCTGGTGGCGCGGCGGAGTCGACGGCCGGCTGTTTCACGGCCCGTGCCGCGCGCTCGGCGGTGGCGTGCAAAGCCGGCGGCAAGGCGCCCGAGGGGTAAACCAAGCTCGAATCGCGCGGGCTCACCGGTTCGATGACGAGCGGCGCGTCCGCGGCATCGGCGCCTGAGCCCGCGGTCGCCTGGCTGGGCGCGCTCGGCGCCTCGGGCGCTGACGCTCTCTCGCCAGGGGACTTGCCTTTGTTGACCACGGAATCCCAGGATGAAACCTTGCCCGATGGCGATCGGGAAAGGGAGTAAGAGTGATACGAGTACGGATAGTTCGATGACGACGAGGGCTCGTCATCCTTGTAACGGCGCGAGTGATAATAATAAGGGGACGCGCCCGCAGATGGATACGCGGGGTCCTGGGGGACCCAGGGGTAACCCGGGTAATAGCGGCCGTCGGCGCCGCCCGACATCATCCATGGGTCAAGGGTGAGACCGGGGAAACAGTTGACCATCGGGTCGTACATCGCGCCAAGCATCAGCGGCGACCCCATCGGCAAGTAAGGCGTTCCGAAGCAGCCGCCCCGCCCGAGAGCGCGGTATTGCGACTCGAGCGCCAACTCGCTCGAGAGCGGCGAATCCACGGTCACCGAATGGGCCTCGCCCCCGAACGCGAGCGCGCCCAGAAGAACGAGAACGATCTGACGGCCTCTCATGCCCGTCTTATCGAATATTTTTCGGGAATCCTGAATCGTCCAAAGCCGATACTGGACCTATGTCCGGCCCGCCGCTCCCGGCTATTCTCAGTTTGAGACGGAGTGATTCCTTCGCTAAAGTCGGTGACATGGACAAACTGCTCTGGCTCGACATGGAAATGACCGGCCTCGACGTCAACAAGGAAGTGCCTATCGAAGTCGGCGCGATCGTGACCGACTGGGATCTGAAACCGTTGGAGGACTACCACGCCGTGATCCGCCAGCCGCGGGAATACCTGGACCGGATGGACGACTGGAACAAGAAGCATCACGGGGACTCCGGCTTGACCGCCCAAGTGCCCGACGGCACGCCGCCCGGGAAGGTCGAGGAGGAACTGCTCGCCATCGTCGACCGACGCTTCGGCCGAGAACCCGTCGTCCTCGCCGGGAACTCGATCTTCCAAGACCGCCTGTTCATCGCGAAATACTTCCCGCGCCTCGCCGCGCGCTTGCACTACCGCATGCTCGACGTGACGTCGTGGAAGATCGTCCTGCAGGCGAAAATGGGCGTGAAATTCGACAAAAAAAACACGCACCGCGCGGTCGATGACATCAGGGAGAGCATCGCGGAGTTCTCATTCTACCTCAGCCATCTCAAGACTCCGCGAACCGGGCCCGAGAGCTGATTCCCGTCCCGGATCGAGACGCGGACCACGAGCCGCGGGCGCCGTGTAAAGCGAAACCGGAATCTTCCGATACGTCCCTTGTTGAGGCGAAGCGAATGAAACGAAAAGCGAACCGTCGGTTCCTCGAATGCCTTTGGATGCTCTTGCCGGCCGCGCTCCTCGGCCCTGGCTCGGCCCATGGCGGATGGGACGCGAAAACGGATGCGACTTTTGCCAGCCTCCTCTGCCAGGACGCGCATTACGCGCGCGCCTGCTTCGACTTGAAAAAAGAGGCCTGCGAACGAGAAGCCGTCGCCGCGGCGAAAAAATGCAGGGCCGATCTCAAGTCTCCGGCCGACGGGAAAGCACAAGGCCAAACGCCGCGGCGGAGCAAGGCGCGCGCGCCCGCCGCCGCCCAAGCGCAACCGGAGCTCGAGGAAATCCGGGAATTCACGCGGATCGGCGAATGCGCGGGCGCCGTCCTCGAGAAGAAGTTCGCGGCACGCAAATCGAGCTCGCCCAAATGTGGCTCCATCGAGGCCTGGCGATGAGAAAAACCGTCGCTTTCGCCCTCATCAGCCTGCTCGCCATCGAGGCCCGCGCGGAGATGCCCGGGCAGCGCCAATGCCCGCGCGACCCCAAGCGTATCCAAGCCATGGTCGATGAACTGCGGGATACGCTGGAGTGCGCGGCGCTGACGTTCGAACAATGCGCGGCCCTGCGGCGGGGCGCGATCGGCGGCGCGATCGGCGGCGCGATCGGCGCGTCCCTGGGCGGCGCCCTCGCCGTATTGAAACGGCGCCCGGAAACGATGAAATGCCTGATCTCCTCGAACACCGAGCCACGGAGCGCGTCGGATATCGCCCTGCGGATGGTCGCGGCCGACGCGCGGGCGGCCGCCCCTTCGGGCTGCGGGATCGACAAAGAGCTCTTCGCCCGCGACCTCGACGCGCTTCGCGGCGAATACGCCAAAGAAGCGAACCGCATGCGCTTCGAAATGATCGACCGGTTGGCCCAAAGCAAAGCTGGCGGCGTTGACGCTTCGAAAATCAAGGTCGATCCGGCTCAGGTCCGCGAACGCGTGTTGTCCGGGCTCCAACGGTTCGAGCAAGAGCTCAACGGGCCGAATTGGCCCGACTACGTCTCCAACGAGGCTCGCCGCGCGGAAGCGCTCAGCGCGCTCAAATGGGAGACGGAAAACATCCGCGCCGCCAGAAGCCTCGCGGAACTCGGCGACTCGTACCAACGGATCGCCGGCAACACTTTGAACGCGGGCGCCGGCCTGCCCGACGACATGCGCCTCTACGACGTCATCGACGAGCTCAAAGTCAAAGAAGCGGCCCGCCTCCATGGGGACCGGTTCGCCAAGGAACTCGCGCAAGCGGCCATCGACGTCGAGGCGATCAACTCCGCGAACTCCACGGAGCGCATGGCGAGTTATCTCAAAAACAAAGGCTACCCGCCCAAAGCGATCGAAGCGATCCTCGAAGCGACGATGGCCCGCCGCGCGGTGACCTTGCGAGGCCTTTCCATCCAAGGAGCCGCCTACGACTTGCGCGCCGGATCCCTCAGAGCCAAGACCCGCCTCTCACCGGACGACGTGAAAAGCCTCGCCAGGCAACGTCTGCCCGACTTGCACGCGCACCCACTCGCGCCTTTCACGAACGTGCCCGGAGCCGACAACAGCGTCACCGGCAAAGTCCTGCGCGCGGGGCGCGCCGCGCTCGCGAAACTTTCAGCCGACGGCGCCGGAAAGCTCGGGATGGTCGCCCGGGCGCTGGGCGCGACGGTGGCGACCATCGGCAAAGCCGTGGCCGCCCCCTTCACGACGGGCCTCGAGATCCTGCACTACACGGGCGACAACGGTTGCGGCCAACAGCGCAACAGCCCGTACGCCGACTGGCGGCAAGTCGATGGCCTCTGCCAGGTCGTCACGACCCGGA
Source organism: Pseudobdellovibrionaceae bacterium (assembly GCA_021463345.1). GTDB lineage: Bacteria > Bdellovibrionota > Bdellovibrionia > Bdellovibrionales > JAMPXM01 > JAMPXM01. The sequence continues at coordinate 50,461 of JAJTYM010000012.1, read as the reverse complement.
CGCCCATGACCGACGCGTTCCTCTTCGCTCTCACCGATGCCGAACGCTTCGAGCATATCAAACAGTTTCCCGACGCCTGCGCGATGTTGATGGACCTTCACTCCCAGATCGCGCCAAGCCAGCGGTGGAAAATCGCTTGCGGAGTCGACGGCGAAGTGACGATGGAAGGCAAGTCCGAAGAGAGCCGAGGGCAGCGGTTCGAGTTCAAGCCTGGAGCCGACGGCGGCATCGCATCGGCGCGATGGTATTCATCCGAAAACGAGCGTTGCGGATCCGTTCGTTTCAGCAACCGCGGCGCATCCACCGACATCCGCCGATGGGACCCCTCGACCCAGCCAGCCTGCGACATGGAGAAAATCCGCAAACCGATGCGCGGCCGGCCCGACGTCTTCGCCAAGACAGCGGAAGACTTGCAAGCGTTCGCCAACGCCAACGCGTTCACGTTCAACTCCGCAGCCGACTGCTGCCGCGGGAATGCGACCCCGCTTTGCCCGGACAAAAACGCCGCTGACTCCGGCAAGAGAGCGATCGATCCCGTTCCTGGTCGCGCCGACTGAGCCCGTCGCCGCTAAATCCGTCGCCGCTGACGCGTTCGCCCGACGGGTCGACCCGAAAACCGGCGATCCCCGCCCTCGAGCGTTGCCTTCGAACGCCGCTTCCGAGCGGCCGCATTAAGGCTTGCCCGGAGCCTCACTTGAGCTGGATGTCGTGTTCCTCGGATTTGCCTTCGAAGTCGAGCTTCACCTTCAGCTCGGACCCGGACGACGGTTGCGCTTGAATCACGAAGTGATCGTCCCTTTTCGTGGACGTCACGAGCTTCATTTTCCCGCCCGAGCGTATGAAGGCATGAAAGCCGAGGTCATCGACCTTGAAGCGCGCTTGCTCGTGCCCAACGACGAAAACTTTGAGTTCCTTGGCGGCGGGAACCACCGTGACGGTGAACATCCGCCCCTCTTTGAGCCGAGGGGCGCGGACATCTGGATTCTCGGTTTGCGCGCCCACCTTGGGGACAGGCGCCATCAAAACGAACGCCGCCAACACGGGCGCTGAAGCGAAGAATCGAATCGGCCTCATAGGACCCTCCGTTGCCGGGCATGCGCCGGACAGTGCTTCGGGCGCGACCCCAAGCGCGCTCCGTCACGACGTCAATAACGATACATCGCCGGTTTGAATGGGCCCGTCTTGGGCAGCCCGAGGTAACCGGCCTGCTTGTCGGTGAGCTCGGTGAGATTCACGCCAAGCTTGCCAAGGTGCAGCCGCGCGACCATTTCGTCGAGCTCTTTCGGCAACCGATACACCCCGACGTCCCGGTACTTCGCGCGATTCGTGAACAATTCGATTTGCGCCAGAACCTGGTTGGTGAAGCTCGTCGACATGACGAACGACGGGTGGCCCGTGGCGCAACCGAGGTTCACCAAACGGCCTTTCGCTAGGACGATGACCTCGTTGCCGTTTTGGAGCTCGTGCACGTCGACCTGCGGCTTCACTTCGCGGACCCGGCTGTTCTTGCCGAGCCAAGCCATGTCGATCTCGATGTCAAAATGACCGATGTTGCAGACGATGGCCCGATTTTTCATCTTCATGAAATGCTTGTCGGTGATGATGTCGCAGCACCCGGTGGCGGTGACGAAGATGTCGGCGATCCCCGCCGCTTGGTCCATCGTGACGACCTCGAAGCCCTCCATCGACGCCTGCAGGGCGCAGATCGGGTCGATCTCGGTCACGAGCACGCGGGCGCCGTACGAGCGCATGCTGTGCGCGCAGCCCTTGCCGACGTCGCCGTAACCGGCGACGACCACGACTTTGCCGGCGATCATCACGTCGGTGGCCCGCTTGATGCCGTCGGCGAGCGATTCGCGGCAACCGTAGATGTTGTCGAATTTGGACTTGGTGACCGAGTCGTTGACGTTGATGGCCGGCACTTTCAGCCGTCCGTCTTTGTGCATCTTCTCGAGATTGTGCACTCCGGTGGTCGTCTCTTCCGAGATGCCGATGAGGTCCTTGAGCAGATGCGCGAAACGCTCCTCATGGACGACGTTGGTGGCGTCACCGCCGTCGTCGAGGATCATATTGAAGCCTTCGCCGCCCCAATCGAGCGTCCGTTCGATGCACCAAAGGTACTCGGCCTCGGTCTCGCCCTTCCAGGCGAACACCGGGACGCCGGCGGCCGCGATCGCGACGGCGGCGTGATCCTGCGTCGAAAAAATATTGCACGACGACCAGCGGACTTTGGCGCCGAGATGGACGAGGGTTTCGATGAGCACGGCGGTCTGGATCGTCATGTGCAGGCAGCCGACGATGCGCGCGCCCTTGAGCGGCTGCTTCGGGCCGTACTGCTCGCGCAAAGCCATCAGACCGGGCATCTCGGTTTCGGCGAGCGCGATCTCCTCGCGACCCCAACGCGCGAGCTCTTTGAAGGCCTTCGGGTCCTCCATGGCCTCGCGGCAGACGCGATAGTCGGCGCCGGTCCCGGCGGACACGGGGGAATGGGATTTTTTCGGGTCGATTGCGGTCACTGTCGTCATCCTCACCTCTGTCACTGTCTGAATCACTTCTTGAATCACTGTCCTGTCATTAACCTTCGTCGCGAAGCGCCTACCGAGGCGCGCGCTCCATGAGGCTCAACTGAGTGGAGAGGCCACAGGGTAAGGGCGGGCACCGTCCCGGTCAAGCCACGCCCCCCGTTTTCGAGAATTTAAGGCCCGCACGCCCCCTGGGAGAGGTCGGGTCGGCGACTCAATAGATCGTTAGGATCTCGTGGCCCGCATCGGTGATGAGGACGGTGTGCTCGAACTGCGCCGAAAGAGAACGATCGCTGGTGACGTACCACTTGATCGAGGAATTCGCGATGGGCATCTCGATGATCGGCGCGGCCGTTTCGTTGATCATCGGCTCGACGGTGATCGTGCCCCATGGCAGCAGGCGATCGCCTTTGCCTTTTTTGCCGAAGCTCGGAACGAACGGGTCCTCGTGGAAATCGCGCCCGATGCCGTGCCCGCCGATCTCGCGCACGACGTGGAATCCCTTGCGGGTGACGAACTTCTCTATGGCGAAACCGACGTCGCCGACGGTCCCGGATGGCGCGACCGCCTCGATCCCCTTCTCCATCGCCGCTTTGGCGACCTCGGTGACCTGACGGGCCTTGTCGGAGACCCGGCCGACGAAAAACGTGGCCGACGTGTCGCCGTGGAAGCCGTCCTTGACGCATGTGATGTCGATGTTGACGATATCGCCCTCTTTGAGCGGCTGGGGCCCGGGCACGCCGTGGCAAACCACATCGTTGATGCTGGTGCAAATCGATTTTGGGAACCCGTGGTAGCCGAGCGGCGCGGAGCGGGCGTCATTGGAGAGCGTGAAATCATGGGCGACCCTGTCGAGCTCGTCGGTGGTGACCCCGGGCCGAACGAATTTGGCCGTATGGTACAGCGTCTGCGCGGCGAGCTTGCAAACCCGCTCCATCAATTTGATTTCTTCTCTGGTCTTGGTGGTCATGGGGAGAGGCCTCGCGGGATCGAGTTCGTTGCCGGAAAACAATAACAAAAAAGCCACCGCGGGTCACGCGATGGCTTTTCGGATCCGACGACCCACGGAAAGCGATCAGGCCTTCGTGAGGTGCTTCGAAACGTGCTTTTGCATCTCGAACATCGTGACCGACTTCTTGTTGCCGAAGATCGGCTTCAGTTTCTCGTCGGCGTTGATGGTCTGTTTGTCTTGGAGGCCGTTTTTCTTGATGTACTTCCAGAGCTTGGAGACGACTTCTTGGCGCGGGAGCGGGCTGGAGCCGACGATTTCAGCGAGTTGCGCGCTGGGCGTGTACGGGGCCTTGAGAGCCGGGTTCAACGTGCGCTTTTTCTTGGGGCCCGCCGCTTTCGCGGTTTTTTTCGTAGCGGCTTTTTTGGTCGCCGTTTTTTTCGTCGCTGCTTTCGTCGCTGTCTTTTTCGTGGCCTTCTTCGCCGACTTCTTGGTCGCCTTCTTCTTCGCCATGTCTTCTCCTCCGAATTGATCTCCGCGAAGGGGATCAATGATTTTTGTGAACCCTCTGCCGAAAAGCAGTTGATTGCATGATAACCAGGCAAAAACCGTTGTCCAACGAAAAATAGGCGGAAGGCGCGAATTTTCCGTTTTTCCCCTAGGAAAAGCGGCGTTTTCCCCTGGGGAAAACGCGTGGCGCGCGCGATCGGGTCGCCGGAAACGCGCGGTTTTCCCTAGGGGAAATGGCTTAAAACGCAGGTTCTCCCTAGGAGCGGGTCGCCGAAAACACGCGCCGCCCAAGGGGGCCGAAACTCAGCAGCGAAGCCAACGCGAGCAGGGCCAACGGCCCCGCCCACATGGCCCCCCACAGGCCGATCGCATCGCCGGCCGAGCCAACGCCCTGGTGCATGAGCATCGTGAGGAGGCTGGAGCAGGTGAACGCCCACCCCATGGCCCCGTCGGCGCGGGCGCCGAACGTCTCCTGCAAGTGGGCCATCGCCGCCGGGAAGAACGGCGCCATCGCAAGCCCCGTCCACGCGAGCCAGTCAGGCCCCAAACATAGGCCGGCGATGAACGCCGCCAGCGACAGCCAGCCGCTCGCCCGAATCACTGTGAGCGGCGGCCACATCGCGGGCGCGAAAACGAACAGCAATCGCCCGGCGAAGAGCAGGGCGAAAAACAGGGTGAGGTGGCCGTTGGCCGCAACGGCGTCGAGACCGTACTCGCGCCGGCCGAGCAGCACGATGCGTGTCGCCACCAAGATCTCGCTCATGACGTAAAGGCCGAAAGCCAGAGCGAAGGCGAGCATCACCGCCCGGTCGGCGCCGACGCCGGCGGAGACCGCTCGGCCACGACGGTCCCCCGGCAGCGCTCGGCGGAACCACGTCAGTCCGCAGCACGCGAAGGACGGGACCGACAACCAGAGCAGGACCTGCTGCCAGTGGACGCCGGCCGCGTAAAACGCCGAGACGATCATGGGCGCCGCCAACGACGACGCTCCGTACATGCAATGCAAGAAGGAGTAGGCCCGTCGGCGCCCCGCGCCCTCCGAAGCGCGGCCGACCAGGACGTTCTGCGCGACACCGAGGCCGCCCGTCGCGATCCCGAACAGCGCCGCCCCCGCCAGGACCCCGACGTAATGGGACGCGAGGCCCATGGCGACCAGGCCCGATGCCTGCGTCGCCAGATAAACGCGCACGCTCAGGTACGCTCCCCAACGAGGCAGCCAGAACCGCGAAAGGAGCGCATTGCCCAAGCCGAACAGCGAGGTCGTGAAGAAAAAAAGCGCGCCGGCCGAATCGTTCACGCCGAAATCCCGAAGCAGGTCCGGGAACACCGGCCCGCGCGCGTTGTCGGCCAGGCCGAAGGCGAACAGGCTCAGGAAAGCTAGTAAAAGGTGAAACCATTGCACTGGAGGCGACGATCTTGGCAGCCAACCCCACCCACGGACAAGAAGTTTCACGCCTGGACCTTTGCCGGCCGCTGGTCCGTGCAGGCCGTCCCCTTATGAGCCGAAAGGGCGAGCATGACGGCCAAAGCGGGCGGACGACCGGGTTTCCAATCGAATTTCATGGATGTTCTGGCGGAAGAACTCCGAAAGGACCTGCGCGCGGACGTCCGCGCGGAACTGCTGGCCGAACTCGGCCTCGAGCCCGCCGCCGCCGCGCGAGAGCTTTTTCCCTCCCCCGCCACCTCCGCGCGAGAGCGACTGGATCTGTGGCTGAGCGCGAAGTTCGGCGCCAAATCGATGGGCGCCGCGAAAACCGCCCGTTCGTACCCGAAAACCGCCGCGCACGAGGACCCGAGACCCGGGAAGGCGGCGACGGGGGCGCGGCCGGCGACCGACGAAGGGCCGCGCACGACGCACGCTCTGGACGCCGAAGACCATGCCGCGCTGGAATTCTTCCGGCGCGAGGGCCGGCCGCTCACCGATGATTACACGGAATTCGAGCTGAAAGCGGCGTACCGCAAGCTCGCCCTGAAGCTCCATCCCGACGCCCACGCGGGCGAAGACGAGCGCGACCGCCACCGCTGGGCCGCGCGTTTCCAGCAATTGGTCGAACTCACCGAACGCTTGGGCCGCCACTGCCTGGGCGGCGCAGGAGCCCAGAAGGCCCGCTGACGGGCTTACTGGAGGCGGCGATATTTGATCCGACGTGGCGTCAGCGCGTCGACGCCGAGACGCTTTTTGCGGTCTTCCTCGTATTCAGTGAAGTTTCCGGAAAAAAACGCCACCCGGCTGTCGCCCTCGAACGCCAGGATGTGCGTGCAGATGCGGTCGAGAAACCAACGGTCGTGCGAAATCACGATCGCGCAGCCGCCGAACTCGAGCAACGCCTCCTCGAGCGCGCGCATCGTGTTGACATCGAGATCATTTGTCGGCTCATCCAGGAGCAGGACGTTGCCGCCCGACTGCAGGACTTTCGCGAGATGCACCCGGTTGCGTTCCCCGCCCGAGAGCACGCCCACTTTCTTTTGTTGCGTGTCGCCCGAGAAATTGAAACGCGAGACGTAGGCGCGGCTGTTCATCTCTTTGTTGCCGACCTGGATCGTCTCGTTGCCGCCCGAGATCTCCTCCCAAACCGTTTTGTCGGGGTTCAATACGTCGCGGCTCTGATCGACGTACGCGAGTTTCACCGTGCCGCCGACGACGAGTTCACCGCTGTCGGGCCGTTCCTTGCCCGTGACCATGCGGAAGAGCGTCGACTTGCCGGCGCCGTTCGGGCCGATGACTCCGACGATGCCCGCCCTGGGGATCGTGAAACTCATGTCATCCACGAGCAGCTTGTCGCCGTAGGCTTTCGAAACGCCTTTCGCCTCGATGACGACGTCGCCGAGCCGTGGGCCCGGCGGGACGTAGATCTGCAGTTCCTGGAGCTTTTCGGGCGTCGGCTCCTTGAGGAGGTTCTCGTACGCGGACAGGCGCGCCTTGGACTTTCCCTGGCGCGCGCGGGGGCTCATGCGCACCCATTCGAGTTCGCGCTCGAGCGTTCTGTTGCGCTTGGCGTCCTCTTTGGCTTCCTGAACCTGGCGACGCTCTTTTTGCTCGAGCCAAGAGGAGTAGTTGCCTTTCCATGGGATGCCTTCGCCGCGGTCGAGCTCGAGGATCCAACCGGCCACGTTGTCGAGGAAATAACGATCGTGGGTGACCGCGATGACCGTTCCGGGGAAATCGTGCAGGTAGCGCTCGAGCCACCCGACCGATTCGGCGTCGAGATGGTTGGTCGGCTCGTCGAGCAACAAGATGTCGGGATTCGACAACAGGAGGCGGCAGAGCGCCACCCGGCGCTTTTCGCCGCCGGAGAGGTGCTCGACCGCGGAATCGCCGGGCGGGCAACGGAGGGCGTCCATCGCCTGTTCGACCTTCTGGTCGACCTCCCAGCCGTTCATCGCCTCGATCTTCTCCTGAACCTTCGCTTGGCGCTCGATGAGCTTTTCCATCTCCTCGGGCGTCATCTCCTCGTTGAACTTCTCGTTGATCTTGTTGAACTCGATCAACAACCGGTTGATCTCGCCCAGGCCGTCCATGACGTTCTCTTTGACGGTCTTCCCGGGATCGAGTTGAGGCTCCTGCTCGAGGTAGCCGACCTTGAAGTCGCGCGCCGGGAACGCCTCGCCGAGGAAGTCCTGGTCGACGCCCGCCATGATCTTCAACAAACTTGATTTACCAGAGCCGTTGAGGCCCAGCACGCCGATCTTCGCGCCGTAAAAATACGAGAGGTAGATGTTCTTCAGGACATAGCGGTTGGGCGGATAGACTTTGCCAACGCCTTTCATCGTGTAGATGATTTCTTCGGCCATTCTCACCTCGTCGTTTTGCTCAAAGAGTCGCCATTCTGTCCGAAGCGCTTTTGGCTTGTCAAACACCCAGAACGACCTGCAGAATTCCGTCCCATGATGAGCGATGAACGTCCGGACGCACGACCGATGAGCCGGGACACCGAACCTCAAACGGATCCGAACGCGCCCCCGGCCAAGGAGAGGCCCCGCTCGCGCCTAGCCCTCGACCGTACCCTGCACGACCTCGAATCCGCGCTCAATGAATGGGACGCGATCACTCTGTCGCCGGCGGCCGAGGCTCCTGGGGTCGCGCCCGCGAAAAAAGCCGAAGAAGCCGAATTCAAGAAGCGCACGAAACAACTCCTCGACGATCTCCGTCGCCAACTCGAAGATCTATGAAGGCCCGGCTCCCCTTATGACGATGGCCGAACGCATCCACCGAAGCCTCACCGCCGCCTTCCAGCCGACGTTCCTCGATTTGGTCAACGAAAGCCATCTGCACTCGGTGCCGAAAGGCTCGGAAACGCATTTCCGCCTGGTCCTGGTTTCGACCGCGTTCGAAGGGAAGTCGCGCGTTCAACGGGCGCGGCTCGTGCACGAGGCTCTCGAATCCGAGCTCAAAAGCGGCGTGCACGCGCTCACGCAACGGCTGCACACCCCGGACGAATGGGCGGAGATGAATGAGGCCGTCGAAGTCGCCTCGCCGCCCTGCCTCGGCGGTTCAAAGGCCGACGACTGAAAACGGCGCGAGCGGCAACGCCTTTCCCACGCTGATTATCGCCGACCGACGACCAGGTCCCGGAGTTTGAAATGCTCGCGGCCGCCCGCTCCGACGCACGTCACGTCGAACCCGACCTCGCGCCCGGCGGCGGTCGCCTCGATCAGGCAGAAGTTGTAGAAGTTGGTGGCCGCCATCCGGCGCGCGCTCCCTTCGGGCAGGGAGCGCGTGAACGAGTGCATGGCGCTCGAGGTGATCTCGTAGGTCCCGTAACCGAAAATTTCCGGTTCGATCTCCTGAACTTCGCTGAAATGCACGTCGCCGGAACACAAGATCACCGGCGCCTCGATTCTCCGCATGCGGTCGATGAAATCGCGGAACCGGTGGGCGTGGTTCCCCTCGAAACTCCATGTCAAGCCGCCGCGGTACCCGCCGAAGAACTGCGTCCCGTTCATGAGCCAGAGCGGCTGATCGCTCGACCGCAAAACGTCGTCCATCCAACGGTCCTGCTCGACTCCCCAGAACGTCTCGTTTTTCTCCCGCGCCCAACGCCCCGAACGGAACGAACGCCCGTCGGTGAGCAGGAACCTGTGCCCGTAAACCGAAACGCCGCGCGCGATCCCGGGCCCTTCGGAAACCAGCCCGTCGTCGGTCGCGTCCTGCGCGTACATGGCGTCGAAAACAGCGCGTGACACGTCCTTCATCCCCCAGCGGGAGTCCTTGTCGTTCTTGCCGAAATCATGATCGTCCCAAGTCACGATCGTGGGCACGAGCCTCTTCCAGCGGTATAACCCGAGAGCCATCCGCGTTTCCACGTACCGCCGCCAGATCCGCTTGCCGTCGATGATCGACCATGGGCCGCTGTCCACGTAAACGCTGTCGCCGGTCAGGAACAAGTAATCCGGACGGGCCGTTTCGAGCGCCTCCCACATCGATTTGGCGTCATCAATCATGGCGTCGTTCATGCATGAGGCGACCACGAACCGCAAAGCCGCGGGCGCGACGTCTTTCAACGTCGCGAAAACACGGCTATCGAGGAGTTTCCCGCCCGCATCGAACACCCGGAGGACGGCGTCTCTGCCAGGCTCGAGCCCCGTGACCTTCGCGCGGATCGCGATCCAGCGCGATCCGTCGTGGCGGGCATGGGAAAGACGGATCGAGGGAAAAGCCGGAGAGCCGTCTACGTAAGCGATCTCGAGGCGGATGCGAGGGTCGTCGAGCACGAGCAGACTGAACTGCGCGGTCGTGGGGGTGGTGGCGCCTTGCAAGATCGGGATGAAATCCGGGTTCTCCGGGCCCGGCGACGGGCCGCGCAGCGCGGTCTCGCGCCCGATCGCTTCTCGGGGCGCCGCGATCCACGCAGCCGTACCCGCGAGCACGCTCTTCAAAAAATCCCTGCGCACCCAAACCCTCCCTGGCGGCAGTTTGTTTTTCTCAGGTTAGCCGAAATCCCCTGTTTCGCCACAAATATTAGGTCAGGACCTTGTCAGCGCTCGACCTTCTGACTGGCGATGTCGGACTCGAGTTTCTTGAAGAGATCGGACAAAAGCGATTTACGTTGTTCCTCGCCCACTGGGCGAAAGCCGCTCTCAAAAAACTCCAGGAGATCCGGCCGGATATCTTCGAGAAAACGCGAAGGCGTCACGGGCGCAAGCCGCCCGAACCGTTTGCGGGCGCGCGCGCGCGTGAGAATCAGACGCTCGCGCGCGCGCGTGACGCCGACGTAAAAAAGCCGACGCTCTTCGGCGACATCCCCACCCAAAGTCCGGTGCGGCAGCAGATCCTCCTCGAGCCCCATCAAGACCACGGCGCGGAACTCGAGGCCCTTGCACGCGTGCAGGGTGAGGAGTTGCACCTTAGGCGCCTTGTCCCGATCGAGATCCTCCCCGGGGTCGCGCAGCTCCATGGTGTCGACGAATCCGCGCAGGCTCTCGCGCGTGGCGCCGCCCCGCTCGACGAACCCATCGAGGATGCGACCGAGGATTTCCATGGCCATCCACCGTTTGGAAAGCGCTTGATCGTCTTTGACGATCGTTCGCAAGTGGTCGCGATAACCGATGCGTTCGAGGAACCGTGCCAGGCGCGCACCGGCGCTGAGTTCCGCCGGCGCGAGCAACTCATCAGGCAATCCGGCGAGCGTCGCAAAAAGCGCGTCGATGCTCTCCCCGATCTTCTCCGGCACGCCGGCCTCGCGCCAGTCGCGGGCGGCCGCGATGAACGCGAGGTTCTTGCTCTTTCCTTTGCCAGGCGCGGGCGCCGGAGCGGCGGAGGCGCGAGCCTCGAGCTTCTCGACGGTCCCTTCGCCAATGCCCCGCGGGGGCGTGTTCAAGATCCTGCGGAACGCGACCTCGTTGGGGTTGAGCGCGCAGCGCAGGTACGCGAGCACATCCTTTGTCTCCTTGCGATCGAAGAACCCCGTGCCGCCGGTGATCGAGTACGGGATGCCGTTCTGGCGGAGCGCGCCCTCCAGGAGCCCCCCCTGCCCGTTCGAGCGGTACAACACCGCGATCTGGTCGTGAGGGACGCCCTGGTCATGGAAATACCGAACGTGCGAAACGACCTCCTCGATCTCGATGTCGTCGTTGTCGTAAACGAAAAGCTCGGGTTTCGCGCCCGCGTCGGCCTTCGGATCGGCTTTGAGGACCTTGCCGTGCCGCGCGGTGTTCTTTTCTATGATGTTGTTGGCCAGCCCCAGGATCGCCGGTGTCGAACGGTAGTTGCGCTCGAGCCGGATCACGCGACAACCGGCGAAGCTCTTGGGAAAATCGAGGATATTGCTCACGCACGCGCCCCGCCAGCCGTAGATCGATTGATCGTCGTCGCCGACCACGGCGACGTTGCCGTGGTTCATCACCAGCGCCTGCACGAGGCGGAACTGCGTGCGGTTGGTGTCCTGGAACTCATCGACCATCACGTGCCGGTAGCTCTCCTGCAGGCGGGTGAGGATTTCGGGATGCGCCTTGAAAAGCTCGATCGGCTTGAGCAGAAGCCCCTCGAAATCGACGACGCCGAGGGTCTCGAGCCGCTTCAGGTATTTCGGCATCAGCACTTCGGCCATGATCTCGTACTCATCGGACGGGTTCTGCGCCTTCTTGCGGCCTGTCTCGCGCCAAGCGTTCATGAGCGCGAGGATCTTATCGGTTTTGAAAGACTCTTTCGCGCTGTTTTTGACGTTGGCGAGCAACTCCTTCAGGATCCCGTCGGCGTCGCTCTGGTCGACGACGCCGAAGTGCGAAGGCAGGCCGGCCTCCTTGTGGAATCGGCGCAGCACTTGGAGGCCGAACGAATGGAACGTCCCCGTCCACAGACCCGCGGCGCGCGCCCCGAGCTTGTGACCCACGCGGTGCTTGAGCTCGCGCGCGGCTTTGTTGGTGAACGTGAGTACGCAAAGCTCGTTCGCTTTCGCCTCGCCGCTTTCCAAGATATGGCCCGTGCGCGAGACGAGGACCGTGGTCTTGCCCGACCCCGCTCCGGCGAGAATCAGCAACGGGCCGCGCGTGTGCAGCACGGCTTCGGCTTGCTCGGGGTTCAGACCTTGGGTCCAGCGCGACACGGGCGGGCTCCTTCACTGGCACGGCATCGTTGTCGGTACCTTCAACGATAACTTCGGGCCAGGTCCCCAACTTCAGAGGGACGCCCGGGCGGCGATGACGGCTCGAACGGTCAACGCTACCAAAAGCGCGCCGATGAGCCAATCGCGTTTGCGCGGTTCGAGGCGACTTTGATAACGGCGCCCGAAGGGCGATGTCAATTGAGCGCCCAAAAACAAGGCAATCGCGAGATCGAAACGCACGAGCCCCAAGCTCGCGCTCTCCCCCCCCTGGGGCGGAACGGCCGATTGCGCCTTGACAAGGGCGAACGCCCCGGCGAGGGACGTGAACACGATGGCGGCATTGGCCGTCGGCACCACTTTGCGCGGCTCGATCGTCTTGAGCCGATCAAGGAGCGGCGTGATCAACACGCCCCCGCCGATCCCGGTGAAGCCGGAGATCACCCCACTGAGAAGCCCGATCGCGGCGCTCGAGAACCGGCGCTGTCGCTCGGACCGGTTCGGCAATTGGATGCCGCCAACAAGCCTCGGCGCCAACGTGAACACAGCGATGAGAGCGAGAGCGAGAGCCATCCCCGCGTGCAGGGCGAAAACGGGCACGGACCCCGTCCCTTTGGCCGCCGCGTACGAGCCGAACCCCGCCGCGACGCCGATGACGGCCCCCGCGCTCCAGGAGACGAGACCACGGCGATGGAACAGGAACGCGTTGACGCTGGTGACAAAAAAAACCGTGAGCAAGCTCGTACCGATCGTCTCTCGGGGGGTGAGGCTCGCCGCGAGCGGCAGGAGAGGCACGATGACGATGCCGCCGCCCAAGCCGAGAATGGAGCTGATGATGCCCACTCCGAGTCCGATGGCGAGCGCTGCGAGAAGGCCGGTCAGCTCCACGGGAATTCCTTAGGCGGGTCGATTCCGCTGGCCGCGTTCAGGTGCGGTTGTGGACGAGAAAGCGGCCGCCTTCCAGAAAAGCGACTTCGATTTTGTCGTGAAAACTGTTGGTGACGAACCCAAGGCCGAATTTGGGATGCTCGATGGCCGCAGCCATCGGGTATTTCTTCTTCATGTCGTAGGTCGCGACGTTGTCCGTGCCGATCTGCTCCTTGAGCTCGTTCCAAAGCGCCGAGTGGTCAGGCTTTTTGGGAGCGGTCTTTCTGACGGTCCTTTTGGCGTCCGTTGACGCGCGCGTTTTTTTAGCGGCCGGAAGCCTGTAAGTCTTGGTTGCGCCGCAAACCTCGCATTTCACTTTCGCGCTTGTGGCCGTGGTATGCGCCACGACGACGAAGAATCGGTCAACGCCGCACTTTTTGCACGGAAGATTGATGTTGCGGGCGACCGCCGGAAGTTCGTTCGGATTGTCTGTCATAGATTTCAAGACTATCAGAGGGGAGTCAGACCCGGCTATCAAAGATTCGCTTACCGCTGAGTTCCATTATCAAAATACGGTCGTCCAAACACGTTTTCTAAAGCGCGACCGATGAAGCGCGGTTGCCGAGACCGGGCGGCGAACGACCGGAAACGCGGGCGAAGGCGGGAGAGAAAGGACACTGACGCCCCAGGACCAAGATCCCGGGCCCCGCGGCCGGCGCCAAAGCGGCGGCCACCCCGAAGTTCGACGCCCGGATAGGCATGCGGAAGCCCTCTCACTTGAGTCGATAGATTTTGAGGGGGGCGTCCAAGGCTTTGAGGCGCGCCTCCTTCGGATCCAGGAAGAACGGGCCCTCGTCAGCTTCCAGGCGCCGTTGAAAGGCGATCAGCGAATCGTCATCGACCCGGTTGACATCGAAACCAGCCGGAGCGTAGCGGTCGTGGAATCCTTTGCGGTCTTGTTTCGTGAAAAAACCCTGCCAGCTCTCGGCGTCGACGATCAGTCGGTAGGTCACCGTGCGCGCGTACGAGTGCACAGGCGTGTACGCCGTGAGGACCTCGAAATCCCCGTAGTTCGAATGCAGTTTCACCGACGGGCTCGTCCACTGGGTCATCCCGCAGCACGCGCGCACGTTGGCGTACCACAGCCCGAAAGCCTTCGAGATGAAACCGATGCCGTAGTACTGGCGCACCTTGGGGAGGATCGAGTTCACCGAACACAGGTTGTGCGCCACCCACTCCCCGTCGCGCGACATCGTCGGAATGATGATGAACAGCGACAGCGGCGTCCACTCGACGGAGCCATCTGCGCCGAGCGCGGCCTTGACGTCATCAGGCAGCGCGCTCGTGCGCGCGGCGAAGCCGGCCACGAACCCCGGCACCACGGCGCAATCGTAAAACACCCAACGAGGCATCGCCATGCCGCTCGGACCGAACGCCTTGGTCTCCAAGTGCAGGATCCGATCGGCGAACGCGACTTGATCCATCTCGAGGGGGTTTTTGTAGATCACCGGGTGCGGGAACCAGTCGAGACGCCGGTGCAACCGTCCGGGCTCGAGGATGCGGTTCTCCGGGCGCACGAAGACGTATGGCCGGACGTTCTCATCCCGCATCCACTCGAGCTTGGAATCCGCGAAAAGTTCCTCGCCTTTGATCATCTTCGAATCGCCCTCCTACGCTTTGAGCGGGCCGATCATGTCCTCGGGCCGCACGAACTCGTCGAATTTCTTCTCGTCGAGCAGCCCCAATTGGGCGGCCGCGGCCTTCAAGGTGGTGTTGTTCTCGTGCGCGTATTTCGCCACTTTCGCGGCGTTGTCGTAACCGATGTGCGGATTGAGCGCCGTCACCAGCATCAGCGAATTGTTCAGGTGCTCCCGGATGCGGTCGCGATTGGCCTCGATGCCTTCGACGCAATGGCGCGCGAAACTGTCCATGGCGTCGCCCATCAAGCGGATCGACCCGAGCACGTTGTGCACGATCAACGGCTTGAAGACGTTGAGCTCGAAATGGCCTGTGGCCCCGCCGACGGCCACGGCGACGTCGTTGCCGATCACCTGCGCGCAGACCATGGTCATCGCCTCGCTTTGAGTCGGGTTCACCTTGCCCGGCATGATCGAGCTGCCCGGCTCGTTGGCAGGCAGGTTCAACTCGCCGATGCCGGAACGCGGACCGCTGCCGAGCAAGCGGATGTCGTTGGCGATCTTCATGAGCGCGCACGCGAGAGCCTTGAGAGAGCCCGAGAGGTCCACGAGCGCGTCGTGCGCGGCGAGCGCGGCGAACTTGTTCGGCGCGCTCCTGAAAGGCAGCTTCGTCTCGGCGGCGATCGCCGCGGCGGCCTTTTCGGCGAACGAAGGGTGCGTGTTCAGCCCCGTGCCGACGGCCGTGCCGCCGAGAGCGAGCTCGTAAATCTGCGGCATTTGGTTTTCGATGCGCTTTTCGGCCGCGCGCAGCTGCGCGACGTAGCCCGAGAACTCCTGACCGAGCGTGAGCGGGGTCGCGTCCATCAAGTGGGTGCGGCCGATCTTGACGATGTCGCGGAACTCGACGGCCTTTTTGTCGAGCGCGGCGGCGAGCTCCCTGAGGCTCGGCAGCAGATGGCGAGCGACCCGTTCGGCCACGGCGATGTGCATGGCCGTCGGGAACGTGTCGTTCGAGGACTGCGCCTTGTTGACGTCATCGTTCGGGTGGATGCCCTTGCCGGCGAGCTCCCGGCCCATCATCTCGAGCGCGCGGTTGGCGATGACCTCGTTGGCGTTCATGTTGGTCTGCGTGCCGCTGCCCGTCTGCCACACCACGAGCGGGAAATGCTCGTCGAGCCCGCCTTCGATCACCTCGTCGGCCGCGGCCACGATCATCTTGGCTTTGTCCTCCGGCAGGAGCCCGAGCGCGCGGTTGGCGAGCGCGGCGCTTTTTTTGAGGATACCGAGCGCGCGGATCATTTCCCGCGGGAACCGGTCGCCGCCGATCTTGAAATGCTCGAGCGAGCGCTGGGTCTGCGCGCCCCAGTAACGGTCCGCTGGAACCTGGATCTCTCCCATGCTGTCGCGTTCGGTACGGAATTTCATCTGGCTCGACTCCTTTTGGCTCGGCTCTTTCGGGGAACGGGATGAGGGATGTCAGGATCGGCGGTGGACGTGGCCGACGGCCGGCTGGTCCGTGGGGAAAACGATCAACTCCTGCACGTTCACGTGCGGCGGACGGCTCAGGCACCACGCAATCGTGTCAGCGATATCACGCGCGGAGAGCGGAGTCATGCCCGCGTAGACGTCTTTCGCTTTTTGCGCGTCGCCACGGTACCGCACGTCGGAAAATTCCGTTTCGACCATGCCGGGCGCTATGTTGGTCACCCGCAGCGGCGTTCCGACGAGATCGAGCCTCAGGCCTTCGGTGATCGCGCGCACGGCGGCCTTCGACGCGCAGTACACCGCTCCGCCCCTGTAGCTCCAACGACCGGCGACGGATCCGAGATTGATGATGTCGCCCCGGTTCCGCCGGATCATCGCCGGCAAAAGCGCCCGGGTCACGTACATCAGGCCTTTGACGTTGGTGTCGATCACCCGGTCCCAATCCTCGGGGTCCCCGGATTGCGCGACCTCGGTGCCGAGCGCGAGGCCGGCGTTGTTGACCAGGATGTCTATGCGTTCGGCGCGCGGTCCGAGCCGCTCGAGGGCCGCTCCGACGGCCGCGCGATCGGCGACGTCGAACGCGAGGGCGTCCACGCCGACTTTGCCGGCGAACATGGCGTCGAGCCGCGCCTTCAAAGCCGACAGCCGGCCGCTCCGGCGCCCGGTCAGGACGAGGTCGCAACCCTCCTCGGCGAGGCGCAGAGCCGTGGCCTCGCCGATTCCGGAGGTCGCGCCGGTAATCAGAGCCAGCCGGCCTTGCATAGGGCTCCTTGGGACGAGGGCCTCGGGAGAAACATCGGCGGCGCGAACGTTCAGAACACGAACAGCAACGCGACCATCGGGCGGATTTCGGTGACCTTGTATTTGTCGGCGACCTTCACTCCCCCCGCTTCGGCTTTGGCGTACTCGAGCGAACGCCAGGTGATCTGCGGCCCCACGGAGAGGTTCGAACCGACGTCGAAGACGTAACCGACGTCGAGCTGCGGGCCCGTCGGCTCGATGCGCTTGCTCCCCCCCGAGTAGGACAGCTCGCCGGCCATGAGGTAGCTCGCGATGAAATTGAAGCTCTTCGCCACGTAACCCACGCTCGGCCCGTAATGGACGCCTTTTTGCTCGAAGCCTCCGGACTTGACCGTCTCGTTGTTGTAGATCCCGCCAAGGAACAGCCCCTGAGGGAACAAATAACCCGCGCGAACATCGATGGCCGTCACGGTGGTTTTGCCCGTCGTCCCCCCGTTTTCGACCTTGGTCTCGTTGTACAAGAGGCTCGGGCCGAGAACGAAACCGGCTTGCGCCGTCACGGGGGCGAACAGCAGGGCCGAGACGGCAACGAACAACGCCAAAGCGGCCTGTGCGACAGGGTGATGCATGCGCTTCCTCCTTGCGGGGCTGTCGAGTGGTTGGGACGGTTCCATGCTTTCAACAGGCCAAGGGGTTGTCAAGACGGGGCCTGATCTCCTATACCTGCGCCATGATAAAACGTCATTGGCTGATGAAATCCGAGCCCGAGTCCTACTCGCTCGAGCAATTGAAACGGGACCGGAAAACCTTGTGGACCGGCGTGCGCAATTACCAGGCGCGCAATTTCATGATGCGGGAGATGTCGGTCGGCGACGAGATCCTCTTCTACCACTCCAGCGCCGAGCCCACCGGCGTCGTCGGCCTGGCGCGCGTGAGCGGCGAAGCCGTTCCCGACCCGACGCAATTCGACGCCGAGGGCGGGCATTTCGAACCGAAAGCGACCGTCGACGCGCCGATCTGGTTTTGCGTCGAGGTCGCTTTCCAGAAACAGTTCGCGGCGTGTGTGACGCTGGCGCGGTTGCGAGCGGAGAAAGCGCTGGCGAAGATGCCGCTCCTCCAGCGCGGCCAGCGCCTGTCCGTCCAACCGGTGACAGGCACGGAGTTCGCGCACATCCTCAAGATGGCGGGCGCCTGAGCGATGGCGGCGTTCGGAATCCTCGACCGCGCGGCGACGCCCCAGATCCTGCTCGCGCCGATGGAAGGCGTCGTCGATTCCGTGGTTCGCGATCGATGGACGAGGCTCGGCGGGATCGACCTCTGCGTCACGGAGTTCATCCGCGTCACCGACCGGCTCTTGCCCGATTCCGTTTTTTTCAAGGACGCGCCCGAACTCCGCTCCGGAAGCGCGACGCCGGCGGGCGTCCCCGTGCTCGTGCAGCTGCTCGGCGGCCAACCCGAGCCCATGGCCGAGAACGCCGCGCGCCTGACGGCGCTCGGCGCGCCGGGCATCGATCTCAACTTCGGATGCCCCGCCAAAACCGTGAATCGCCATGACGGCGGCGCGGCCCTTTTGCGGGACCCGAACCGCGTTTTCGGTGTAACGAAAGCCGTGCGCGCGGCGGTACCCGCGCATTCGACTGTTTCAGCGAAAGTGCGCCTGGGCTTCGCGGACAAATCCCTGCACTTGGAAATCGCGCGCGCGGCGGAAGAGGCCGGAGCCGCCTGGCTCACGGTGCACGCGCGCACCCGCGACGAAGGCTATCGCCCACCGGCGCACTGGGAATACGTCGCGCGGATCCGCGAGGCTCTCTCCATCCCGGTGATCGCCAACGGCGAGATCTGGTCGATCGACGATTACCTCCGCTGCCGCGAGGTCAGCGGGTGCCGGGATGTGATGATCGGCCGCGGCTTGATGGCGCGTCCCGATCTCGCGTTCGAGATCCGCTTCGGCCGCCCCGCGTACGACTGGGCCGGATTGTGCCGCGAGATGGGCGAGTTCACGGCCGCGAACGCCCTCTATCGCGGGGAGACGTACGCGGTTTGCCGGCTCAAACAGCTCTTGAAATCGGTGTCCCGCGCCCGCCCTGAAGCGACGGATCTCTTCGAGGCCGTCAAGCGGCTCGAATCGCTCGACGAAGTGCGCGCGAAGCTCCACGGCGCGCGCGACGGTTGGCGCGAAGCCGTTTCAAGGATATGATGAGCGTGTTCACGCTCGAAACCAGCCGAAGGAGCCCCTATGGCCAAAGTCGTCATCTACACGAAAAGCCGCTGCCCCTACTGCGTCGCCGCCAAGAACCTGTTCGCGCAAAAAGGCGTCGCTTTCGAAGAGACCTTCATGGACGACAAGCCCGAGGAATACGCGAAACTCAAAGAGCGCACCGGCATGATGACGGTGCCGCAGATCTTCATCAACGACGAGCTCATCGGCGGTTACACGGATCTCGCCGAACTCGATCGCGCCGGCAAGCTCGATCCGTTGCTCAAATAGTCGCCCGCACCGGCACGAACGCGCCACGCGGGCGACTATTCGGAAAAAAAAGCGGGGACGCCGCGCTTTCCACGTCTCTGATCCGCGGATATTGAGAGGAGAGGCCCATGTACAACCCGCCCCGATACGCATCGCACGACCCAGGTGAAGCGCTCCGCCTCATGGAGCAAAACCCATTCGCGACGGTCATAACGGTGTCGGAACAGAAACCGTTCATCTCACACCTCCCGGTAGCCGCGAAGATGCTCGATGGCCGCATCGAACTCATGGGGCATCTCGCGAGAACAAACCCTCACTGGCGACTTTTCGCGAACAACCCCACGACGATCGTTTTCCACGGCCCGCACGCGTACATCACGCCGAAATGGTACGCGCAAAACGATGTGCCGACATGGAACTATCTGGCCGTTCACGCCGAGGGAGAAGTCGACCTGATCGAGGGTCGCGAAGACCTTCTCGATTGCCTCCGGGGCTTGGCGACGCATTTGGAAGAACGCTGGCCGAGCGGATGGGAACTTTTCATCCCCGAAGATTTGTCGGGCGACCAGCTCCAAAAGGGGATCGTCGGGTTCAAGATGAAAGTTGAAAGCTTCAACTTCAAGAAGAAACTCCATCAAGGATCGAGAGAGGAAAATCGCGCCGGAGTCCTGCGCGGCCTCGGGACGAGAACCGACGACCAGAGCCGCGCTCTCTTGGAGGAAATGCTCAAAATGTATGCGCGCGACGGAAAGGACTTGCCGCGGGCGGGCGGCGCGCTCCCCATAGCCACCGCTTGAGGTATGATTTTCCGAGTCGGCTCGGGCATCGAGAACAGGTCCTCGCCGACCCGAAGATCATGACCCCACGAAGCCCCGCTCTCTCGCAAAAGCCCACGCTTGGGCCTTTTGAGAAAAAAGCGATTTTCGGTCGCCGCGTTCTCGAACTTTAGTTTCTGCGGCTCTTCGTGATCATCGAGCCGCCACGCGAAAAACCACTGCCCCTGCCACGTCGCCTGTTCGCACCCGAAGGCGGCGCCTTCATGGGCGACAAACCCGAGGAATACGCGAAGTTCAAAGAGCGCACCGGCATGACGGCGGTGCCGCTGATCTTCATCAACGACGAGCTCATCGGCGGCTACACGGATCTCACCGAGCTCGATCGCCCCCCGGCGCAGCCGCGCAGAACAAATTGAAAACCGATTGCGTCCAAAGAATCGTGGCTTCACGACTGAGCGTCGGCGGGGCGATCGACTCGAAAAAACGCCAATGAGAGGCGATAGAGCTGTTCTTTGGGGTCATTCGCCGCCAGCTCGACCATCTCGGTGGTGAACGTTTCGAGGCGGCGCGTGAGGCGATCGAGTGAACGGGCGGCGACCGGCATCAAACTGGTCTGAAGAACGCGTTCCGCCGGGGATTGGAGGATAAAAGGGGAGTGCCGAAGCGCCAACGGCTTCGATGAAGGAGAGAAAAAAGATCCACGGTGAATCGGCGCCCCGGGGCCGAAACGCTGATCGTCGCGGAAACCGCGATTTTTTAGCTGCAGACGTAGCTTTGTGCATGGGTCGGCCGCAGGGCGCCGGGCGCGCCTGACAGGGTTCGGCCGCCGCTTTTTGCGCCTCATGAGTCATCTGGCCGTATCCAAAGACTCGGCTCGCATCTCTGCGCCATGCCTTGCACAAAAACTTGCCGCCGGAGTACGCACCAACCCCGCCGTAGTCCTTGCACTTCTGAGTTGAAAATTTGTCCGGACTTTCTTCAAAGACCACATCCTCGCAGGAAATCTTGCATTCGGCCTCGCAGGACACGCCTTCGGTCCGCCCCGCAGCGGAGCGCTTGCGCTCCGCCATCGTCCGTTGCGCTTGTCGACCGATCATCACGGCGAGGGCCTGGCTCGCTTCGCTGCAGCGCAAGACGGCATCGCCGATCTCCGCTGTGATCTCAGCGCCATGGGTTTGGAATCTCCCGATCGCTTTCCCGGACTCGTTGCGCACGAGCCCCGAGCTAGGAACCGGGCCGACGCTCAAGGTGCCATTCATCACGCGGGTCGCTCTGGTTTTGCCGATGATAAGCTCGAACGAGAAGCCGCCGTCCTGGGGCGTTGGGAGGATGATCCATTTTTCGTTCCCTTCGCATGAATAGGCCGCGATGGGTGTCGACTCAACGGCGGCGAAAGCCGCTTGCGACAAAGCGCAGACAAACCCGATCACGAAATACTTCTCACAGCAAGCTCAATCATCGGGCTCAGACGGCCCCGCGTGACAAGCTTTTCAGCTTGCCACCTTGGCGCCAAACTCCCGAAGCCTCACTCGCAAAAGCCCGCGCTTGGGTCTTTCGAGCAAAGGTAATTTCTGATCGCCGCGTTTTCTTGTTTAATGGCGGCGTTCTCGAGCTTTAGTTTCTGCAGCTCTTCGTGATCATCGAACCATTTCTGGTAAAGCTCTTTGACGGCGTTAATCAGCATGTAAGAAAACTTGGAGTAATCGACGACCTTGATGCCGGTTTTCCCTTTGTCGCCGGGACGCATCTTCACGAGACGAGTTTTAACGAGCTCGGGGTTCGTTTTCTCCAGTTCCTGCGCGATCACGCCGACGGCAACCTCTCCGGTCTTCGGCATTTCGCCGAACCCGTTGAACGTGTACGTGTGGAGCCTGACATTAAGAAGGTCGGAAAGGCCTTGAGTGTAATCCCGGATATTTTCCTTCAAGCGCCCATCGGAAGCGCAAGTCCCGCTGACGGTGGTGGCGCCGATCCGGAAACAAGTTGTCGTGTTGATGTCGCCTGCAACGTGCAGCGTGTAGCTTGGCGATGCGGTGCCGATGCCGACTTTCCCAGCGGAATCCACCGCCAACCCCTCGTTGTCCCCATCGCCCGACAAGTAAAATGAGTTAAGGCGGATATTTTGGGTCGCGGAAACCGCCCCGGGATTTCCGCTGACGCGCACCAGAGACAAGTGGTTGCGGGCGTCCGCTATCAAGACGCCGGCGCTGTCCTGGAAAACGTAAGACCGCACCACGTCGCCCGCCGAGAGATAGATGACGGTGGTCGCAGCCAGGTCTCGGATGAAAGAGGCGTCGGACTGGTTGCCGGCCACATGGCTCCCATTGACGCTCAGGAATACGCCGGCCCAGCCGACTTCCGCGACATGGAACCGGACGCCCGTCGACATGGCGTAAACGCCGGCGCCGCCGCTCGGGATGGTTATGCTGGAATCCCCGGGATTGAAGGCAAAGCCATTGTTGGAAGCGATCGAATCAAAAGCGATGGCATTGGTCGACCCGCCCGAATTGGCCAGATTGGTCCCTCTCTGGACGCGGATCGCATAAGGGCTGGCCGCCGAGTCTAAGCGGGCTGTCGTCTGCCAACCGTCGGCGGCGCAATAGTAAAGTTTCGATGCCCCCGAGCTGGTATCCAGTATGACCCGACCATGTTCCGCAGGGGCGTCGCAGTCACTGGAGGGAGGGGCGCCCGCCGTCGTGTCAAACTGGATGTAGCCCTGGACTTGGAGCGGGGATTGAGGGGAAACCGTGCCTATGCCGACATTGCCGTTGGCTTTGATGTGAAGCGGGGCAGGGCTGCCGACGCCGCCCAATCCTAAATCGGTCGGCACGCCTCCTGAATCACTCCAGCCGTACAGATGAGGCACTCCACCGACCATGTTGAGAGAGAACCTTTCCGTTCCGCCGCCGATGTTGTTGAAGGTCACTCGTCCTTCGACGCTGGGGAGAGACTGCCGGTAGTACTGGTAGTTCGAGCCGGAGCCAATCCAGAACCAGCGCATTTTCTCCTCCGATGGCGGCCCGAGCCGTTCTGCCGTCGAAACGATGGGCTGAGGATCGTCAGGCGGGGCCAGGGCCGGGGCCATTTTTTCCGCCCGCAGATCCGCGTTTTCCGCGAACCGCGTCTCATCGATGTCACGACCTCCAGGATCCGCCTCAATTCCGATCTCTCCGCGGAGGCTCGGATCGGCCGTGGGTTGTCCGTTGCTTCTCAATATCGCCTCGGCCCGCGAGCTCTCGCCGGCGTGAACACGATCGTCTCTAGAGGGGCTGCCGCCGAGCAGGGTTTGGGTTTGGGTTTGGGTTTGGGTTTGGGTTTGGGTTTGGGTTTGCTCGACTCCGCCTTCAATTCGGGTGTCCCACTCCGAGGGCCGAGCATGGTCGGTGCCATCTGGTTGTTCTCTCTTTTGCGGCGAGTGCTTGGGAAACAAGAGCAAGTACCCCGCCGCGACGAGCCCCAAGCAGCAGAAAGCGAGTGCGATGTTTTCTGAACGTGGTCTCTTGCGCATCACTGAGTTCCGTTTTAAGGCGCCAAACGATCAATCAGGCATCCTCGAAGCCACGCTCGAATTCTCGCCGCTCCAATGAAAAGCTTTCGAAATCACGTTCTTTTTCGTCTCCTGGTCCGCCATCCTTCGTTTCGGGAAACACTCATCTTTTCTTGATGATCATAAATTATTTCCGTAGATACCGTCAGGACTTAGATCGAACTGACGAACACCGGCCCGCCAAGCGTCCAGGAACTCGCGCCCGCACTTCTAGAAACAGCGACCGCGCTCACCGGCGCCGGCGAGTCGCGCGCAATGCCGCATCGTTTTCAGATCACGCCAGCCGGCAGGTTTCCATCGTCTTTACGTTCGCCGATGGGATCTGAGCTCAATGACGAGCCAAGAGCCACGCCGCAGAATCGTAGAACCAAATTTCGGATGAAAGAATAAATTGGGGTGACTGACGGGACTTGAACCCGCGACCCTCGGAATCACAATCCGATGCTCTAACCAGCTGAGCTACAGTCACCATAAGGGTCGAAAATAGCAGAGGACGGTTATAGAACCGGGTGTACGAAGATGCAACCCTTCAAGTGAAAATAATACCCAAAAAGAATGTGACTGACTTCGTCGGGCAACCCATTCCCTCAAGTGCTTGAATTGTCAGCACGCCTGAAATTCGAAATGGGGAAGTGGTTTAAAACAGGGATGGAACGTCAATCCGCACCGCAATCGCGGCGGACGACCACGCCCTTAGGATCGCAAGAGCTCCAAGCGCTTTTGGGCAACACCGTGCGCTCCGCCCAACGCCCGTTGGCGTTGCAGATGCGACGCACGCAGCGCACTCCCGGCAGCCGCGTGTCGCACCTCGATTGACGAGCCGGATTGCCCTCGCAGGTGAACGAGCACCAGTTGAAATCGGCTTCCGGCTCGCTGCAGACGACGTCGGACTGCAGCCCAGCGGGCGAACGCCCGAGATCGGACGACGGCAAGGACGCGTCTCTCCCTTCAAGAATCTGAAAACCGGTGGCGCGCTTGAGCCTTTCGATCTCGCCCGCTTCCATCTTGCGGACTTCGCTCAAGATCCCGTTATCGATGCAGCCACGCAACCGGGCGGCGTCGACCATCGGTGGAGCATGGATGATGAAGCTCGCCGCCTCCCCCGCCCTCACGTCGGCGCGATCCGCGCGCGACTCACCTCCGAATTCGACATGACCCTCGAGCGTCTTGACCTCGGTGACCCAACTCCCTTCGCCGAGCGCGAAGCTCGTCACGAAATCCGTGCCGCGCACGCCGGCCACCGCCGATTTCGTACGGACTTGAAACGCACTGCCCGTGCCGTCGCGTTTGTTCGCCTTATCCACCTTCGCGCGGACCCTGCCGTACATCAAATTCAGGAGCGTCCTGCGGCGACCGGCTCTGTCACCGCTCGCCCGGGTTTCCACCGCCACGCGCGAGTCCGGTGCGATGGTCAGGACGCTTCGATCGTTGAGCTCGACGCGGACTTTTCCGCCAGCGGCTGTTTCGACGGCGTCCCCATCGAAGACCTTCTTGTCGAAGTGAGCCGGCTCCACCCCGCCGCTCACCCGGATCAACTTCGCGCTCCCCACCACGCCGCTGATCGTGCCGACGGGCTCGGCCGCGAGCGCGCCGCCGCCAAAGCGGACCGCGTCCGAAGCTTTCCCAGGCGCGCTCTTTCCCTCGCCATCGCTTTGCAGGCCGGCAAGGCACCGCTTCTGATCGGAGACGGGTTCGCACGTCGCGCGCGCGCAAGACTTGACCTTCGCGTGATTGGGCCCGCATTTGGCCGTGTAGAACGTCGGATGCTCGAGGGCGACTTCGCAAGGCTTGCATCGCACCGGTTCACACCGGCAAGGAACGTCCTCGGCCGCTCTCGCGGGCAGCGACGAGCAAAGAGCTGCGAGAACGAACGCCGAAGCCCGCACGGCGACAACCGGACGACTCAAAACGCACACCTCCGGCCCCCTCGAGCCGATGACCAAACGCGAGTTCGATTTACCCGTATTGATCGGTGAAGCCCGACCGGAATCTGAGTTCCCGAATGAGAATGCGGCCGTCGAAGAGCGGGAAACTCCCGGGGCCTGCGCGCTTCAAATCGAGACGCTCAGGTCGAAACAGAGCCGTCGTCAGCCGATAGCTCCGAACGGCCGCGACTCACGGTCCGCTTTTCCATCTCGCGCAATTTGGCGAATTTGAGGAAGACCGAATAGGCTGCGCCCACCGAGATGATGAAGCCCGGAAGCCCATCCAAGAAGCCTCGCTTGAGCAAATAAGTCTCGATGAATTTCGACCATGGCTTGAAGACGAGCGCGACCAGGCTGAACGCGCGCCCGCGCTCGAAAAGGTCCCGCGCGCCCAGACCCGAGTAGTCATTGTTGGTGCGGACCTGCTCGGCGAGGTCGCGAAACGGCCAATGGTGAATGGGATGGAGAAGCCGTTCCGTGCGGGGAGCTACGACCCGTTCGTGCACGTGCCCCGCGCTCCAACGGGCGCGGCCGCGATGGAACAAACGCAACTGCCAGTCGGGATACCAACCACCGTGACGGATCCAACGCCCCATGTGATGCGAAAGACGCGGGAACTCAAAGCCATCCACCGTGCCGCCAGCCAGCCTGCCCGCGGCGAAAACCCCCTCGAGCTCGTGCACCGCCTCTGGAGACAGTGCCTCATCAGCGTCCAGGGAAAGTACCCAATCGTGGCGGCAGAGCTCCGTCGCGCGGATTTTTTGGCCGCGGTAGCCACGCCATTTTTCGCGGAATACCCGGGCGCCCAAACGTTCGGCGATCTCGACTGTGCGGTCGACGCTGCCGCTGTCCACAACGACGATGTCGGCGGCCCAAGGAACCGAACGGATGCACCGTTCGATATTCGCTTCTTCATTGAGCGTGATGATGGCAAGGGATAACAGCGGATCGATCACGCGATCAAAACTCTCAAGAATAGGGCGCCTTGTCAAACACGGCCGCCCGCTTGCCCTGTTGCCGCGTTACGGGAATTGTTCTATCCCAGAGATTTGGACCGATTTATGGAGGAACGACCCGATGTTGAAGTACTTGCTTTCCGCCTTCCTGCTCTTGCCCGCCACCGCGAACGCTTATTTCTCGACGATGGACACGGGTGACATCGCGGCCCCCGGCCGTTACCGCGTGACCCTCGAGCCGCAATTCATCTTGAACAGATACGACGGCATGAACATGCTGGGTCGCTTCGACACGAGCGTCGCCGAAGATCAAGCCATCCGTACGCTCGTCGGCTTCGGCGAAGTCGACTTCCAGCTCGGCGCCTTTTACAAATGGGTGCCGTTCCCCGACTCCGGCAATCAACCCGCGATCGGCGGCTCAGCCGGCCTTCTCTACGCGCGCGTGGCCGATGAAACCGAATTCAGCATCCGCTTCCACCCGCTCATCAGTAAAAAAATCGAAACCGAAGTCGGTGACCTGACTCCGTACGCCGCGCTCCCCTTCGGCGTCACCAGCCGTGACGACAGAACTTTCGTCCCGGTGCAGCTCGCCGTCGGTTCCGAGTGGAAAACGCTCAATTGGGAGAACCTGCGGTTCATGGCCGAACTCGGGCTGAACGTGACCAAGGCTTTCTCGTACCTGAGCTTCGGCCTCGTTTACGAATTCGACGAGGCGGGTCTCAAGGGCCGACGCTGACCGCCCGCCGCCATCGACGTTTCCGAAGCTAATCCGCCCGCGCTCGGCGGACTCAGTCGGCGAAAACGAACCCTGAAAGCGAAAACGCCGGGCCCATGCGAGCCCGGCGTTTTCGCTTTCGATCAGAGATGGCGGACGCGCCTTACGGCACGTCCTTGAAATCCGCGTCGATCACGTTGTCGTCACCGCTCCTCTTCGCCTCACCGCCGTCGTTGGGCGCAGCAGCGCCCTCCGCCGCATTGGCGCCGTCGCCCTTCTTGCTATAGAGTTCCCCGGCGAGCTTGTGACTCAGCGTCTGCAGCTTGTCGAAGATGCCCTTGAGCTCGCTGGCGGTCGACTCGCTCTTCGCGACCGCGGCACGACCTTCGCTGATCAAATCGTTGACCTGTTTCACATCCGCATCCGCGAACGTCGAGCTGTTGTCCTTCAAGAGCTTCTCCATCTGGTACATCAGGCTATCGAGATCGTTGGCGACCTGGACGCGCTCTTTCTTCGCTTTGTCCTCAGCCGCATGGACCTCGGCTTCCTTGACCATGCGCTTGATGTCCTCTTCCGACAGGCCCGACTTCGCCGTGATCTTGATCTGCTGCTCCTTGCCGGTGCCGAGATCCTTGGCGGTGACGCTCAAAATGCCGTTGGCGTCGATGTCGAACGCGACCTCGACTTGCGGCATGCCCCGCGGTGCCGGCGGGATCCCGACGAGTTCGAAGCGCCCCAGCGTCTTGTTGTCGGCCGCCATCTGACGCTCGCCTTGGAGCACGTTGATGTCGACGCTCGTTTGATTGTCGGCCGCCGTCGAAAAGACCTGCGAAGCGCGCTTCGGTATCGTCGTGTTGCGCTCGATGAGCTTGGTCATCACGCCACCCAAGGTCTCGATGCCGAGCGAGAGGGGCGTGACGTCGAGCAAGAGGACGTCCTTCACTTCGCCGCCCAAAACGCCGCCTTGGATCGCCGCGCCCACGGCGACGACTTCGTCCGGGTTCACCGATCTGTTCGGCTCCTTGCCGAAGAAATCCTTGACCGCTTTCTGGATCGCCGGGATGCGGGTCGAGCCGCCGACGAGAACGACTTCGTCGATATCGCGCACCGACCAACCGGAATCCTGAATCGCTTTCTTGCAAGGCTCGAGCGTGCGGGCGACGAGGTCCTCGGTCATGCGTTCGAACGCCGAACGCGTGAGCTTGCTCTGCAGATGCTTCGGCCCCGAAGCGTCCGCCGTGACGAACGGCAGATTGATCTCGGTCTCCATCGCGGTCGAAAGCTCGACCTTCGCTTTCTCAGCGGCCTCTTTCAGGCGCTGGAGCGCCATTTTATCGCTCTTGAGATCGATGCCCTGATCTTTTTTGAATTCGGCGATCAGCCACTCGAGGATGCGCGTGTCGAAATTGTCGCCGCCCAGGTGAGTATCGCCGTTGGTCGACTTCACCTCCACGACGTTGTCGCCGACCTCGAGGATCGAGATGTCGAACGTGCCGCCGCCCAAGTCATAGACGGCGATCTTCTGATCTTTGTTTTTGTCGAAACCGTACGCGAGCGCGGCCGCGGTCGGCTCGTTGATGATGCGCTTCACATCGAGGCCGGCGATGCGGCCGGCGTCTTTGGTCGCCTGGCGCTGGGCATCGTTGAAATACGCCGGAACGGTGATAACCGCCTCTTTGACTTCCTGGCCGAGGTAATCCTCGGCGACCTTCTTGAGCTTGCCGAGAATCGCAGCCGAAATCTCTTCGGGCGACGCTTCCTTGCCCTGCACTTTGAACGCGCAGTCATTGCCTTTTTTGGAGACCGTGTAAGGCACGAGCTCGAGATCGTTCTGCACTTCCTCAAAACGGCGGCCGATGAAACGCTTCGCCGAAAAGATCGTGTTTTCCGGATTGGTGACAGCCTGGCGCTTGGCGATCTGGCCGACGAGTTTATCGCCGTCTTTCGTGTATGCGACGACCGAAGGCGTCGTGCGCCCCCCTTCCTCGTTGACGAGGACTTTCGGATCTCCACCTTCCATCACGGACACCACGGAGTTCGTGGTCCCTAAGTCGATGCCGATAATCTTGCCCATGAATGACTCCTCTAAAAACCGGACTTCCTGAAACCTTGGAGCGCGCCGTGAACGCGCTTCGATCACGGCTTAAATGTGTGACTCTTGATGGGTTCGTCAAGCCAAACGCTCTCGGTCGACCGAGAAATTCCGCCCACTCGGGCGCGTTTGGAGTTTGACCCGGAGGCATTCTCCAGCGCGCGCCCTTGGCGACAAGTCGGCCCCATCGGCTGAAGAAAGCGACAAGAACCCGCGTTGATCTTTAAATCAAACGTAATTCCGGAAGGTTAGCCGAATAGACCTTTTTTCGCGGCCAAGACGCTCTCACCGCGGACCTTGGCGATGTCGCGAAGAAGCTTCTCCTCTTCCTTCTTGAGCTTGCGGGGGATTTCCACTTCGACCTCGTAGAAGATCGATCCGCGACCGCCGCCCCTCAAGGAGGGAATGCCCTTCTTCTCCAAACGCACGCGTTCCCCACTCGCCGTGCCGGCCGGGATCGTGATCGTCTCGTCGTTTTCGATCGTTTCCACTTCGACCTCGGCCCCGAGCAAAGCCTGCAGGTACGAGATCGTCACACGGCCGAGCAGATCGAGGCCGTGCCGCTCGAAGCGCGCGTCGTCCTCCACTTGGATCTGCACGTACAGGTCGCCCGAAGGCCCACCGCGATACCCGCCCTCGCCTTCGCTGGTCACGCGCAGTTGCGTGCCCGTATCGACGCCCGCCGGGATGCTCACGCGGATCTTGCGATGGGTTTTCACACGGCCTCGTCCCGAGCAATCCGCGCACGGGTTACGCACGACCTGCCCTGTTCCGCGGCACGCGGGGCAAGTCGTCGCGACAGAGAAGAAACCTTGGCTCGTGACAACCTGGCCCGCACCCCCGCACGTCCCGCAGGTCTCGGGGCGAGTGCCCTCTTTCGCGCCGGTGCCGCTGCAGGTTCTGCAACTTTCCTCGGTATCGAACTCGATGTCTTTCTCAAGACCGGTGATGACGTCTTTCAGCTCGATCGCACAGACGTAACGAAGGTCGGAGCCGCGGCTCGGTCCTTGATGACGGCCGCGGCGAGACCGACCGCCTGTCGCGCCTCCGAAGAAGTCGCCGAAAATGTCGCTGAAGCTCGCAAAAACGTCCTCGACATCGCGGAACCCGCCGCCCATGCCCCCCTGGAAAGCCGCGTGCCCGAATCGATCGTACTTCGCCCGCTTCTCAGGATCGCCCAGAATTTCGTACGCGCCAGCGGCGGCCTTGAACTTCTCCTCGGCCTCCTTGCTGCCGGGGTTCTTGTCGGGATGGTACTGCATCGCCAGCCGGCGATAGGACCTTTTGATGGTGTCCTGATCCGCGTCGCGGGGTACGCCGAGAATTTCGTAATAGTCTTGATTCGCCATAATAGTTGAGACGGCCTCTGCCAAGCAATATGGTGCCGGACCGAACACGGTCAAGCTCAGACTCTCGACCTCGGCCGTTCCTGACGCGAGCGGGCCTTTCCCTGAAATTTTTCTTTTGGAGCGGCGATCGAGACCAACCCGTTCATGAGGAGCGGTCGCTCTTCATGAACGGGTTGATCTCGATCGCCGCTCTCATTTTCCAGCGGAGGTGGGAGCGCTCCCCTCGGGCGCCGAGGCCGACGCGCGCAGGGCCACGTCGATATCCTTGAGTCGTTGGAGGATGCGTTCCCGCGCGGGGCCCGGCGGCGTATTCGCCAAAGTCTCCTCGAGCACGGATTTGGCGAGATGCGCCCGTCCCGAGACCGTATACAACCGCGACGCCAGCAGATTCACCCAGGGCGGCGCTCCCTTCTTGCCCGCGGCGACCAGAAGCTCGGCCGCGCGCTGGGGATCGTCGACTTCATAAAGGTAGTGATAGGCCGCCCTGTAGGCCATCGTCCAATCGTCGGGGAACTGCTGGAGGCCCTTTTCGTAAATCAAGCGCGCACCCTCCCTGTCATCGACGAGGATGCTCATCACGGTCGCACCCGCCGAATAGGGCATTCGGAACCTCGGCGCGAGCTCGGTAATCGCGTTGATGTAATTGTAGACCCAGCCGCGATCGCACATGGACGGCTTGGATTTGTCGATGCTCGCGCCCGACAGCGCAGGAGGGAGATTGCGCCGGTGCTGCTCCTCGGGCGAAAGCTTGTCCCACTGCAGCTCTTCCGCCTTCCGGCTCTCGTTGAGATCGGGGGCCCGTTCGCAATAATCGAGATCCTGGATCACGCGGATCCAGAGCGAATCGGCCATGGTTTCACCGTAGCCGAAGGTGAAATGCTTGATCGTCTCGGGCGGGGCGAAAAGCGGGCGGCGGCGCGCTTCGGAGGGCACGCGGTCGCCGACGTCGGCAAACTGGGTGGCCGCGAACGCCAGCCCGAGAATGACGACGTTGAGGATGAGGGCCCGGGTGTTCGCGCTTTTCATAGGTGGCTTACAGAGTATAACGAGCACGGCCCCAAAAAGCGAGAAGCCGCTTGCCGCGGCTTCTCATCGGGATCCGGTTTTCAAAAGCCCCAAACCGGGCGAAGAACGCCCTTGGCCCATTAGATACCGGGCGTCGGGTTATCCAAAACTTTCGTCTGGTTGATCCGCCACGTGTCGACCACGCCGATGTTGTTGTGCTGACCCGAAGCGCAGGTGGTAAAAGCGATATTCGAGGTCGCGCCCGCGCAGCCGGCGGGAGCCGCCGCGATGACGGAACCGGCCGTGTTCTCATCCCAAGCCGATGACCACGTCGTGCCGTCGTTGGCGTTGGACGTGCAAGTCTGGTCCGTGGCAACGCAGGCGTGGTCGTTGGCCAAGTCGCCGGGTCCCGTGTAACCGCTTGGCATGGCGGCGGCCGTGATGTCCGCGCCCGTGATGCGGTAGCCGAGGCGACCTTCCGGGCGGAAGCCGATCGCGACGAAGTTACCGATGTACATGTTCCACTCGGAGTACGTCGCCTTGTTCGCGGAGTAATACGCCGCGAGGTTGTTGCGAGCCTCCGACTGACGCGCCTTGGATTGGAAACGCGTGAAGTTCGGGATCGCGATCGTCGCCAGAATGCCGATGATCGCCACGACGATCATCAATTCGACGAGCGAGAAGCCCGCCTGAGATTTCAACACACGTACCTTCATGAGATTACCCCCTGATATGGTGATATGGATGGTTCGAATTCAAACAACAGCTCAATTCTCTGCTCAAATCCCCAAGGTTCAAACGGCCGGCCAAACAAAACCGGTCGAAGGCCATGGACCCGTTCCCTTTCGGCTCGCGCCACGGATCACTTTAGATCGAACACCGTACGCTCCTGAGATTCCCGCCGCCTCGTTCCAAGATCGCCGCATTTGTGCGCCCCCCCGTACAGAAGTTCATCACCCGTAAACCCGTGCCCCCATTCGGTTCCCCGCCGCGCAGACCGCATCGTCAAAATCCTGACAGGGTCGAGTGCCGCTTTTCGTCCCTCCTTCGCCAGCTCCGTCTCGAACCGAATCGAGTCGAACCGGGTCGGGCCCGGCGGCATCTCAGATCCCAGCCATCGTGTTGACCAGGATCTTGCGCTCGTCGATCCGCCACGTGTCGACAACAGGCGACCCGTTGTGCTGCCCGCTGGCGCAGGCGGCGAACGTCGCGCTCGCCGTAGCCGGCGCGCAGGACGCGTCCGGAGCCGTCGGCACGATCGCGCTCGGCGCGATCGCCTCGGTCCAGCTCATGCCCCAAGGCACGCCGTCGGTTCCGCTTTGATCGCAGTCGGCCGGCGCGCCACCGGTTGTCACGCACGTCGCCTCATCAGGCCCAACGTACCCCCCCGGCATCGCCGCCGCGTTCACGACGGTCACCCGGTAACCGAGCCGGCCTTCGGGGCGAAAACCGATCGCGACGAAGTTGCCGATGTACATGTTCCACTCCGAGTACGCGGCTTTGGCCGCCACGAAATACGCCGCGAGATTGTTCCTCGCTTCGACGGTCCTCGCCTTCGCTTGGTAACGATGGAAATTCGGCACCGCGATCGACGCGAAAACCCCGACCACCGCCACGACCACCATCAATTCGACGAGAGAAAAACCCGCCTGCTGGTTCGACACTTTCACCGACATCTTCAACCCCCCCGTCGTACGCCCGGAAAGCCACGCGGCCTGCGCCGGATCGTTTCAATGATTCGCTTCAAGGATCTTGCCAAACTCCGTGTGGGTTCCCCGACGAGCGTCAAGAATCGGCGTGGACGGCGGCGCCTCGTTGCGGGAAGGGTCCGGAGGACACCTGTCGAGGCCGTTTCCGTCGTCGCTTCGTTCTGCAAAAAACCGTGGATTCGCGGGAGGCGCGCAAATCGCGCCGTGAAATCCCGCGCGGCGGGCCCGCCCGCCCGGGCTGTTCACTTCGGGAGCCCCTGATCGAAACCGGGCACGTCGCGAAGCACCGAAACCCTGTGAACTCGGTCGGGCTCCCGAATCGGGCCGCGGGCCGCCGCGAGGGCTGATCGGGAATTCGACGCTTCGCCTGACGTCCAGCTTCCCGCCTTGGCGTTCCTAGGACAGAAGGGTTATTCTGAGACGGAGGGGGTCGCGGGACAATGACGGCTTTTGCATTCGCGCTCAAGACGGGCTTTGCGACATCCGGACCGGCGCCAGGCCCAAGATCCGGGTCCGGCGATGGAACCGGCCACGGCTCCTCCGACGAACCCGGCGGTCCGGTCACCGACGGAGGCACCGAAACGATCGCCCGCCCGAGCGCCCAAACGCGGTCTCCCGCGATGTATCGCGTGTTGCTGCTGAACGACGATTTCACTCCGATGGATTTCGTGGTGCATGTGCTTCAGAAATTCTTCCAAAAGGAATACACTGAAGCGACCCGCATCATGCTTCAGGTCCACCACAGGGGCGCGGGCGTGGCGGGCACGTTTTCGCACGAGATCGCCGAAACGAAAGTCCACCAAGTGAACCAGTACGCGCGCCAAAGCAAACATCCGCTGAAGTGCACCATGGAAGAGACCTGAAGCGGTGGACGTCGGGGTTCGGTTCCCCCGTCGAATTCCAATGGAAGGAGGTCGGTCCCATGCTCAGCTCGAATTTGGAAAAGCACCTGAACCTGGCAGCCAATCACGCCAAGGAGCATCGACACGAGTTCGTGAGCCTGGAGCACATCCTCCTCTCCCTCACGAAGGACGGCGAGATCGTCGAGATCCTCAAGGCCTGCGGCGCCGACATCGGCGCGCTCGCCAGGGATCTGGAAGGTTTTCTCGAGAAGCACTGCCCCCGCGTGAAGCTCCAAAAAGCCGAGGGCGACGATCCATACGGCGACGGGAGCTCCCCGGGCGCCGACGCGTGGAAGCCGGAATTCACGCTCGCTTGCCATCGCCTGTTGCAACGGGCGGTCATTCAAGTCCAGAGCGCGGGCCGCGACACGGTGACCACGGGAAACGTCCTCGCGGCGATGTACAGCGAGAAGGACTCGCATGCGGTTTTCTTCCTCGAACACCAAGGCATCACGCAATTCGACGTGATCAACTACCTCTCCCACGGCGTCTCGAAAGCGGACCCAGGCGGCGGCGGGCGCATCGACCTGGATCCGGAGCGGGAAACGGACCAGGACATCGACGGCCTGCCGAAAGACCCTTCGAAGCAAGGCAGGCAGGACCCGCTCAAGGCGTTTTGCGTGAATTTGAACGAGCGAGCGCGCCAAAAAAAGATCGACCCGCTCGTCGGCCGCGAGGACGTGCTCGACCGCATGGTGCAGATCCTTTCCCGCCGCACAAAAAACAACCCCCTGCTGATCGGCGAGCCCGGCGTGGGCAAGACGGCCATCGCCGACGGGTTGGCGCAGAGGATCGTCGAGGGCCGCGCGCCCGATTCGCTTGAAAACGCCGTCATCTACTCTCTCGACATGGGCGCGCTCCTGGCCGGCACCAAGTTCCGCGGTGATTTCGAGGAACGTCTGAAAGCGGTGGTCAAAGCGATCGAGGACGAGCCGCACGGGGTGCTCTTCATCGACGAGATCCATACGCTCGTCGGTGCCGGCGCCACCAGCGGCGGCAGCCTCGACGCCTCGAACCTCCTGAAGCCCGGTCTCGCCAACGGTTCGATCAGCTGCATCGGCTCGACCACGTACAAGGAATACCGCCAGCATTTCGAAAAAGACCGGGCGCTATCACGTCGGTTCCAGAAGATCGACGTGCGCGAGCCGACGGTCGAGGAAGCGGTCGAGATCCTCGACGGATTGAAGTCGCGTTACGAGGAGCATCACGGCGTGAAATACACCTCGGCCGCGATCCGTGCCGCGGTCGAGCTCTCGTCGCGGTACATCCAGGGCCGGCACCTGCCGGACAAAGCGATCGATGTGATCGACGAGGTCGGCGCGCGGGCGCGCATCAACGCGAAGGGAACGGAGCCCAAGCCGGTGAAGGTCTCGGACATCGAGAAGATCGTCTCGAGCATGGCGCAGGTGCCGGCGCAGACCGTGACCGTCGCGGACAAGGCCCAACTCAAAAACCTCGAACGCGAGCTCAAGAACACGGTCTTCGGGCAAGACAAGGCGATCGAAGCGGTCGCAGCCGCCGTCAAGATGTCCCGCACGGGGCTCGGACGCGAGGACAAGCCGATCGGGTCTTACCTGTTCGCCGGGCCGACGGGCGTCGGCAAGACGGAAGTCTGCAAACAGTTGGCCATCGCGCTCGGCAACCGATTCCTGCGTTTCGACATGTCGGAATACATGGAGAAGCACACGGTCTCGCGGCTCGTGGGCGCGCCCCCCGGTTACGTCGGCTACGAGGAGGGCGGCCTCCTCACCGAATCGGTGACGAAGAACCCGTACGCGGTGCTGCTCCTCGATGAGATCGAGAAGGCGCACCCCGACATTTACAACATCCTGCTGCAGGTGATGGACAACGGGACCCTCACCGACGCGCACGGCAAAACGGCCGACTTCCGCAACGTCATCCTCGTGATGACGACCAACGCCGGCGCGGCTGACGCCGCGAAAAGGGGATTGGGGATCATCCCCGATACCTCCGCTGGCAAGTCCATGGAAGCGATCAAACGCACCTTCACGCCGGAATTCATCAACCGCCTGGATTCGATCGTGCACTTCCAGCCTCTGCCCGAGGAGGTCGTTCTCGAGGTCGTCGGCAAGTTCGTCGACGAACTCACCGCGCAACTGGCCAAGAAGAAGATCCAGCTCGAGGTCACGACCGAGGCGAAGAAGTGGATCCAGGAAAAGGGGTTCGACCCGGTCTACGGCGCGCGACCTCTGGCGCGGACGATCGACGAGCACGTCAAAAAACCGCTCGCCGACGAGATCCTGTTCGGCCGTTTGGAAAAAGGCGGCAGAGTCAAGATCGCCATCCGCGACGGCAAACCCATCTTCGAGTTCTGAGGCACGAACGCGCTAGCGCAGCCACTCGGCGAAACGGCGAATCCATGGGAATCTTGACAGATTCACCGAATGAAAACACGACCCGCCAAAAGGTGACACGCACCTTTTTGTTTAACTTCGCGTCACCCATTCGCGGAGGGAGGTCAGCAGTTTCATGGATCCCGGTTCGTGCTTGATGACGCAAGTCTCTACAAAAAGGTGCGTGTCACCTTTTGGCGAGGGCGGGATGCCTCTCACTCGAGTTGGAACGTGAGTTGCCCGGGGTCGGGTGGCGGGTCCTCGCTCGTCGCGAGTCGCGCGCCCAAACCCAACAAGCGCACGGGCGCCGCACGGCGCTGCCAAGCGGCTTCCAGGAGTTTTTCGAAGTCGATGAGTTCCGGGAACTTCGACAACGACGTTTCATGCGTCGTCCGCTTGAAGTCATGAAACCTGAGCTTCACGAACACGCCGCGCACACGATCCCGCAGCCCGGAACGCTCCATCCGTTTGGACCACTCTTCGTAGAGCGCGGGCATCTCGCGGCGGCACGCATCGAGGCTCGGTAAGTCGGCGAGGAACGTCTCTTCGACGCTCAAGGACTTCCGCTCCCACGAAGTCTCCACCGGGCGGTCGTCCACGCCGAAGGAAAGTTCGTGGAGCCGCGGCCCCCAGCGGCCGAAACGCGCGATGAGCTCCGGAATCGGCATACGCTGGATGTCCCCGCACACACGAATCCCCATCTTGCCCATGCGCTCAGAGGTAACACGGCCCACGCCTGGAATTTTTTCGACCCGCAACGAAGGCATGATCGCGGCCACATCCTGCGGGCGGATCACCTTGAGTCCGTCCGGCTTGCGCCACTCGCTGGCGATCTTGGCCAAGAATTTGTTCGGAGCGACCCCCGCCGAGGCGGTGAGCCCAGTCCCCTCCAGGATCAAGCGACGGATCTCGCGCGCGATCTCCGTGGCGCTCCCCCCGAACCACGCCGAGCCGCTGACGTCGAGGTACGCTTCGTCAAGGGACAAGGGTTCGATGCGTTCCGTGAACCTCTCGAAAACCGCTCGCACCCGACGGCTCTCGTTTTTGTATTTGCCGAAGTTCGGCGGAACGAGAACGAGCCCCGGGCAGAGCCTCACGGCGCGCGACGACGCCATCGCCGACCGGACCCCGAACTTGCGCGCTTCGTAGCTGGCCGTCGCGATCACCCCGCGCGCTCCGGGACTGCCGCCGACGGCGAGCGGCCGGCCCGCGAGCTCGGGCCGGTCGCGCGCCTCGACAGCGGCGTAAAAACAGTCCATGTCGACATGAATGATTTTTCTCATGGCCACCGCGCTCGCCCCTTCGCACCCCCGTTCTAGCCGTTTTTCCCGCGTTTCGGAACCCACGGGGACTTGATCGTCGTTTTCGCCGTCATTCCCGCGGTGAGACGCGTCCAACCCCGCCCCGACCATCGTCCGAAGGAACTATCCGAAAGACCTCATGGCCGGATTTGACTCCTGTCCTTGTGGTGAGCGCGCGCGACTTCGTATCATTAGAGGCATGCGCGTGCTGCTCTCGTTTTTCGTGGGTTTCACGACCCTTTTCGTCGGTTGCTCCACGGTATCCGTCAACCAGTCGCTGAGCATCCTGGCGATGCTACCGGCGATGGAAGAAATCTCTCCAGGCAAGGATCTGGAAAGCGTCGATATTTACCTGCGCAAACGGCTCGCGGAGAACCCCGGCGAAGCGATGGAATGGTGGACGCGCTACCAACAGGGCAAGCTCTGGGCGCAGGAGGATCCCATACGGTCCTGCGGCCACTTCAAGGCGCTCGGCGCAGCACCGGCGTTTCCCCTGCACAACATCGCCATGCTGCGCGCGATCGAGGTCTGCCCGGAGGGCGATCTCACCCTGCCGCCGCTCGAACAGGCGCTGGCGACGACCGACGAGCCATGGCTTCGAGAGATCTTGCTGCGCACCGTGCACGCGCGCGCGGCGAAGACCGGCGAAACGGGCCTCGAGATGAAGTTGGCCGGGAACATCGCGACGCACGCGACGTTGCAGACCGAAAAGGTGCAGTTGCTCACCCGCGCGATCGAACTCGCGGAGCAGCTGCAGCAGAGCGAGCTTAAAACCGAATACAAAGCGCGCCTCGAGAAAATCGCGCCCCGCTTCCGGGAACACCCGAAGCCCGAGGAATTCCTCGACGTCGCGCTCGATTTCCGGAAAGCGCGCAAATTCGACGAAGCCCGTTCGTACTACCGCAAGGTGATCGGGAACAAAAAGGCGAGCGACCACGACCGATACAAGGCGCTCGACGGCGTCCGCCTCACCAACAAACTCGAGATCCGCGACGAACGTTACGTGCAGGCGACGCGGGACCTCGCGGATTTCGCCAGGGCCAAGTTCAAGAAGAACAAAAACAATCGCCATTGGACCGGGAAATTCCACGACTCCCAGCTGCAGCTGGCCCGCACGCTATGGACGGAAAAAACCGTGACCGAAGCCATGAAGGTGGTCGACCAGGTCGAGCGCGAGCTCTCCGGGCATCACAGCCTGGACGAAGTGCACTGGCTGCGCGCGCGCATCGAGGAAGAGGCGGGACGCTACGAGAACGCGGTGAAAATCCTCGCTCGCGCCGGAGGGCCGGGCGCCGCCAACCGGGCGATGACCGAGAAGGTCCATTGGTACCGCGCCTGGAACCTGCGCAAGCTCGGTCGCCACAAGGAAGCCGCGGAGGAGTTCAAAGCGCTCTCGACTCGACTCGGTTCGGCCACCAACCGCCCCCGCAACCGCTTCTGGGGGGCGAAGTCCCTGCTGGCCCTCGGCCAGGAGGAAGAGGCGAAGAAGGAATTCGAAACCCTGATCGCCGACGACCCTCTCGGCTACTACGGCCTCCTCGCCTACCGCGAGCTCGGCCGCGAACTCCCGTCGGCAACGCCGCCGGAACGAGCGCCCGCCGCGGCGCCAGCGATCGCCGCGGACGAAGGCGCGCGCGGCCCCGCCGCGCAGAAGCCTTCGCCGTTCGCGAGCCCGCACGACCACGCGTACGTCGAATGGCTGATCTCGCTCGGCGAACTGCCGATCGCGCGGCGCTTTCTCGACCACTACGCGGCCACGCGAAGGCGGGCGGCCAACGACTCCCCCGAAGGCCGTGAGATGCTCAAGTACCTGGCCCGCGCCGGCCATTTCCAAACGCTTTTCGCGCGCCTGGGCGGCTTCGAGCCAGCCGCGCGAGCGCGCCTCCTCGCCGAGGAGCCCGCCCTCTTGTTCCCGCAACCGTTTCTCCATTTCGTTTCCGACGCCGGCCGCAAGTTCGGCGTCGCCACCGAACTGATGTACGCGATCATGCGCCAGGAGTCCTCGTTCGACCCCCTCGCCCGCTCTCACGCCGACGCTTTCGGGCTCATGCAACTGATCCCGGAGGCCGCTCGCCGCGTGGAAGGCAGCTCAGGCGTCAAGCTCGAAACGCCCGAGGACCTTTACCGGCCCGACGTCAACGTCACGCTGGGGGCGGCGTTCCTGCGCAACCTCATGGACCAGCACAACGAGCAGTTCGTGCTCACCGTCGCCAGCTATAACGCGTCGGAAAAGGCCATCCGCGGCTGGATGAAGACGCGCTTCAAGGGCGACGCGCTGGAGTTCATCGAAGACATCCCTTACGAGGAAACCCGTGGCTACGTGAAACTCGTATTGCGGAACTACGTTTTTTACCTGCGTCTCAATTCGGGAGGCCGCCCGGTGGCCTTCCCGGAATGGTGTCTAGACTCTTTACACGACTTCAACTCGTGAGCGGCCAAACCTCGCGGCGGCTCCCGGACCCCTCGTGATTACCCGCGGTTAGACTCGTGACCGGCGGCACTCCCTTTGCTCATCTTGAAAGGACGATCGCCGCCACCGGTCTTACCGGGGGAGTCCACGAGCATGAAACGAGCCCTTCGCGCCGCCGCCTGCTTCTGCTTCATCGTCGCGTCCTTCGCCGTTTGGGGGACGTTCCAGACCCTGTTGAACAAGGCCCCGGCGAGCACGGCGACCGGATCCAAACGCGCCCTCATCCTGAAAAACGTCGAAAAGATGGGCCAGGCGACCGGGTCCAAAGAATCGAAGGTCCTCATGAACGACCCGAACATCCCGGAGAAGTGGGGCCTCAAAAAAACCGAGGCCACGCGCGCGTGGGAGATCAGCCAAGGCAGCAAGGACATCCGGGTCTGCATCATCGACACGGGCACCGACGTCAACCATGAGGACCTGAAAGCCAACCTCTGGGTCAACGCCGGCGAGATCGGCCCCGACGCCAAGGGCCGCGACAAGTCCAAAAACGGC
Organism: Pseudobdellovibrionaceae bacterium; assembly: GCA_021463345.1. Taxonomy (GTDB): domain Bacteria; phylum Bdellovibrionota; class Bdellovibrionia; order Bdellovibrionales; family JAMPXM01; genus JAMPXM01. The sequence continues at coordinate 9,651 of JAJTYM010000012.1, read as the reverse complement.
ATCGACGACGACGGCAACGGCTACATCGACGACGTGCACGGCTGGAACTTCGTGCACAACAACAACAATCTCGTCGATACGCACGGCCACGGCACGCATATCGCCGGCATCATCGGCGCGCGCGGCGGCAACGGCTTCGGCATCAGCGGCGTGAGCCCCCACGTGAGCTTGATGATCCTCAAATACTACGACCCGAACACCAACAACCTCGAGAACACCATCAAATCGATCAAGTATTGCGTGCAGAACGGCGCGCACATCATCAATTACTCAGGCGGCGGCGTGGAATATTCCGCCAAGGAGTTCGCCGCGATCAAAGAGGCCGAGAAAAGGGGCATCCTCTTCGTCTCGGCCGCCGGCAACGAGAAATCGAACTCCGACGAGACTGGCAAGCACTACTACCCGGCCGACTACGAGCTGAGCAACATCATCTCGGTGACGGCGATCAACGACGCCCCCAAAGAGGCGACGCAGGTCCTCGCTTCGTCGAATTACGGCGTGCGCACGGTCGATCTCGCGGCTCCGGGCGAAAACATCTATTCGACCCTCCCCGGCAACTCGTTCGGCCTCATGACAGGCACATCGCAGGCGACGGCGTTCGTGACCGGCGTCGCGGCCCTCATCATGGCGAACAACCGCGAGTTCGGCGCCACGGACGTGAAGAAATACATCCTGCGCAACGGCGACGAACACCCCAATCTGGTGGCCAAGACGGGCACATCGAAAGCGCTGAACTCCTACAAGGCGCTGACGTCGCTCGACGTCGACGTCGCCGCCACGGGGGTGATCGCGACCAACACCGCCACCATCCCCAAACGCGCGTTCTCTTCGGACAACGACCTGAAAGACTCCAAGCTCGCGCCCAGCGCGCTCGGCGCGAGCAACGCCGACGTCCAGGACCCGGCGGAGGCGTTCGCGAGCTTCGGCAAGGACCTGCTGCGCGCGATCAAAGGGGGCGTGATCAACAACCCCGCCCTCGACGACGGCGAGCTCCACACGCGCTGATTTTTTTCGGATCGCCGCTTGGGCTTGGAGCGGACCTGGATTCGGCCTAGGCCCCGGAGCGGTTGGCGAAGAACCTCAACCCCAGGGCGAGCGCCACCATCGCTGCGCCGACGCCGGTCATGTTCTGCATGTCTGGGAAAGACAAGCCCATCACGGCGGTCGCCGTGCCAAGCGCGATCGCCATCGAATTCAAACCCGGCATGCGGACGCCCATGACCGGCTTCGCGAGATCGCCGACCGGCTCGGCGGGCGAACTCGCGAGCGCCACCAAGCGCTTGCGCATCCGACGCGCGATCTCCTCATCTGGGAACTGCTGGAGGATGCGGCCGTACTTGTGGGCCGCGTACGCGAGGGCGCCGGTTTTCAGGCAGGCGCTCAAGAACGCCTCGTGCTTGGAGCCGTCCTCGTAATCGTCGATGATCCGCTTCCAGAGGAGGATCAGCTCCGGCTTCGCGCCGAGCGCGAGCTCCGCGACGAAGATCTCCTCGTCTGGGAACGATTCCGACCCGGTTTTTTCCGCGGCGGCGGGAGGAGCTTTGGGGGTTCCCTTGAACGGCTGTTCCGCGAGCGGGACGGCGAGCGCCGCTTGCCTCTGTTCTTGCTTCCGTCCCTGTTTGCGACCCCGCCCAACGGCTTCGTCGAGCCCGCCCCCGGGATCGGCTCCGTCTCCGGACGACGGGGCGCTCGCGCCACTGGCTCGAGCGTCCTCGACACGAACGCTCTCGACGAACGCCGCCCTTCCCTCCGGCTCGCTCACGATCAATTCGCTCGCGACCGACTCGCCCTCGGGCGACGTCAGGACCGTGAACGCCACGTCGCAAACGGGGCACTGGTAGAGCGGGCGTTCAGCCGAATCGATAGGCAAGGCGTCTATGGCGAACAGCTTGCGGCAAGAAGGACACCGCGTTTGCAAGGCGGGTTCGTGAAACGTTTGGGCCGAATCCCCTGATGCGCGTCCGTACACATCGGTTTCCAATGGCTCGCTCCCTTCAATGGCGATAAGCTCTTCCGTATGCTCCACGCCTACCGACTACCGATTCTAGCAGGTTTGCTCATCGGAACAAGCTATATTCCCTTTCCCCCGTGGGCGTTGTTTTTCTGTTTAGCGCCCCTGTTCCTCTTTTCCCTGGATGTCGATTCCCCGAAGAAAGCTTTCGTCGGCGGCTGGCTCACGCAGTTCCTGCTCAACGCGATCGGCTTTCATTGGATCGCCTACACGGCCGTCGAGTTCGGCCACTTCCCATGGTGGGCGGGCGCCCTCGTCCTGATCGGCTTTTGCGCGGCCGCGCACCTCTACTTCCCGGCGGCGGCCGCCGCCGCCGTTTACCTGCGGCGACGGCTCGCGCTCGGCCAGACCGCGGCCCTTTTTTCGTTCGCAGCCCTGTTCTCCCTCTTCGAGATGCTGTTCCCGGTCCTGTTTCCCTGGCATCTCGGCTACCCATGGCTCTGGGCCGGGCTCCCCGGCGCGCAGGTCGCGGACATCATCGGCTTCCAGGGGCTGAACGTGATCACGGTCGCGGTCAACGCCGCGCTCGCGGCCGCCTGGCTCGAGCGGCGCACGAACCGCGCGCGCGCGCGCGCGTGGGTCGCCGGCGCGACGGCGGCCTTCGTGCTGGTCAACGCCGTCGGCGCCTTCCGCAAAGCGGAATGGGACGGAACGTCCGACGCCGAAGCGAAGTTCCTCGTCGTGCAAGGCAACATCGGCAATTTCGAAAAACTCATGGCTGAGAAGGGTCAGGCGTTCCAGCAGGACATCGTCGACCGGTACCTCGCCCACAGCCGCGCCGGGATGATGAAACACCCCGACTCCGACATGATCGTCTGGCCGGAGACCGCGTTTCCCGACTACCTGGATGACGCGTACGGCGCCAACCCGCACGCCCGAGCGGTGCGCGAGTTCGTGTCGTCGGTCAAAAAGCCCCTGCTCGCCGGCGGCTATTCGCGCGACGTCCAGGGGAAACTCACTTACAACGGCCTCTTCCTCCTCGCCCCGGACGGATCCCTTCCCGTGCCGCCGTACCGCAAGACCCTCCTGCTCGCGTTCGGCGAGTACTTCCCGGGCGCCGACTGGTTCCCGTTCGTCATGAAGTTCTTCCCCGGCCTGAGCGCGTTCGGGCGCGGCGACGGGCCCATCTCGATGGATTGGGGGAACTGGAAACTCGGTCCGCAGATTTGCTATGAGGGCCTTTACCCGTGGTTCTCGCGCGGCCTCGCGAAGGCCGGCGCCGAGATCTTCGTGAACGTGACCAACGACTCCTGGTTCGGCTCGTACTTCGAACCGAACCAGCACCTATACATGACTTTCGCGCGCGCTCTCGAGTTCCGGCGCCCGCTCGTGCGCGCCACCAACACCGGCATCACGACCGCGATCCTCGCCAACGGCGAGATCCTCGAGAAATCGCCGCTCGACAAGGAGTGGTCCGGCCAATTCCGCGTGCCGTACCGCCGCAACCCGCCCCAAACGTTCTACGAACGCCTCGAGCCGGCCTGGCCGTTCCTGGTGGCCGCGGCGCTGCTCCTCCTCTGCGCCTTCGGCCGCGCGCGCGACGGCGCGGCCGACCGCTGACTCGGCGGATTCGCCGGGCGGGGCGCCATGGCTTGTTTCGTTCCGGCATGTCAAAATGAAAACACGCCCTAGCTTAAAGTCCTGCGGGTTTGCTACCATCTGGGCGTGGAAGAACTCAGATCCCTCGATTGGCTCGAAATCCTCAACCGCCTCGAAAAATTCGCGACGAGCGAACCCGCTCGCGCGCTCCTCCGCGAACTCAGGCCGCTCGATTCGCCCGGCTCCGCCGAGCGGAGTTTCCGCGAAATCCAGGAGGCGCGGGCCGTGCTCAGCGGCGGCGAGCGCCCGTTCATGGAAAGCCTGGATCTGTTCGCCACTTGGTTCCAGCGGCTCAAACGCGAAGCCGTGCTGCAAACCCTCGAATTGCGCGACGTGCGGCGGTTTTGCCTCGAGACGATCGCGCTCTCCGAGGTTTTGCGCCCGCTGAACGGCCTCTGGATCCAGGACCTCAAGAACCGCCTCATGGACGCGACCGACGCGCTGTCGGCGGTCGACCAATTGATGGCCCCGTCGGGAGAGATCCGCAGCGACGCGAGCGAGACGCTCTACAATCTGCACCGCGAAAAGGCGAGCCAGACGCGCGCGCTGCAGACGGTGCTCGACAAGATCGTCAAAGCGCACGAGATGGAGACGATGCTGCAGGACAAGTACGTCACCACGCGCGAGGGCCGTTGGGTGATCCCCGTCAAGGGCGGCATGCAGCATCACTTTCCCGGCATCATCCACGCGCAGAGCCAGTCCAAACAAACCGTTTTCATGGAACCTGACGAAGCTGTGCCGCTCAACAACCGCTTGCGCCAAGTCGACGCCGAGATCGAAGAGGAAATCGAACGCTTGTTGATCGCGCTGTCAGGCTACCTGCGCACGCAGCTCGCCGGGATCGAAAGCTCGCGGCAAGTCCTCCTCGAGGCCGACCTGCGCTTTTCCCAAGCGAAGCTCGCCGACGCCCTCGAGGCCTCGCCCCCGTCCTTCTCCGAAAACACCCTCGACCTTCATGACGTGAGGCATCCCTTGCTCGTGCTCAAAAACGAGAGGGTGATCCCGAATTCCATCCGTCTCGACGGAGACCGGCGCATCCTGCTCCTTTCGGGCCCGAACGCAGGCGGCAAAACGGTGCTCCTCAAATCCGTGGGCCTGGCCGCTCAAATGGCCCGATGCGGGCTCCTGATCTGCGCCGAGGAAGGCTCCAAACTCCCGTTTTTCTCGTCGCTGTTCGTCGGCGTCGGCGACGCCCAAAGCGTCGACGCGCGGCTTTCGACTTTCGCCGCGCACCTGAAAGTCCTCAACGAGGCCACGCGGGCGAAGGGCTCCGACAGCCTCCTATTGATCGACGAGATCTGCGGATCGACCGATCCCGAGGAGGGCTCGGCCCTCGCCCGCAGCTTCATCGAATGTTACGCGCGGAACGGCGCCCTCGGCGTGATCACGAGCCACCTGGGCCCGCTCAAAGTCGGCTGGAGCCCGGGGAGCGGCGTGATCAACGGCAGCCTCGAGTACAACTCCGACAGCGGCCAGCCCACGTACCAGTTCTTCATGGGCGTCCCCGGCCAATCGCTCGCCCTGCAGACCGCCCGCCGAGTGGGCGTCGATGACGCCGTCGTCGAGCGCGCCCTCGAGTTCCTGAGCCCCGAAACGAAAGCGCGGCACCAGCACCTGCGCGAAATCGAGGCGACGAAAGAGGAGCTCCAGGAGCTCCGTCGGCAGCTGCAGGACGACGCGCGGAGCGCGCGCGAGGCCAAGAAGAAATACATGGACCTCATCCAGCGCTTCCGGCAGGAGAAGGACCAGTGGCTCGAGCGCTCGGTGAAGAAGGCCGAGAAAAAGATCGACGAGATGATCGGGAAGGCTCAAGTCGAGAACGTCTTCCGCAAGCACGAACGCCTGTCCGAGATCAAACGCGAGCTCCCGGAAGTGATGAAAGCCTCGACCGCCCCGGCCGCGCAGCGCAGGAAAATCGAGACGGCCGAGGACTTCGAAAAACTCTATCCGCCCGGCTCGATGGTCTTCATCCCCAACGTCGGCCAAGAGGGGGTCGTGCAGGGCACCGCCAACGCCAAAGGCGAAGTGCCGGTGCTCTCGAACTCCATGCGCCTGCTCGTCCACTGGAAAGAACTGAGGCCTCCCCACAACGCCGCCAACCCCACGCAAAACATCGTGCGGCGCTCGGCCGGCGTGCAGGTCACGCTGCGGGACGCCGAACGCGTGATCGACGTGCGCGGCCAGCGCGTGGAAGAGGCGATTTCACGGATCGAGATCGAGCTCGACGCCGCCGCGCTCGCCGACGAGGACCGGGTGAAGATCGTGCACGGCCACGGGACGGAAGCCCTCAAAAAGGCGATCCGCGCGCACCTCTCGCGCAGCATCTACGTCAAAAAATGGAAAGCCGCCCCGCCCGAGACCGGCGGCGACGGCGTGACTTGGGCCGAACTCAAGGATTGAGAACCGGCCCGCGCCGGGGGACGTCAGGGCGAACGAAACGCCTGCGGCATACGCCCCTCCTCGCATGTCGGGCCCGCGATCGTCGGCGGATGAAGCGCCGCCGGCTCCACAAGGACCGATTCGAGGCATGAATGGACCCTGCGCTCCACGCCTTCCGCGCGCAGGGTCTCGAGGCTGTCGATGCGCGACCAGACGAGGCTCCCCGCTTCGCGCGCGAACAGCGCGCGGCCCCGCCACTCGCTGTCGAAGCCGACCGCCCGGCGCATTTCGAACGGGATCTTCACTTCGCCCGAGAGCTCGATATCCGCGCATTGGTCATCGCCACAAGCCACGAATCCTTTGAGTATGCTGACGATCTCGAGCTGGAAGGGCGTGCCGTCCTCGAAACTCCTCCACTGCGCGACCAGCTCCCACGTGTCCCCGGCCGAAACCGGCCCGTCCGGAAGCGAAATCGGCGGCACGAAGAACACCGAGTCCGGCAAGTACGTCCCGGCCCGTAAAACCCGCCCCTGGCGCGTGAGCCGAAGGTCCAGCTTTTCGCCCTCCTCCGGGAACGCGAGCGAACGTAGATCGATGTTCCCGGTTTTCCTCGTCGTCTGCGCGAGTTGTTCCACGACGCCACCGGGCCGGCCGCGGATTTCGGTGCGCACTTCGAATTCCGCCGAGCTCTCCTCCCGGTCCCGCAAGCGACCGCGATCGAAACTCTCCGAAACCGAACGACTCGCGTACTTGAACACCTCGACCCGTCCCGTTCGGTCGCTCAACCGGAGCTCGGCCGGCCCCGTGAAACCGACGGCCGGCAAACCGTCGACGACGGGTTGAGCGACTCGATTCGGGACGGCCGCCACCGGGGCGCTCGCGCACCCCGGGAGCGCGGGCGAGAGCGTGGACAAGACCACGGCCAAAACCTTCTGAAAGCCTTTCCGGCGCATTCACGCCCCCTTCCCTTTCCCCGTCGCCGGTTCCGTGCAGCAGCGACGCATGTCGGACGAAATTGGGCGCTCCGCGCGCCTGTTTCATTGATGTCTCAGAATGAGACGCGTTGACAACCGCAAACCGGCGAAACGACGTCGCGGACCACCTCTCCCCCTGGCACTTCGCTTGCTCCGTTCCAAAGCGAGGCCCGCGACCGACGGAAAGCGGTCGCGAGGCGGGCAAGCAAGGGGGGAACCGATGATCGACCGAACCAAGAACCGACTGACGCTCCTGACGCTCCTGATCGGCGCATTGGCCCTGAGCGGTTGCGGCGCGAAGAAAACCGCGCGCAACACCGCGGGCGTGTACGAGGCCGGCAGCCGCGCGGTTCTCGGCGACGGCGCGTATTGCAACACGTTCTCGTCATCAGGCCTCAGGCTCGACGGCAAGATACAAACGTACGCGCTTCCGAACGGCGAGGATGCGCCGGATTTCTTGCGACTGCGCATCACGGGCATCGATGAACGCTTCGCGACCACGGGCAGGTACATGATGCGCTTCTTCCGAGCCGAAGCGCTCGGCAGCGCGACGAACCCGGCCGACAACGCGATCAACTTCGACGAGACTCCCCTCAACACGCGCTTTGAAAGCGGCGCCGGACTGATGATCTCGGGCTATATGAACTACGTGGACATGACGGACGTCGCGGACATGCGCCGCGCCCATTCGATCCCAGGGACGACGGCCACCGACTTCTTCAACCGAGTCGACATCATCGTCTCGGACGTCGACATGCGCTGGGACGTGCTGATCGTCACCATCGACGAACGCCAAACCGACGGCAGCCTCGCCCGCATCGGCGAGTCCCGGATGCTGATGCCCGCCTTCTCCGCCGATCCGAACGTCTACGCGACCGACCATCCGGCGATCCTGCACCCGCTGCATCCGTTCTGGAACCAGCGCGCGAACGCGAACCTGAACTTCGCGGACATGTCCGACAGCTTCTGCTGGTGACCCACCAGGCTTCGCCCGGGGCCCGGGACTTCAGTGGCTCGCTTCCTGGACGACTTCCTCCGCCTGCAGGTTCTCCCCATGGCGGTAACGGTCGACGAGGTTTTTGTCGCGCGTGGGGAACGAGAAGAGCAGCGCATGGCTCGACGAGGGCGTGTCCTCGATCGTGACGACGAGGTAGTGGAGGTCCTCGCTCTCCTCGTCGCTGAAATCCTTGATGAACGTCACGAGAACGTTGCCGTTGAGGTCGTTGCTGCGCCAAATCTCGTCCGGCTCCTCGATCGTCGATTCGCGGCACTCCTCGTAATCCTTGAAATCATCCTCTGGCACGTCGCGCTTCGCGCGCAGCTTGAGCATCGCCTTGTAGAGGCCGACGGCGAGATCGTCGCCCTCGCTCAAAGCGTCGCCTTCGACAGCGCCGCGCTCGACCTCTTTCTGCACGCGATCGTACACGAGGCGGCCGCGACGATAACGGTCGACGAGCTCCGCGTCCGTCGAGGGGAAGTGCAGGTACACGAAGCTCGGCGTGTCGCCGGTCATATAGACCATCGCCACGTAAAACAGCGATTCGGTCTCCGAACTGAAATGCCCCACGTAGTTGTGCACTTTGAAGCCACGGATGCTCTGCGCGTCCTCCCAGACCTCATCCGGGTCGTCGAGCAGGTTGCCGAGCAATTCCTCATAGCCCTCGAACTCGCTTTCCGGGACGTCGCCCTTCGAACGGCTGGCGAAGTACTCCTTTTCGAGGATCTGGATCTGGGGCAGGAAGTGGTTGTAGAGCTCGTCCTCGCTGGAGAAGACCAGGCCGCGCGACTCATCGATGACGATCCGGTTCTTCATGGACGCGAACCTCCCGGACACTTTCTTCTTGGCGACCGACTTTCCCATACTCTTCACTCCGTTCGGTTCGGAGCCGTGCCGCTCCGATGCGCCGTTCATCCGTTGAGTACGAGTCCGATCCGAACGAGTCCGACCTGAAGCCGACGCGAATCCGTTCGAAGCCCATCGAGCTGCGCGTCCGATCCGTCTCCCGCGAAGTCAACAGGACCTCTACATAAATGGTCCCAAACCCGGCGAATTATGTCAAACCCGCCTCGATTTGACTTGCTCGCGCAAGTCGCTCTCCTCACAATCAATTCAGGTGTTTCCGAACGGGTTTTTCCGCACGAAGCGGAGGGGACTCGCGCGACGGGCGGAACACTGTTTGGCCCCGAGGCCGGGACTTTCGTCGCACTTAAAATGACATCGCCCAGAACGCGGGGAGGCGCATGGACAAAGTGTCCAACCAGACCGGGAAGGACGATTCGGGTTTGAACCAGATCGAATACCTCCTGCACCAATCCACGCAAGGCATCCACTTCGTCTTCGAAAACGCCGAAATCGCCGAAGTTCTCTCCAAACAGAAGGATGATCGGGACTTCTTCACATTCGACAACATGGGCAAGGTCCAAGACATGCTCACGAAGTTCCTCGAGCGCCCGACGATCACCGAAAAACGCAGTTTCCTCGAGCGCCTGAGCCCCGAGGACCACGCGCTTCTGATCCGCGCGTACTTCCACCTGGTGGAAAACACGATCCTCGCCCACAGCAAGATCCGCCACTGAGCGCGGCGCCCGCCGCGTTCCCGGAGGGTTGGGAGCGAAGACCTTGTGGCTCTCCCCCTCCCTGAGGACACGCCCTCCAGGCTAAGCCGGCTTCTTGCGCCCATCCATGGG
>JAJTYM010000011.1 GCA_021463345.1 Pseudobdellovibrionaceae bacterium | reverse complement strand
TTGCTGCTTTCCCGCGCGGTCGTCCCATGCTGTTCACCTCGATGTGCGAACAGTATAACAAATGCGACTGCTTTGTATATGCCGTATATTACGCGTTTAAGTTGTTTCAATTACTTGGGGGGCGACTTTCCGCCTTCACCATTTTGTACACATAGTGTGTGTACAGACCCATTTTATTGTAGTATCATAGTCCCATGATTTTCGTTTGGGATAATTCAAAAAACCAAGCCAACAAGAAGAAACATGGTGTTTCTTTTGAAGAGGCGGAAACCGTATTTTACGACAAATCCGCAAGACTCATTGCCGACCCCGACCACTCAGAGGACGAAGATAGATTCATTCTCCTCGGAATGAGTGCTGAACTGAAATTACTCGTTGTCGTTCATGTTTATAAAGAAAACGACGAAATTATTCGGATTATATCCGCACGAAAAGCGACTAAACACGAACAAGCAAAATATAAGAGGTGATTTATGAGAAAAGAATATGATTTTTCAAAATCCGTCAAAAATCCTTACGCAAAAAAACTAAAATCTAGAACCACAATTCGGTTGGATGAAGACATCATTGGGTACTTTCAAAAATTGGCAGATAAATCTGGAGTGCCTTATCAAACTCTCATTAATCTTTACTTAAAGGATTGCATGGAGACGGGGCGACAACCAGACATTAAGTGGAAGAAGATTGGATAAAATTTGACCACATTAAAGGGTGTCTCCAATTGCCGATTTTGGCTCACCACTTGGTAAAACAAAAAGAATAGGCAAAAGCGGAATTTCGGACTTTGAAAACAAAGATACCGCTTATGTGGTTGTCCAAGCTTCATCGTATGAAGCTGCTGCAAAATTGTTTATCGAGCATCCTCACTTTATGATTTTTCCTGGAGACTCCGTCGAAGTTACGGAGTGCCTACCAATGCCGACTCCATAGTATGGCCGACCATGGAGATTTCATTGAAGAACATCGGAAATTTGGTCGGGATTGCCTAGAGGTTGTCGGCAGATAGAGGTATACACAAATCCATGTTGATCATCCGCCCGACAGCAAGCCTTGCTAAACGCATGAAAGAGAAGCTTGAGAATCTCGACGAGACGTCGACCACTCGCATGGGTGACTGGTACGCCAACGACATCGTGCTCAATCGGAAGCAGTTCATTTTGTGCGCAAGTTCCGCGTCCAGGCTCGCCGTTATATTGGATGCGGCTCCGTATGTGACATTTCCGAATCGTTTGCCCGATGCGGTTTCTGGAATTTTAAAAGCGATTGGTGTCCAGGAGGACAAGATCAAAGAAGAACGGGCTCAGATGGATGAATTCAAGCTCGCGAAAACGGCGAACAAATCCATTCTCGGCTCACTCAACGAATATAAGTTCCAGCTCGAGGCGTACGCCCATATGAATCGACTCAACTTTGATGACACCCTTCAGATGTCGCTGACTTTGAGTAAGATGATTTCGCTTGTTATTCCAGAAGGCTACGCGAAGGATGCCGCCCTGAAAATTTTTGGACAAGAGCCGTCCAAACCACAGCCGCTCAAGGCAGTCGAACCGATACGTCCCAAGCTCTACATTGTGAAGTAGAGATCTTCAATCAGTCTTCCCCCCCCCGTAATGTACTGAAGCGTGAAAAGTGATGAATTCCAATAAAACGGGATTGTTCCTAAAGCTTTTCTCCTCGCCTGGCCGAGTAGTCAAACGAGGGGATGCAACTCATATGATCGATGAGTCGAAACGAGCCATGCCGTCTCCATTCCGGCTGGGCGCGAGTCCACCAGCGCAGATTCGAATGGAGATCAGGCGTTTTTCCGGCCCTAGAGCCGCGCCGTTTTTGACTCAGCTCGCGCTGGCTTGGTTGGTCATTCTGGGGAGCATCGCGGTCGCCGCCCATCTGCAAACGTGGTGGGTGACGGCTCTCACTGTCCTGATCGTCTCATCAAGGCAAAACGTCTTAGGCCTTTTGGTTCATGAGCAGGCCCACAAGCTCGGGATCCAGGGTCGAAAAGGCGATATTTTAACCAACTTTCTGGCCGGTTACCCACTCGTGCTCATCTCGGTCGAGAAGTATGCGAACGTTCACTTGGCCCATCACAAATATTACTTCACGGACAAGGACCCGGACCACTTGAGGAAGTCCGGGGATGAGTGGGCGACGCCGAAATCCCGCCGTGATTTCTTCAAACTGTTGGTCAAGGATGTTCTGGGCATGAATACGCTCAGTCTGGCGAGAGGCAAGGGTCGCGCCGCCGTCTCGCAGGAATTCATGCGGGCGAAACCGACGCCGAAAGCGGTGAAAGCGGCTTATTTCCTGACCCTGGCGTCGGTTCTGACTTACTTCGATCTGTGGCCGTTGTTCCTGCTCTACTGGGTGCTGCCGATTCTGACGGTCTCTCAACTGATCGTTCGCTGGGGCGCCCTGACCGAGCACATATACAACACCCCAAACGCGCGTGTTGAGGAGAACACCCCCCTGGTCATCCCATCGATGTTGAACCGGATTCTCCTGCCGAATCTGAACTTCTCCTTTCACGCGTATCATCACTGGCACCCGAACGTTTCCTTCTCAAATCTGCCGAAGGTGCACGCTCTCTATTTGAAATACGATTTGATCGAAGAGAAGAACGTCTTCCACGGTTACGGCGCGTTCTTGAAATTCATGCTGCGGGACCGAGAGGGGCGAGCGGAGACGGCGGACGAATCGAAAAGCTATCGCGCGAGCGGGTTTTAGGGTGTTTCCGCGGCATAGGCTCCGCGCCTCGAGGCGGGTGGACGACCCGGTGGAGAGTCCGTCTCGTCGATGGAATCCTTCCGCGCCGGTCAGTTGCCGCGTTCGATCCAGCAGCAACCGTCGAAAATCCGGCCCGTGCGGCTCAGGAACACCGAATATTCGTAGGTCTGGTCGGACATGTCATCGGTGCAGGCCACGCCACCGTTCAAGCGCGCATTGACGACGAGCGCGCTCAAGTTGGAGCCGTCCTGAGCCGTTCCCGAGAAACTGGTGACAGCTAGATCGGAATTTTCCGAAGGAATCGCCTGCGGAGCCGAGAACCGCGTGGAGCCGACGACCGTTTGCTCGAAATCCATATGTGAGTTCTCGATCTTCAAAGTCCAAAACGGGGCGGTGCCGCGGCAAACGAAACGCGGGCTCGCGGTTCTCATCGCGAGGGGGATGGGGATCGCGCCTCCGGCTTCCGTTCGCCCGGCGAGCGGCGCACCCGCGATTTTGCCGACCCCTCCGCCGTTGACGACGTCCATGGTGTCGTCGGGTTCGCGCTCGACGGTGCCTCCGACCGCGGTTGGGCTCGTGACGATCGGCTGCGTATCCGCCCGCAGAGTCACCTGCGCACCGGATCGAACGGTTGAAAAGAGGAGGACGGCGGCGATCAGGAATGTTCTTTGAGAATGACCCACGCGCCTGCGAAGAGCAACCTAGGTGCCTCTTTGACGGATCTTGAAGTCATTGATTTCATTGTTTATTTCATGTGGTCGCGCGGATTTGTTGGGAATTTCTTACAGTTTCGCGCCAGGATTCGTCAGCCTGGTTCCGGCAACGGGTGAGAGTGTGCTTTGAATTCGGCCGAGATCAATCCGCGCGGCTGGCGGCGCCGCGTATCGCCCACGCATTCGCGCGAGGGTCCGGCGTCTCATTGCTGTTGGTCGACGCGACCACAGGGCCGGGCGTCGGTCGATGCGCGGAACAGGAGAGCGAGAGGGCGTTGTTGTCTCGAGCCGCCAGATGGCCGCGCGGATCGACTGCGCGGCCATCCTTGAAAACACCGAAGTGCAAATGCGGACCGGTGCAGTTGCCGGTCTGGCCCATGCGTCCGATCGGTTCGCCGCGCTTGAAGCACCGGCCGACGTGGGCGTCGGCTTCGAAGTCCCGCATGTGCGAGTACTGGGTGACGTAGCCGTTGCCGTGATCGAGATACAGGGACAGTCCGTAACCGCCGCTCCGGTAGGTCAGCTTGCGGGTGACGCATCCGTCGGCCGCGGCGATGATGGGTGTCCCGGCTCCGCCGCCGATGTCGAGCCCTTGGTGGTTGGTCGACATCCGCCGCCCGTTGGTGGTGCGGCTGCTGGCGCGTTTGCCGAAGTATGAGGTCGTGTAACACGATCCCTTGGCGCAACCGCACGTGGGGCTCGAGAGGAGGAGCCGCCCGCCCTCGGGAGACGAAGGTTGGTTGCCTTCCGAGAGCGGGACCTGCGGGTGGGTGTGGGCGCCGCGCGTGTTGACGCGGTCGTCGACGATGCCTTTTTCGAAAAGTGTTTTGTTGAAGGCTTCCGAGTGTCGTTCGCCGCTTTGCGCGCCGGAGACGCGCAGGCGCCCGCCGATCGATAGTTCCTTGGCGCTCAGATAGATCCGGGACCCCGGCTCTAGCGATGAACCGTCGGTTTTCATGGTTTCGAACGGCAGCGTGGCTTCGATGAGGTCGCCCGAAGAGCCGCGTTTTTTCTTGAGGGCTTGGAGAATCGCGCTCTGGTTGACACCCCTTGCGGTCGTGGCTTTGGCGATGGTGGCCCGCGGGACCTCGATATCGAAGACCGTGAAATCGCGAATCGCGCCGATCGCGTGCCCGCTGTGGTCACGTAGGGTGATGGCGCCCGCGCCTGCGAGAGGCTGGAGCGACAGTCGCGTCATATCCGGGATCTCGATGACGCCGAGAGCCCGCGACCCTTGCTGCGCCGTTTGCGCGTTGGCGACAGCGACGGAGATCAGGGCGGCTGTGACCGCGATCGCGCGAATTCCCGGAGTCGCGAATTTCGTCTTCATATCCTTGTGGAATACAAGGTCCGGGCCATGGCCAGCCTCGGCCTGGGAGGGCGTCAATGTCTACTTTTTAGACGGCGGTCGGCCTGAAAGCGCGTGCGTTGGAGTCGTCTCGTTTCGGGACGGGGAGCCGCTATTGCGGCAGCCGCATGATGAGGGATTCGGCTTGCTTTTCGTCGATCAGGACATAGCGGCCCAATTCACGCTCCCAGGCGTAGACATCGGCGTATTTGATGTCGAACCACCACGCATGGAGGCCGATGTGGCCGGCTTCGACGGCGTCTCGGACGAACGGGTAGGTCAACAGGTGTTCGAGCTGCAGGAGCGTGTTGATTTGCGAGACTTGGTTGTGCGGCGCGAGCGTCGTATCCGGGGCCAGGCCCGCGTGGTACCGTTCGACGGCGGCGCGCGAGTTCCGTAGCCATGTGTCGAGCGCCGGCGCCGGGAAATCCGGCGGTTCGAGCAGCGCGCGAGTCGCGCCGCACTCGGAGTGGCCGCAGACGACGATGTTGCGGACCTTGAGGGAGAACACGGCGAATTCGACGGCGGCGGCGACACTCGGGGCCGAGGCCGACTCTTGCTCCGGTATGAAGTTCCCAACGTTACGGATGACGAAAAGGTCGCCGGGATCGGTCGACGCGAACACGTTGGGCGCCACACGGCTGTCGGAGCAGGCGATGAACAAGGCATCGGGTTTTTGCCCGAGAGCGAGGTCCGCGAACTTTTCCCGGTAGCTCGGCAGCGCCTTCTGCCGGAACTGAACGATACCTTTGATCAACTTTCGCATATCGACGGTATAGACGGCCATTCACCGAACTTGCAAATGATTTCCCCACCTTGGAATTTCCGTGAGGGGCGACGACGGCGGGCGACCGCCGCTTCAGGTGCGGCGCGCAGTCGCATGAGTTCGCGGGCGAGCGCCGCCTCCCGGCGTGTCGATGCTTGTCGAACACGGCATCGAGGATGCAGTCTGGAAAAGCCGTCTCGAAGAATCCAAACGAAAGGAGACATTAGGATGAAACTCTATTACAGCCCCGGCGCGTGCTCGATGGCGCCGCATATCGTCCTGCGGGAAGCCGGAGTGGCTCACGCGCTCGAACCGGTCGACCTCAAAACTCGCCGTTATAAGGGGGGCGATTACGCCCGCGTGAACCCCAAGGGTTACGTGCCGGCGCTCGAGCTTGAAGACGGCCAACTGCTCACGGAGGTCGGCACCATCATCCAGTACGTGGCCGACTTGAAGCCCGAGAAAGGCCTGATGCCCCAGTCAGGCGCCTTCGAGCGTTATCGCGCGCAGGAGTGGATCAACTTCATCTCGTCGGAGATCCACAAATCGTTCTCCCCTTTATGGAGGGACACGACTCCGGCTGAGACGAGGGAGGCGTTCAAGGAGACGCTCGCCAAGCGCTTCGATCATCTTTCGGAGCGGTTGAAGTCGAACCAGTTCTTGATGGGCGATCGATTCATGGCGCCCGACGCGTACTTGTTCACGGTTCTCAACTGGTCCCCGATCGTCGGTGTGGACCTCTCCAAATGGCCGGCTTTGATGGGTTTCATGGAACGCGTGAAAACCCGTCCGGCCGTGCGAGAGGCCATGAAGGACGAAGGCCTCGTGAAATAGGGCAATGCCCTGGCCGCAGCCCGTGTTCGCGGGCCGCGGCCGTTTTTGTTGCGGTCGCGCGGCGGCGGCGGTACACCCGTGCGGTGATGCCGTTGCCGTTTGATCCTGAAGACCCGTTTCCGCTGCCGCTTGCAGACGCGCATTCTTACGCCGATGCGCAGGAGCATGCGCGACTTTGCGATGCGTGGCTGGGTCTTGAGACGGGGGCCATCGAAAACGAGCTTGCCGAACGCGTCTTCCGCGCGACGGCGGCGCGAAGTGAACAGCGGTTGTGGATCGGGTTGCCGGTTCGAAGCCTCCTGACCCCTTACTCTGAGATCCGCGAGATGCTCGAGCGTCTAAGGCCGCGGCCCGGCCAAGTGATGGTCGATTTCGGCGCCGGGTACGGGCGAATCGCTTTCGTGCTCGGCCGTCATTTCCCGGGAGTGCGCTTCATCGGTTACGAAATCGTTCCCGAACGCGCGATGGAGGCCGCGCGGCGCCTGCGCTCGGCATCGTGCTCCGACGCCGAAATGCGCGTCGTCGACCTCGCCGCGGCCGAATTCGTCCCGGAAGATGCGGATTTTTACTTCATCTATGATTTCGGCTCGCGCGACGCGATCGAGAAGTCCCTGTTGGATCTGCGCCGGATCGCGGCTCGCCGCGCGATCACAGTGATCGGCCGCGGCCGGGCCGCACGCGACGCGATCGAGCGCGGCCATCCCTGGCTCTCGCAGGTGGCCGCGCCCGCGCATTTCGCTCATTACTCGATCTACCGATCGGCGTGAACCCCCGGCGGTCTCAGAGAGCCGGGGCCATCGGCACCTCGATCAACAGGATCTCGGCGTCGATCGGAGCTTTGAGCGCCAACGTCTCCGCGTCGACGAAACCGGCCGCGTCCCGTTCGCCGAGCCGTTGTCCGTTCGCTTCGACGCTTCCCTTGATCACGAACAGATAGAGTCCGTTGCCCCCGAGCTCGCGCCGGTAGGCGAGTTCCGCGCCCGCCGACAGGTCCGCGAGCGAGAAGAAGGCGTCCTGGTTGATCTCGACCGAACCATCGCGTCCGTCAGGCGAAACGATGGTTTGAAAGCGATCGCGCCGCTCGTCGATCGCGAAAGACTTCTGGGCGTAGCGTGGCTGGATGCCGAGTTTTTTCGGCAGTACCCAGATCTGCAGGAGGTTCACTCGATCGCTTTCGGAGTCGTTGCGCTCCGAATGCGCGACGCCGGTGCCGGCCGACATGATCTGCACTTCGCCTTTGCGTATGACGGCTTGGTTGCCCTCGCTATCGCGGTGACGGAGCGCGCCTTCGAGCGGCACCGAGATGATCTCCATATCGCGGTGCGGATGCATGCCGAAACCCGCTCCGCCTTCGATCCAATCGTCGTTGATCACGCGCAGGGCGCCGAACCCCATGCGCGCGGGTTCGTGGTAATCGGCGAAACTGAACGTGTGACGGCTTTTGAGCCAGCCGTGGTCGGCGCGGCCACGCGTTTCGTTCTTGTGCAGGATGGTTCGCATATCGTCCTCCATTCGGTTCGTTGCCCGTCGGGGCGGGTTCCGGAGATCCGGTCTTGGATCTTTTATCGATCAGAATTGGTTTTTAAAAAACTATTATTATAGAATGTAGATAATAGTTTTAATATATAGATTTGGGCAGACTCTCAATGAGGGGGCCAATTGACGCTCGATCAGCTGGAAATGTTGGAGGCCATCGTCGAAAAAGGCACCTTCAAAGCGGCGGCCGACCATCTTCACAAAAGTCAGCCGAGCCTCAGCGTCGGCATCCGCAAGATCGAAGAGGAATACGGCCTCAAATTGTTCGATCGCGCCGCGTACCGGCCGAAACTCACCGCCCAGGGCCGTGTGCTGTACGATCGCGCCAAGGACACGTTGGGCTCTTTCCGCCGACTCGACACCCTCGCCAAGGAGATGGGCGGCAAGGGCATGGAGCCGCATCTTCGCGTCGTCGTGGACCCGCTCGCACCGCTCTCGGCCGTCGAGGCGGTGTTTCGTCGCTGCACGTTCGACGCGAGCGTGCAGCTCACCTTGAGCACCGACGTCCTCGATGGCGGCGTGGAGCGTTTGCTGGAGCGCCGGGCCGATTTCGCGATCGCGCCGAAACTGCGCGATCACGAGGACATCGAAAGCGTGAAGTTCGCGAACGTGGAGCTCGTGCCGGTGATCGCGCGTTCCCTCGCCGGCTCCGCAAGGCTTTCCGCGGGCGTTTTGCTCGATCTCCCGCGGATCGTGGTCGTGCAGGATCCCGATGACGCCGAATCGCGCCGGGACGAAGGGCCGCCGCGGGGCGGTCGCAAGTGCTTCGTCACGGACCACGCGCTCAAAGAGAAACTGATCATCGGAGGTTTTGGCTGGGGTCGCCTTCCGAAGGATTCCCTCGCCGCCGCCGGCCGCGGCGCGCTCGTCGAGATCGATCGCGGGTTGGCGAGTTCGCGTCGATTCGAGATGCATATCATGCGCAATCGTTTGATGCCGCTAGGCCTGATCGCGCGCGCGCTTTGGGCGGATTTTCACGGGACGGGACGGGGCGGCGGCAAGAAAGCGCCTTGACTTCACGGTTCGCACCAAGTGCTTTGATTGGATCGACATTCGTGCGGGGGGGATTCATGCGCGTCGTTTTCACTGTGTTGGCGTCGGCTTCTGCGGCTCTGGTCATTTTCGTTTCGTCGTCGTCGGCCCATGGCGAGCTCGGACGGCGAGCGGCCGACGCCAAGGGACGTTACGTCGTCGATCTCGCCGGTGAATCGGAAGGCGCCGTGCGGAAGGCGGCTGGCGCGTTCGCGCGTTTGGGTTTGGACGTCGCCGGAGTCGACTACCGGCAGCGCCGGGTCGAGCTCATCTTGACCGGGGGCACGGCTCGTTCGCTCGAAGCGAAGTACCATATCCGCCCGCTGTCGGTCGAAGGCATAGTTTCGGCCGTCGATCCCCGTTACCATACGCCGGAACAGGTCGCCGCCAAGCTCAAGGAGCTCGCCGATCGTTATCCGCGCTTCGCGAAGGTGCACGAGATCGGCCGCACCACGGAAGGCCGCCCCATCCTCGCTCTCGAGATCGCGACGCCGGATCCGGTCCTGAAGCCCGCGGTTCTCTTCGATGGCATGCACCACGCGCGCGAGATCATGACTCCCGAGATCGTGCTCGACATCGGCGAGCAGCTTCTGCAGAACGCGAAGGAAGGGAGTCGCGTGCGCTTCGGGCCGGCTGCGGCCGATCTGTTGTCGCGGGTGCGCGTGTGGATCGTGCCGCAGGTGAACCCCGACGGGAACAACATCGTTTGGACCTCGGACATATGGTGGAGGAAAAACGCGTGGCGCAAGAAGGGAAAAGTGACGGGTGTCGATCTCAACCGCAATTACCCGTTCCAATGGGGCAAATGCAAAGGGTCGTCGGGGTCCCCCGGCCAGGACGCGTTTCGCGGGCCATCCGCCGGAAGCGAACCTGAAACCGAGGCCGTCTTCAGGCTGGCTGACCGTATTCGCCCGATCGGTTATCTGACGTACCACTCCTTCGGGGAGCTGGTCCTTGCGCCCTATGGTTGCCAAGGGCAGTTCACGAGCGAAAACGAGCTGCTCACGCGGATCGGCAAAGCCCTCGCGGAGTCCCTGCCGACGGACGATGGCCGGAGTCACTACACGTATGGTTTGAGCTGGGAAGTGCTTTACCAGAACGACGGCACGAGCGCGGACCATATTTTCGCGCAGTTCGGCGCGCCGTCGTACGCGCTCGAGGTCAACACGAGTTTCCAGCCGTCTTATTCGTTGCGCGAACCCACGCTTCAAAAACACCGGGTGGGATGGGCGCTGTTCATCGAAACATTGCTGAAGAACATGCTGACGGTGAGAGTGAAAGACGAATCGGGCCGCCCGGTGAAGGCCCTTGTCGAGTTCTCCCATATCGTTCATAAAGCGGGCGAGCGCGCCTTCATGACCGACGAAACCGGGGTATTTTTCAAAGTTCTGGCTCCGGGGCAGACGCTTTTGCGCGTGACCGGCCCGGAGGGGCGGAGGCACGAGGTTTCTGTCACGATGAACGAGGAACCTCAGGTCATTGAGATCACGCTCTGATTTTTTCGCTCCGCGAAGCCGCTTCTGTTCGTTGTAGGGAAGATGGCAGTTTTTATAGACCCTATGCCGCCATTGCATGGGGTCAAACGCGATCGCCACACCACTATTTAATTGCCATCCACTCCATTTATTGCTTCTTTCCTTGCGACGCGAGTCCCGAATTGGAACCACTTGCTCAATTGGAAGGAAAATATGAATAAAATCGTATGGTTATCATCATTTGTGTTTGCTTCGGCCTTGTGGGTGATGCCTTTGGTCGCCTCGGCAGATACGGTTCCAACCTATAGCGTGCGGCTTTCTTACGATAACGCCTCTCACGAACTCGCCGCCGTCGTGACGGAGGCTCAAACCAGCCCCAACGCGTGCGATCTGGTCCTCACGCGCATGGAATACATGGAAGACGTGAAGTTGATGAACGTGGAGCTCGCGGCCGATTTCTGCCCGATGGAAATCATCGGCAATCGCAAAGGGGTGGTGACCTGGCAAGTCCCGCGTTCGCTCCGTCAAGGCGGTGAATTCAGCCTGCGCGTCAACGGTAAAGTCCTTGGAAAGGTCGTGATCAACGGTTCGGCGGGCGCCGCCCGCCTCCGTCTTCGCAAGTGATTGATATTGAGGGGAGAAATGTGGTGAAACAAATTTTTGGATGGATGGCTCTGATCGCTTTCGCTCAAGCCGCGCAGGCGGCCCCCGCGGTCGATCGCGAATTGGTGAATTTCGCGCGGGCGCAAGGGGTGGCCTCTAAAACCGTCCGTATCGTCGCGTTGCTCGACGCCGGCCGCGCCGAAAGCGCGCCTCGCCGTTATGACCACCGCAACGTGATGCGCTTCCTGCGGATGCGCTCCCAAGCCAGCCGGGACGTGATGGTGCGCCACCTGCAGAACGTGCAGGACGGGTCGCAGGTGCGCGTCGCCGCCTTCCATTGGATCAACAACTCGCTGGTCGCCGACGTCACGCCGGCCGGCCTCAAAGCGCTCGCGAAAGCGCCGAACGTCGAGCGCATCTACCTGAACCGGAAGATCGATGACGTTCATCCCGTCGCGCGCCGCCCGGTTTCGCGCGACCTCGCCATGGGCATCGCCGGCAGATCGTGGCCATATAGCCTCAAAGACATCGGCATCGACCGACTGGCGGAAGAGCAGCCTGGAGTCGACGGTTCGGGTGTCGTGATCGGCTCGGTCGACACGGGCATCGCCGGCAAACATCCGGCGCTGCAAGGTAAACTCGGCCTGTTCTTCGACGCGGCCAAGGGTCAGCGCGTGGAGCCGTTCGATGCCGATCTTCATGGGACGCACACCGCCGGCACGATGGTCGGCGGCGATCGCAAGGACGTGAAGATCGGCGTCGCGCCTGGGGCGAAACTGGTCGGCACCGCGGCTCTGAGCGATTACGACTCGATGCTGGTGGGCATGGAGTTCATGCTCGACCCTGACGGCAATCCGGAAACGCCCGACTTCCCACGCGCGATCAACAATTCTTGGAATTGCAACGGCGCCCCCGACCTCGAGCTTTTTTACCGCGCGATCAACTCATGGGAGGCCGCCGGCATCCTGCCGGTCTTCTCGGCCGGAAACCTGGGGCCGCGCGATGAAACGATCACGAAGCCGCATGAGCATCCTTCGGTCATCGCCGTCGCCGCCACCGGAGCCGGAGGCAAGGTGACGCGCTTTTCAAGCCGTGGTCCGGCGAAATACAAAGGCCAGACCATGGAGAAGCCCGACATATCGGCCCCTGGCGACAACATTGTCTCCACGGTCCCCAGCGGTCGCCTTGAAGCGATGTCGGGGACCTCGATGGCCGCTCCCCACGTGACGGGCGTCTCCGCGCTGTTGTTCCAGGTGAATCCGAAGCTCACGCCCGCGCAGGCGCGCGAGATCCTTTTCAAGAGCGCGATGTTCGTCGATCTCGGCGGCAATTCGATCGATAAGCCGGTTTGGAACAAGGCCTATGGCCTTGGCCGGTTGAACGCGTACGCCGCCGTTAAAATGGCCGCGCAAGCGGGCGAGGTTCTGCGTCGAGCCACTCGCACGATGACGCGGATCCAGCCGACTGAACTCTTCATGGCGGCGTTCCGCGACGAACCGTCGGCGAAAGCGATCGATTTCGGCGATAACGACGTTCGCGTGGAAACCCAAGGCAATCCGAACTGGGTGTCGGCTTGGGACGTTTGGGCCGATTACTGATCGATCAGGCGGCATGGGACTTGCCACTCTCGGCCCCGGTTGGATAGACCGGGGCTTTTTCGTTCATCAAGGGGAACGAGGGGCTATTTCGTCCCGCGTTCATGCGCCGCGGCCTCATGATTCGTTCCCGATCTTGGCATCTCCGTTGCTCAACGGGAAAATAGGATGCAATCCTCGCACCTCACAAAGGAGTGAATCATGAAGCCTTCCCTCCCGGATCTCGCCTCGGGCGATTTGGTCGTGGTCAACTGGCTGGACTCGCTCGATCGGGCGTATGCCCTCATGCTCGACCGGGGCGTCCGTCATTTGCCGGTCGCGGACGATGACGGGGAGATCGTCGGCATCGTTTCCGACCGTGATTTCTTTCGTGCGATGATGGTCGATCAGCCTGATTTCGCATCGGGTTACGTGGCACGGCCTGAATTCAGCCCGATGCACACGGTTCGCGATTTCATGAGCTGGCCGGTGACGAGCATCGATGAGAAGCGCGCCGTCGCGGACGCCGCGCGCCTGATGCTCGACCGTAAAATCTCGGCTCTTCTGGTGACCCGCGGAGGAGACGAGATCGTCGGAATCGTCACCACCGAGGACATGTTGCGAGCGCTCCTCAACGTCGCAGAGAGCCCCGCGCGCCGCGCGCTCGACGGAGTGGAAGCGGCCATCGCCCGCTCGCCCGTCGGGCAAATCGCTCACGCCCTCGGCAACGCCGGGATCTGACGCGGATTCGCCGCAGGAAGGGCCGCCGCCGCCGGCGCGAAAGCCGGAAGGCCTCGCTCCGGCGGAATCCCGATCCCCTAAGCGCGCTCGGCGAGCGTGAAAAGCAAGCGTTGAGAGTCGTCGTCGACGGTGATGAGCCGTCGATGGTCGGAGCGCACGAATTTTTGCGTCACCGAATCGTCCATGAATGCGACGAGTTTATCGAAGTACCCGATCACGTTGAACAGCCCGATCGGCTTGCCGTGAAAGCCAAGCTGCGCCCAAGTGACGATTTCGAAAAGCTCGTCGAGCGTTCCGAAGCCGCCAGGCATGGCGATGAACGCGTCCGACAGGGACTCCATGACCGCTTTGCGTTCGTGCATGGTTTTGACGACTTTGAGGTCGGTGACTTCGAGATGCGCCGCTTCGCGGTCGACGAGACTTTGCGGGATCACGCCGATCACTTTGCCACCGGCTTGAAGGGCCGCGTCGGCGGCGATCCCCATGAGCCCGACGTTGCCGCCGCCGTAAACGAGAGTCGCGCCCATTTCGGCGATTTCACGGCCGAGCTTCTTGGCCGCGGCGGTGAACTCGGGGCGCGCCCCGAAAGTGGAGCCGCAGTAAACGCAGATCGAATTCAAACGGGACATCGTCACCTTCGATGTTGGAGCCTCAAGCCATTTCGCGCGAAAGCGCGCGTGGCGGCCCGACGGGCGCGAAGGAAAGGCGCGCACGGCTCATCGGGACGCGGTTTGGTTCGCGGGTTCGCCATCAAAGTAGACGAAGGGCGCGGCTCCAGGCAATCGCAATCAATCCCGGAGGAAGTGACAGGTGTAGCCGTTCGGGTTTTTTTCCAGGTAATTCTGGTGGTAATCCTCGGCCGGGTAAAATTCCCGAGCCGGCGCGATCTCGGTGACGACCGCGCCCGACCATTTACCGGAGCGTTCGACTTCGTTCTTCACGCGTTCAGCGGCGGTTTTCTGGTTTTCGCCATGGAAAAAGATCGCCGATCGGTATTGAGTACCGCGGTCGCCGCCTTGCTGGTTGAGCGTGGTCGGGTCGTGCATCCGGAAGAAAAAGCGGATGAGATCCTCGTAACTCACGCGCGCGGGGTCGAACCGGACGCGGATGGCTTCGGTGTGGCCCGTGCGGCCGGTGCTGACCGTCTCGTAGGTCGGGTTCGGGGTCGCTCCGCCGGTGTAGCCGACCGTCGTTTCGAGCACCCCGGGAACCTTGCGGAACAGGTCCTCCATCCCCCAGAAGCAGCCTCCCGCCAAAATCGCCGTTTCCATCATGCCGATGACTCCCGTGTTCAGGATCGTTGCGGATAGGTTCGCCGCGACTGAGCCTATCACGGAGTCGGCAATAAGCCGACCGGTAACGGGACTCTGGTTCGCGCGGCCGCCGGCTCGCGCCTGCGCGTCGAACGGCTTCGGGGCGCCCCGTGGCCGCGGGTCCCGGTTCGGGGTTCCCGTCCTCGTCTTAAAAGCGTTGCCACGGAACCGCGGGCTTGAGTTGCTGGATCAATGGAGGTTTCTGCGTTCCCGAACCCGGGCGCGAATTCGCCCTAAGGAGAGAAAATGGAAAACCGTACGCAAGAGCGACCGCATCCTCCGTTCCCTGAACAGAAACAGCCCGAGCCCGGCCTGGAGTCGCGGCTCAAACCGCAGCCGGAATTCGAGGCGCCGCTCTACAAAGCGGCCGGCAAGCTCGAAGGCAGGAGGGCGCTCATCACGGGGGGGGATTCCGGGATCGGGCGGGCGGTCGCCGTGTTGTACGCCCGCGAGGGGGCGGACGTCGCGATCCAGTTCCTCCCGGTCGAGCGCTCCGACGCGGAGGAGACCCGGCGTGCGGTCGAGGCCGCCGGACGCAAATGTCACCTGATCGAAGGGGATTTGAGCGAAGAGATCTTCTGCGTCGAGTGCGTGCAGCAAGCCGTCGACCTGCTCGGAGGTCTTGACATCCTCGTCAGTAACGCCGCTCACCAGATGCGCAAAGGGCGAATTGAGGAGATCACCAGCGAGGAATGGGACCGTACGTTCCGCGTGAACGTCTACGCGTACTTCCATCTCGCCAAGGCGGCCGTGCACCATATGAAACCCGGGTCGAACATCATCGCGACGAGTTCGGAGACGGCTCTGCTGGGCAACAAGTCGCTGCTCGACTACGCGTCGACAAAGGGAGCCATCAACGCGTTCACCATGTCGCTCGCGCAGATGCTCCTCGAGCGCGGCATCCGGGTGAACGCGGTGGCGCCCGGGCCCGTTTGGACGCCGCTCAATCCCTCGGACGAAGGAGCGTCGCTTGAAAAGGTGAAGAGCTTCGGCCAGGACACGCCGATGAAGCGGCCCGCGCAGCCGGAGGAAATCGCGCCCGCGTACGTGTTCCTCGCCTCGGACGCCGATTCCAGTTACATCACCGGGATCGTGCTGCCCGAGCTCGGCGGCAACACCCTGATGTAGGGTCGTCCCGTTCAGCGCTCGAAGATCAAAGGCAGGGTGACGCTCGAAGCGCCGCGCTGTTTTCTGAAGGATCGCGCGGCGAAAAACCGGCGCACGAGCGCGAGGATCGCGCGTTCGTCGCTCGGGTCCCGTTCCGGCTGGCGGAGGGCGTTCGTCAGGACTTTGAAGCCGGAGATCCGCCCATCCGTCCCGACGCGGAAACGCGCGCTGAAGACGCCGCGCACGTCGAGGCCCCGCGCAAGCAGCTCGCCGAGCGCTCCGCTCAAGTCATCGATGGCGGCGGCGAGCTCTTTGGCCGCTAGAGGGCCTTCGATGAACGGCCGTGGCTGCACGAACCAGCCGTGCACGACGAGGCGGCCGTGGCGCGGGTCGTGCGTGCCGCGCACTTCGCGTACGCCGTGCGGGATGCGAGGGTCGAAGACGGTCAGGCGGTTGAACTCGGCGTCGACGGCTTGGAGGACGTCGTCCCGCTCGAGGCCGCGGTCGCCGCCGCCGGAGCTCCAGTACGATAGGACCTCTTCGCGCAGAAGCACGGTCTCGCCGCCGGAGAATGCGCGCTTCGCCCACGGGGTCAGGGAGAACACGAACGCCCAGGGGCCGTGCGGCAAGTCCCCGTGGAGTTCTTGCTTGCAGCCTTCGACGTAGCAACTGAGCCAGGGCGGGGACACATCGTGGCAACCGAGGTGCCGGCGGCCCCACCACACCAGCCGTTGGTGGAAGGAGTCGTAGGTTTTCTTCGGGAAATACAGATAAGCCGGTGTGCGAAGCGCCGTGTACTGACCGGGAACGTGCCAGTAATCCCAGACGAAGCGCCCGCCGTCGGCGGCCCGCGGCTCCGCGAAGCGTTTTTCAAAATGACGGCGCAGGGCTTTGGCTTCCGGCGAGAAGCCGTCGATGGTCAGTACGGATGTGCGCGAATGGTTTTTCATTTGGCGCGAATCTATCCTACTTGCCGATTCAAGGCGAGCCGCGAAGAACGCTTTATCGGTTGCGGGCTTTGGGCTAAGATGCGGGCCGCATGGAAACCTTGCCTAAAATCCTCATCGGAACGGGGCTCGCGTTGATCGCGGCCGGCGTGTTGTGGCACTTCGGCGGGAAGCACCTGCCCCTCGGACGGCTTCCGGGCGATATCGTCGTCGAGCGGGAGAATTTCAGGTTCTACTTTCCGCTCGCCACGAGCGTCGTCCTGAGCATGCTGCTTTCGCTCGCGTTCTGGCTGTTGCAGAAGTTTTCCGGCCGCTAGGGCCTTCACGTCGTTTTCGGAGGCGCGTTGACCCGACGGCGCGGAGCCTCTAGTTTGAGATGAAGCCCCAGGAGGTCGCGATGTCCCAACGCATGCGCCGTTTCGCGCTCGGCATCTTTCTGATCGCCATGACCGTCGGTTGCGATCAGGTCACCAAGGACATCGCGCAGGACAAGCTGGCGTCTTCGGCGCCGCTCGAGTTCCTCGGCGGTTTGTTCACGCTTCAGTACGCCGAGAACACCGGGGCGTTCCTGAGCTTCGGCGCCGAGTTCCCACCTGCCGCGCGGTTTTGGATTTTCACGATCGGCGCTGGGCTTTTGCTCGTGCCGGCGGCGGTCTACATGTTCCGTGGCAAAATCGGCCTGTGGACGTGCCTGGGCCTTTCGCTCCTGATCGGCGGTGGCGTGGGCAACCTCATCGATCGCGCGTCGGTCGGCTACGTCATCGATTTCATGAACATCGGCATCGGCCCGGTGCGGACCGGGATCTTCAACGTCGCCGACGTGGCCATCGTGATCGGAGCGTGCCTGTTGGTTTTCCGCTCACGTCCCGAGGATGATGAGCCCGAAGGGCCTCAGGTCAGCGCTTGACGAAAACGGCGTCGTAGCACGTTTGCCCGCGGGCCAAGTACTTCCGTTCGAAGTGCGTGCGCGGAGCCGGGCCGCCGTCGCCCACGCGGTTCAGCCGCGTTTCCGCCCGCAGGTCCAGACCCCAGACGGAAGCGGCGAAGCGTTTCGCCTCGTCCACGTACCAGGCTTCGTTGGAAGCGAGATGGACCTCGCCGCCGGGTTTTATGGTCCCGAGCAAGCGTTTGAAAAACGGCATGCGAAACCAACGGACAGCCGGATTCTTCGGATTCGGGTTCGGATATAGCAGGAAAACGCGTTCGAGGGTTTCGGGCCGCAGGAAGTGCGTCACCCAGGCGACGGCGTCGGCGTGCACCGGGTGGAGATTCGAGACGTCGCCCCG
This sequence comes from Pseudobdellovibrionaceae bacterium, assembly GCA_021463345.1. GTDB lineage: Bacteria > Bdellovibrionota > Bdellovibrionia > Bdellovibrionales > JAMPXM01 > JAMPXM01. Next base: position 62,275 of record JAJTYM010000011.1, on the reverse strand, counting down.
CCGGAAGAAGCGGGTTTGGAAACGGGCGTACTTCGCTTTGGTTTTTTCGATGGCGACCAGGGCTCGGTGGGGGTTGTCCCTGGCGTAGCGGATCGGATGCCAGCCGACGCCACAGCCGATTTCAAGATCCAGGGGCCGCCCGTCGGCGAATCGCCCGGCATCGAAACCGATCGGGATCCGCCGCGGAGCCATGACGCGGTCGGCGCGGAATTCGCGCACGACGGGTGCTCGCGGTGCTGAAATCTCTTCTCGATCCATCGCAGTTCGCCAGTCTACTCGGATCGCTTCTGATCGCCCAAGCCTTTCCCCGCTCCGACGAACAATGGGAGCAGGCGCTTTAAGTTCTTGAGCCGGGCGATGTTTATTGGTAATCAGGTGGAGTCCTTCATTATGGCATTCGCCACGATGGGCCAGTAGCTCAGCTGGGAGAGCGCTACGTTCGCAACGTAGAGGTCGGCAGTTCGATCCTGCTCTGGTCCACCACTTAAAGATTTCAAGAAGGCTTTCGTTCTTTTCGTGCGGGTCCTTGGTTTTTTTCTCTAAAAAGCACTTAAAAACCTCAGGCGATAGTTTTTCGGATTCCGATATCCAAAAGCCCTGTTTCTTACGTGACTTGCGACACGATTGAAGCCCTCGCACACATCCACGAGCTGGGGCTGTCGCAGAATCTAAAGCGGTTCCCGATATACTCGGGAGTGCCTGACAGACTTATAGGAGACAAAGCTTACGATTCTGATCCTCTTGCCCGCCCGGTGATCGCGTTTTGCTGGATCTTCGGCTCAAGATGAGACGACTTGGTCCTTAAATGAGCGTGTTTGATTATCAAAACGCCGAACATAACGCATAATCAAACATATAAACAGAAACGGGGACTTTCACAGGTGAAGCACTTATCAAGTTCTATCGCTTTGGCTCTGACTGTTATCGCGGCCGCGTTCATTGGATTTCAGAATTGCGCGGAGGTGCGGTATTTGCGCCCCGACTCGGGCGGCATCGACAAGATCCTCGGCGACGAGGGAAATCCGAGGCGGCTGCTGTTGACGCCAACCTTCACGAGCAAAGGGCTAGTGTCGCCGGTCAAGATCCTGCTCGTGATCGACAATTCAAAATCGATGACCCTCAACAACAGGAAGTTGAAAGACAGCGTTCATACGCTTCTCGAGCCGCTGAAAAACATCCCGGTTCAACTGAAAATCATCACCACGGACGCCTTGAGCCAGGATCGCGCGGCCATGGAGTCGCAAGGTTGGTCCGTCGCCGTCTCCGGGTTGAGCCCGAAAGTGAGCGCCTCCAGCTACCTCAAGAACAAATTCGGCATCCTCCCCCACGAGGTGTTCGCCCAGGGGTATGACGTCTTCTATTATTTGAATCGAGTCGATCTTTACGACTTCCTCGCCGAAGACCCGGATTTCGACGCGAAGGTCGAAACCGTGAAGAACCGGATCATGCAGATCAGCGCTTCCGGCAAAGGAAGCGACCGTGAACAGGCGCTTTGCAACACCCTGTTGGCCTTGTACGACCAGGGGCCCAACCGGCATTTCCACCCCGGGGACAAGGCCGCGATCGTCATCCTGACGGACGAGGACGACGGCTCGCGCTGGCACACGATGGACACCACGGAGTGGAGAAGGGACTGCCGGAACCGCTATACCTACGGAAGCATAGGCGACACGAGCCAGCCGAACGTGGAAAACATCAATTATCAGTTGAAAACGTGGAATATCAAATTCGAGGTCGCGTACGAAAGGTTGAACGACGGAGTGGCGGAAAACAAATCGGCTGGGGACAACGGGGGCATTCCCGTGTCGCCGTCCCGCTTTCCCGAGTTGATCGACGCGGATCAGTCGGTGAGGCTTGAGTGCGGCAACAACGAGCTGGATTCGGCCTTGAACTACGCGAAGCACCTGGTTGGGAGCTCTTTGACCAGGAACGTTCAGGTGAAGAACTGCCGGATCGAGCCGGCATGGACCGCTCTCTATGAGTTCGGGGACTCCTCCGAAGACAGGTGCGGTTCCCCTTTCGCCGTCAAGGGATCCAACGGCGGCACGAATTCATATCAAAACATGGCCGATTACTACCGGGTGGCCAAGAGCGCGATATTGGCCAAGGGGGCTTGCGCCCGCCAAGTTTCGCAGGGAATGAAGAGAAGGGGCTTCTCCGACTTCTACATCGACGGGGCCCTCGATCCCGCCATCCTCGGAACGGACAGGCTGCCTCTGGCGCGCCACGTCCCGTCCATACAGAAGGCGATCATGAACCGCTCCAGAGAGTTGTTCGGCGAAAACGGATTCTACGTTTCATCGATCATCCATAAAACAAATCAATGCGTGCAGGGTCCGAGTCAGTCCATCGGGCGTTCATTCATGAGCCTGCCGGACCAGACGCCTGAGCTGGCGGGCAGGGTTTTCACGAGTTCGATCTGCGACGCGGACTACAGAAGCTCCCTGTCCGACCTGTCGCGGATGATATCGAGGGAGTTCGGCGCCGAGATCGCCCTGAACCAAGTCCTGGCCGATGAGGAGGTCGAATCCGTCGTCGTCCAGCGCGGCGAAGTCGAGATTCCCCTGGTGAAAGACGTCGATTACAGGCTCGAGGGGCTCGAGGGGTCGAGCGCACTGAATCTCGTTTTCGAGATGAGCCGGATCGAACTCGGCGATCTCATAAGGGTCACCTTGAAGAAGAAATGACCGCGGTCGCCGCGTGGGCCCGCCCCTCGTCCGGGCGGGGCCGCCGGTTGACGGCGGCGCCCGCGGGCGACCTCCGTCCGGCTCCACCGCCCGCGCGGAGCCGGAGTCCAGTTATAGAAAAATATTGTCACGGCGATAAACTTTAAAAGCTATCATGGGCTCATGATGAGAAAGCTGCTGCTGTTCGCCGGCGTCGCCCTGATGGCTTCACCCTCGCGTGCCAATGTCTGCGGAACCGATTTCCAGACGTTTAACCCGACGACTTCGGGCTTGGACTTCATCACCGTCCACTCGTCCGAAACCCTGAAGCCGTGTTATCTCAACATGGGTTTCTTCGTGAACCGCTCCAAGAACATCATCACCTTCAATCGTGATTACGTCGACGCCAACGGGAAAACGTACCGGGCCGGCGACAAACCAAATGACAGCGTTTGGGGGGGCGATCTCAGCTTGGGCTTGGGTTTGAGCGACAATCTGGATTTCGGCGTCAGCATCCCGTCCGTCCTTAAACAGAACCTGAATGACGTGCACGCGAACGTGAATTACGAGAGCGAGGGGATCACGGAGATCCGCGGCAACGTGAAGTACAGGATGTCCGGCGACGATCAAGGTGGCATCGCGGGCGTCCTGAGCATGAACCAGAACCTCATCAAGAACAACCCCTTCGCCGGCAAGGGCTCCAAACCGACGGTCAATCTCGAGTTCGTCATGGACAAGTCCTGGAACGCCCAGTTGGCGTCCGCGGTCAACCTCGGTTACCGTTGGCGAAATCAAGGGGACGCCGTTCCGAACATGCCGTTTGAGCCCCTCGGGGACCAGTGGATTTACTCCGTGGCCAGCAGCTATTTCGTGAGCTCTTGGGACGTGAAATTCGTGTTCGAAGTCTTCGGTTCGCAGTTCGTGTCCACGTCGAACCAAGCGTCGTCTAAGAACCTGGATACCTTGGAATGGCAGCTTGGTTTCAAGAAAGACCTGAGCCAGTCGGTGGCGTTCCATATGGGCGGGGGGACTCAGTTGGCCTCGGCCGTCGGCAGCCCGGAGGCGCGGGTCTACATGGGGGTGAACTGGGCGTTCGGGCCCTTCTGCGACGACGACCGGCCGGTCCCGGCCGCCACGGAGCCCGCCGCATCGGCTCCCGCTCCCGCGCCGAAAAAAATATCGTTGAACGCCAACATCCTGTTCGACACGGACTCGGACAGGCTGAGGAACAACGACATACCCGAAATCGACGATTTCTTCGACAGCATCGATCGATCGACGATCCGGTCGATCGTCGTCAAAGGGCATACGGATTCGATCGGCAGCGAGGAATACAATCAGAATCTGAGCGAGCGTCGCGCGAACACCGTGAAGCAATACTTGCTGCGGAAGTATCCGGACCTGTCGCCCGCCAGCACGCAGGCGGTCGGTTTCGGCGAAACCCAACCCATAGCGGATAACGGGAATTATCAGGGCCGCCAGCGGAACAGACGGGTCGAGCTCGAAATCGAGAATTAAAAAAACGCCCGCTCGGCCCGCCGACTCGGGTTCCCGCCCCCGCGCGCGGGTCGTCAGGATTCCGCGAGAGCCGCTTTGAGTTTCGTTTCAGCCTCCTCGGCTTCCTGTTGACGCCGCCACATCTGCGCGTACTCGCCGCCGCTCCGGAGGAGATCGTGGTGCTGGCCGCGTTCGACGATGCGGCCGTCTTTCAGAACCAGGATCTCGTCGGCGTCGACGACGGTCGAAAGACGGTGAGCGATGACGAGCGTCGTTCGATCGGCCGAGACCTCGCGCAGCGAAGCCTGGATCTCCTTTTCCGTGCGTGAGTCGAGGGCGGACGTCGCTTCGTCGAAGAGCAGGACCGCGGGGCGCTTGAGGATCGTACGCGCGATGGCGACCCGTTGCTTCTCTCCGCCCGAGAGCTTGAGGCCGCGCTCGCCCACGCGGGTCTCGAACGCCTCCGGCAGAGAACGCGTGAAATCCTCTATCCGCGCGAGCCGCGCCGCTTCGCGCACCTCTTCCTCGGTCGCCGCGGGCCGTCCGTAACGGATGTTGTAGCCGATCGTGTCGTTGAACAGGACCGTGTCCTGGGGCACGATGCCGATCGCGGCCCTGAGCGAGTCCTGTTTCACGTCGCGTATGTCCTGGCCGTCGATGAGGATCGCGCCGCTCGTGACGTCGTAGAACCGGAACAAGAGCCTCGAGATGGTCGATTTCCCGGCGCCCGAGGGGCCCACGATGGCGATCGTCCTCCCCGGAGGGGCCTTGAAAGAGACGCCTTTCAGGATCGGCCGGTCGGGTCGGTAGGCGAACGAAACGTCGGCGAATTCCACTTCGCCGCCGCGGATCGAGAGCTCCACGGCTCCGGGCTTGTCTTCGATCGCCGGGTGTATGGCCGTCAGCTCGAACATTTTGTCCATATCGACGAGCCCCTGCTTCATCTCGCGGTAGACGAAACCGAGGAAGTTGAGCGGCAGGAAAAGCTGGATCAAGTACGTGTTGACGAGCACGAAATCGCCGACCGTGAGCTCGCGCGCGACGACGCCGTCGGCGGCGAGCCACATGACGAGTATCAGGCCGATGCCGATGATCACGCCCTGGCCGATGTTCAGGAGCGACAAGGTCGATTGGCTGCGCACGGCCTCGCGCTCGTAGCCGGCGAGCGCGGCGTCGTAACGCTCGAATTCGTGCTTTTCATTGCCGAAATACTTCACGGTCTCGAAGTTCAGGAGGCTGTCGACGGCTTTGTTGTTCGCGTCGGCGTCCTGCTGGTTCATGCGCCGGCGGTACTGCAAGCGCCAATCGGTGACGACGATGGAAAACACGATGTAAAGGGAGACGGTCACGAACGTGACGGCGGCGAACGGCCAGCCGAAGTTCCAGGCGAGGATGCCGGTGACGAGCGCGATTTCGAGCAACGTCGGCAGGATGTTGAAGAGCATGAAGCTCAAGACGAACTGTATGCCTTTCACGCCGCGTTCGATGACGCGCGAGAGGCCACCGGTCTGGCGCTCGAGGTGGAAGGCGAGCGAAAGCGCGTGAAGGTGGCGGAAGGTCTCCAGGCCAACCGCCCTTTGGGCGTGTTGGGAGACCTTCGCGAAGAGATAGTCGCGCAATTCGCCGAAGGCCTGTGACAGGACTCGAGTCGCTCCGTAGGCGATGACCAGGGCGAACGGCACGGCGAGGATCCGTTGTTCGGGAGAGAGGGCGTCGACGGCTCGTTTGTAGAGGAACGGGGTGTAAACGCCGATCACTTTGGCCGCCGCCAGGCACGCCATCGCCGCCAGCACGCGGATTTTGAGATCGATCCGTTCGGCCGGCCAGAGGTGGAGGGCGAGCTGTCGGACCGTCTGCCAGTGGCTGCGGCCGGAGCCGATGCCCTCGCGGGCCGCGTCGAATACAGGTGTCGCCAAAAAGATCCTCCTTCGCCCTGGAAGCCTCGAGACTACCTTATCTTGGCGGGCGGGCGCGAGCCGGATTCAGACGAGCGAGCGGTCGCGAAGGGGCTCACGACTTCGAAAGGCCGGCTCCGCGAGCCGCCGACGGCCCCGCTTTGGAGAGCCCGCGGAACCGGAAGACATCGCGTCACTGCTGGATGTAGACGACATCGAAGCGCTCATCCTCGACGTTCATCGCGAACGGCTTCACCGCTTCGCGGCTCTGTTTGAACGCGGCGCCGGCTTTCCAGGCTTCGAAGGCCGCTTTGTTCTCGAACTGGGCGTAGTTGAGCACGCGACGGTCGGCCCCCTTGAGGACGTTGAAGGAGACCAGGCCCGGCACCCGACCCGACATCCGGCGGAACCCGGCGACGACTTGGTCGGCGAGCGCGTTCACCTGACCGTTCTTCGCCTGGTAGACCTCGATCACCGTGTAAACGTCCGCTGTTTTTCGGATCTCGCTGATGAATTCGGGTTTGATCGGCTCGACGTCGGTTTCGGGGCCGTCGGCGCGAGCGATCGTGATCTTGTCGTAGCCGCTGTTGAGCGGGGTCGCGAGCTTTGGACCGGTCGAGCAGGCGTTGAGCGAGGCGAGGCAGGCGGCTGCGGCGATGAAACGGCGGATGAACGTCATAGAGGCTCCAGTTCCATCAGGAATAACCGAGGCCTCAGCGGACGGCAAGGCCGGCGCGGGTCAAATCCGGGCCCGCGCCGTCAGGCGGCGGTCGCGGCGCTCTTCGAGCCCGAAAGCCAAACCGAGCCCGACGAAGAGGAGAACGGCGCCGCCGACCATGTACCACGGGTTGTCGCGCACTTTGGCGGCGACGTCGCGCGCGGCTTGATTGGACAGGCGCACCGCGCGTTCGGCCAGTCCGCTGACCGCGTCGTGGATCTTCGGTTGGAGGCTCTGGATCGCTTGGTCGACCATTTGCGTGAAAGCTCGGGGTATCGCGTCGACTGGGGAGCCCGACCCTGAGCCGTATCGGTTCGATTCGTGCGGGCTCATGTCGTCGAAGGTCGAGGTGTCGGAGCCGTCGGCCATCTCGTGGCGGTCGCTGGCGGTGCGGTTGTCGGTATCCATGCTTGAGTCCTCCATTGGATCGGATGGGGATGGGGTCGCCGGCCTGATCCTCAGCGCCGTTCGACATCCTAGTCTTTCGCCGAAGCGTGGTCTTCGCGGTCCTGTTGAGATCCATTTGACGAACGTACACTTTTGCGGGGCCGCGGGGCGCTCCAGGCCGGCGGAATTCGCGTGGAAAAATCCGCGATTCTATTTAAGCTGGGTCATGTCGACCGTTTTCAAGCAGATGTTCAGTTGGCGGATGCTGGTCCTGCTCGTCATGGGCATGTCATCGGGTTTGCCGCTCGCGCTCACGGGCGGAACGCTCAAGGCGTGGATGACGGATGCCGGAGTGGATCTCGGCACGATCGGGCTTTTTTCGCTTGTCGGCCTGCCGTACACGATCAAATTCCTCTGGGCGCCTTTCACCGATCGGTTCTCCATCAGGGGGTTCGGGCGCCGGAGGACCTGGATCCTCGGATCACAGATGGGTCTGATCGCCTCGACGGCCTTTCTCGCGTCGCTCGATCCGGTGGCGCAGACGTCGGCCGTCGCCGCGGCCGCCCTGGCGATCGCCTTTTTCTCGGCGACCCAGGACATCGTCCTCGACGCTTACCGAAGGGAGATCCTCGAAGACGCCGAGCTCGGTTTCGGGACGTCGGTCTTCATCAACGGCTACCTGGTCGCCATGCGGGTTTCGAGTTTCGCGGCTCTCGCCATGGCCGATTACCTGCCCTGGAAATACATCTACCTGATCGTCGGCAGCACGATCGTCGTCGGCGCCGTTACGGCGTTGCTCGCCCCCGAACCCAAGGTCGCGCGTGAACCCAAATCGCTCGCCGAAGCCGTCGTCGGTCCGCTCAAGGACTTCTTCGGCCGTCGAGGCGTGCTCACCGTCCTGGCTTTCATCCTCTTGTACAAGGTCGGGGACATCCTCGCTTCGGAGATGATGATCCCTTTCCTGAAGGGCGGCTTGAAGGACGCGGCCGGGGTTGGCTTCACGTGGACCGAGATCGCCGTCGTCGTCAAGGCGATCGGGATCTGGGCGATGCCGGTCGGCACTTTGGTCGGAGGCGCGTTGATTTTCCGCATGGGCATCAATCGTTCGCTCTGGGTTTTCGGCGTCCTGCAGGCGGTTTCGACGTTCGGTTTCGCCGTCCTGGCGCAGGCGGGGCCCGTGCGGAGCGTGTTGATCGCCGTGATCGTCTTCGAGAACCTGACGGCCGGCATGGGCACGTCCGCTTATTCGGCGTTCATGGCGCGCTTGACCAACCGCGAGTTCACGGCGACGCAGTACGCGTTGCTGTCGAGTTTGATGGGCGTTCCGCGCGTGATCTTCGCCAGCGGCACCGGCGTGCTCGCGGAGAAGATCGGTTGGTACGCGTTCTTCGCGTTCTGCGCCGTGGCCGCGGTCCCCGGCATGCTTTTGCTCTGGAAAGTCGCGCCATGGAGCGCGAAGGACCAGGAAGGCCGGGCGTCGCCGGCACAGGCGTGACGACGGCGCCGGTCGTTGGTCAACGCTCGGGCAGAACGGCGCCTGGGAACTCCTGAGTCACCCGGAAATCGGGCAAGAGCTTCGTCTTGCCGTCGATGGTCGCCGTGAGCTTCGAGAATTCGAGGACGGTGTTCCCCTTGGTCATCAGGTCCTCGAACGCCTTGTACATCTTGTCGCCGCGGATGGTGAGGCGCCAGCGCGTGTTGTTGATGGAGCTTTCGTCCGAGAACGGAGAGCTCGCGATACCGTGGTTGATCAGGTAGTACGTTTCGCTGAAGCGGCGGCGATGGGTCCCGTCCTCGCAGGCGAAAAAGCCCTTTTTCCCGCCGCCGACGGTGGCGCTGATGATCGCGCAGCGCCGGACCGTGGCGTCGATCGCGTACGCGTCGGTGGCGACCGTGAACTGGTGGCCTTCGGAAACGCCGGTGGAGACGCTGGTCGACGACGACCTGTTCCTCGCGACGGCGATGTTCCAGTCCGCGCCGGCGGCGATCTTGAATCCCAGGCCCGCGCTCGGTTCGCTCCCGAAGATCGGGCCCGGGAGCTTCGGAGCCTGCCAGCCGATGCCGGAGTCGGCGGAAACGCCCCCGCTCACCGAGGCCGACGCCGTTTCCGAGCGAGACCGCGTTCGGGAAAAACCGACGGCGCGGCCGACCGAGATGTACTGGACGCTCGTGGAATCCTTCACGTGTTCGGGCTTGCCGTGCACGGCTTCGACGAAGTCGCGCGCGTCGATGCGCACGAATTCGCGGGGATCCCTCAGGCACGACGCGAGCACGTTGACCCACTTCATGCCGTCCCTGTCGATGATGTTGATGATTTTCGCGAGACCTTCGCGCGGCACGTGCACGACGAGGTCTTTCGTGTACAGTTCCGAGCAGTAGCTCCTGAGCAGGTGTTTCGGCTGCTTGTCGTCGGTGGATGTCCTGGCGGACAAGAGGATTTTGCCGGGGTTGCTGGTCTCGGGCTGCAGGCCCGAGTACTTTTGGAGCGCGCGCAGCGCCGGTATCGAGGAGCGCGCCGCGGGGAGGGCCGAATCGATCGTCCGGGCGAGTTTCGCCACCACGTCGTTTTCGACCGGCACGAGCGCGACGCCCGCGTCGTTGCCGAGCAAGGGCGAGATGAAGCCGGTGAAGAAGCCGGATTTCGCGTGCAGCGCCATCTTGCCCTGCGGTTCGACGGCGACGAGCACGTGGTTGCGGCTGAGCACGCCCGCGGTGTCGTGGATGCGCAGGTGGATGTTTTGGGCCACCGTGCCGTCGTGCAGGACCTTGATGGGCCCTTGGTACTCGGCGACGACGTCTTCCCCGTCGATCTCGTGGCGGGTCGGGTCTTTTTTCGTGAGCACGATCCAGACGTTGAGCGAGCCGCCCCTGGGGTCGATGTTCACGGTTTCGTTTTTGTAGTTGCGGACGATGAAGCCAGGGGACATGCGCAGGCGGAAGAGCTGGGCCGTTTTCAGCGTCATGAGGGGGGTGATCTCGCTCGCGCTTTTATCGTGCTCGATGAACTCGAGCGAGATGTCTTTCAGGAAGACATTGGCGACCGTCGTCATGTTGGGGGAGGCGTTGGCAAGGCCCTGCAGATCGGACTCGAACGTCAACATATGGCGCCCGGTTTCGAGGCCTTCGGGCAATTCCTTGAGCTTGCGGATATCGACGAGCTCGCCGGCCCACGGGTTGAAAGCCAGCTCCGTCTTCACCGTGCCGGAGAAACCTTCGACGGCCGTGAAAATGCGCTCGATCCGGAGCAGGCGCTCGGGCTCGAGACCGGAGACGCGGTGTTTTTCCTCCCAGAGGAGGCAGCCGCCGTTGTCGGTGGGGATCTCTTTGGCCGTCTTGCCGTCGCTCACCTGGAAACGGGTGCGGGCGATCGGGGCCCGCGCGACCGCGTCGAGCAGGCAGGCGCTGAATTGGAACAGTTTCTGTTCGGTGCGCGTGTCGGCGTCGGTTTGACGGGTTTCCTTCAGGCTCGCGTCGATGGTTTCGACGATGAAGGTCGCTTCCTCGGCGTTCGAGGTTCGGCGCCCATCGCACGAGGCGAAGCCAGCGGCCGTGAGGAGCGTGAGCGCGATCCTGGTCGCTGGGGAATCAGAGAACGTCATAAGCTGCCTCCAAACCGAACGTGACGGTGCTGCGGTCGGCGGTGTAGGGGCGGTCTTCGATTTCGTTGGAGTGGACGTACTGCACGAACCCGGAGATCTGTTCCTTCTTGTCCTCGAACCCGATGCGGGCGGTGTTGCCGAACCGGTTGTTGTAGCCCTTGCCCATGCTGGCGTACGTGCCCGGGATCGTGTCGGATTCGTTGTAGAAATAACCGCCGGAGAGCGTGACTTCGCGCTCCCCGAACGCCCAGCCGAACCCGCCGACGTACTGGTAGCCCTTGTTGTTCGGCTCGGGGGCGAGATCGTTGCGTATGAACGCGCCGCTCGCGTGCGTGCTCCATCGGGGCGTGACGCGGACCTTTAAGCCGGCCGTGGCTTCGTAACCGCCGAAGCCGTACTTGAAGCGCGCTTGCGACCCCGGGGCGACCACCGTGTTCCCGAGATATTGGCTGTCGGTCGCGGCCGATGCGTTGAGATGTCGGAAGTCGTAGCGCATGAGGCTCGTGTTGAGAGCGATGGGAGAAGGGCGCCTGTCGTTGGTGCCGATACCGACGCTGGCTCCGAAAGCGGTGAAGCTGGTGGTGATGCCGTTCTCCGACGGCTTCACCGCGCGGGTGCCGGATGTCGGGATCGCTTGCGCCGCGAAGAGAGAGGCTTTGAAGGTCTCGCGTTCCCAGAGGAGCGATTGGCGGAGCGCGGGAAAGCCGGGCGCGTCGAGCGCGCTCGGCGCCGAGCTGAACGACATCGGGATCACGCCGCCTTCGAGCTTCAGGATCTTGAGGGGTTGATAGGCGATCGAGGCCTCGTTCACCCAGAACGCGGTTGGCGCCAGGCCCTCCTCGCCGTATTGGTTGGAAAAGGTCCCGGCCGACATGAGGAAGGAAAGATCGAGCGTGCCGCTCATGTTCTCGAAGAACTCACGCACGCCGACCAAACCAAGCTGGCCGCCGGCCCATTTCGAGTTGACCAAGCGGTCCTCCATGCTCTTGCCGATGACTCCGGCGGAGATCTGGAGCTTGGTCGCCTGCGCGCCGGGGGCGATTTCGCCCACCGACTTCGCGGGGGCTTGCAACGTCGCCGTCGCGCTGGCGAAGGTCGGCGATGACGCCAGAACGGAGAGCGAGCAGATCGTGGCCATGAACAAAGGGGTTGTCGATGGGATGGCTTGGGGAATCCGCATGCCTTGGCACCTCTCCTAACAAGGCGTAATATAGTCGGAATTCTGAATGGATCAATGCGCCGCATCGTAATCTGTAATTCTTCCTTAAACCAGGCTGGGGAAGGCTGTGAATCGGCGCTTTTTCAGGAAAGCGGCGGAGGCGACTTCAGCTTCGATCATGGTGCGTAAGTATTCGTATTCAAAAGATAATCTAAGATCTTTTCTTTGCTCTGAGTGCCTCCCGCTGAAGGGAGGTCACCTGACTTGGGCCCTCAGAAGGGGCGATGGGCGGTCGGATCCGGTTGCGTTTTAAGATAAGGCAAAAACCAGCGATACGCTTTGAGGTCGCGGGCGGAGAGGTTTCTTTTTTCGGTGAAAAACCGATAGATTGCATCGATCTCCTTCTGATCGATGCGCGTGAAGCCTTCTCCGGTTGTGGCGGGCAGGACATTCGCGAATCTTTGCGTTTCGGAAAAGTAAACGCGCGAGAGGATCCGCGTTTTGAGCGCGTATTCCTTCGGCCCCAATTTCACGCTGAAATCGGGGAAACAATTGTACGCGACGCTATATACGGGCGTCTTCGTTCCCAGGAACGCCGAGTGCGCCGCGAAGCTCACGTCCTGGTGATGCGGATGCCCGTACTCTCCCAAAATCCCGTGCGTGAACACGGAATCCGGCCGGGGAAACGCTTTCAGGCGTTCGGCGATCGCAACCGTGTCGAGGCGACGACTGAACACGTCGGGGAGGCCCAGCCACTCGGTGGACTCGACCTTGAGCAGGGCGCAGGCGCGCTTGAACTGTCGCTTGCGGCGCTCACCGTCGCCATCGGCGTTCCCGTCGGTGCAGCAGGCGACGGTCCACGGCAGGCGGCGGCGCTTCAGGAGAAGCGCGCTGAAGAAGATCGTCTCGTCGTCGGGGTGGGCGACGACCAAAAGATTGTATTTGGCTCTTGGCATGGATCGACCGCCGTTTCTTCGGTTATCATTAGAGCATGGAAACGATCGCGTGCGAAAGCTCCGTGGAAATGGCCGAGCGCGCGCACGAGTGGTGCTCAACGAGGCTTTCGGGCGAGCTTCGTCGGTCCGTTTTCGTTCCGGCCGGCGGCACGCCGACGGAACTCTACCGATTCTGGGAGCGCCATAAGCCCGGTTACCTGGAGGGCGCGCGGCTCCTGCAAATCGACGATGTCCTGACCGGCCGGCAAAAAGGCGTTTTTCGCCGCTATTTCGAGACCCATCTTCCCGGATTCCGCGCGCAGTTGGTGCCGATCGGCCCGGCTGATGAGCTCGCGAGCGCGGCGATCCTGGGGTTCGGGCTCAATGGGCACGTCGCGTTCCACGAGCCGGGGATCGAACCGGATTTCTACTCCGGTTGCGTGAAGCTGAGCGCGGAAAGCCGCGCGGTTCTCGGGCTCGAAGACAGGACGTGGGGCGTGACCTACGGGCTCGGCGCGTTCCTGCGCGTGAAAAGCGTTTTGCTGATGGTCTCCGGCGAGAGGAAACGCGCGATGTTCCGCCGCTTCCTGGGGGAAACGGACACGTTCCCGGCGACTTACCTGAAGCGCCATTCCGACCTGACCGTATTGGTCGATTGCGTTAATAGCGGGTGAAATGAAAACGGCGCCTTATGGCGCCGTTTTCGAGGTTCCTGCGCGGGCCGGGAATCACTTGTTCGCGACGAGGCTCACGTCGAACTTGATGTCGTCGTTGATGACCTTGTCGCCGAGGTTGTCGAAGAATTTGCCCGAACCGTAGCGAACGTCCCATTTCGTGCGGTCGATCACGATTTTGGCTTTCGCTTCGGTCTTGCCCGCGACCGAAGCGACGACGGCCGGGAAAGTGACGGAGTTGGTCTTGCCTTTGATCGTCAGGTCGCCCGTGATCTCGTGCGTGGGTTCGCCGATTTTCGCCGCTTTGAGGGGCTTCACGTTCGTGATCCTGAACGTGGCGGTCGGGTGCTTGTCGACGGCGAAGAAGTCGTCATTTTTCAGGTGGCCTTCGAGTTTCGCTTTGTCTTTCGGGGCGTTGGCGAGGTCCTCGCTGTGGATCGACGCCATGTCGATCTCAAAGGTGCCGCCGGTGAGCGCGTCGCCGGTCATCTGGACTTCGCCCGCTTTGAGTTGGACGGTGCCGTAGTGCGCGGACTTGACGAGTTTTTTGGAGCCTTCCCATTTGATCACGCTGGCCGCGGGATCGAGCTTCATGACGGCCGCGCCGGTGACGGGAGCGGCGGTTTTGGCCGCTTTTTTGTCGGCGGCGTGCGCTTGGCCCGCGAACGCGACCAGGGCCAGGGCGAGGAACGAATTCTTGATGACGTGCATAGGATTCTCCTTGAACGGCTTGGATGGAAAACGGAATCGGAGCTACAAGACTACGCAATACGACCGTTCGCAGGCAACAGCATTCTGCCCGCGGCGGCGCCGACGTCGGGAGCCGGCGGTCAATTCGCTTCGATGAACAGCGGCGCGGACCACATCTTGTCGCGGTCCGCCTGGGTCGCTTCGACGAACAGAGTCGAACGCCCTTTTTTGATGGGCACGCGGAGAGAGGTCAACTGGTTGTCGGCGAGCGCTCCGATGAGGTCCCGCGGCTCCGCCGGACCTTGCGGGAGACTCGGCGCGCCGTCGTCGAGCCGCATCGTGCGCACCGCGGCCCACGGGCCGTCCCGGCGGTCGTAACTGAGCGCATCGTCCTCATGATAATAGTACACGCGCAGGTCGGCTGGGCCCTCGCCGTCGGCGTCGGAGTATCCGATGCCGAGAAGGAGCGAGTCGTCGCCCGAGACGACGACGTCCCGGCCCATGAGGATGTCCCGGCCGCCGACCCGCGCCGTCAGAAGCAGGCGCGAGTTCCTGTCTTCGGTGGCGAATGTCGCGCGGGCGTCCAACGCCCCCAGGACGTCGCTCTCGGACAGCGACGGCGCCAGCACGCCGGTGCGCGAGGCGATCGCCGAGCCGTAATTGTAGAAGTGGTTGTCCTGGTTCGCCGTCGGGCCCACTTTGAAACCCATGTCGAGGAAGAAGATGTAAGCGAGCAGGCCGTCGCCGACGCGCCTCTCGGCGCGCGCGTCGCGGGCGCGTTTGTGCACGCGGCGGAAGTCGAAGCCCGAATTGGTCGTCGCGCCCGAGGTCTCGGTCACCTCGACGAGCCTGTAGGCGTCGCCGCCGGCCTCACGGATGTTCGCGAACGCGCGTCTGAGGAGATCGACGCTGAGCGTGTCCGGGAGTTTTTCGCCCTGGCAAGCGCCGCGGCCCGCGCCCGCCGGGAACAGGCAGGAGACCGGGGCGAAGTCATCGATGCCGTAGTCGTTCAACTTGCCTTTCTTGATCCCCGACGCGAGAGGCCCCCAGTGCATGTCGCCGGCGACGTCGGGATGGTTGAACTGCAGGATCAGGCGCTCGCCCGCCGCACGGCGAGCCCGCACCTGCGGGTAAAACCGGTCGAAGGCGCCGGACGGGAAAAAGATCGGCCGGGTGTCGCGGGCGTTCGTCGTCAGCATGTGGCCGAAGACGTTGACGTGATTGCCTTTGGAGATCGAGCTCGCCTCCTGCCCGAGGCCGCAGTAGAAATCGCCGCGATACCGCTTGTTCACGTCGGCGAGCCGCGCGTGGCGTTCGGCGAACCTTTCCAGACTGGTGTCCGCGTCGCCGCTGGTCCCGCCGTTTTTCGAGTGCGGCGTGATGAACAGGATGTCGAGCCCGCCTTCGTCGCGCGCGTAATCGCAGGCCATGGTGAAGTAATCGAGCTTGTCGATGGGGCTCCCCGGCCGGCTGTTCCTCGGAAGGACGAACTCGCTTTCGCCCGACGCGCCCGTGCGGCAAGGGCGACCGTCGTCGTGAGGGAAACCGGCTAGGCCTTCGCACTTGCCTTCGCCGATCCAGTCGTCTTCGCGCGGGCCGCGCTTGCTGGCGCGGTACTCCATGTAGTGGTGGGCGTGCAGGTTGGCGTAATAGACGTTCATCCCGAGGCGTTTCAGGTAAGCGTCGAACGGCTCGCTCGGCCGCGGTTCGGCCGATTTGGGCAAGAGCTTGGCCATCGCGACGGCGCGGTGGCCGTTGGGCGGGTGGTTGAGCGGATGCTGGGACGACGCGCACCGCGCGACGGCGAAGAGGGAGAGGGCGGCGACGAGGGTGAAAAACAGTTTTGCTTTCATGCTCTCAGCGTAGGGGCGTGGGGCGCGCCTGTCACTTCCTCCTGCGCCCACCCATGCCGTCGACGTTGGGGCTGAGACGGAAGCCGCCGCGCTGGTTCGGTTGGCCCGCGACGATGTCGTCCCCCTCGCGGCGCAACTCGAACTCGAGATGGCTTTGCGATTCATCGTCGAAATGGACGTATCTGCACGCCTTGCCGTCCCCGGCCACGAGTTGGAAGACGTGGCGGTCGTAAGGGTCGCCGATGCTGTCGCGGATGGTGCGATAAGCGAACGTGTCGGCGAACTTCTCGTGTTTTTTGAACGTCGCGATCCCTTCGAAGATCGGCTGCTCCGCGTTCGAGGGATCGCTGATGGCGATCAGGTGCTCGCGCGCGAGCAGCGCCTCACGGAACGCGCGGCAGGCGTCGGCTTTGCCGAGCGTCAGGCCGGTTCCGCCAGCGACACCCGACATGGGTCCAGGCGTCGAGCATCCGGACAAAACGGCAAACGAAGCGCAGGCGAAAAACGAACGCATGATTCCTTCTCCCGAAGACGTGATCCTTCAAGAGTAAACCGAGCTCATTCTTTTCGCCACTTCTGCGTTCCCGGCGCCGCAGACGGGGGCGGTCGCGCCAAGCAAGTCAGTGCAGCCGATGGCGCTCTTGGTCGTCCCATCGGGTCATCCCGCGTTCCCCGACCGACGTCGGTGCCCGCGCCGGGCCGCGCAGCAGGGCCAGAGCCGCGCCGGCCAGGCCGATGCCGGCGAGGATCATGGCCGCGTTGCGCGCCGGGTGGAGAGCGGTCGACGTGTACGCGCTCGAGCGCGAGACATGGCCTTCGTAGTCTCCCTCCGTGCGCCCTTCGCGCCGCGGGTGACTGAAGAGGGCGTCTTCGCGCATCGCGGGTTCGGGGGTTTCCCGCATCTGGCCTTTCTCCATCATGGCGCGTTCCATGTACCTGTCGGCGACGCGCGGCGCGAAGCGCTCCATGATGGAAAACGCCGCGGCGCCGCCTCCGACGAAAAGATCGCGTCTCGGCGCCTGAGCGCATGCGAGGATCGCCTCGGCGGCCACCTCGGCCGCGTAAACGGGAGGCTGGTGCGTCGGCGCGTTTGGCATGTGGTTGCGCGCGTGTTCGGTATAAGGGGTGTCGATCGCGGCCGGCTTGATCAACGTCACCGAAACGGGAAGCCCGTCGGCTTCGCATTCCATGCGCAAAGCGTCCGTGTACGCTTTCACCGCGTGTTTGCTGGCTGAATAAATCCCCTGGATCGGAATCGCGCGTTCGGAAAGGACGCTGCCGATGTTGATGATGGCCCCGCCGCGGCTCCGCAGATGAGGGAGGGCCGAGCGGCAGCCGTGCACGACGCCCCAGAAGTTCACGTCGAAGAGGCGGCGCTTTTCAACCAGAGGGATCTCGCGCAGGCGGCCGTAAATCGAGACGGCCGCGTTGTTCACCCAGGTGTCGAAGCCGCCGAACGCGCGGACCGCTGTGTCGGCGATGTTCTGGACCTGATCGGGCTCGGCCACGTCGGCCACGGCCCAAGCGGCGGCCTGGCCTCTGGCTCCATATATTTTGTTTAGCTGTTGTGCGATCCGATGCAGTTCTTCCTGGTTGCGCGAAGCGAGCACGACCCGCGCCCCTCGTTTGACGGCCATTTCGGCGGTCGCCAGGCCTATGCCGCTCGAGGCTCCGGTGATGACGATGACCTGGTTTTTGATGCGTTTGAGTTTCAGCTTCATGGAATCCTCCCGTCGACGGCCCATTTCACGGGCGCGCGGCTCTGGGAATCAAGCGACGTTCCCGCAACAAGCCTCGCGACGAAGGGAGACGCGGGGCGGTCGCGGTCTTGCGTCGCGTTCCGTGGCCGGCCGCCTCAGCTCACCCGCTTCAGGCCTTTTCAGCCCCCGGGGCGGGCCGGAGGCGGGGAGCGGGGCGGGAGGACGAATTGCCAGCCGCGTGTGAGCAGGCGATGCGCCACGGCGCGGACCAGGTGGAGAACCCAGGCCCGCTTGATGCGCCGGGCGCGCAACGCGACGAACAGCGCCAAAGCGAAACTGACGCCGAAGTTCAGTATGAGGATCAGGACGATGCCGACGCAAGCGAGCGCGAAGGCGTGTTTGTCGGTGCCTTGCCAGCCGAGCGAGCTGACGGCGAAGGCGAGGGAGCCGGACGAGAGCGTGACGTGGCGGACGTCGAGCGGGGCGCCGAAGAATTGACCGAGGATGGGCGTGAACGCGAGATAAAACCCGATGGCGACGTTGCTCGCGATTCCCGCGATCTCGCGCCGGAACCAGTCGGCGAATTTTCCCGTGCGCGCCTCGCCGAAGACGGAGCGCATGCGCCGGTGCCCCGCTATCGCCTCGGGCAGTTTGCGGAACACCGCCCAGTTCTCGACCCACCCGCCTGTCACGGCCGAAAGCCACAGCAAAACGCCCGTCAGCGCCGCCGCCGGTATCGTCAGGCTCGTGAAGGGATTGAAGCTCTGGATCGTCGCGACCGCGTACCGGGGATCGAGCATCGGCTGCCCCGCGACCTGTCGGAATGTCCAGTCGAAAAGCAGGGCGCCCGGCACAACCAGGCCCACGTTGCCGGCCGCGGCCGCCAGTTGCGAACGGGTGATCTTGGCGACTTCGTCGACGAATTCCTGCAGGTGGCGCCTGTGGCTGAGCAGGCGAAGCTTGCCCGCCAAGGCCGACGCCGTCATCGACGGCTGCTTGGTCGCGAGCGCGAAATGGGTGAACTGCATCACGAGGAAACTGCCGGCGTAGTTCAGGCTGTGGAACAAACCTTCGAAGAAGAGAGCCAGATGAGCTTTGCCCACGGCGAATTTGATCACCGTCGTGAACACGGTCACGATGCCGCCGCCCGCGCCGGCGCCGAGCATTTGCCAGTACTCGCTCCTGCTGGTGGTGATGTAGTGCTCGCCGCTCAGGCCGACGCGCTCGACGACCTTGCGCGCGATCATGTCCAGGTTGTCGCGGATCAGGTTGCGGAAGCCCGTTGCGTCCAGGCTTTGCCGGATCAGGATCACGAGGAACCGGCGGCCCACGCCGGTCCGATCCACCGAAGGGTGGGGGATGAGGATGCGCAGCAGGGTTTCGACCCTGTTCAGCGAGGCCGTGAGCGATTCGAGGCGGAAAACGAGTGCGACGCTGACGCCGGATTCATCCAGGTGCCGGTAGACGTCGGAAATTTTATCTCGACAGGCGGCGAGTTCGGCTTCGCAGGCCGAGCCCGGAGGGTTGCCGGACAAATCTGGCCCTTGACCGTCGCGCAGGCGTTCGGAGATCTCCTGCAGGCGTTTGTCGAGCGCGCGGAAAGGGGACTTGCCGACCGTCGCCTCGGACATGCGCGAACGAAGGGCCTCCGACAGCCCTAGGGCCGCGATGTTGGGGCCGAGGATCATGAGGGCTTCGGCCATCGCGTTCCCGAGGGGCGCGAATATGGCCTCCGGCTGCGGGGCCTCGTGGCGGATCAGCTCGAGGATGCGTTCCAGCAGCTCGTCGGGAAGGCTTTCGATCCAATCCGGGTCGCTGTCGTCGTGAAAGATCCGGGTGAACAAGGACGCGAGCTCGCGCTCGTTGGCCGGCGCGGGCAGGATGTGGCGCATGAGCCGGTTGGACGCCTCGCTGAAAAAACCGCTCTCGCGGGCGAGGCCGGTGGAGCTGAACAGCTCGAGTCCCGAAGCCTCCTTCAAGACCGCGCGCAAGACAGCGGCCACGTTCGATTTCCAGGCGGGGTTCCGGTCGAGCAGGTGCAGGAGGAATCGGATACGGACCGTCTGGATGCGTCCGCCGCGCGCTTTGACGGGGGCGCGTTCCTCGACAGCGACGGGCGAGCGGAGCCAGTCGACGATGTTCTGGAGCCAGTCGACTTTTTCGTTGAGCGTGGCCGCGGGCGACGCTTGCGCCAGCAAAACGTCGATGCTTTGCGCGCTCGCGAACGAGAAAAGCAGGTCGCGAAGCTGTCGCAAAAACGAGACCGGGCGGCGCACGACGGGACCTTTCCGTTGAGTTCTCCCATTTTTATCGTTTGCGCGCGCTCCCGTCAAAGCAACGGGGAAGGATCTGGCCCGCGGCGGGGTTCCGCCGCCCCGCCCTTGGTCATCGCGAGGGCTCTTCGCCGTTGCCGTCCGCACGGGGTTTTTTTATAAGTTTATAAATAAGGTGACTCGACATGAAACCGCACACTCGCCTTTTGCTCGGTTTGACCCTCGGCATCGCCGCCGGGAGCCTGCTCCACCCGCTCGCCGGGACCGGCTCGTGGATCGATGAGCTGAACACCTCGCTCCTTCAGCCGATCGGCCAGGTCTTCCTGCGGATGATCTTCATGGTGGTCGTGCCTTTGGTGTTCTCAGCTCTCGTGCTGAGCGTGTATGAATTGGGGCAGGGGCGTTCGCTCGGCCGCGTCGCCGCGCGCACCTTCGTTTTCACCGCGATCACGAGCGCTCTCTCGGTCGTGATCGGCGTGTCGCTCGTCAACGCCGTCAAACCGGGAGTCGGGTTCGACGCCTCCGCCGCCTTGTCGGGAGGCATCGCGGGCGTCGAGGAGATCCGCGCCGCCGCCGCTTCGGCCAAGCCGTTCTCCCAGGCGATCGTGGAATTGGTGCCGAAAAACCCCCTCGATTCCGCCGTGCGCGCGCTCGAAGGGGAAATGATCGCGTTGATGGTCTTCGCCCTGATCTTCGGGCTCGCGATGAGCGTCGTTTTGCGCCGTGAAGCGGCTGAAAGCGGCGGGCGCGGTCCCGAAGCCGCGGTTCTGCCGCGTTTGCTCGATCAGATCCTGAAGACGAGCATGGAAGTCATCCATTTCGCCATGAAGCTCGCGCCGCTGGCCGTGTTCGGCATCGTCTTCAACACGGCTTTCAAGCTGGGTATCGGGGTTTTTAAAACCTTGTTCGCGTACGTCGCGTTGGTCGTGCTGGGCCTGCTCATCCAGCAGTTCGCGGTTTACCCGCTCCTCCTGAAAACGTTCGCCCGCCGCTCTCCGCTCGAGTTCTTCCGGCAGTGCCGCGAGGTTTACCTCTACGCGTTCTCGACCGCGTCCTCGAACGCGACGCTGCCGCGCGCTTTGGAGCTCGCCGAGACGCGATTGCGCTTGCCCAGCCGGATTTCCCGCTTCGTCCTGACGATCGGGTCGACCGCCAACCAGAACGGCACGGCCCTGTTCGAAGGCATCACGGTCTTGTTCTTGGCGCAGATCTACGGGATCGATCTGTCGCTCGGACAACAGGTGCAGGTCGCGATGATGTCGATCCTGGCCGGCATCGGCACCGCCGGCGTGCCCGGCGGCTCGTTGCCGCTGATCATGATCTTGTTGACGAACTTGGGGATCCCGGCTGAAGGCCTGGGGTTGGTGCTCGGGGTCGACCGTTTCCTCGATATGTGCCGGACGACCTTGAACGTGAGCGGCGATCTGGTGATCGCCGCGGTGGTGAGCGCGCGGAGCCCGGAAGAGCTCAGCGCGAACACTGTCTCTTCAGAGCGTTGAAAAGGTGCGTGACGCGCGCCTCGACCGGCGCCGAAAGGCCCTCGGGCATTTTTGGGAAATGATCCGGGTCCAGGAACGAGCGGCAGTTCATGAACGGTGGGAACACGTCCGAAGAGTCGCGTTTGACGGCTTTCAAGGTCGCATCGAGCGCTTTGGACAGCCCGTGCTCGGACATCAGGCCTCGGCGGTAGAGTTCGATCCCGAGATCGCCGCCGGTCACGTACAGGGTTTGATTCGCCACGGGAGGGACACCTTCGTTCCAGTCGTAGACCTGGTGGATGAAGGAGTGGATCTTGGCTTGAGGGTGCCTCTTCGCCGCCCATTTCGCGACGGCGTCATAGGCCGCGACGTCTTTTTCGCCGTTATCGCCGACCAGGATGAAATCGAACTCGGGGTAGTCGGCGATGAGCTTTTGAATCGTCTCGATCTTGTATTCGAGGGTGTGCGGGTACCTCTCGCTCAGATCCTCGCTTGGTGACGAAATCTCGGTGGAGTTGGAGTTGGAGTCGATCTGTTCGCGGCCGATGAACAGACCGACGGGGAATCCGCTGCGTTCCAGGAACAGACTCCCGAACATCTGCAGACTCCCTTTGGCCGCGGTGACGTAAACGACCTGCCGGTTTTGCGCGCGGGTCAGCGCTTGGCGGGAGATGCAGCGCGCGCGCTCGGCGGCCGTGACGGTGTCGCAAATCAACTGCGCGTAGAGTTCGTTCATGCCTTCGAACGGATTGGTCGTGCGCGGTCCGTTGAGGAGGATGCCCCTTTTCGAAAGGACGTTCGTGCGTTTGATGGTGTCGTCGATGTCACTGACCAGCATCACGGGCCGCGTCGACCGGAGGCGAGGGGCGGCCGCGGCGCCGTCGCTGGCGATCAAACCGGTGGCGACCAGACCGAGAGCGAGCGCGCGCGAGAAGAAGGGGGGCGAACGCATTTTCATGAAGCCTCCGTATCAGTGGCGAGAGGGCGTATTCAATACGAGAATCCGCAAGCGCGGTTGAAACAAGCAAAATCGAGGCCTGGTGCCCTGTCCGCGGCTTTGGTCGCGAGGTCGCGCGCCGTCGCCGGAAATACACAGATCCCGTATAGTTTTTCGTCGGAACCGACGATCCTGGGAATGAACGGATGTTTTTGGTCCTATGGACGGAGGGACGTATGCTGAAAGTTTTGCGCGGTGGGATCGTATTTTTCGCATCCGCCTGGTTCGCGTGCGCGAGCACGGCGCCGGGCCCGCGTTCCCCCTCGTCCACCGGCCGGCCGGACGGCGCTCCCCGCGATTCTCGGAGCAAAAGCGACCTCGGCGCGGACGTCGCGGAAGCGCTCGAGTTCGTGCGCGGCCCGGGCCTCACCCCCGGGAATTGCGGTCCCTCGCTCAAGCGGGCGTTCGCCCAGGCGTTCGACATCAAACCTGCCCAGCTCGATGCGGGCGCGTTGCGCGGCGACGGCGCGCGGACGATCGAGAAACTGTTCCAGATCCGCCATCACTTGCGCGCGCGCCTGGCTGAATTCGATCAACGGGGCGAAGCCGATGACCGGTGTGTCAGCGCCGTCCGGGACGCGCTCCGCGCGTCCCGCGTGCTCGAGGACTATCTTTCGGAGTGGCACGCCGGCTATCCCGTCGACGACCCGAAGTCGCCGGTCGGCGCTTTCAACGGTTCCTTCCCCTGGTTGCAACTGCATCCCGATCATCCGCGACTCGACTTCAGGTCCGGCGACGTTTTCCTCAGCCGCGGCACCGCGTTCACCAGCGCCATGATCTCGCGCATCACCGACGACGACGCCAATTTCAGCCATCTCGCGATCCTCTACATCGATGAAGCGACCAAGAAGAAGTGGATGGTCGAAGCGCACATCGAGGTCGGATCGAAAACGGCGACGTTCAACGAGTACCTTTTCGACGGCAAGGCTCGCGTGGTTCAATTGCGGCACGCCGACCCCGAACTCGCCCATCGCGCGGCCAAACTGATCCACGACAAGGTGAAGAAGGCGACCGATTTCGGCGCGAACATCTGCTACGACTTCGGGATGGACATCGCCGACCGCGAATGCCTGTTCTGTTCCGAAGTCGTTTCGGCCGCGTTCGCCATGGCCAGCGGGGAAGCGGTCCAGGTGCCGCGTTTCCTGTCGTCGATCAACATGAAAAACCCGGATTTCACGCGCCGTCTGGGCGTGACGGCGACGAAGACGTTCGCGCCGGCGGACATCGAGATCGACGGTCGTTTCACGGTTCTCGCCGAGTGGCGCGACCTGGGCAAGGTGAACCGTTTGCACGAATACGACGCGATCATGACCTCGGTGCTCTCATGGATGGACGACCATGGTTACGTTTTGCACGATTCGCACCGTACCAAATTGACGGCGAAAGCCCTGCACAAGGTGCGGCCCTGGCCCGTCTTCAGCAGCGTCCTGAAAAACAAGTTCCCCACGAACATGCCGCGCCCGACGCTGGCCATGGTGATGACCCTCGATGACATCGGCGAGCGATTGCTCGCCCGGTTGAGCCAGGCCAACGCCGAGAACCGTGAGAAGACCGGGTTCTGGCTCACTCCGGGCCAGATGCAGGAATTCCTCGAGCGTTATCGCCAGGATGACCTGCAGCGCTTCGAGTCGGGGGGCGCGGTTCAGTTCCATCAGTGGATCCGCAAAAAAAGGTGAGAGCGACCGGTCCGTTCGCCCGCGTTGACCCGGCCTGCGGGTGAGGGCGCCCATCCCTCACGGGGCGCGCGGTTCGTGTCGGGGCACGCAAGTTTGCCCGGCGCGCGTCAGCCAATAGTATTGGCGGACCAAGGGTTGCGGATCGCCGGGAGCGGTCATGAACGCGTTCCAGTCGTCGATCGTTTTCAAGGGGGCGACGCGTTCGTTCAGGGCGCCTTCGAACCAATCCCGGGCGTGCGACGGATAAACGACGAAATACGAATAAAGCAGGTGACTGAAGCTGATGGAGGCGATCGCCAGGAGAGCGGGCAGCGCCGGCTTCACGCGCGCCGCGGTTTTGGCGAGGACGGCGCCGGTGAAAAGCGAAAGAAAAGGCAGGCCGCCGATCGAGCGCAGAGCGTGCGGCAAGGATTCCCATGTCATCGCCGCGGCTGCGATGCCAGCCAGGAACCCCCATGCCGCGAACCCGAGCGCGCCGCGCCCGGCATTTTTGGCGGATAAAGCGAACGGGGCGGCCACTGCGGCGAGGATGTCGATCGGGCCGAGGATGCCGAACGAGCCGGTGCCGTGCCGGAGGTTCGAGTCACCCGTCAAAAAGAGATACGAAGGCCGAAGGTGGGCGAGGATGTTTTCGAACAGGAGGGCCGAGACCGAAGCCCCGGGGCGGCTCGCGCGATGCGCCGGCGAGAGGATGCTGAGCATCTCGAAGCGTTCTTGCAGGCCGCCGTCCAGCACGCCTTGGACCAGAGGCCAGCCGGCGATGAGCGCCGCCGCCGCCGCGGCGCTTTCCGTCCACCAGGAGCGCCACGAAGCTTCGGTCGATTTTTTCCACAGCAGCAGGGGGATCGCGACCAGCGCGGCCGTCAAGCGGATCGGGGGGTAGGAGTACGCGGCCAGAGCGAGAAGGAAGCCCGCGCAAAGGCCGCCCCTCCAGGACTTCGCTTTGATGTACGCGGCGCACGCCCAAACCAGGAGGCAAGGCCCCGCGGCCGGGTCCCAACCGATGCGCGCGAACTGAAAACCCCAGGGCGAGATCGCGCCGGCCAAAGCCGCGAGCGCGCCCGCGCGCCGATCCCTGAAAAGGGCGGTGCCTAGGGAATAGAGGCCCAGCAGCATGACCAGGGAAAACGCCGCGGCCAAGGCGCGGAGCGAACCGATCGAGTCCCCGAAGACGCTCGTCCATGCGACGCCGGCGTACAGGTACGGCGGATGGGCGAAACCTCCGCCGAGCACGGGGCTGAACAGGGGGAGCCGGTTGCCGAACGCGTCCGCGCCCGTCTGGCGCACGCAGGCGATCTGCGTGGCGATGGCGGCTTCGTCGAGGTAAAAACCGGGCGGGCTCGTTTCCAGCCCCGCGAAGCGGACGACGCCGGCGAACGCCGCAAGAAAGATCACCCATCGCCATGCGGCCGGGATCGTCATGGGCGGGTTCGCGCGCGCCGTGCCGCGCCGGTGAGCGCGATGGGTTCGCCGAACGTCTGGGGCGCGTAAGCCGGGGCGGTCGGGGGGACGAGTGGCGCGGGCATGAAGGTTTCCTTGGGTGCGGGGCTGCGTTCGTCTTTTTTAGCCCGACTTTGCGCCGGGCTCAAGAGCGCGCCGAATCGATCCAGTTTTTGCGTCGGAGAGTTCACCCGCGCCGGTCCGCGCCCGATACGTGGAGTTGATGACGACGACCGCAGCGCCGAACCATGACAGCGGATGCCCTCAATGCGGGAGCCATGACCGTCGCGCCCTGTTCCAGCTCGCCACCGATCGGGTCGTGCGCTGCGAGCCCTGCGGTCTGACGTACGCCGTTTCCCCGCCGGTCGAGGCGGCCGAACTCTATAACGGCGGGTACTTTTCCGGCTGCGCGGACGAGGGCGGCTATCAGAACTACCAGGCCGAGTACCGGAGCCACAGCGAGACGTTCCACAGGCGTCTCGTCGATTCGGAGCGCAAGCTCGGCGGCAAGGGTCGTCTGCTCGATTACGGCTGCGCGTACGGCCACCTCGGCCGAGTCGCGGTTCGGGACGGGTGGGAGGTGGTCGCGACCGACATCGCGTACGAAGCCGTTCATCGCGCGGTCCACCAGCACGGGCTCGCCGGTTTCGTGAGCGACCTTTCGCGCCCTCCCCTGAAGAAGGGGGTTTTCGACCTGGTCGCGCTCTACGACGTCATCGAGCACGTGCGCGAACCCAAAGGCGTCATCCGGTCTTTGCGGAACCTGCTCTCGGAGCGAGGGCTTCTGCACGTCACGACGCCCGACGTGGGGAGCGCGAGCGCGTTTTTGCTCGGGTCGAAATGGTATCATTACAAACCCAGGGAGCATCTTCTTTACTTCGGCCGGAGCTCCTTGCGGCGCCTGCTCGAGAGCTGCGGGATGCGGGTGGATGAGATGCGTTCGGCGCCGAGCCGCATGGCCGTGCGCGACATCCTCGCCCGATTGCGACGCTACAGCGATCGCGGCGCGCGGTCCCTGCTCGCGATCGCCCGGTTCCTGGGGCTCGACGGCGTCGTCGTGAAAGTCCACATCGGCGAGATGCAGGCCTGGGCGCGGTCGGACGCTCCCATGGGCCGTTTTCCCGGCGGCGCGCGGCTCGCGCCGGCCTCGGTCCCATCCGCCGGTTCGCGAGCTGGTTCACCGGTCAGCCGTTTGCTCGCGGTGCTCGCTTGCCCCGGGTGCGGCGGGGACTTGCGGGCCGACGCGGGTGAAACCCGGCTCGCGTGCGTGGCGTGCGACGAGGTCTACGAGGTCCGCGATCGGGTCCCGATCCTCCTGCCGAAAGCGGCTCCCGCCAACAAAGCCGCGGGATGAGGCCGCTCACGTCCGCTTGCGGATCTCCGCGAGGAGTTCCTTGTGCCTCGGGCATTTTCCGAACAAGCGGGCCATGCGCTCGAGGTCCACGCGCAACGGGACCTGTTTGCGCGCTTCCAGGATGCCGAGAGCGAGCAGATTCGAGCAGCCCGGGACCTTGAGCGCCAGCGCTTCCACGCGATCGACCGCCTCCTGGTACTTGACGAGCTTCTCCGCACCGGTCAGCGGCGTTGCGCCGACGAGCTGGATGCGATTGATGAAGAAATGGCGCGCGCTTTCGATCTGGTCCTGAAGGGGAAGGGGTTCGGAGAGGGACAGGACGTCGATGAGGATCCTGTCGGCGGCGGCGTAGTCCTTGTCCCGGTCCCGGACTTTCTCGAGCCGCATGAGTTTGCAGTCTCGATGGGTGTCGAAGACCCCGTGCTGGATCCCGTTTTTCACCAGCAGACGGCAAAGGCGGTTGATGAGGAAGTCGCGGTGGTAGCCCCACTGCGCGCCGTAGCCGTCGGCGGCGAATTTATCGAGGATCTTCACGGCTTTCTCGGCCAAGGGGCGGTTGTCGGGAGGCGCCGCGGGCGGCGACTCGACGATCTCCTCGTATATCCCGTGGTTGACGTACTGGAAGGGGAGCCGCTCCGGCGCCGTCGTGAAATAGTAGAGCCGGCGGATGCTGAACACGCGCCGGCCTTCGCGGAGCCACTGGCGGATGGCGCCGACCGTGCGTTCGGCGCGGGCGCGGTCCGTGCGCACGACGCGCCGGTCGTAGATTTTCACCGGCAGGATCACGCCTGTTTGCGTGCTCATGACGACGTCGGGCCGGATTCTTTCGACGACCGAAGCGTAGACGAACGGGCCGACGTCGGGGTCTGCCCAGCCGAGGAAGACCGCGTTCGGCGGCAGGCTTTCCAGCGCGAGTTTGGCGAATTCGTACGGGAAATCGTCGCCGCGCAGGTTGTTCGCTTTCCAATTCCACGCCAGGGCCTGCGCGATCACGACGGCGGCGGCGGCGGCCACGGCCGCCTCCGGCGCCGCCGCGAGCCTCGGTCGGCGCGCGAACCACCGCAAGCCGCAGCCGGCCCAGAGAGCCGCGATCCCGAACGGCACCAGGTGAAAGACCGCGAAGACGACCTGCGTGAGGCTGTTGAATTCGAAGCGCAGGAAGAACAGGAGGATCACGGAGCTCGACGCGAAACTCGCCAGCAGCGCGAGCGCGATCCAGCGGCCGTGGTCGGCGAACGCCCGCCAAGATCCGATGGCGACGAAGGGCGCCGCGAACGGGCCCATCTCGAGCGCCGCGCGCCCGAGAAAGTCGAGCGCGAACCGCGCTCCATCGAGCGGCGTCGCTGTCGATTGCACGGCGTCGGATGCGTATTCCTTGCGCATGACGTACGACCAGAGGTCGTTGAGGTCCCGCATCGGGCCCAGGAACATGATTTCGGGATCGGCTTTGAACAGGAGCAGGTACGGCGAAAGCCCCAAAACCCCGGCCGCGAGCCCGATCGGCAGGGCCCTGAGGGTTTCTTTCCAGTGCGGTAGCAACAGGACGAGGAACGCGCCTGAAGCCAGGCCGATCAGGGGCCAATGGTTGGTGAGGCTCAGGCCGTAGACGAAGCCGAAGAGCCAGAACAACCTCCGGTCGAAACGCTCGTGCAGGAGGAGAGCGAGCCACATCAGGAGGAAGAAGAAGAACGCGTTGAGCGCGTAGACCTCGGCGATCACCGCTTGCGACCAGAACGTGCGCGAGCAGGCGAACGCCAGGCCGGCGAGGCCGGCGGAGGCCCAGCCGAGCCGCAAACGGAACGCGATCAGCGTGACCAGTCCCGCGGCGGCGGCGGCGCAAACGGCGCTGAACATGTGCACGCGGTAGGCGACGGTGCCGAAAGGAAGGTGCGTGAACAGGTGGCCGATCCAGGTGTAGAGCGGGTAACCGGGTGGGTGCGGGATGCCGCGCTTGTACGCCGACGCGATGAACTCGCCGGCGTCCTCCATGGTCACGTAGTTCGGGGCGGTCATGGCGTAGAGCAGAGTGGCGCTGAAGAAGACCGCGAAGAACGCCCGCAGCTGCGTCGCGCGAGCGGCCGCCGGTTCCGCCGCCCAAGACGGGCTCCATGCGGGATTTGCCGCGGGCGGCGTTTCAGCGACGCCTTTCCCGGCTTTGGTTTTCGACGCTAAGGATGCTGTTCTTTTGCGTTTCGCCATTCACGCCACCTTCACGCCACCTTCACGCCCATGATAGCAACAAGCGTGAACGGCGAACAAACGATGCGGCCCGAGCCCGACCATGAACCCGACCGGCGTCACCGCAGGTCGAAGCGGGCGACCGTTTCGAAGTGCGGGCTTTGCGGGAATTGGTCGACCAAGGTCAGCGTCGTCGCGGCGTAGCCGAGTTCGGCCAGGCGCCTGGCGTCGGCGCAGAAGCTCTCGGCGAAGCACGAAACGTAGACCACGCGCCGAGGCCGCCGCTCGCTCGCGAGGCGCGCGAGCGGGTCCAGGAAAGAGAGCAGGCCCGATCGCGGCGGATCCACGAAAAGAAGCGGGAGGCCTTCGAGTTCCACCTGCCGAGGGGAGCGTTGGAAATCCCCGATGCGGACCCGGACGTTCGCGGCGAGACCGGCCGCCGCGACGCCCTTCTTGAGCCCTTCGCCGGCGAGCGGGTCCACTTCGTACGCGTCCACTTCGAAACCGTCGGCGGCGAGCGGCAAGGTGAAGTTCCCGCTGCCGGGCCCGAACTCCGCCGCTCGCCCTCGCTCCGCGCCCCGCCAGGCCGCGCGCGCTTCGGCGACCAAGATTTTGTTGGCGGCGAAGCCCGGCTGCGTGAAACCGCCGACCGTCGTGTAGATCGCGGCCGCGCGCGCGCCGCTCCCGCCGCCGGTTTCCCCGTTCAAGTACGTTTCGAACCAAGGCCGCAAGTCGGGGTCGCCGAGCTTGAGCGCGCCCTCGCGCTCGACGAGCGCTTTGCGTTTTTGCCCGATCTCCACGAACGCGAGCGCCTTGAGCCGTTCGAGGCTTTCGCGTTCGTCGAGCAGGGCTTTGACGTCGAGGTTGGCGAGATCCAGCCAAACGCCGAATTCGCCGGTCGGCGAAACCCGGAGCCGAGCGGAGCCCCGTTCGATCGGCAGGCGAACCGCGCGGAACCCGGCCAGGAGCCCATTGAGTCCAGGGGAGAACTGCGGGCATGCGGCCATGTCGACGATGTCCCGAGCGGCGGTCGCGAACAGGCCGATCCGCCTTTCGCCGGAGCGCGCGTCGATCATCAGGTCGGCCCGGTCGCGCAAACCGCCCGGGGAGATGGAGCGCACGGCGACGTCGGGCATCGCTTGCGCGACTCCCGCGCGCGCCCACTCGGCCGCCAGGCGCGCGAGCTTGTCTTCGATCTGCCGGTCGTAGGGCTTCCCGATCCAGGCGCAGCCGGAGCAGGAGCCGGCCAGGTCGCAGTGAAGAGGCGGAAAATCGACGATCGGCATGGGGGGATCCTTCTCGATCGTCCGTCCTCGGTCAACCCGAGCCTTGGGAAAAGGCGCGGAGCCATGCCGAGCTCTCCCGCGTTCCGGTATGAGCGCGTCCCGCCGGGCGCGACGGGAGAAAATCTCGCGCCCGTGGATCGGCGCGCTTGAACGCTCCTGATCCTGGCGGCATACTCGCGGGAGACCCGTTCCAGGGAGGAGCTATGTGCCGCATTCTGTCGGTCGTCGCCGCGTTCCTGTTCGCCGGCCACGCCGCTTTGGCCTCCGACTCGTCGTTCGCGAAAAAGGGCGCGGAGCCGAGACCCCTGGTCATCGCCAAAGTCGCTCCGACGTTTTTCGACCTGGTCGCGACGGGAAACGACGGTCAACTGCGCCCGCTCCATGAGTTCCGCGGTCGGGTGATGCTGGTCGCCAACACCGCCTCGCGCTGCGGGTACACGCCGCAATACGAGCGCCTGCAAAAGATCCACGATCGGTACAAATCCAAAGGTTTCAGCGTCCTCGGTTTCCCGTCCAACGATTTCGGCGGGCAGGAGCCGGGAACCGATGAAGAGATCAAGGAGTTTTGCCGGGTGAATTTCAACGTCGATTTCCCCCTGTTCCAGAAGAACCCCGTCAAGGGGGGAGCCAAACAGCCGGTTTACAAATTCCTCACCGAACGCGCTCCGACGGGGCAGCGGGACGAGGTGAAGTGGAATTTCGAGAAGTTCCTCGTCAACCGCGAGGGTGAGGTGGTCGCTCGCTATCCGTCGAGCGTGAAGCCGGACGACCCGGCCGTCACCGCCAAGATCGAGGAATTGCTGGGCGAGCCCGCTCCGGCGCCGCAACCTAAAACGAAGGCGGAATGATGGGGCGCGCCTCCGCTTCGGGGCGTGGCGCCGGTCTTGAGTTTCGCGGCTTGCGGCGCTCGTTTCCGGGCACGGGGACCGTCATCGACGGAGTCTCGGCCGGGATCGCTCCAGGGGAGTTCGTGGCGTTGCTCGGACCTTCCGGCTGCGGCAAGTCCACGTTCCTCAGGCTCGCCGCCGGACTCGATCGCGCCGACGGGGGCGAGGTCGTCCTCTCCGGAGCCGAAGGCCCTCTCGCCCGCGGTTTCGTCTTTCAGGACGCACACCTGCTGCCGTGGCGGGACGTCGTCGCCAACGTCGCGTTGCCGTTGGAACTCGCGGGCCTTGAAAAACCCGTGGCCCGCGCCCGGGCCGTCGAGGCCCTCGAAGGGGTCGGGTTGGGGGAAGCGTTGGCCAAGTTTCCCGGCGAACTTTCGGGCGGTATGCGCATGCGCGTCTCGGTCGCCCGCGCGTTGGTGGCCAAACCCCGCCTTTTGCTCCTCGACGAGCCGTTCGCGGCCCTCGACGAGAACACCCGGCATCGGTTGCAGGAGGAACTGCGGGCGCTGTGGCGATCGCTCCCGATGACGGTGCTGTTCGTGACCCATTCGGTTTCCGAAGCCGTGTTCCTGGCCGATCGGGCCTTGGTGCTTTCCGCCCGTCCGTCGCGGCTCGCGCTCGATCGCGCCATCCACCTGCCGGCGGAGCGCTCCTCGGGGCTCAGGACCGATCTGGCGTTCGTGAACGAGATGAAAGCGATCCAAGCGGCGTTCGATCGCGGGGAGGGTGGATGAGATCCCGGATCGCGCGCGTTTTGCCGCCGCTCCTGCCGCTTCTCGCGGCGATCGGGTCGCTGGAGTTCCTCGTGCGCGTTGGCGCTTTGCCGTCGTTCCTGGTGCCAGCGCCGAGCGAGGTGCTGGGCGCGCTCGTCGACGATCGCGCCGAGTTCGCCGGCGCCGCGGCGTCGACCGGCGGGGCGGCGTTTTTGGGATTGGTTTCGAGTTTTCTCGTCGGAACCGCGAGCGCGGTCCTGCTTTCGGTTTCGGATTTCCTGCGTCGGGCGTTCCTGCCGTACGCGGTCTTTTTCCAGACGGTTCCGATCATCGCGGTCGCGCCGATCCTGGTGATCTGGTTCGGCTTCGGATTGCCGACGGTCGTCGCTTCGGCCTTCATCGTTTCGCTGTTCCCGATCGTCGCCAGCACGCTCCTGGGCCTGCAGTCGACCGACCCAGCGCTTCTCGACCTGTTCCGGTTGCACCGAGCCGGCGCGCTCGCCGTTTTGTTCCGACTGCGTTTGCCGTTCGCTCTGCCGCAGATCTTTTCGGGGCTGCGGATCGGGTCCGGACTCGCCGTGATCGGCGCGATCGTGGGCGAATTCATCGCGGGCGGCGGTTTGGGCGGCGTCGTCGATTCCGCGCGGACCTTGCAGAGGATCGACAAGGTTTTCGCCGCCGTCCTGGCGTCGTCGCTCCTTGGTTTGGGCCTCGTGGCGATCATCAACCGCGTGAGCCGGCTGTCGTTGCGGCGTTGGCACGCATCGGAGAGGGGGAGAGCGTGAGAGGTGCGATCGGAGCGTTGTTGAGCGCGTGCCTGTTTTCGGTCCCGGCGTCGGCCGCCGTTCAGACGACAAAACTCGCGCTCAACTGGAAGCCGGAACCGCAATTCGGCGGTTTCTACGCCGCCTCGGTGGGTGGGCATTTCAAGCGGGAAGGACTTGATGTCGAGATCCTGCCGGGCGGCGCGGGCACGCCGGTGGTGCAAATGGTGGCGGCGGGGCGGGTGCCGTTCGGCATCGCCAGCGCGGACGAAATCGTGATCGCTCGGTCGCGCGGAGCGGACGTCGTCGCGCTCTTCGCCGTCTATCAGACGAACCCTCAAGGCATCATGGTCCACGCGAGCCGGGCCGTGAAGGGCCTGAGGGATGTCTACGCCGACAAAGCCGGCGTCCTCGCCGTTCAGCGAGGGCTGCCTTACGCGATGTTCCTCGAGAATAAGCTCGGCCCGGCGCGGGTCAAGATCGTCCCTTATCAGGGGGGCATCGCGGCGTTCTTAGCCGACAAAGCGTTCGCGCAGCAGTGTTTCATCGCGTCCGAGCCGCTCGCGGCGAAGAAGGCGGGTGTCGCGGCGAAGGTGTTTCTCGTCGCCGATGAAGGGTACAACCCGTACACGACGGTCCTGGTCGCCCGCGGGGAGACGATCAAAAAGGATCCGGCGTTGGTCAAGGCGATGGTGGCCGCCGTTCGCGCCGGTTGGGCGGAGTATTTGAGCGCGCCCGATGCCGCCAATCGCCGGATGCGCGAGCTCAACCCGTCTATGGACGCGCAGACGTTCACGGACAGCGCCGTGGCGCAGAGGCCATTGATCGGAACGGCAGAGACGAAAACTCTCGGGTTCGGGGCAATGACCGAGGAGCGTTGGCGCCGGCTCGTCGAGCAGTTGCATGAAATGAAGGTGATCGCCCGCAAACCCGACGCGGCGTCCTTGTTCCGCTCCCCGCCGCCGAGCGTTCCTTGAGCGTCCGGCTTCAATAGCCCGCCCGACTGAAGAGGTTCTCGCCGCGTGCGGGCGGCATGGGCCTGAAACCGTTGGCATGGGCCCTGGCTTCAGAGAATGGCGGAGAGACCGGCAAGGCCATGGCCCATTAGAGTCACGTGTCTATCCGTTGGGCGGCCGTACTCCTCTCCGTCGTCATAAGAGGCTTGCACGCATCTTGCTTTGGTTCAGGGTTTCAGGTGGAACGCACGTGACAGGCCCGCTTCGAGTGAAGACGATAGTTCTCATCGCATTTAGCTTGTTTTTCGTTCCGAGCGCCGCTCCGGCTGACGGTGGTAAAAAGCTTTCTGGCGTCGCCGTCAAAGCGATGGCTGGGTTTGTCGGCCTGTCAGTCGCTCCGATTTCGGCGGAGATGTCGCCCGAGCTGATTCCCGCGGATACCGAGGAGGGCCGCGCTCGCCTCGCGCGGTCAGTCAACCGCTACAGCCTTCTCAAAGCCCATTTCCAACCGCAGAAGACGCTCTCCACCTGCTCGATCGCTTCATCATGCACGGCTCTTCGCGCGGTGGATCCCGATCTCCGAGGTCTGACCGAGTCTGAATTCCTGCGAACCGCGCCCTCTCTCGAGAAGGTTCGCTCGATTCTGTTCAGCAAACGGGGGGTCTCTCTCGACGAAATGAGCGAATGGCTCGCAAAAAAGTTCCCCGTCGTCGCGTATGCGCGTCACGCCGCTGGAATCGACGCGAACGAATTCACGGAGGACGTCCTCCAAGCGCTCGAAACGGAAGACACGCTCGTCGAGGTCAATTTCTACGGCCGAGATATGGGTCTCGGTACCGGTGGGCACTTCTCTGTCGTTGGCGGGTATGACCCCGTCACCGGGTCGGTCTTGATCCTCGATGTCGCGAAACACAAGTTCCCGGATTACTGGGTTCCCGTCAAAAACCTCATGAACGGCATGAGTTCGACGGACCCGACGACCGGATTGTCGAGAGGCTACGTCAAGGTGTACGGCGGCCGCGCCGCATGCGGCGCGCTTTTTGGCGGCCGGTAGAGCGGGGAAGAAGCCTGACGAGCTTCGATCCGACATGACGCCCTTGTCGTTCCGCGCTCCGCCGCGAGGCGAGGAGCGCCCTCCCGCTCCGATTCGCGTTTCGCCGGAGGCAGGATTTTGGTCCATGCCGCCCGCAACGAGCCGCGTTGATAAATATATATATACGAGTTAGAGAATTTGGTACGCTTCGGGAAGGATGGGGCATCGGGTCCCGGAACCGGGGAACGGGTGGCGAACGAGCTCAGCGGCAAATCGATTCTGGTGGTCGACGACGAGGCGGATCTTCGATCGATCATTTCCGAGGATCTCGAAATGCTCGGCGCCGAGGTCTTCCAGGCGACCAATGGTCGCTCCGCTTTCGATCTTTTCCAGCGGCACCGGCAAGACGCGATCGTCAGCGACGTGCGCATGCCCGGCGGCGACGGGGTCGAGCTCGCGCGTAACGTGCGCGCGGCGTTTCACCCGATGCCTTGCTTCGTTTTCATCACCGGATTTGCGGACATCACGCCCGAGCAGGTTGGAGCCATCGGGGTTCACGGCATGTTGTACAAGCCGTTCAGCCTCAAGGAGCTGCGCGCTTTGCTCATTGAGGGGCTAGGTCCGCGCGGCGAACGGTGACGAAAGGCATTTTTCCGGGCGGTTGAAGGGCATCGACGGCAAGAGCGTCAACGGCCGGCCTGTTGCTCGTGCAAGAGGCGTTCGGCCGGGAACACCGGGACCGGTGGCGCCGGGCGCGAGAGGCCGAACGGCAGCGCGCCGATGTCGTCGAGCAGGCGGTTGCGTTCGAAAGCGGCGGCGTGGTAGTCGCGGCGGGTATTGGCGATCTCCATCTCGAGTTGCTCGAACTCGCGGATCTGATCGAGTGTCACGGGACCTTTGCCCTGCGACGCCTCCGCGCGCAGTTGTTCGAGCAGCTGTTGAGTCACGTAATTCCCGATCTGGTTCTGCAGGCGGTCGAAACGGTCGAATTGCTGCTGGTTGCGCAGCGTGAGACCGCGCGATTCCTCGAGAGCCGCGCGCACGGCATTGAGTTCTTCTTGGATGCGGGTGGGGTCGGCGGCGGGAACGGGCGGTTCCGCGCCCGCGGCATGGGCCTCGGCCTGGGCGGCGGCGTCCTGCGCCTCGGACCTGGCGTCGGAGATCGGCTTCCTCGCGGCTTGTTCATCGAGCCATGTCGAGATCATCGAGGACCGGCGGTCGTAGAGCTCCGCCATCTCGCTCTGACGGCTCCGGATCGTTTCCGCGAGTTCGCCGGCGCGCTTTTGCTTGCCCGTGAAGTCGACGCCTCTGTCGACGAGCCAAGAAGCTCCGCCGATGACGGCGGCGAGAACCAGAGCGAGAACGACGTTGCGCGAAGTCGATGCGGCCATGATGAACCCTCCAAACGGAGGTTAGCGATTTCACCCCAGCCTTGCAACGGGCGAATCGCCGGTGGATTGAGGCGACGGAGCGATCAACGGGAGCCGAACGCGAGATCCAGGCGCACGCCGCGATTCGAAAAAGGCGTCACGACCCCTCTGCCCGAGAGAGCTCCCAAAGCCGCGCGGTTCGGTCGAACTCGAAACGGAAAACGCGGCAATTGGGGATCATCGCGGGCTCGGTCAGCCCCGGGTCGATATGGTGAAGGATCCGCCGCAACGCGCCTCCATGCGTGGAAACCGCGACGCGCGAGTGGGGAAAGCGCAACAAGGCGGTTTCCATCGCGTCGAAGAGCCGATGGCGATGCGCGACTTTCGACTCCCCGCCGGCGAACGCGAACTCGGCATCCATCGGGTGGAGCGAAGCCCATCGCCGCCAGGCGTCCGCGCCGAGGCGGGAGCGGATTTCATCGTGCGTCAACCCTTCCGCGATCCCGAGGGCCGTCTCCCGCAAGCCTGGCAGGACGACGATCGGGGCGTGGGATTCGCGCGCGACCGCGCGGGCTGTTTCGAGCGCGCGCGCCAAATCGCTCGACAGGACGAGCTCGATGCCCTCGCTTTTGAGCCGGAGAGCCAGATCGCGCGCTTGGTCCGCTCCATGGGGATTGAGCGGGATGTCGGAGTGGCCTTGGAGCCGGTGGTCGCGATTCCAGTCGGTTTCCCCATGGCGAAAAATGAAGACGCTGGTCCGATTCACGGCGCTGACCCGCCTTTGGGGAGCTTCAACTCGCCGGATCGATCGAAGGGGATCTCGAACGGGCCGACGCGCGCGGCGCCTTTGAGACGATAGGGGCTCGCCTGGTCTTTGAGGAGCTGCAGGACCGACGTGAAAAGGTCCGAGTACTTGACCGGGACGGGGATCTCGACGACCGCTTCGCCCTTGGGTGGGATGCGCGCGCCCCCTGCGAGTTTGCCCGACGTCAGCGCGCGGCCGGAAACCTCGAGATCGTAGGCGAGCTCATCCACACCGAGAGCGATGGGATTGGGGTTTTCGACCAACAGCAAAAAAACCAACGTCACGCCGTTGGCGGTCGGGTCTTGGACCTTGAGGGCCTGTAGGCCCACCTTCGGCTCTTCGAGCAAAGCGGAAAGCGAAGCGCAGCCCGTCGCCGCGATGGCCGCCGCCGCGAGGACCGCCGCTGCAAATGACGAAAGCGCGACGAACGTCGCCACGCGGGGCTCAGGCAATCGCATAGAGAGCGACTTTACAAGGTGGCCTCGCCGGCTGTCAAAGCGCGCGGCGCGACCCCAGGGCTTTGAAGATTCCGCATGCGAAGGTCCTGGGATGCGCCTCCTCCTCCCATCCCCGCTGCGAGAGCCTCTTCGGCCAAGCGGGCTATTGAGGCCCGGCGTTCAAAGGGCGTTCGGCGAAGCGCGCGCCGGTTTCGCCCGGAGCGAACGTGCCGGGCGCCTTTATGCCGAGTTCGTCCCAGATCAGGGCCGTCGGCACGTTCCCGTCGCGTCCGCGAAAGAGGCCTTTCACCGTCCCCAGCGCCGCGATTTTGCCGTCCTCGGTGACGAACGACTGCTCGAGGTAGAGCCACTTCTCGTCCCAGCCGCTCAATCGGGTGCGCAGGTGGAATTTTTGGAAGGGGTTGAGCGGGCGCATGAAGTTCATTTTCGCCGCGCCCACCACCGGCGCCCACTTCCGCCGCAGGCAGACCGGAAGCAGGCCCGTTCGCGCGATCAGATCGACGCGGCCCAGGTCCATCAGCGTGAAGTACCGGCCGTTGTTCATGTGCATGTTGAGGTCGAGATCGTTGGGCAGGACGCGGAAGTCGAGTTCGGATTCGTCGCCCACCATGTCGATGGTCCCGCGGAGCCGGGCGGTGAGCAGGAGTCTGAGCAGGCGGAAGTAGAGGTTCATGCGGTCTTTCCCACGCGGTTTTTCCCGCCGCCGTTCGCGGTGCCAGGCGCCGTCTTGCGTGTTGCGATCCACGATCTTATCCAAAAGCCCCTGTGTTCTCACGACGCGCGCCGCCGAGTCCGCGCCCAGGCCGTAGGCCTCGTCGGAGCGCAAGACGTTTGCACGGATTTCGGCGCGGGCCGGTGTTCGTCTCCCAAAACCTTTCAGGCCCGGTCCGCATCCGTCCGATGAACAGACGGATAAACAGACCGAGTTGTTCGGTGCGCGCGCCAGGTCCAGCCTCGCGCGCCGTTCGGACATAACAACCAGGGGCATCGAATGAAGACTCTTCTTTTCACTCTGCTTGCCGCGTTGCTCGTCACGGTTCCCGCGGCGACCGCTTTCGCTCAAGAGATCGACGACGTGTTTTTCGATGACGGCGGCATGATTGACGAGCCGTCGGACGAGGGCGACGAGCCGGCCGCTCCCGCGCCCGTCGCCAAAGACGAGCCGGGCTTCGAAGAGCCCGTCGCCGCACCGGAGGAAACGCCGGCCAAGCCGATGAAACCGGAGAAGGTCGTGAAAGCGGAACCCAAGAAAGCGCCAAAACCCGGCAAGGCTTCCCAGGCCGCGCGCAAGACCGCTTCGCGGGAAGGCTTCCGCACCACCAGCGGCGATTGCAAGATGCATAAATCACCGTCGGCCTCGAGTCCGGTTCTCCTCACGGTCGCCGGAGCCAGGAAACTGTGGGTCGAGGAGCGTGGCGACGGCTGGGTGAAGGCCTTCCGCAAAAGCGGACACGGTTACTTGAGCCGCGATTGCTTCGAATGAAGCGTGTTCGCGAAATCGATGTCGTCAACGCCTTCGGGGAGTCCCCTCGGGGGCGGGTCCTTTAGCGGCCGTTGTCGCTGCGCCGTCGTTCGCGGCCTCGGCGGCTTCGGGTTTTCCCGCGGTCGTTCCCCGTCGCTGCGCCTGAAGGGCCTCGTTGATGGTGGCCTCTTGTTCGTTCATGTAAGTGTCGAGCTCGATCGCCGATTTCGACGTTTGCTGGAACGCCATCCAGGAGAAACGGAACGGAGAGTCGCTATGGAGGCGTTTGAACGCGTAAGCGGTTCCGCCCGAGTCGCGGCCGCCGTCCGCGTAGTGGATCGCGATCAGCGTGTCGGCGTCGCGATCGGGCGATACGACGTAAAGCAGGCCGGGTGAATCCGGATCGAGGCCGTCCGTTTTCTCGAAGGTCGCTTGACCGTAGCCCCCGATCGTCCCCGTGAACGCCTTCGTTTTCCCTTCGACCCCCGTGGGGAGCTCGATCACGTAGCGGGAGGAACCTTGGTCGTCGGGGCTCCCCTCGGCGCGGGCCGAAGGTTCGGTCATGAAGCGGGTCAGTTTCGCCCCGTCTTTGTCGTCGGCCGCGACGGTCGGGGAAGGGGCATGTCGCGGCCTGGCTTCGCGCGAGCAACCGCTCGCGGCGACGGCGCTCAGGACCAGGCCGACGACGAAGGGGACGATGTTCACTCTTCGGACCTCTCTGTTTCGGGGCCGCCCTCGGCGTGTCGAGTCCAGACCCCGTGCGGGATCACCGGGAAGCAACCCGGGTGCCATGCGCGGTTTCCCGTCTCGTTCGCCTCTGCGATCGCGGGAGCGCGGCTCTAAGCCGTCCCATGTCACCCATTTCGCAGAAACTTCAAATCCTTAGGTGCCTGGAATTGACTGTAATAGAACGAACGATCGTGCTATTATAAAAAAGATATGGCGACCGACGAAGTGGGATCGATGCAAATGAACGGGCGTGGCGCGAGAAGAACCCGGGCGGTCATCCTCGAGACCGCTCTCCGGATCGCGAGCCTGGAGGGCATCGAAGGCCTCACCATCGGTGAGCTGGCCAAGGCGGTCGGCATGTCGAAGAGCGGCCTGTTCGCCCATTTCAGGGGAAAAGACAATCTCCAGCTTTCGGTGTTGCAAATGGCGGTGGACCGTTTCGTGGACGCGGTCTTGCGGCCTTCCTTCCGCCAGCCGCGCGGCGAGCCGCGCCTGCGGGCGATGCTCAAGAATTGGGTCGAGCATTTGAATGACCAGAGTCGTCTCCCGGGCGGGAGCGTCCTCATTTCGGCATCCATTGAGCTCGATGACCGGCCCGGAGTTCTGCGTGACTTCGTCCAGAAAGCGCAGAAGGATTTGATCAGGAACATCGAGAAGGCGGCGCGGATCGCGGTGGAGGAAGGTCACTTTCGCGACGACCTGGACGCCGAGCTCTTCGCCTGGAGCACGTACTCGTTCGTCCTCGGGTACCATCACTTCAAGAGGATGCTCGAGGACCCCAAGGCTGAAAGCCATGTGAGGCGTTCCTTCAAGGGGATTTTAGAGATGGCGCGCGCCAAAGAGTGTGCGGCGCGGCAAGATGGGATGAAAGCGAAGAAAAACGGCTTCAGCAAAACTGCGGTAAAGAAAGCTTCAGCAAAGAAAGTAGGAGGATGACGTGGAATCGCTAGAAAATGTGTACGGCGCGTTTCTCGGAGCGAACGCCGCGTGGTTCGCGCTCGGCGCGGTCCTGGTCACTGTCGCGCTCGGTTACGTCGGCGCGCCTTTCGTCGCATGGACGCTCGCCGCGGCGGTCGCGCTCGTGGGTTTTGGAGCCCCTCCGTGGCTGCTCTGGGCGGCTGCGGTGTTGGCGATCATCTTCAACGTGAAGCCGATCCGCCAGGCCCTGGTTTCGGGAATCGTCATGAGGCAGATCGCGAAGATCCTGCCGGCGATCTCCGAAACCGAGCGCACGGCCCTCGACGCCGGCGTCGTCTGGGTCGAAGGCGATTTGTTCTCGGGGAAACCGGATTTCAAGAAACTGATGAACGAGCCTTACCCCCAGCTGACTCCCGAGGAAAAAGCCTTCCTCGACGGTCCGGTCGAGAAGCTCTGTTCGATGATCGACGATTGGGAGATCTGGCAGAAGCGCGACCTCCCGCCGCAAGCCTGGGACTTCCTGAAAAAAGAGAAGTTCCTCGGGATGATCATACCAAAAGAGTACGGCGGGCTCGGGTTTTCGGCGCTTTGCCACTCGGAAGTGATCCAGAAGCTCTCGAGCCGTTCGATCCCGGCGTGCATCAGCGTGATGGTGCCGAATTCGCTCGGGCCCGCGGAGCTTTTGATCCATTACGGCACCGAAGAGCAGCGCAAGAAGTACCTGCCGCGGCTCGCCGTCGGCGAAGAGATGCCGTGCTTCGCGCTCACCGAGCCGACCGCCGGCTCCGACGCCGGCTCGCTCACGGCGAGCGGGGAACTCTTCAAGGGCGATGACGGCAAGCTGTACGTGCGTCTCAACTGGAACAAGCGTTGGATCACGCTCGCGTCGATCTCGACCCTGTTGGGCCTGGCTTTCCGCCTGCGCGACCCGAAGAACCTGCTCGGCAGGGGCGAGGACGTCGGCATCACCTGCGCGTTGATCCCGACGAAAACCCCCGGCGTCGTGGTCGGCCGTCGTCACGATCCGCTCGGAGTCCCGTTCTACAACTGCCCCACCCAAGGCAAGGACGTCGTCGTTCCGGTCGACCAAATCATCGGCGGGATCGAGGGCGCGGGCAAAGGTTGGGGGATGCTGATGGAGTGCCTCGCCGCCGGCCGCGGTATCTCGCTCCCGGCGCAAAGCGCGGGCGGCGTGAAATACAGCGCGCGCGTGGTCTCCGCGCACGCGAGCGTGCGCAAGCAGTTCGGCATGCCGATCGGCAAATTCGAAGGTCTCGAGGAGCCGCTGGCGCGCATCTTCGGCTCGGCGTACCTGATCGAGGCCATGCGCCGTTACACCTGCGGAGCGCTCGATAAAGGGATCAAGCCGCCGGTCGTCACCGCGATGGCGAAGTACCAGGCCACCGAAATCAGCCGCAAGTGCATCAACGACGCCATGGACATCGTGGGCGGGCAGGCGATCTCCCGCGGGCCCCGCAACACGCTCGCGCACACGTACATCGCGATGCCGATCGGCATCACGGTCGAGGGCGCGAACATCATGACCCGCACGCTGATCGTTTTCGGTCAGGGCGCCATGCGCGCCCATCCGTACGCCTTCAGGGAGGTCGAGGCCGTCGAAGCCAAGGACGTGAAGTCGTTCGATGCGGCTTTTTGGGGCCATATCGGGCACGTGGTGCGCAACGCGTTCCGCTCGTTCGTGTTGAGCGTCACCCGCGGCTACGCGGCGTCGAGCCCGGTCGGCGGCAGCGTCGGCAGGTACTTCCGTCGGCTGACGTGGGCGTCGGCGTCGTTCGCGATCATGGCCGACATCGCCATGGGCACGCTCGGCGGCGATCTGAAGCGCCGGGAGAAGACCACCGGCCGTTTCGCCGACATCCTTTCATGGATGTACATTTCGACCGCCGTGCTCCGCCGCTTCGTCGCCGAAGGCGAGCGCAAGGAAGATTTGCCGTTCGTGCATTTCTGCCTGAACCAGGGCCTTTACGAGATCCAGAAGGCGTTCGACGGCCTTTTCGCCAACATGCGCGTGCCCATGCTCACGTGGTTCTTCCAAGGCCCGCTTCGCTGGTGGTCGAACCTCAACGCGCTCGCCGGCGAGCCGAAGGACGGGCATACGCACAAGATCGCGTCCCTGATGATGGCGGACAGTGAGCAGCGCTACCGCCTGACCGAGGGCATCTACGCGTCGAGCGACGTCGAGGACCCGCTCGGCCGCTACGAGCACGCGTTCAAGCTCGTCAAACGCGCGGAAGCGGCCGAGCGGAAGATACGCGACGCCGTGAAGAAGGGCGCGATGCCGAGGGTGAAGGGCCCGGCCGCCGTGCAGGCGGCGTTCGAAAAGGGCGTCATCACTCAGGCCGAGGTCAGCGATCTCAGGAAAGCCGAGGACATGAGCATCGACGCGATCCAGGTCGACGATTTCTCACAAGAGGAATACCTGCAGCACGCGGTCGGCGGCAGGGTTTCGGGCCACTCGCCCGCCGGCGGCGTCGGCCAACCCGCGCCGATGTCGGTCTCCGGCGCCAAGCTCTGATTCCGGTGCGCGGGGGCGGGCTCGGCGCCGGAAGGGCGTCGAACGCGCCCTTCGCTCTCCATCGCCAAACCCGTTCAATAGAAACTCACTTTGCCGGTTTCGAGCCGATAGAGGGCGGTTTTGATAGACACGCCGCCGCTCTCGACCTTGCGACGGATGACGTCCGAGCGTTGAACGAGCTCGCGCGCGACGCCGTCGGCGTTGACCGCGGATTCCACTTCGAGGAACCGGCTCGGTTCGCCCTTGAGGACCGTCTTCAGGCGCGGGCGGATGTCGGCGACGAGTTTGTCGAAACCGGAACCATCGGTCGCCGCATCCGTTTTGGCGGTGACGGCGGCTTTGACGGCGTCGCACCGGGTGTGCCCCATCACGACGATCAATTTCGTCCCCAGACGCTCGACAGCGTACTCGATGCTCGCGATCACCGATGAATCGAGCGCCTC
Source organism: Pseudobdellovibrionaceae bacterium (assembly GCA_021463345.1). Classification (GTDB taxonomy): domain Bacteria; phylum Bdellovibrionota; class Bdellovibrionia; order Bdellovibrionales; family JAMPXM01; genus JAMPXM01. The sequence continues at coordinate 18,746 of JAJTYM010000011.1, read as the reverse complement.
ACCCGCGACGCGGATGACGAATATCTCCCCGAGAGCCTGGTCGAAGACGACTTCCGGGGGCACGCGGGAATCCGAGCACGAGAGCACGATCGCGTGTGGCTTTTCCCCTGCGAGCGAACGATCTCGGTCGGCGGCGCCGCGCCCGTCTTTGCGGAAATTCTTTTTGACGAAACGGGTGTTGCCGTTTTTTAGCCAACGCAGGGACGTCTCGGCGGGTACATCTTCGGAGCGCTCGGCGCGGGTCTCGTTCGTTTTCGTTGCGTCACGCACCGGAGGCTTCGCTTCGGTGCGTTCCTGGGCTGGCGCGCCGCTCGCCGAAAACGTCAGCGCGAGGCTCGCGAGCGCGTGGACGGCGTGGCGGCTGGGTGAATGGCGCATGGGCTCTCCTTGTGAGAATCACGGGGTATGCGGATATTGTCCCCGCGCGCGCCGGGCGACCGCAAGACCGGCGATCACGGGCGTGCCCGGGACCGGCCATCGGCCCGACCTCGGTCGGGCCGATGGGTCAGCGCTTGAGCCATGAGCGGTCGAACTCGCCCAGTCGGAACAGCAGTCGAGGTCCGTACTCGAGTTGCATCGGTAGTCCTGATCGTAGGCCGGCCCATTCCGCGGGCGGGATGGAAACGATGAGCCTGCGCGTGTCACCGTTGTCGAAACGAATCGCTCGGAATTCACGATCGCCGATCTTCAACACAGGCAGATCATCGGTCACCGGGAACCGCGAGGCGCTCGTCAGGGTGAGCTCGATCGCGCTTGCGCCCGCGAGTTGCATGGAATGGCGCACCCCGCGCGCGCGCAAGACGAAAGCGCGTCGTTCCCGGACGGGCGTCGCCGCCCGCTTCGGGGGCCACGCGAATCGCGCGTATGGCCAAGCGCTCGACGCCTCCGGATCGCTCGATGGGTCGGGGGTCGGGTGCGAGCGCTGCGAAGGCGGATCGGCGAGCCCGTCGAGGTTTAGGAGCGAGGACACCTGCACGTGCGCGAAGAGCAGCGACCCCCGGTCCGTCCGGTCGAAGACGAACTTGACGCCGCGGATATCGCTGAGGCGCGCGCCGGCGAAAGCCTCGAGCGGGATTCGCACGGTCTGGTAGAGGGTGGCCGCGTTCACCGGGCCGCGGATCGTGCCGTATCGCAAGGCTCGCACCGGGGCGGAAACCGAATCGTCCGAATGAACGAGCTGCACCGAGAAGTCGGTTTGCAGCGTCGTGTTCCGCCGTGGGTCTCGCACCCGGCTCACTCGGAAGTCGAGAGAGGCGAAGCCTTCGATCGACTTCGCTCGGCTCGGCGCGGACCAATTCGCCTGGAAGAAGTTCTTTTCGGCGGCGCGGTCCCAGGACACCTTCGCGCTGGGCGAGTTTGAACGGTGATCGCGTTGGTGCTCGATCCCGATGCCGTTGGCCGCGTTCATTTCGCCCGATGAGCTCCGGCCCGTCGGCATGCTGAAATCGTCGATGCGTCGGGTGAGGAGTGCGGAAGGCGAAATCACGTAGTCACGGTCGACATTCGTGATGCGGGTGACGATCTCGGGGATTCTATACGCGGGGTTGAAGTGACGCGCGCGGCTCGGCTCGGTCTTCTCGCCGACGAACGCGCGGAAGAAGTCGGCGACGGCGGCGAGCCCGAGCGCGCGCTGCTTCTCCGATTCCCAAGCTTGGCTCGGGAAGATCAGGTGGTGATTCTCGCAGCCGGGAGAGTCGTTCTCCTGCCATTCCGAGTTGAAGAAGTTGTGATTCACGCCCCAGGGTATGTACAGCGCTTTGGGAGCGAGGTCGCCCTCGCCAGCGGCTTGCGCCATGCGTTCGAACGGCCTGCGGCCCGAGAGGTCCGTGACGTCGCCGTCGCAGATGGGAAGGAGCTGGGCCCATGGGACGCCGCCGGCGTCGTAGGTCCGGGCGGAGAGGCCGTCGGTGCCGCCGATCTCGAAGATGCCTTTGATCTTCAGCCCGGGGATTCCCGCGGCCAGCGCGTGGCTCGGCTCCTTCGCCATGGCGTACGCGGCCCGGGCCCCCTCGCCGCCGCGGGAGTGGCCGAAGAGGCCCGTGTTCGAGAAGTCGATCGCGTCGACGAACGTGTTGCCGGGGACGCCGAGGGAGGGAGGGAGGTCCCCGGATCCCGCCCACTTACTCCATAAGAGCGCGTGCTTCAGGATCAAGCGGCCGCGCGCGGCGATGAGGCCGTAGTCGTCGCTGGCGCCGTACCCGCACGTGATCGCGCGATTGGCGTTGATGGAAACCGCCACATAGCCGTGCGTCGCCATGTGCGCGCCGATGTACTCGTAGCCGAGATGGCTGGGGGCGACGGTCATGCCGACCGGGCACGCGCCGGTGACGGTGTAGGAACAGTCGTTGTCGATTCGCGGGCTTCGGCCCATCCCGCATGTGGAATGGTTGCCGTGCAGGAGGAACAGGATCGGGGCCCGGTCACCGGCCCTGATGCCCTCTGGCCAGTAAGCTTTCGCCCAGATCTCGGTGGCTTGGTCTTTGAGAACGTCGGTGTCGACCGCGGCGGCGAAGCGGTATTCTCCGCTGGACACGCGGTGCGGGCCGGTTTCCACGGAAAGCGCCCCCGGGGCCGCCGCGTCGGCGGCGGGAGCCGGCGACGCGGCGAAGAGCGCGGGGATCAGAATGAGCGCGAAGATTGCGCTTGCGGCGATAGCGACAGGCAAAATGGGCTCCTCGATCGCGGGGATCGCCGGATTCTAGGGAGTTGGGCCTGGATGCGCAACAACGCCGGCGCCCTCGGGCCGGGCCGCTGCAAAACCTACAGAGCGCCGGCGGGCCGCCGCGCTTTTCGGGGCGATCCCGGTTGTTCCAGTCGGTGCAGCCCTTTGAGAATCAGCTTCGCCGTCGAGAGATTGGTCGCCAGCGGCACGTCGTGCACGTCGCAGATCCGCAACAGTGTCGAGATATCCGGGTCGTGCGGGTGCATCCCGAGCGGGTCGCGCAGGAAGATCACAGCGTGGCATTTGCCGGTGGCGACATCGGCCGCGATCTGCGCGTCCCCGCCGAACGGCCCTGACAATCGGCGCTTGGTTTTCAGCCCAGCGGACAGCAGGTGGCCGCCGGTGGTCGAGGTCGCGATCAAATCGTAGGCTTTGAAGAACTCGATGTTGTCTTTGACGAACCCGACCAGATCGGCCTTTTTGCCGTCGTGGGCGATGAGCGCGATCGTTTTTCGGTTCTTGCGCGCGGTCATCCCGTCCCCCCGCTCGAAATGGCCCCCGCTTGAAACGGCGGAGGAGAGGCCGCCCCCTCGGTCACGATGCGGAAACGCGCAGGGTCCTCCGTGCGCGGGGCGGGACGTTGATTGAACTTGAATCCGAGAGGATCGGCAAGAAAAGACGAGGCGCGGCTTTTCGGCCGTCGCGACTTTGTTAAGATGAGGCGGTGAATCTGCGCTCCGCCGTCTCGCACGTCAATCGCCTCGGGGCCCTGTTGATCTTCCCGGTCAACAACCGGGAAGATCCGCCGTCGCTTTGGCACGAGTTGTTCCCGCGCGAGCGAATGCGCTGGGAATGGGATGAAAACGGCAGCGAGAAGGTCTCCGGTCTGTGGCACCTGCGCGTGAAACTCTCCACGTCCGGGCGGGTCGTTTACTCGAAATGGTTCCGCGGGCGTGCGACGCTGCTGTCCCGCGCCTTGTTCCCCGCTCTGCTCCGGACGTCGAACCCGGGATTCCCGGAAGTCTCAGGGCTGAGTTTCGGCGCGCGCGAGATCCTGGAGCTCCTCGAAGAGGATTCCCCGCTTTCGACGAAGAGGCTCAAAGCCCTGGCGGATTTGTCGGGGCGCGAGAACGAGGCGTGCTACGGCCGCGCGCTCAGGGAGCTTTGGTCGCGTCATCTGATCGTGGTGCACGGCGAGGTCGATGAGGGCGCGTTCCCCTCGATCGCGGTCGGGGCGACGAAGTTGATCTTCGAGGACCTCTGGGCCGAGGCGTCCGCGCTTTCGCCCGACGAAGCCCGGAGGCGGATCCTGGAGACCCTCCCCGGCGAATCTCCTTTCGTGAAGTTCCACGAGCGCGTCCGGCGGAGCGTGCGATGCGAATGAAACCATGGCAAGCCTGGATTTTTGCCCTCGCCTCGACAGCGCCGCGCGCGGCGTTCGGCGACGGGGCATCGGGTCCCGTCACGGGCCCTTCCTCCGAGTCGTCGGTCGTCCTCCTCGCGGCGAGTCTGGGCGACCCCCAGGCGTTGGCGAGAATGATCGGGTCCAGGGGCGAGTGGCGGGCCGAGGGCGGGCAGTTCGCGAAGCTCGAGATGCGTTTCGCGGGGCCGACGCCAGTTTCCAAGATCGAAATCGAGTCTTGCGGGGAGAGCTTCGCGGACGGCGTCGAAGCGATCGTCAACTTCGATCATACGCGGACGTTCGTCGAAGGCGGTAAACGAACGCTCGCGTTCGCCGTCGCGCCCGCCGAACGGCCCTTGGAGGCGAGGTCGCTCGTGTTGAATTTCCGTTACAACGAGAACGCCTGTGTCCGCGAGATCCGAGTGATGAACGGGGCCAAGCGGCTCGCCCTGCGTCCACCCGGGCTCCTGGCCGTCGAGGGCGGGCCGCCCGCGGCTCCGTTCGACTCGCGGTTGGAGACCTCCTGGTCCTCTGGGGAGACGGGGCCGATCGAGTTGAGGTTCGCGTCGGAGCGCAACGTGAGCCGGGTGCGCGTTTGGAACGGGGATCCCAGGAACCCGGCCGCGTTCAAGGGCTCGCCTCGGGTGAAGACGCTCGCTCTCTCCACCGGGAAATCGACCGAGAAGGTATCGCTCGAGGATTCGCCCGCGGCGCAGGTCGTGTCGCTGAAAAACCCGCTCAGGGGCAAAGTCATCCGGGTGTCCGTGGAAGGCGCGCACGGCGGGGCCGCGGGCGAGGCGCGGCTCGCCGAGCTGCAATTCGGCGACGCGGACGGGTTTTCCGGGCCGGACGTCTCGACGGCGTTGCGGGCGACGGCCGAGGCGCGCAAGGCCGGTTTCCGCGCCAGCGGCTTGGGCGACGTCGTCGATCGCGCGCTCCGCTACGCCGAAGACGACCGCGACTGGACGGTGCGCCTGCGATCCGACGGGAGCGTTTTCATCAAAGGGCAGTCGGAGAGCCTGGAGCGCGCGCGCGCGTTCTCGTTCTTGGGCCGGTACGAGATCGTCGAGGCGACCGGAAAGCGCCTGCGCCTCAAATTGAGCGGCGCGCGGTTCACCTCGTCGCGCGAGCTGGACGCGTCGGTTTGCGCCGCCGACTGCGCCGGCGGTTCGGGCCCGGCGGGCCAATGGCTCGAGGACGAGATCTCCTTCGGCCGAGCGAAGGACGGGCTGGTTTTCGTGCGCGACGAAGGTCCTCGGAGGGCGGTGGGGCTGGACTTCCACGATTTCAAGGCGCGGATCCTGAAGAGCGGCGAATAACAACGAAAATGGGCGCCGGTCAGGCCGTCTCGAAGCGGGACATGGAATCCCGCGGCCGTCTGGGAGATTTGTTTTTTCCGCGGCTCTTTATTGACGGTTTTCGGCGTGATCCCGCACAATAAGAGCATGTCGACACAACTCAGTCGCCGGCGGCTGTGGGGCGCGTTCGCCCTCGGTTCCGTGGGCCTCATCGCGTGGTCGTTCTTCTCGCATCCGGATTCGGAAGCGGCGACTTCCCATTCGTCTTCCACCGAACACGAGCTCAGCAGGGATCAAATCTCCTCGCGTCTGGGCGAGGCTTTGAAGAGCAACAACTTTCCCGAATCGATCGCCATCGAAGTCGCCGGCGAGCCGACCACCGCGTCAGTCGAATACTCGCTGGATCTCGAGGCCCATGAGCGAATGCAGAAGCTCATCCGCGCGTACAAACCCGATCACGGGGCGTTCGTCGCCATGGACGCGTCGACCGGACGGATCTTGTCGATGATCAGCTACTCGCGCGAGCGCGATGACCACGAGAACCTGGCGCTCAACGCCACCTTCCCGGCCGCCTCGATCTTCAAGGTGGTCACCGCCAGCGCCGCTTTGGACTTGAACAAGGCCAACCCCAACACGATCGTGCCGTTCAACGGGGCCAACCACACTCTTTACAAAAAAAACGTGCAGGACACGAAACCCAACCGCTGGACCCGGCACATGACCCTGCGCGAAGCGTTCGGCCGCAGCGTGAACGTGTTCTTCGGGAAACTCGGGCTGTTCTACATCGGGCCGCACGACTTGATCGAGTACGCGGAACGCTTCCGTTTCAACCAGCCGATCCGCGCCGATTTCCCGGCGCAGGCGGGGCAGGCGCGGATCTCGCCGGACGATCCCTGGAGCGTGGTGACGGCCGCCTCCGGCTTCACGCGCGACAACACCATGAGCCCCATCCACGGGGCCATGATCGCGGGCGCGGTGGCCAATGACGGCGTGATGATGGAGCCCTACCTCGTCGAAGCGCTCACCGATGAACGGGGAGCGACGATCTACCATGCGGAGCCGCGGCAGGCGTCCGTCGCGGTCGAGCCGCGATCCGCGGAGGACCTCCGCGTGCTGATGCGCGAAACGATCCGTTCGGGCACGTCGCGCCGCTCGTTCCGTCAGATGGTCCGCCGGACCGATCTCGACGGCGTCGAGCTGGGGGGGAAGACCGGTTCGCTCACCGGGGGCGACCCGATGGGCAAGTGCGACTGGTTCGTTGGTTACATGCGCTACAAGGACCAACGGATCGCGGTCGCGGCCTTGACGGTGAACGAGGAGAAATGGCGCGTGAAATCCTCGTATCTGGCGAGCGATTTCTTCTTGAACTACGCTCGCGGCCTCAAGTCCCGCGAGCGGGCCACGGCCGCCGTCGACGCCCGGCACGCCGGCGGCGTGAACTGACGCCAGCGGTCCCCTCTCGAGGCGGCTCGTCAGGCCTGGGAATCAGAGGAACGAGGCGAACATCGCGTCCCAGTAGGGGATGACCCTGCGGAAGTCGGTTTGGTCGGTGATCACGCCTTCCGCTTCCACTCCGCTCATTTTGAATGAGTACCTCACGAGCGTCCGAGCGGGGGCGTCAGGCGTTTTCCGCGGCTGCCTCACGAGCGGACTGCCTCCGTAATGGAGGAAGAAGGGCTCGATCGTTTCCCAGCCGATCTGGGCTTTGCCGACCGTTTTGCCGTTTTCGCTGATTTCCACCGAGCAGAGAGGGATCCCGGGGCAATCGATCGCGTAACGGACGAGATCGCCGAGGTCGGACGAGCGCTCGTACGCGAAACTCGCGACCGCGGGATTCGATCCGGCCGGGGCTCTTGAGTCGCGAGAGCCGTCTTTGGCGCCGCTCAGGGCGAAGAGAGCGGAGCCCGCGATGATCGCGGCCGCGATCGCGCCGGCCGCGAGCGGCGCGAGGACGGATCCGCGGCCGAGTTTGGTTTCCTCGACTCGTCTGGCGCGGTTTTTCATCGCGGCCGCTCCTCGCCGTCGTATCGGCTCCCTTGCAGCGTGCACACGGCGTCGGCCTTGCACGGATCCGCGCACCCCAATTGCCAGCGGACCCAAGCGTCGCGGCCGAAGATCTGGCCGATGCGGAACCGAGCGGGCGGCAGGGCGTCCTCCTCGAGGGGCGCCGCGCTTTCGTTCCGGGCGCTCTCGTTCCGGACGTGACAGAAAAAGCCCATGGTCTGGCGAAGAAGTCGCGTGGAGCCGCGTTTGTCGGCCGAGAGGAACAGGGGCGCCTCGGAGAGGGCGAGGGCGCGGCTCATCCATAGGTCGGCGACCGCTTCGGTTTCATGGCTTTTCGCGCGCGGATGCGCGCTGTAGATCGGGGATTCGGGGTTCGCGCGCAGGCACGCGACGTATTTGGCGTACACTCGCGGATCCCGCAGGGCCACGGCGTCCAGCGCGTGGCCGAATTCATGCGTCATCACGGCGAGCGCGTGCGGCGCCCTCGCGCCCTCCTGGAAGACGTTGGGGCAGACGTACAGCAGTTTTTTTCGGTACTGATAGACGGCGTTGAACGCCAAGGGGACCAACCCGCAGGTTTGCAGGTAAGCGCCGAGATGCTCGTCGTCCTGCGAGGATTCGGCGCGGGCCTTGAGGTTCGGGGCGAGGACCTTGATCTCGTTGAGCGTTTTGAGCAGGGAGCCTTTCGTCGGAGCGTCGAGCTCCGAACGGGAGACCGCCGCGCGCACCATTCGCCGCGCGTCTTCGCCGGCCGCTTGAACGTCGGCGGTCGGCGGGAGCATTTCGGCGAGCGTGTTCCAGTAGCTCAAAAGATAAACGTTCAGGAGGTCTTGATGCGCGGCGGGCGGAGGTGGGGACGCGCTCCTGGACAGGAGTTCCGCTTCGTTCGCGGCCTGAACCGCGTATCGGCGCACGACATCGTCTTTTTCACTGTCGGTGGCGCCTTCAGCGGATTCCCCGGCCGGTCCGGCTCCGCCCATGACCTGCTTGAGAGCCTCGGTATTCTGATCGTGGAAACGGCGTCGAGCGACGTGAAACTGCCGCCAAACGGGTTCAGCGTGGATCTCGAGGGGAACGCCCGCGCGGTTATCCGCGCAAATCGCGCCGTGGGCGTCTTTGCAGATCGGGGCGTCGCTCATCGCCGCGGTCGCGGCGCAGTAGGCGCGTTCCGCGGTCCCGCGGGCGATCCATTCCCCAGGGCGTTCTTTTTTGACCGGATACGACGGATAAGGGATCGGCGTCGCCGGCATCGGCATCGGCATCGGAGAGCCTCCCCCTCCGCCTTCGTCGACTTCGAGGGGAAACGTTTTGTACTGCGTTTGCGCGACCTTGCCTTTCCGCGTTTGCGCGGGCGCGCGCGCCGACACGGAGTCGTTGGCTCCGAGGCCGGCGATGACGGGCAGCGATTTCCCATTCGGCCCGAAGCGTACGGCGCGCCGAGGCCGGGCTCCCGCGGCGTGAGCCGATGGAGGCGGCTCGGCGGCGAGAAGGCCCGTTGAAGCGGGATTCTCCGCGCTTTTGCCTGGGCCCCCGGCCGGGAAAGTGATTTCACCGGGGTCTCCCCCTCCTCCGACGGGCGCCGCCGCGCCGGCCTCCGAGGCGGGAAAATTTTTTCCGACGGAAGGAGGACTGAGTGCGCCGGCGGCCGTTTGGCGCGTCGTTGAAGTCGAAGAAGCGGCCGCGCCCGTGGCGGCGATGCACGCCAGGATGCGGGTTTTGGCGTTGCGGAAATACTTGGACTGCGTGAGGAACTTCTGCGCGTTGTCGACTTGATCCGTGCACGCTTTCAAGGCGGCGGCCGCCTGCTGCGCTTGTTCCTTTTGCCCGCTCTTGAGGGCGGCCTCGATTTCGGGCCGGCACTGGTCTTCGCAGGCGCCGATCGACTTCAGGCAATCCTGCGCGATGGAGAGGTTCGCTTCGCCGGCGGCGTCGACCTGTGGCAGCGAGGCTTTGCAGGATTCCGCCAAAGATTCCCCGGTGGACTTCCCGGACGCGGCGTTGGCCGTGAAAGTGACGATTTGGGTGAGGAGGCGCGCGACCTTCTCGCGTTTGGAGCCGCCTTCGGGCGTCCCTGAACACTCGTCGATCGTGGCTTCTGCGAGCGAGTCGCAGGTGAGGGGCTGCGGCGCGGGCGACTTCGGTTTGGCGTCTTCCTGCGCGGCTTGAACGCCCTGCGCCCGCGCGCCGGCGGGAGCGCAGAGGGGGATGGAGAAGAGGATGAGTTGCGCGGCCGCGAGACGTCGCAAAAGCATACGTTCCCTTATCGGTCGTCGCCGCGCCGTCTTGAACGCCGAAGACACTCCGGGAAGCGAAGGCGGCGTCGATCGTCTCGAAACGGGATTCCGTGCGGCGGGCCCATGGAATGGGTCGGGGAAAACCAGACGCGGGAAAGAGGTCTCCACTGTCTGCGAAAACCGCGAACGGAACGATCTGTCGGCGTGATCGACACTTATCCGGGATTTCATGGAGCGTTTTGAGAACAATGCCCCATCGCCATGAAGGTTGCGATTTGAGCCTAAAGCCCGAATTCCGGATATACGATGAGGTGTTGAGAACAGGCGAAGGTCGGAATATGCAAACTGCTTTTTACGTATCGCATGCAGGTCAGACGTACGGGCCATGGGCGCTCGCCGAGATCACGCTCCGGATCGCCCGGATGGAGCTGATCGCGACCGATTACGTCTACGACGACGGGAAAAACGCCTGGGTTCCTTTGATGGAATGCGAGGCCGTGGTGGAAGCGCTCCGTTCGGAGAAGCCCAGCGCCCCGCCCCCTCGTCAGCCCGTCGCCTCGCCCGCCCCTTCTGAGGCCGGGGGGGGCCGAAGCGAAGCTTCGCCCGGGGCCGAGCCCGCGCGCCTCCATGACGCGAGCTCTGAGGACGCCCAATGGTTCGTTCAGAAAGGCGCGCACCGTTACGGGCCGTTCACGTACCTCGGGCTCATCAAGGCTTTGCAAGAGAAGTCGATTTTCGACTTCGACCTCGTGTGGAACAAAGGCGCCGAGGCAAACGAGACGTGGGTCCGGCTCGCCGAACACGAGATGTTCACGCCCGCGGCGATCCGCGGGACCATGGAGACGGCCGGCCGGGAGTCATCCAAGTTCTTCGCCGCGCGCCGTTTCCCGCGGTTCCCGGTCGCGAGCGAGGTCATCGCGCATGACAACAAGTCGGTCTGGCTCGGGCGGACGTACCAAGCCAGCGAGGGCGGGTCGGGAGTGACGATCCGCAACGCCATGCTCGAGCCCGGCCAGGTCCTCCACCTCCACTTCGAGGAATTCGACGGCCTGCCGGCTTTCAACGCCATTTGCGAGGTCGTGAACAAGAGATATGTGCCGAACGTCCGCGACCCGCGGGCGGCCGTGCCTTACGGCGTGAGGTTCGTGGACGTGGACAAAGACGTCCAACTGGCGTTGAAGGAGTACGGCTCGGTCAAGGCCGCTTGACGCGCGCCAGGTTTGAAAATTCGCATACGCCCGCCGCTCCCTCCTGGATGTACCCTCCCGAGCGCGAACGAGGATTTTTGGTCTTTTGGCTTCCGATTCGTTTTTTTGAAAGGGGAACGCATCCATGGACTCCATAATGAAACTCGCCGTTGACTGGTACCTGATCGACGGCGCGATCCTGCTTCTCGGCGTGTTCGCCGCGGCCCTTTGCGCCGAACGATTCAAGGCGCTGTTCTTCGACTACTCGCTGGACAGCGCGTCCTTCATGGGCAAGGTGCTCGCGCTGGTCGAGAACGACAAGACCGAAGAGGCGGTCACGCTCTGCGCGGCCAACGAGAAGAAGCCGCTCGCCGCGGTCATCAAGCGCGTGCTCGAGCGCTCCGACCGCGATGACGCGGCGATCGACCATTCGCTCGACATCGCGGCCGGAGAGGTCGCCCCGAAACTCGTGCGCAACCTGGGTTACCTGCAGATGGTCTCCAACGTTGTCACCCTCGTCGGCCTTCTGGGCACCGTCGTCGGCCTGATCATGGCGTTCAAAGCCGTCAGCTTCGCCGATCCAGCGCAAAAACAGACTCTCCTCGCCGACGGCATATCGCTCGCGATGCACGCGACGGCTCTCGGCCTCCTGGTCGCGATACCGACCATGGTGGTGTACTCGTTCCTGCACGCGAAGCAAGGCCGTTTGTTCTCGGACATCGACACCTGGGCCAACAAAACGATCGAGGTCCTGCGCGCCCGCGGCTTCGAGGATTTCGTGGCCACGACCGTTTATCCGGCCGGCGCCGATGCCGGCAAGACCGTGAAGATGAAGAACGGCCCGGCCAAGTCGGCCTGACCGTCGGCCGAGCGGGCCCCGGGCCAATCGCCGGGAGCCGGTCGCTTTGATGGAGTGGAGTTGCGCAGATGAGAGCCTTTCGCAGACCGAAATTAGAGGATTCGACGTACGAGCTGAACCTGGCGCCGATGTTGGACATCATCGTGTCGATCATCCCCATGCTGCTTCTCAGCGTGGTGTTCGTCGAGATCATGGTCGTCGAGACGCCCGTCCCGCAGGCGGTCGAGCGGGCCGTGGCCGCGCAGGAGGAAAAGAACGAGGTGCAGATCGCGCTCTCCGTGTCGAAGAGCCGCGGGTTCAAGCTCACGGTGCACGACAAGGGCGAGAGCCAGGAGACGAACATCGCGCTCAAGGGCGCGTCGCTCGACCTCGACGCTCTCAAGAAAGAGGTCCTCTCCCTCAAGATGCGGTACCCGAACATCTTCCGCGTCGAGCTCAACCCCGACGAGGGGGTTTCCCTTTCGGAGATCGTCTCGGTGATGGACCGGATCCGCGCTAAGCAGAAGACGGACCCGGCCATCACGTTCACGGACGTCACCACCGGCAAGGCGATGGAGACGGATTTGATTTTCCCTGACGTCGTCTTCGGCAACGTGGCGGGAGGTTGAGCATGGGCCGCAAAGGTATGCAGAAATACATGAACAAGCGATTGCCCGCGACGTTCAAGATCCAGATCACGTCGATGGTCGACATGTTCGTGATCCTGCTCGTGTTCCTGCTGAAGAGCTACAGCACGAGCCCCACGCAGATCTCGCCCGACAAGAGCCTGGCTCTCCCGGTCTCGACCAGCACGAAGGCACCCGTCGACGCCTTGAAGCTCGTCGTCTCCAAGGCCGGCATCTTCGTGGACGACAAGAAGATCATCGACCTGAGCCAGGGGGCCGTGGACGTGAAGGACGTCGACGCCAGCGACACGAACTTCATCCGCGCGCTTTACGCCGAGCTCGATCAACAAGCGCAGAAGTCGAAATCGATCGCCAAGGTGAACGAGACCGTCGAATTCGACGGAAAGGTCATCATGCAGGCGGACCGCGACCTCCCTTACGAGCTCCTCAGGAAGGTCATGTACACGTCGATGATGGCCGGCTACTCGGACGTGAAAATCGCTGTGATGTCAGCGCGGTGAGATGACATATGGGAATACCTGAAATTTACATCGAGCACAGCCATGGTGATAAGGTGCGAAAGCACCTGCGGGTGAAGCCCGGCAAGGGCGGGCTTTTCATGATCGGCTCCTCGAAGGAAGCGGACCTGCGCCTGGCGGGCGGAGATGTCAGCGGCTGTCACGCGGTTCTCCGCTTCCGCAGCCCGCATTGGTACATCTGCGACCTCAGCGGCGCCACGAAAGCGGGGGCCGAACCGATCGTCGAGCGCAGGATCGACGGGGCCTTGGAAGTCGATCTGGGCCCGCATCGCCTCAAACTCTTCGCCAGGGAACGGCAGGGGACGCTTTTCGACGGCGGGATGCCGGCCGGGGACGAGGGCCGCCACCAGGTGGTCGTGCGGGCCAAGGGCCGCGTCGTCGAGACGCGCTTGCTCCGCCCTGACGAGTCCTTCCTGTTCCGTTGGGGAGGGGAGCGGCACCGGCTCGCGCCGCCGACGTCGGGCGAATGGGTCACCACCGAATGCGGCGCTCGCATCGTGCAGCAGCGCCTTGTGCCCACCCAAACCCTCGCGCTCGCCGAGAAAATCGAGATCGATCGCGACGTCAAACGCCCGTTCATCGCCCTCGGCCTCTTGACCCTGGCCCTGATGCTGACGACGATCCTTTGGCCCAGGGACGAGGTGAAAAAGGCCGAGGACGCGGCGCTCGCCAGGCCTCAGATGGAAATGATCTTCAGCGCGAAGACCGTCAAAAAGAAGAAACTGGAAGTGCAGAAAATGGCGTCCGCGAAGGCGAGGGCCGGTGGCAATAACGAGTCGGCGCCGGCGATGAACCGAGCGGCCGCCGCGCCAGAGGAGTCGGTGGCTCCGAAGGCCGGTTCCAAGGCCACGCAGGCGCTGACGAGCCTGCGGCAGTCCGGCTTGAGCGCGCTGGTCGGCAAGATCGCCAAGCGCGCCAACAAGTCGGGCGTGTTGGTGGCGGCTCAGGGCGTTTCTCCCGACACGCAAGGGGCGGGCCGGGCGTTTTACAGCATGGGCCGGAGCACGGCCGGCGGGGGCGGGGAAGCGTCCAGGGAAGGCGGTACGTACCGCCTGGGCGGCGTCGGCACGCGGGGCCGCGCCGGCGGGGTCGGCGACTTCAAAGCCGGGACGGCGCTCGCCGGCGGGTCGGTGGGCATGGGCGACGTGGCGGTCGTGGATGAAGAAACCTCGATCGAGGGCGGCCTGGACCGCGACGTGATCGCGGATTACATCAAACGCCACCTCGGGCAGATCCGTTACTGCTACGAGCGTCAGCTGAGTTCGGACAAGAACCTGTACGGCAAGGTCATGGTGCGTTTCACGATCGGGGCGAGCGGCGCGGTCGGCGACCCGAAGATCGACAACAGCACCATGAGAAACGCCATGGTCGAAGGCTGCATCCTCCGCCGGGTCGCCAATTGGAAGTTCCCGGAACCCAAGGGCGGAACGATGGTGAAGGTCTCGTACCCGTTCCTTTTCAAAGCCCTCGAGTGAGCTTTCGAGCGAGTTCGGAGGGGGGCGTGAGCCGAACCCTCCGCTCGCCGGGACCCAACCCGGCGATTCAACGGGGGCTGGAACGCGGCAGGGCCGGTCCGGGCCCCGCGGAATAACGCCCGGGTGAGATGACGGCGTCGGGATCCAGCGTTTTTTTGATGAGTTCGACCGTCTTCCAGAAGGGATCCACCGGATCCACGTAACGATGCAGGTTTTCGATGTCCAAACGGTAAGGGTGGAAGCCCGAGGCCAGAAGCGCGTCGTGCAGTGATGACAGGAAGCGGTGCGCGCGCTCGGTCTCCTCGGGCCGGGTCTTGTCGAATTGGAGGCTCACCACGGCTTCCAAAACCTGGTGGGACAGGATGTTCAGGGTGATCTCCGGGGTGGCGAGCCCCAGGGTCCTGGCGCATCCGCGGATCAGCGTGATCAAAGCGTCGGCGTCCTCCAGCCGCAGCGGTGAGAGCGGCACGGCGTACACCGATCCCAAAGGAGAGCGGTCGACGCGAGCGGCGGGGCTCGCCGTTCCATCTGCCGGTTCCCCGGTCGATCCGGCGAAGGACTCGATCGCGATATCCGATGGTTCGCCGCGTGAGAAACCGATCATGGAAGAAAGCGCTCTGTGGAGGGAGGCCGTGCTCTTCATCGGGAAAATCCGCATGAGCCGGATCGAGAACTTGAGGAAGGTCTCCGAGAAGGCGCGGTAGGAGCCCGCGGGCCGGAGCAGGCGCGCGCCCTCTCGCTTGAACCGCCGCACCTCCGCGCGGGTGCCGGAGATGCTCACCACCGTTCTCCAATCGTGCTTGATCTGAGCGCGGAGCTCCTCGGGGCTCATCCCGCGGAGCGTGTGGCCGAACGCCGCCATGATCCTCTCGCGGTTGGCGATGTGAGGGATGGCTTCGAGCCGATGTTTGCCCTTGAGCTCCCGAAACGCCTCGATCACCCGCCCGAGCCGGTCGTGGTTGAACTTAAGGTCGATGTAACAAGTTTTTTCAGGGAGCCGCCGCAATTGAAGCGTGGCTCCGAGCACGATGCCGAGCGCGGATTGAAAGAAGAGCCCCTTGAGGTCCGGCCCGAGCCCGTGGCCGTAGAGATCGGCGCAACGCGCGTTGGGATAATGGTTGAAGCCGGTCCGGATGCAATCCCCGTTGCCCAGGAGAACCTCGAGGTTGCGGATCTGATCGACGCGCAGGCTGTTGTAGGCGATGCCGCGATCGAGAGCGTTCCCGAGGACGCTGGTTTCTTTGCCCGAACCCGTCACGTCCAGGTAGAAGGGGCTGCCTTGTTCCTTGAGGAAGCGCGAGAGCTGCTCCTGCGTGACGCCCGGTTCGATGCGCACGACGCCTTCGCGCGGGTCGTAGCCGCTGATGGAGTCGAGACGGCCGAGGTCGAGCACGATCGATCCGTGGCGCACCGGCTGCGCCGATCCGAAGCCCCAGTTGCGGCCGCGGCTCACCGGGTAAAGCGGAAGTCCGTGTCGTCGAGCCAGCGACAGGATCTCGAAGACCTGCTCACGGTTCGCCGGGGCGATCCAGGCTCCGAGGCGAGAGGGGAATCCCGAGAGGTTCTCGCCGAGCCCTGGGGTATCGGCGATCGTCGCCGTTCGCAGGCCTGCAATGGAGCGCGCATCGCTGAGGAATCTCTGAAGCTTTTCCATCTCAGCCAAGCTAGCATTTTTGCGCTCGTGGATAGGCTTCGTTTGCCATCCGAACCATGGCAAGCGGCGTTTCGGAGGCTCGCGGAGGGAGGGGACTCCAGTGATTCCGAGTCGGGAGCATGCGGGAGCACTTTTCACTGTCCAGTCGTGTCGTGATGCGGTAATTCGATCGTGCTTATGAAAAAGATGATCCGGAACCTTCACGAGTACCTCGACTGCAGGGTCGTCCTCAACGACGACTTCTTCGCCCGCTCCGCTCGCAACGATCGATATTCGCTCCGCGCGTACTCCAGGGACCTCGGGGTGTCTTCCGGCTACCTCTCGGACGTGCTGAAAGGGAAAAAGCGGATCACCGCGTCCAAGGGCCGCGCGATCTTCGCCCGCATCGGCTTCTCCGGGGAGGAGCTCCAATACGTCGAAAGCCTGATCCTACTCAAATCGGAGGACGAGTTCGAACGAGCGCGAGCGTACGAGTTCGTCCGCCGGCGCAACGTGCGGCCGCTTTTCAAGACCGATCCCGAGCGGGATTTGGTCCTCAAAAGCGTGGATCACTTCTTGATCTACGGGCTGGTTCGAAAGGTGCCGCGTTTGGCGGCGCTTCATTCCTTCACCGACCTCCTCGAGATCAGCCGCGAGAGGGTGATCGAGGTCCTCGGGGAGCTGAGCGCGGAAGGCTATGTCGTTCAAAGGGAGGGCGAAGCGTCCGTGACCGACAAGGCGTTGATCATCACGCGCCACGAGCGGATATTCAGCCTCCACGACGAGTTCTCCAAATTCCTGATCGAGATCGTGCGCAAGCGCGGGGGGCCGAACGAAGACGACGCGATCCTGAGCGGACTCGTTTTCGCTTTGGATCAGGCTTCGTTCGACGTCGCCAAACAGATGCAGGAGCACTTCGTCAAGACGCTTTACCGGCTCGAGCACCAGAGCAAGCAAATCGACCGGGTGATCCTCGCGGCCAATCTTTTCGTGACGGTGGACCCTACGCCATGAAAGCTTTATCCTTTTAAAAGGAGGATGGACATGATCACGGGACACTGCCATTGCGGGGCCGTTCGTTACAGCCTTTCCGGGGAGGCGGTCTATTGCGGGCTGTGCCACTGCTCCGATTGCCGTCGCCATGCTGGCGCGCCGATGGTGGGTTGGGCGGCTTTCCCGGAAGAGGCTCTGACAGTTCTGCAGGGGACGACAAAGGTCTATGATTCATCGGAGCATGGCCGCAGGCATTTTTGCCCGAACTGCGGCACGGGTTTGTTCTACCGCAATAGCGCCATGCTGCCAGGTATCGTCGACGTCCAAACCGCCACGATGGATGACCCCAATTCGATGCCGCCGCAGATGCACGTACAAGTCGCCGAGCGATTGAAATGGGTGGCGGGCATCGGCGAATTGCCCCAGTTCGAGCGGTATCCCTCGCCGGAATGAGGGGAGGCCGCCCGTCACAAGTTCTTGGCGAAGCCCGGGATGGGGCTCAGCACGGCCTTGCCTTGCGGCACGCTCGGACGATTCGCGGCGTAATACCTACCGATGAACCCGGCACCATCTGAAGCTGAGATTTCGTTTCTTCAAACCAAAGTCCTTGTTCAAAGGATTTACGTTTCAGCGGGCGCTAGGGCATTTCCCAGGACCCTCCGGGATTACGGGCGGTATCGCAGGACTAATCCGTCGTTAGAGTTTGTCCCTGCGCGCGTAGCTCCGACGATGATTTTGCCATCGCTTTGCAGTCGTACCGATTGCCCGGCGAGGTCATAGCCCGGAACGCCTGTTGTCACGACCCCATTGGAGCCAAAACCGGCGTCCAGCGCGCCGCTTGCCGTTAGGCGCAGCAAAGCGATCTCCTTTCGCGTTCCATTCACATAATGCCCGGCTACGAGAATGCGACCGGAAGAATCCAGTATCACCGATTGCGCGCGGTCATTTGTGCCGTTGATGTTGACTTTGACGATGCCTGAAGAACCGAAGGTCGTGTCCAGGGTGCCATTGCTGTTCAAGCGAAAGATCAACATGTCCTCATTGGATCCGTTATGCGAGTACCCAGCGGCGACCACTTTGTCGTTCGAGAGCAAAGCGAGGCTTAGAACTTCGCTGGGCCGGCCGCCGCCACTGAAGTCGTGGGTGAAGGTTCCATTCCCCAGTCCTCCGAACGCGCTGTCCAGGGTTCCCCCCGTGGTTAGCCTGGCGACCAGAGCGTTGGGCTTTGATGAGACGTGAATTTCGCCCCCGGCAATCAACTTTGAATTCGAGTCATGAGCGACTGTGTTTAGGGACTCATTTCCGCTTGAGAGATTGTGGACTGAAAAACCCAGAAGGCCGAAAGTCGCATCGATGACCCCGTTGGCCGACAGTTTGAGCACCAGGCTTCTTTGGCCTCCCAGCAGCACCGTGCCGCTTCCGACCACGGCGATTCCGCCATCGCTCCCGATCGAAACGCCGCGCCCCTCCGCCGTCGTTAGGAGAGGAACCACTATGCCGCTGAGCCCAATGCTGTCGAATCCGCCGTCCAGGGCTCCCGAGGTGGAGTAGCGGACCGTCGCCATGTCATTGTTGCGCAGCCCGGTGACCACGATCTTGCCGTCGGATTGCAGCGACGAGTGAAAGACGACGTTGTTCGAGTTCCCGCCGAGATCATGGCAATAGCGGCCGTTCGAGCCGAATGAGCCGTCCAGAGCGCCGTCCGCGCCGAGGCGTATGACGGAAAAATCCCGATCGCCCCCGATCAACTCGTCTCCGGGCATGCCCACAGTCTAGTTGAAATTTGAAGGTTGAGTGGCTCAACCAACCATGATTTCGATGAGTTACCACACGCATTGAAGTCTGAGAAAGAGGA
>JAJTYM010000010.1 GCA_021463345.1 Pseudobdellovibrionaceae bacterium | reverse complement strand
CCCATGGATGGGCGCAAGAAGCCGGCTTAGCCTGGAGGGCGTGTCCTCAGGGAGGGGGAGAGCCACAAGGTCTTCGCTCCCAACCCTCCGGGAACGCGGGTGGACGGTCTGGACGTCCGGCGGGGAAAACCGATTCACGAAACGGGCTTTGGGCGCCGATACGCAGTCATGGTCCGCAGATTGATCGTCGCGAGTTCGCTCGCCTTGAGTTTCTCCGTGAATGCGAGGGCCGAGTACCGCGCGTACGAACTCGCCGTCGTGCACGAAGGGACCGGGAACGCGCGGACCGTCGTCTCGACTCTCGATGACCTGCAATACCCCTCGTACCATCCGCTCAACCCCGGCGAACGCGTCGTGATCCGGGCCACGTGGATGTGCTGGGCGCGCTCGGATCACTTCAAGGCCATCTGTCCCGACCCCAAGGCCGGCGCGGGACCTACGGCCAATTCCACGCCCGCCGCGCCCGCCGCCCCTTGAGCCTCGTGATAAGCTGAGCACGGGTTTCCAGGAGGGAGATCGTGTCGGACATCGCTGTCGGCAAAGAGCGAAACCGCGCGACCATCGACGCGCAGAGCGACCGCAACGAGCGCAAGGCCGATCTCGCCGAGGAAAACGAGCGCGAACTCCGGCGCCTGCGCGACGGTTACAAGCGGCGCGAACAAGAGATCCGCCAGGCTGGCGAGGCCAGCGTCAACCATATCCGCAGATCCACTGAGGCCAAGATCGAAGCCGCCCGCGAGAGTTCGCGCGCGGCCGAGGACCTTCGCGCTTCCCAGCAAAAGGCTTACGCGCGCGCCAGGGAGGCGGGGCACCGCCGACTGGCGAGCCTACGCGAGGACAACGAGGCCGAACAGGGATTGGAGCGCGACCGGAGCAACGAATCCCTGACCCGGACGCAAGCGAAGTTCCGCCAGGCCGCGGACGAGGAACAGCGCTCAGGGGAGCGGCGGATCGCGCAACTCGACGCCGACAACCGACGCGCGTTCGAGCAGAAGCGGAAACAGGCGCTCGAGACCGAGGACCGCCTCGAGCGTCAGTATCAACGCGAGGCCGACCGCGTGCAGAGCGAGGGCGAAGCCGATCTGCGCGAGCGCGAGGCTTCTTTCGAAGAACGCGCGAAGAGCCAGAAGGAACTGCACGCCGGCGAGTTGAAACGCGGCGAAGACGACTTCAACGCCCGCGCGGCCGAGCAGCGCAAATCCCGCGAGAAAAAAGCCCGAACGGACGGACGGCTCCACGACAAGAGCCTCGAACTCCAGCGCCAGGAGTTCCGCCGCGAGTACGACCGCGCCGACGAAGCCAACCGCGACGCCTTCCGCGGCCAGAAGGAGCGGTACCTGAAGGAGCTCTACAAACAGAAGGTCGAGTACGGCGCCCGGTTCGAGCGCGCGGCCTCCCGCAAGGACGACCCGTTCTACGCCGCGCGCGACTTCGACGCGCGTTTAGAAGAGAACTCGGACAGCTACGTGCTCACGGCCAAGGCACCGGGCCATGAAATGGGCTCGGTCGACGTGAGGGTGAAAGAGGACCGCGTGATCCTTTCAGCCAAACGCGCGCACGAAGACGCCTTCGACGAGAACGGCGTGAAAACGTCCACCAACAGTTATCAGACGTTCCGTCAGGAATTCAAACTGGCGTCGCCCGTCGCCGAACGCGACGCGATCAAACGCTTGGACGGCGACGGAAACATCGAAGTGGTCATTCCGAAACGCGGGCGCCCTGGCCGAGCGTGAGGGCGAGAACGCGGCTTCAGCCGCGTTTCAAGAGCGAACGCACTTCACCCATCATGAAACGAAGGCGGCCATGGAGATCTTCGAGTTGGGCGATGTTCGATTTGAGTTGCTCGAGGACATCGACGCGGACGAGGTGCTTGTCGCCGGCGATTTCGTGATACGCATAGTGTTCGAACGCGGCGTGCTTGGCAACGGAAGACGCGACAGACGATGCCGTGAGCTCAGACGCTTCAGGTCCTTTCGGCGATCTCACTTCATTCATCATGTCCGCTCCTGTTCTGGTTTAGCCGGCTCGTTCTTCAATCCTATCGGGAGCCCGGCCCCTCTCAACTTAAATTACCTTACATTTCCCCTGCGTGGGCGACTCGGTTCCAATGTGGAACTTTTTTCTAAGTACGCAAGGGCCGGCTTCCAAGTCACTTCGCTTTCACGACGGATTAGAGTTTAAGCTCTAATTTGCCCTCCGCTCCGGGAGGCTCTCAGTACTCGCATTTCAGCGAGTCGATATCCGTGGGCGACGGAACCCGCCGCTCGGTCGCGTTCGCCAAGCTCTTGGCCATCACGCTGCCGTGCAGATCCGTATGCGTGAGGCCAAGGACATGCCCGAACTCATGGACCAGCAGGCTGACGACGTCGACCGTCCCCCCGTACGCTCCCATGCTGTAGCGGAAATTCTTCGCGTTCACACGGATATCGGCTTCGTAGATCCGGTCTCCGGCCCAATAAACGGTGGTTCGGGCCTGTTCGTAGGGTCGATCCGCTTCCCAGGAACTCATCCAATAGATGACGTTGGCGCCATCGCGCGCCGGACCGGAAGAGGAATTGATCCACCCGCCAATCTTTATAAGACCACGGCCACGCGCGGAATTCCACTGCTCCACCGCTTGCTCGATGGCACCGAAGAGTTCCGCTGGGAACGAACGGTCGACGTACAAAGTGACGGGCGTGTGATCGCCCCAAGACACGCGCTGCGCGGAACTGTTCTGCACGAAGTTGCAGGACTCCTCGGGGCGCGCGTTACCGCATGCGTTCAAACCGAAAAGGGCGGATGACAATAAGAGAAAAACGAACAGCTTCCTCAGCATTCGAGCGCGACCTCCGCCCAAACACCATCGCAAATCAGATGCCTTGCGCGACATCTCCAATCCTTTGAATTTACTCGGCAATTATCAGGGCCGTTCAACGTCACTCAGCCCGATCCGCCCGTTTTCCTAACGCTTCAGCGGTGAACTCGAGACTGGACTCCCAGAATTCACACCTAACCTATTGAAATCATTACCTCTCATGAGCTGTTCAGATTTGAGACAGAGCCCACGGTTCAAACTGCCAGTTTTTGCCCAGTGGCAACTCCCTTCCAACCCCTGTAGGGAAACGACCGCCTGCTTACAAAGTTTCTTTTATAGTAAGTAAAATCATATACTTGGAATTTGGCGCCATTTCGCACCGGCAGTGCGATTTCGACAGGTGGGGGTCAGGATGAAAGTCGAGTGAATCGCTCGACACGCACGGTCAGTGCCTTTTCGGCCCTGAAATCACCTGGTCCGCGACTTGCTCAAAGAGAACTGTGAGAACCTCGCCAGCTCTTCCACAATCGTGGGACCTATAAGAGCTTTCTTCCCGCCCAAGAGCCCGCCTGCACGGAGGGGGATGAAACACTCCCCGCTCCCGCCTTGCCCGAACGGCGTTTAGGCGAGCGATCAGTGAGCGAAACGGTAGCCGACACCACGGACGGTTTCGATCTGGTTGCCGAGGGGTGCGAGCTTTTTACGGAGCGAGGCCATGTGCACGTCGATCGTACGGTCAGTGACGTTCAGATTGCCGAGCGCGCGCTCGCGCAGGCGCTCGCGCGTGAGCACCGTGCCGCTCTGCTTTAGCAACTCGCTCAGGATCTTAAACTCGGTCAACGTGAGCTGAACCTCGTGTCCATCGAGCAGAACCCGATGAGCGGCGAAGTCAATCGTCAGGCGATCGCGCGTCAACCGGTTTTGCTTGGGCTCGATCTCAGTACGGCGAGCCAGCGCTTTGATTCGCGCGGCGAGCTCTTTGGGGTAAAACGGTTTGGTCACGTAGTCATCGACGCCGAGGTCCAACGCGGTCACCTTGTCATCCTCGCCTGAAAGGCCCGTCACCATGATGATGGGCAGCCGCGCGAACTTTTCGTGGCTGCGGACCTCGCGGACGACTTCAACGCCCGTTTTGCCGGGAAGGATATGGTCCAGCAACACCAGATCCGGCACGTCGCGACTCAGATCCTCCAGGATGTTGATGCCATTTTCCAACGCGACGACCTGGAATCCCTCGTCCTCAAGGAGATTTTTGAGAATCTCCCGGATATCCTGCTCGTCTTCCACGACCATCACTTTCATGGTCCTTCTCCCTAGAGTCTCTCGTTCGAAGACCTGCGTGTTCATTTGACTTTCATCCCCGCGTGGATTCGCGTCTCGTCGAGCCACACGACTCGATCGAATCCCGCGCGGCGGGCACTCGCTACAACCCCGCGACCCCAGCCCTTAGAGTGAACTCGAGAACTGAAGTTTACAAACAAATTGTAGCTAGTCAAAACTGATTAACGCTGCTCGTAAACACCTTATATTTCTTAATTTTTCCGTGCCCTCAAAAAGCATCCCTAACAATTAGCAAGCCTCTCGCAGGAGAGCAACCGTGGTATCGAACCCCCGTCAATTTGGCTCAATTCGCAGGACAATACACAGATATCGTGGTACGCGGCCTGCCCCCGCGTTTTTCCCTAAGCATTTAAAGAAAATGAAAAAACGGCCGATGCCAGAGCGGCCCTGGTCAAACACCACTCTGCCGGCACCAGCCGCTGGTGCCGAGCTAACGCCGCGTCAACTCCAGAGCACGCGACCCCTCATTTCACACTCGTCATGAACGAAAGGCCGAGACAGAGCGGGAAACGCGACTTAATTCAATGATTCTCTGTAAATTTCAGCGCGCAGATCTTCGAGCTCCCTGAGGCTGATTCGATACTTCCGCCCGCAAAACTCGCAAGCCGCTTCGACCGGCTTCTTATCGGCGAGCATGGAGTCGACTTCTTCCAGCCCCAGCAACCCCAAGGATCGCAGAACCCGCTCCTGGCTGCAACGGCATTGGTATTTGATTGGGTAGTCATGCTCAAGCGGCAGCAGCTTCAGGTCACCGAGGAAATCGTTCACCAAATCCCCGGGCGTCGCGCCCTCGAGAATGCGTTTGGACACCGACGCCGCGTTTTTGGCGCGCCTTTCGATTTTTTGGATCGTCTCTTCCGTGTGGCCAGGCATCAGCTCCACCAAGACGCCCCCGGCGGCGAGTACCCGGCCATAAGAATCGACATGCACGCCGAGCGAAACGATCGACGGGATCTGGTGCGATTGTTGGAGGTAGAACGCGATGTCGTCGCCGATCTCGCCCGTGCGAATGATCACGGTTCCGCGATGCGGCACATCCCCGAACGGCAGGTGGTGGGTCACTGTGAGCAGCCCGATGCCGAGCGCCGGCCCCGTACGGATAGTTTCGTCCCCCAAAGGCGTTTGCAAATTCGGGTTCGACACGTATCCGCGGGCGAGCCCTTCGTAGCTCGCCTCGGCGAACAGCGCGCCCAAAGGGCCGTTTCCTTGAAAATAAAGGCTCAGTTCCTGGCCCTGCTTGAGATGGCTCGCCATGAGGACGGCGCCGACCACTGCCCGTCCCATGGCGACCGTCGCGATGGGATAGGTGTTTTGCAGGGAACGCATCTCCTCGACGAGGCCGGTCGCGACGACGCCGGCCGCGCGCACGACCAGGTCTTCGCTCAAAAATTTATGGACACGTTCGACCCCTGCCATAAGACTGGTTGTAGTTTCCGGACCGGGCGCGACGCAAGCGCCAACGCCGCGCGCGCGGCGCGAGCCGGCCCCGGCCGACGGCGTGCTCAACAGACGCGACCGAAAGTGCCTCGCCCTCGTCTCATTAAGGAGCTGCGCGAACGATGCACCTTTGCCTGTTCCGACACGCGTCCCGCAATCCCTTCGAACCGAGCGGCGAGCCGGGCGACGGCGGCTTGAACGCTCGCGGCCTGGAGCAGGCGCGAGCGCTCCCGACCCTGATATCGCCCGCGGGCCCGCTTCCCCGCCCCACGCATCTGCTGTGTTCGCCCAAACGGCGCGCCCGGCAGACGCTCGCCCCCTTGGCGGACCACCTCGGCTTGCCCGTCGAAATCGCCACGGTCCTCGACGAACGCGGCGAAAAAGAGCGGTTGGACGGATTCCTCCAGCGCTTGCGCGACTGGCTCGGCGGCCTCAGCGAGCGATTCGGCCGGGACGACGTCGTTTTCGCTTGCAGCCATCTCGATGTCCTGGAGAAAGTGATGGCCTTGGCGCCGAACGACCTGCCCGAGGTCGAAGCCGACCGCGGCTTCGCTCCGGGCGAGTACCGATTGTTCCAACTCGACAGCGGCTTCTTCGCGAGCAAAGGCTCCGGAAGGGCTTGAAGGGTGTGTTGAGCTCTTCGTGGCTCGGTGAAGCTCGGCTCTAAAAAGGGGTTCCATGGAATCGTTCCAGATCTGGGCGGTCGGACGCAACTACGCCGACCACGCCAAAGAACTCGGTCACGCGGCCCCCACGGCAACGGACGAGCCGATGATCTTTCTCAAGGCCGGGGCGAGCGCCGTGCCCCAAGGAGCCGACATCCGGTTGCCGTCCTGGTCGCGGGACGTGCACCATGAATGCGAGATCGCGCTCCGTTTCGGGGCAAAGCTCGAATTCACGGACTTCACCGTCGCGCTCGATCTGACGGCCAGGGACGCCCAGGCCAGGCTGAAAGCGGCCGGCCATCCCTGGACCCTCGCCAAATCGTTCACAGACTCCTGCCCGCTAGGCCCCCCCATTTCGCTCACCCGCCTCGTGGGCGGCATCGATTCCCTCACGTTCACCCTCAAGGTCAATGGCGAGCTCCGCCAGGTCGGTCGTCCGGCCGAGATGATTTTCAAGCCCGAAGCCTTACGCGCGTACCTCCTGGGCAGATTCCCGGTCCGCCCCGGCGACTGGCTCCTCACAGGAACGCCGGTCGGGGTCGGGAAAATCGTCAACGGTGACTTCCTCGAAGCCGAAATCCCAGGTTACGCGCACGCCTCCTGGAACGCCCGCCTCTCGCCCCTCTAGGAGAGGGAGGAAGCCGAGGGCGCTCAAACCACAGTTCGGCTCGTAAGACGGCCCCCCCCTCCCGCCAACAAGCGATGCGTGAGGACGTTCGCAACGCGAATCTCAACAAAAAGGTGCGTGTCACCTTTTGGCGGTCGCGGTCGAACGTATGTCGGGGGGAGTTGAGTGTCCCCCCCCCTCCAGGAGGGGCGGGAGGGGGGTGATCCCGGGGATGTGAGATTGGCCTTGAAAAGCCTTTGGATTCCTCTCATATTCACGCAGATCACTTCAAGAAGGGTCATCCTCACGGGGAATCCGCTATGGACAACGCGCTCCAAGCCGCCATCAAAGCCAAAGGCGAAACTATTTTCAACCTGATGGAGAACGAGGGGAAATCGATCTTCAACAAGGATTGGTGGTACGGCCAGATCATGGAATGGTCGATGAAGAACGAGCGTTTCAAAACGCAGATGTTCCGCTTCGTCGACGTGCTCCCGACCCTTTCCTCCGGCGGCGAAGTTCACCGCCACATGAAAGAGTACTTCGCCGGGACCGACGGCGAGATGCCGAAGGTCTTCGGCGTGGGACTGGGCCTCGGAGCGCTCGCCCCGGGCCTCATGGCCAAAGCCGTGAAAAACAACGTCGAACAGATGGCCAAGATGTTCATCACGGGCGAGAGCCCGAAAGAGGCGCTCACGGTCCTGAAGAAGGCGCGCAAGAACAAGATCGGCTTCACCGTCGACCTACTCGGCGAAGCGTGCTTGAGCGAGGCCGAAGCGCTCGACTACCAGAAACGCTACATCGAACTCGTCGACTGGCTCTCGAAAGACGCCGCCGGCTGGGAGCATATGCCTCAGATCGACGAAGATCATAAAGGCCCGATCCCGCGCGTGAACGTGTCGGTGAAACTGAGCTCGCTTTATTCGCAGATCGACCTCAAGGCCTGGGACGAAAGCAAGGAACTCTGCAAAGAGCGCCTGCGCCCGATCCTCAAGCTCGCCATGGAGCGCGGCGTGTTCCTCAATCTCGACATGGAACAGTACGAGATCAAGGACTTCACGATCGAAGTCTTCCGCGACCTTCTCATGGAGCCCGGGTTCAAGGGCTACCCGCACTTCGGCTGCGTGATTCAAGCGTACCTGCGCGACTCGCTCAAGGACTGCCGCGAACTCGCCGAATTCGCCAAGCGCCGGGGCGTGCCGTTCACCGTACGCCTCGTGAAAGGCGCCTACTGGGATTTCGAAACCGTGCGTTCCGAACAGCAGAACTGGCCGATCCCGGTGTACACCAACAAGCGCGAATCCGACGCCAATTACGAGGATTGCGCGCTCCTGCTCCTGCGGGACGTCGAACACGTCCGCCTGGCGCTCGGTTCGCACAACGTGCGCTCGATCGCGGCGGTCATGGTGCACGCCGAGCGCATGGGCATCGACCCCCGCGCGTTCGAAGTGCAGATGCTCTTCGGCATGGCCGACCCGATCAAACGCTCGCTCACGAAGATGGGTTATCGCGTGCGCGAGTACGCGCCCGTCGGCGAGTTGCTCCCGGGCATGGCGTACCTCGTGCGCCGCCTCCTCGAGAACACGTCGAACGAATCGTTCCTGCGCTCGAAGTTCGCCGAGGGAGCCGGCGCCGAGAATCTCCTGCGCGACCCGCGCGAGGGCCTCGCTCCGAGCGATCCCCTGCCGCGGCGCGAGCCCGGCCGTTTCGTGAACGAAGCGCTGCTCGATTTCGGGATCGGCGAAGTGCGTGAAAAAATGAAGCGCGCGATCGCCGATTTCGAGACTCGGTCGACCGGCGAGGATCACGCGCTCTTCATCGGCGGACGCGAAACGGCGACGGGCCGCTGGCTCGAAAGCCGCAACCCCTCGCACCCGTCCCGCCTCGTCGGCCGCGTCTCCGTCGCCGGCGCGGGGGAGGCCGAAGCCGCTCTTCGCGCGGCCAAAGCCGCGTTCCCCGCTTGGCGCCGCACGAGCGCCGAGACCCGCGCCTCCCTGCTCGACAAAGTCGCCGACCTTCTCGCGCGCGACCGCTACAAGCTCGCCGCGCTCGAGATCCTCGAAGTCGGCAAGCCCTGGGAAGAGGCCGACGGCGACGTCGCGGAAGCGATCGACTTCTGCCGATATTACGCGCGCGAGATGAGGCGACTCGCGGAACCCCGCCGCGTCGGCGACGTCCCCGGCGAGGTCAGCCTCTACCACTATCAGCCGCGCGGGGTGAGCGTCGTGATCGCACCCTGGAACTTCCCGCTCGCGATCCTGACCGGGATGGTCGCGGCTTCGATCGTCACCGGCAACACGTGCGTGATGAAGCCGGCCGAACAGAGCCCCGTCATAGGCGCGTACCTGATGAGAACGCTGCGCGAAGCCGGCCTTCCCGACGGCGTCGTCAACCTCGTGCAGGGCTACGGCGAGGAGATCGGCGAGATCCTCACCGGCCACGTCGACACGAATCTGATCTGCTTCACGGGCTCCAAGGCGGTCGGCCTGCACATCTGCGAGAAGGCGTCCAAGACGCCGCCCGGCCAGCTTTCGGTCAAGCGCACGGTCATCGAGATGGGCGGCAAGAACGCCGTCATCATCGACTCCGACGCGGATCTCGACGAGGCCGTCGCCGGCGTCGTTCACTCGGCCTTCGGGTTCGCGGGCCAGAAGTGCTCAGCCGCGAGCCGCGTGATCGTGCTCGACGAAGTCTACGGCCGCTTCGTCGATCGCTTGATCGAGGCCACGCGTTCGATCAAAACCGGCTTCGCCGAGAGCGGCGGCATCTACCTCGGTCCCGTCATCGATGAAGAGGCGCGGGCGCGCATCCTCGCCGTGATCGAAACTGGCAAATCGGAAGCGAAGCTCGCCTATCAAGGCGCGGCGCCGACGGAAGGCCACTTCGTGCCGCCGACGATCTTCACGGACGTATCGCCGAGCGCGGGGATCGCGCAGCAGGAGATCTTCGGCCCGGTGCTCGCGGTGATCCGCGCCAAAGACATCGACCAGGCCATCGAAATCGCCAACGACACCGAATACGGCCTCACGGGCGGCCTCTACTCGCGCAGCCCCGCCAACATCGAAAAAGCGAAGTGGGCGTTCGACGTCGGGAACCTCTACATCAACCGCGGCATCACGGGCGCGATGGTCGACCGCCACCCGTTCGGGGGCTTCAAGATGTCGGGCGTCGGCAGCAAAACCGGAGGCCCGGATTACCTGCTGCAATTCGTGGAACCCCGGGTGATCACCGAGAACACCCTCCGGCGCGGCTTCGCGCCGGCGGACGAAACCGCCTGAGGACGGCGGCCGAGTTCAGAACGACTCTTCGAGCGGCGCCGGGGGCTCTTCCGCCTCCAGCCACCCGAACCGCAAACCGAGGCCAACGGCCGTCCCGAACAACGCCCCACCCAGATGGGCCGTGTACGCGACCCCGCCTGTTTCCGGAATCGACGTCAACAGGCCGGCGACGTCAGGCACGAAGTAAACCGGGATGATCAACCAGGCGGGGAGTTCACGGAAGCCCCAGTACCCGGGCAAGGGCAGGAACCAATACACGAAGCGCACCGGTTGGTCCCAAAGACGCACGGCGAGCAACGCCATCAGGCCGCTCAGGCTCCCGCTCGCGCCGATCAAAGGCGAATAAGAAAGCCCGGGAAAGCCCGCGAACACGACGGCGCCGACGACGCCGGCGCCGAGATAGGTCAACGTCACGAGGCTGCCGCCGATCAACCGCTCCAAAAACGTCGCGAAAAAAACCAGGAAGGCCATGTTCCAAAGAATGTGCTGGAACCCGCTGTGCGCGAATTGGTAAGTCACGTAGTTCGTCCATCGCGGGCGCGATAGGCTCAATCCCCATTTGTGCACCGGGCTCGCCGCTTGCGCGTCGCGGAAGTCGAAGTATTCCGCCCTCCACCGGGCGAGCGCGACGGCGTCTCCGGACGCCTGGAAGCGCCCCGCGGCCTCCACGAAATTCCTGTCGCGCGCGCCGTAGCTGCCCATCATCAGCTGCGAAAACCAGTCGCCTTGAAGCGCGTTTCTCGACATCGCATTGAACAGGCTCGTGTACTTGCCGGGGTTTTTCTGCACGAACTGCGAAAACACGTTCCCTTGCGTGCGCACGAAATCATTGTCCTTGATGTACGCGTCGACCGCGGCCTGGCTGGCGAGATGCGACGGCAAATTCACGATGAACACGAACAGGTTCACGACGACGAAGAACCAGGTCACCGGCGCCAGGTGCGGGGGGAGAATGCCGCGGAAAAACGGGAAGATCACGGCGCCGCCCCTCGCTTCGGGTTCGCCCGCGATCTCCCGGTAGGCGGATCGATCGCGCTCGGGCGCTTTTCATCGACGAGCTTCGCGACGCGCTCGAATTCCGGTTCGGCGACGGAAGCCAGCGCGCGCGCCGGCTCCGCGGGAGGTTGCCCGGTCGTTCGCCCTCTGCTCACTTGATCGAGGGCGCGCCCAGCCGTCGCGAGATCGCCCTCATGGAACGCCCAGACGACGACGCTTTTCTGCAGGGTCTCGTCGAACGGGTCGGTCGCGACGACGAGCTTTGCGATCTGCAACGTGCGTTTGGAAAGCCCCAGACTCTCGCTGCGCCGTAAAAGCGCGTGCCCGAGCCGGAGCCACCCCGGCTCCACGGGCCCGGCTTCGGCCCACCGTTTTTGGATCTCTTCGAGCTCGCCTTCGTCTTCGACCGTGGCCACCAGGCGCGCCTGAGCCTCGAACCAAAACGCGCTTTCGGCCTCGCTGTCGCCGGCGACGGCCGCAAACGTTCGCTTCGCGGCGGACGCGTCGCCCGCCTGAGCGCGCTCGATGCCGCCCAACAGCAGGCGGACCGCAGGCCCCGAGGCCAGCTTTCTCATCTTCTCCATGTCGGGCCGCCCGGCGGCGACGCATTCCTCGCCACGGATCCAAGCGACGGCCGTTTCAGGATCCTCCAACTCGGCGGGATCGCGCTCGACCGCGCGGCGAAGAAGGTCGCAGCTCGCGGCCGCCTGCTCTCCGCACGCCGTCGCGTTCTCAGCCGAACAAAGCCAGCCGGCGAGCGCCGTTCGCTGAACGACGCTCAAACCCTCCAACGAAGACTTCACGGCCAAACGGGCCTCGTTGAGGTGGCGCAGCCCCCAGAGCGCTTGAGCTCGGTGACGCGCGAAAAAGTAGCCGAGCTTCCTGTGCGGCGAGCCCCCTTCGATCGCGCTCAACGCTTCCTGGAAACGGTTGCCCCGCACGAGTTCGCGCACGGCGTACACCCTCAAATAAGCGGGCGCGACGCCCTCGAGCGAAGGCAGCAGCTCGTCGATCTCAAGCGGCCCCAAGCTCCCGGCCGCCGCCGGCGCGCGATCTCGATCGCCGCCGGACGCGAGCAGGCGCGCCAGGCGGCACGCTGGCTCCCGCGGCCCCTTGTCGCAGGCCTTGCGCGCGTAATCCACGTAGTTTTCCGCGTCGTCCGCGCGGGAAAGCGCTTTGGCGAGGTACGCCGCTGGCGAGGCCATCCCGTTCCACAAAGCGTAGTCGGCCTCGAGTTCGAGGCATCGCTCGCTGACGGCGTCCGCCCCGAAAAGCGCGAGCGCCACGTCCAGGCGCGGCGGCGCCGTCCCTTCCCTTCCGAGCCATTCTTCATGCGTCTCCGTCACCTGGCCGCAGAGGAACGGGTTGCCCGCGGCGGCTTTGGCCGCGCGCCTCTCGCCGGTTTCGGGCGCGTTCATCAACACCGAGGTCGCGAACCCGCAGAGCGCGAAAACGCCGGCCGCACGCAGCGAGCTCGCCACCGCGGCTTCGCGCGGATCAGGCTCCCCCACTCCCCTGGCCGGGTCGACGGCGACGACTTCGGTGTCGGCTATCCGGTCGTGCCAGGGTCGGCGGCGGCGGTTGGACAACACCGCGACCCAAGGGATCAGCAGGAAAAAAAGCGAGGCGCACCATGTGACCGAGCGCAGGAACGAGTGCGAAACCGAAGGGCGCGCGCCCGTCCAGACGGAAACGACCCGCAAACCGAGCAGTCGCTTGCCGGGAGTCGCGGCCCAAAGGTTCACGAAGAGCGTCTGATAACCCACCAACCCGACGACGGCCCCCAAAGCGATCGAGCCGAGGGCGGCGACTTTGGCGTCGGCGTCGCCGAGGAGGATCGCGATCTCGAACCGCCTGCGGAACGGCGCAACCAGAAGCGAGATCAGCGGGACCAACAGGACGAAGTCCGCCATGAACGCCGCCAATCGATCGAGAGGCGCGGCCAACGCCGCGCGAGGCGGAGCCGGCGGCCGCAACGGCGGCTCTGGAAAGGGCGCAGGCGCGGGGCCGGGCCGCGTGACGTCTTCGATGACCATGAAGGCCTATCGGAAGACCGGCGCCGAGGCCCAAGCCCGCTGGCTCGTTTGAGTTGAATTTCAGGACGTCCGCGTCAGTTCAAAGCGACGCGCGAACGGAAGATTTTCATGGAGAGCAGGCGTCCCTCCGAGTCGAGGTGAAACTCGACTTTCGCCACCGGGACATCGGTCTTGTCGAGCAAATTGTACCGCTCGACCGTCTGATCGCCCTGGCGGGCCGAGATCGTGCGGACGCTCTTCGCGAACCGCACGGAAAGCAGGTCGCGGTTGTCCTCGAGAAACCGGATGCGGTCGTTCACGTGTTTCGGATGGTCTCCGGCCCGCGACGCGCCCGAAAATTCGAGCTCATTGAGCTTGCCGTTCTCCAAGCGGACGGCGTACTTGCCCTCGAGGAATTCGAAAGTCAGGCGCTCCAGGGAAGACGGGCGGCGGCCGACCTTTTCGCCGCCGTCGACATCGAGTTTCGCCATGCGGGCGACCATCTCGTCCTCCCACGAACTCGTTCCCGTGGGCACGGCGGCGGGAGCCCGATCGGACGCGGGGCCCCGGGGCGGGGCGGACGCTTCGCCCTCGGCGACGACGGCCGGCGCCGACATCAACGAGTGGTTGGCGAGAGTGACGAGGAAAAGAACCGATATCAAGGACGTCGTCACCAGGACTTTGGCCTGTTCGAAATCAAGTCTCATTTTGAGATGGTCCTCCACCTTCGTACCGTTGCTCCCGCCTCCGTTGGCTTCAGCGCGGCGCTGGGACAAGTCGATGACGTTGTTATCCTTCATGGCGACCTCCCTGACGCTACGGAGTTGCGAGGAACGTGCCCGCTCTCAGGCGCGTTAACCGGCTTCCGCCTTTCATTCGCCGCCCATGATTTGGACACCTGTCGAGCGCGCTTCGGTCAGGCGCGAGCGAGTCAGAATTTCGCGTCGGCCGCCGCGTCCTCGAGCCAGCTGTCCCGCCCCTGCCGCGCCCGGGCCGCGTCGTAGAGCAGTTGTTTTTCCGGTATGACGCCTTCGTCCTCCATCTCGAAGCCCGCCCGGGTGCGGTAGCCCGCGATCGGGATCGAGACGCTGAAATCACCCGCGCCGAGGCCCGAAATGGGGAACCACTGGGCCATCACCACTTGCCCAGCCGTCAGCATGCCATGGACGCGCGAGAGAGGCCGGTCGAAAAAACTTTCCGCCAGGATCTCGGCCACCGAACTCGTGTCCGCGTCGACGAGGACCGTGACCGCCCCGTCGTAGCACGGATAGTCCGAAAACGTGCGCAAGTGCAGTTTGGCGACGCCCTCGAGCTGCTCGAGTTGCGCGTCGGCCGAGAGCTCGTCGGCGAGGTCGGCCTCGCCTCCCGCATCGTCGTTCTGCGGCTGGTAGATCGTGCCAAGGCGCGTTTCCTCGCAAAAAAACGCGGACGCCACCCGAAGCATCGCCGGGAAGCTCCCACCGGCGTTGCCGCGGAGGTCGAGGATCACATGTTCGCTCTCCTTCAGCCGGCGCGCCATTTCGACCCACGTCTCCCGGTCGAAGTGCCGCGCGAGCAGGCTCTGTATCCGCAATCGATGCGTGCGGTTCCCGAGCGGGGTCCATCGCGGCGAAAGGTCCATGGCGAGGGCCTCGGCCTTCACGCTCAGCTCCAGGGGCTTCCCGGCGCGCACGAGCCGGTAGGTCCCCGACGTCCCGGCGATTTCGGCGGCTCCGGAGATGTCGTACCCATCGACCGACCGAAGCTCGTCCCCGGGTTTGAATCCGGCGCGCGCGCCGGGACTCCCTTCGAGGACTTCGAAAAGAATGTAATCGCCGTCGATGTTGCGCGCGCGCAAGCCCGTGTCCCTCGCCTCCTGATCCCAGAGAGCGCGATTCTCGTCCGGCGTATAGAGGAAGAGGTGCGAGACATCGAGGAGCGAAAGCTGCTCATTGATCGCGCCGATCGCGTCGGCTCGCGAGGCGAGGAGCGGGAGGCGCTGGGCCCTCCGACGGCAGTTTTCCGCCCATTCGCGAACCTCGCCGCTGGCGCTTTTGAAATAATGCGCGTCGACGAGATCGCAGACGGAAACGGCGGCGCTCTGGCGGGCGAGACCGACCTGAACGGTGAACGATCCGAGCGTAGCGCCCGTCACGACTGTCGCCGCCATGAGGATTCGGATCCCGTTTCGCAATATGCACTCAGAATGCAGAAAAGGGAGCCGGGAGTCAAAAGCCCCCGGGCCCGCGATTCAATGACCGGCTGAATTCGAACAAGCCCCCTGAACGAGGGGCGCAGAGGCGGGTCAGGCCGCCTTCTTTTTGCGCGCCGAACTGGGGTCGATGTTGTACTGCTTCACTTTGCGGTACAACGTCGCGCGGCCGATGCCGAGGGCCTTCGCCGCTTCGGTCAGGTTCCCCTTGAAAGCCGCGATGGCGTTTTCGATGGCCACGCTTTCCAGATGATTGATCGTCGTCACGCCTTTGCGCGCGTCAGTGCCGCCCGTGCCAGGGAACTGGAGGACTTTGGCGCCTTCGACCACCGCGCCGCTGCCGGCGACGAGCGAAGGCACGTCCGCGCCGCTCGGACGGCTGTTGAGGGCTTCCCATTGCTCGGGCGACATCGCCTGCACGGTCATACCGTGCATCTGACCGAACTGCTGAGCCTTCTGGACGAGAGCCTGGTCGTCAGAAACGACGATGAAAGAAGAACGTACCATATCAAGACCTCCACCTAAAGTTCGAGCCACTCTCTCCGACCCCACCGGGGCGACCCGCGGCTCACAACAGACCTATCGGCGGCCCATCTTGAGAAATGTAGGAAAAATTTTCCCCTGTCCGGGGAGGCCGTCTTAACCCCCGGAAACGACGGAGTGATTCAAAAGGAAATATTTTGGGGCGCCCGGCCCAAGCGACTCGCGGCATTGTCGTCGAACGCGGACACTCGCCGCGTAACCCCTCTGGAAGCGTCCGCGCCGCCTTTTCTTTTTTCCAGCGGCGGCCGAATCCGCAACCGGCGCCGCGGTTCTTCTGGCACAAAGACGAAGCGAGGGGACCGAGAAACCAAACACCTCTCCGCTCGAGGAAACGCCTATGACCCGCTCCCATCGCATGAGGAAGATCGCGCTCACGGCTCTCGCCATCCCGCTGTTCGCCGCCTGCTCGAACCACTCGCCGACCAAGACACCTTCGCACACGTCCCCTTTTTATGAATACGAGAGCTCCCTTTCCGCGCAAAGCGCGGCGGACGGCTGGCAAGTGGCTTGCTCCTCCCCTGAGGCCTGTCCTTCGACGGTGGGCCAATTGGTCGTCACGGCCGGCTCCCGCGTCGGCGTCTGCACCGCGACTCTCGTGGCGAACGACGTCGTCGTCACGAACAGCCACTGTTTCCCGGACGGCTTCGGCGCGCCCGAGCCTCTCTGTTCCTCCAACGCCAGAATCGTCTTCCCCGCCTCCGGGGCGCATCCAGCGGAGTCCATCGAATGCGCGGCGGTTCTGAAGAAATCGGATCTCATCAACGACGCGTTCGACCAACCGGACTACATGGTCTTGAAGCTGAAACGGGCCACCGACCGCGGCGCGCATCCCGTCTCGCGCGAAGGCATGCGCGAAGGCGAAAAACTGAAAATCCACAAGATCGACCCGCTTCCCCGCGGAGGGGGAACGCTGACCGGCGAAACCTGCGAAGTCCTGTACGGCACCGTCATACGCCCGCAAGCCGACGAGCCCGAAAATCCGATCCATGTGACCAAGGGATGCAACGTGATCTCCGGCAATTCGGGCTCGGCGCTGACCGATGAGCGCGGCCGAATCCGCGGCCTGATGTTCGCCAGCAAAAATCTGGAAGACGAGCCCGGTCGCTTGCCCACCCTCCCCTCGGCCGAGCAAAAGAAAATCACGGAAATTTACCGCCGCCTGAAAATCGGGCTGGTCACGAACGCCTCCTGCATCGCGCACGACTTCCATGGGGCCGGCGCCACCCATCCCGACTGCGACGCGATGACGCTGGAGGAGGCGGGTCTCTCGTCGTCAGTGGACCGCGAAAGGCTCGCGAAAGCCCTGAGGGACCAAATCACCGCCGACCTTCAAGCACACCCGTTCGACGAAACGTTGTTCGGTTATGACGTCGTCAAGGACTCGAGCACGCCCGCTTCGGACGCGCTCCGCATCGCTCCGGCTTGCTTCAAAAGCGCCGAAGCGTGGCAAAACCGGCGGAAGGAAGCCTCCGCGGCCGGTCGCAGATGGTGGATCGAGATAGACATCGACGATCGCCTGCGATTGGCGTTTCACGTTAAAAGCGCGGAGTTGCGGACTTCCGTCCACTTGCAAGGGAAATTCAAGCGCAACGGAGAAACCCCGGTCTCGATCATGACAAGCTCGGATGAGAGCGGCGGGTTTTCGGTCGAACACGCCGATTGGACGGTCTGCAAAGGACCCGGCGACGGGGACCGGCCCTGAACACCGCGCGAGTGAAACCCGTGCCCGAATAAAACCCGCGAACCGACTCAATTCAGCCGGCCGCCATGACGCCCAGGGCTCGCTCGCACGTCGAACTTTTTGCCAGATCTTCCCTTTCTACCCTGACGGGCGAATCCGCGAGAGCTTCCGAAAGCTTTCTGGTAAAACAGGCTCACGCAACTGAAGGAAATATAAGTGGTGATAGCCCGGCCGCCGGCTCTCACATCAGCGTCTGTACCGCGACCCTGGTCGCCAACGATGTCGTCATCACGAACAGCCACTGCTTCCCGGCCGAGCTCGGCGCGCCCGAGCAGCTCTGTTCCTCCAACGCCAAAGTCGTCTTTCCCGCTTCCGGTTCACGCCCGACCGAATCCGTCGAGTGCGCGGCGGTTCTGGAAAAATCGGATCTCGCCGGCGACAAGTTCGATCGCCCGGACTACATGGTCCTGAAACTGAAGAAAGCCACCGACCGCGGCGCGCATTCCGTTTCGCGCGAAGGCATGCGCGACGGCGAAAAGCTGAAGGTCTACAAAGTCAACCCGCTCCCCAACAACGGCGGCACGTTGATCGGTGAAACCTGCGAAGTCCTGTACGGCACCGTCATACGCCCGCAAGCCGACGAGCCCGAAAACCCGTCGGCCTGGCCACGAACGCCTCCTGCATCACGTACGACTTCCCAGGGGCCGGCGCGACTCATCCCGACTGCGCCATGATGACGGCGGAACAACCGAATTTCATGTCGTTAGCGGATCCCGAAAAACTCGCGAAAGTCCTGCAGGACCAAATCGCCGCCGACCTTCAGGCGAACCCGCTCGACGAGATGCTTTTCGGTTACGACATCGAACAATCAAAGAACTACCTCGGCAAACCGACAGGCGCGCTTCGCGTCGCTCCGACTTGTTTCAAAAGCGTCGAGGCGTGGAAGGGTCGGCGGGACATGCTGCAAGTCACCGTTTTCGGTCGCGAGTGGCGGATCGTGACGAGTATCGACGATCGCCTGCGATTGGTGTTTACAGTTGAAAGCACGCCGCTACAATTCGACATCCACTTGCACAAAAAGTTCAATCGCAGCGGCAAAACCACGATCTCGATCATGACCAGCCCCATCAGGATCGCCGAACTTTCGGTCAAGCACGCCGATTGGAAGGTTTGCGAGAAGCCGGCCGGCGACAACCCGGCTGCGGGTGCCGTCAGTAAAAAGAAACGATAAACGACGAACGGTGTCCCAATTGCGTATTGCGCGGGACGTTCAATCCCGCCGGCGAAACTCCGATCTCGATCGTGACCCGGCTCAGCGGCGGCCGCTTTTGATTTTGACCTGCATCTTCGCGATCAAGGTCACCGCCATCTTTTCGTGCACTTTGCACATCTTGAGTTCGTCGCGGCGGTAGGAGCGTTGGCTGGGCGTGAGGGTGCCGGTTTCGAGTTCCATCTCGTAATCGAGTTTGTTCGAACGGATGCCCACGAGTTCCTTGGTCTGCTGCTTGAAAAGCTTCGAAACAGCGCTCAGCGGCGCGACCTCGAGCCATTCTTCTTTGTTCTTGTACCAGCTCACCATCCGGAGGAAGCGGGCTTTGTTCTTTGCGAGGGTGAATTTCGGAAAGCGATCTTCGGGAAGTTCAAGGATGTTTTCAATCGTGTCCAAATCGAAATCGTCATCTTCGACATCCTCGACGATGAGGGCGGCAGGTTTTTTCAGTTCAAGCTCGGTGTCGGCGGTATTCAACACGACTCAGTTCCTCCTGTGGCTGCTGCCCCGGCGCGCCAATCATCTTTCAAAGACGAGCGACCTGATTTCGAAAGGTCACCCTTATAGCACATTTCAATCCAAACGGAATACCCTCGGCGGGGATAAACGCCCGAGGAAAGGGCAGAAAAATTTACTCACGTTTTCGGAACCTTACCTTTGATGGCGAATCTTTCAAAGGACCGCGCATTCAATTCAGGTTCCGCCTACATGACGGACCGAGATGCGGGTCGGATCAGCGAATCCGCCTTCAATCACTCGATCTCGGCCGAATTGATGCGAGCGGTCAATTTCTTTACATCCGATCGGGAGCCGGAATCCCAAGGAGCGCGAGCCCGGTGCGCAAGACCGATGCGGTGGACTCGACAAGCGCCAACCGAGAATCCCTGAGCTCGGGGCTGGCGGCCGTCTTGACGGGACACTCTTTGTAAAATCGGTTGTAAAGACGGCAGAGCTCGTGGAGGTAAGCCGAGATCACGACGGGTCTGAAGCTCTCCGCCGCTTGCAGCGCGAACGCGTTGAATCGCCCTAGGTGGAAGAGCAGCTCCTCCTCGAACGACGTCTCCAAGACGATCTTGGGTCGGGCCGGCGGGCGCCCCACCTTCTCGAGCAGGCTTTGGCAGCGCGCGTGAACGTATTGGAGATAAGGCCCCGTGTCCCCCTCCAATTTCAGCCACTCGTCGAGCAGGAATTTGATCACCGAGTTGCCGTCGACGCGCAGGAAGCCGTACTTGAGCGCGCCCAAGCAGACTTGCTCGGCCACCTGGCGGATCTCGGCCTCGATCCAAACGCCGTGATAAGCGTGAAGGTGGTCGAGAATGATCTTGTCCTCGATCACCGTGCGCAAATCCTCGAGGAGGATGCCGTTCAGGTTGCGTGAGCTGCACGGCACGCCATCGGCCGTCGTCACCGACTCGTACGACAAATGAACCGACCCGGCCGCTTGCGGGTAGCCCATGAGTTCCGCGGTTTTGAACAGTTGTTGGAAATGAAGCCTCTGGCGGGCGTCGACGACGACGAGGGAGCGCGTGACGTCCGGATCCGAGAACTTGCGGCGGATGAGTTCGAGGTCTTTGGTGAGGTAGAGGCCGTTGCCGTCCGACTTGAGGAACATCGCGAAGCCGAGGTTCCACCGGCTCAAGTCGATGCCGATCGCCCCTTCGCTCTTCTGGAAGAAGCCTTCCTCGAACTTCTCGAGCACGAGGCGGCGCGACGGTTCGTCGCACTCGCTTTCGAAATACCAGACGTCGAATTCCATGCCGAGCCACGCGTAGATCCGCTTCTGTTGATCGAGCGACCAATCGCGCGTGATTTTGTAGAGCTCGTACGCCGGGCCCTTCCTGTCCTGCAGCTCTTTGAGGACGGCGCCGATCTCGGCCTTCACCTTCGCCTGCTCGGTCGGATCCGTCACCGCCTTCACGGCGTCGTCGGATTGCGCGTACACCTCGCCGAGCCAATCGGCCTGGCGCTCGGCCGGGAGCTGGCCGCCAAGTTTGGTCCCGATGTACCAGAGGGACTTGGCGATGTGCGCGCCCATGTCGCCCGGGTACGTCGCCCGCACGACGTCGTGGCCCGCGTACTCGAGGATGCGCGAAACCGAATCGCCGTAGACCATGTTGCGCAGGTGGCCCACGTGCAACGCCTTGTGCGTGTTGGGTTGCGCGTACTCGACGAGGATTTTCTCGGTCTTCCCCTCGTCCAGAAGCGGGCGCTCGAAGTAAGCCCCGGAACGGATGTCCTCGAGCAAGCGCGCGCCGTAGCTTTCGAACCGGCAGTGGAAATTCAGGTAGCCGTTGACCGCCTCGACGCGGGCGATGTGCGCTTTCTCGCCGTTCGTTTGAGCCCATTCGTTGATCTCAGCCGCCATCCGCTCGGCGATTTTCGCCGGCGGCAGGCGGAACGCCTTGGCGAACGAGTGGCACGGGAGCGCGGCCTGGCCGAATTTGAACTCGGGCGGCGTCGTGATGAGCGTCGCGATGTCGTCGGCCCGGATTTGAGCGCGGGCTTGGGAGCGGTCCGCGCCGTCTCCGGAGACCGTTTGCGCAGCTTGGGCCGCGCGCTCGATCACCTGGCTGAGAAACGAGTCCTGGTGCTTTTCATGCTTGTTCATAGGGGAACGACTTTATGTTAGCCGGCCCGCGACGACAAGCACGGAAGCTTCCATATCAACGGACCCGCCTACGGAGCCGGGTCCGACGGCGGCGCCTGGGTTCCGCCGGAGCCGCCGCGCCCCCGGCGCTTGACCCCGCCACGCCGCCCCCGGCGCCGGCTCCCGCGACGTTTCGGCGCCGCGGTTTCACCGTCCTCGTCCTCCGTCGCGAGTTCGGTTTCAACCTCGGCCGGCGGCTCGGCCGGAACCGCGCGCGACTTGGGCGAGGAACCCGAACCGCGGGCGGCCGCCGCCGGCTTCGCCCCGCGCGATTCTGAGCGCGCCTCTTGTGAGCGCGCCTTGGGGGGCGCTTTGGGGGGCGCATCGGGCCGCGCTTCAGGCCGCGCCGGAGCGGGCCGATCCGACGACGCC
Source organism: Pseudobdellovibrionaceae bacterium (assembly GCA_021463345.1). GTDB lineage: Bacteria > Bdellovibrionota > Bdellovibrionia > Bdellovibrionales > JAMPXM01 > JAMPXM01. Next base: position 59,282 of record JAJTYM010000010.1, on the reverse strand, counting down.
TCCGGAAGACGGCCACGAGACGAACCCGCCTCTTTCGGCACCTCGGAATCGATGACGAAATCCTTGGTAAGCGGGAAGTAAACATCGGCCGCCTCACGTACTTCAGGCGAGGTCGACTCCGGCCAGGACCAGATCTCCACGCGGCAGCCGCGGGACTTGAGGTACCAGATCAACGGCAGATAATCCTTGTCACCGCCGACGATGATCGCGACATCGAGCTTTTCGGCCATGGTGACGGCGTCGATGATCAGAAAACTGTCGGCGTTTTTAGCCGGCTGTTTGATCTCGCCCCCCAACCTTTTCCAGAATTCCTGGAACGTCTGCGAGATCTCTTTGTAAATCGGTTTGTAGTAAAGGATCCGCAGGATCTCCCGGTCCCCGACCTTTTCGATGAGCTTCTTGTAATCGGTGCGCCCGTCGTGGTGCTTCAAGCTGGAGAGCTCGATGTTCTCGGCATCGATGAAAATGCCGACTTTTTGGAACAACAGGTTCTTGCGTCGATCCGACTCGTGCATGAGATTTTCGTTCATATAGTGGTGAATCGATCACATCTGATAATGAAAGTCATTCGCAATTAACTTGACGACGGACCGCGCGATCCGATAAACCGGCTCCATGACGCCGTTATCCGCCAGAGCCTTGCCCGTCGCGAACCATCAAGAACCCCTTCAAAGATCGGTCCCCCGAGCGGATCGGGTTCCCAACAAGAAGATCATCCGCGAGCTCAACATCAAGGTGACGACCCAGCGGCTCATGATCCTCGACGTCGTCCGCAACGGGCCGAGCCACTTCACGGCCCAGGACGTGTTCGAGGCGGTCGCCGCGCGCCACCCGGAAATCGGCTTCGCCACCGTCTACCGGTTCCTGCGCACGCTTTCCGAGCATAAATACGTGACCGAGGTGCGCATGGGCGGGATGCCGGCTCGCTACGAGTGGGCCGGCAAACGCCACCACGACCACCTCACGTGCGCCTCCTGCTCCAAGATCGTCGAATTCGAAAACACCGAAATCGAGCGCCTGCAGGAAAAGGTAGCTAAACAGTTCGGCTTCTCTCTCACGGGGCACGTCCTCGAACTCTACGGCATCTGCCCCGAATGCCGCGCAAAAGAAAACGCGGCCGATCGACGCTGACGGGCCGGTCTCCCCCGGATGCTTTCACGGATGCTTTACCGATGACTTCGCGCCGAATCCTGATCGTCGACAAGCCGGGCGGCATCGCGACCCACGCGACCGAGGCCGGTCCCGCCGCCGCCGAGGGGCTCTGCGAGCACCTCGCCCGCGCGGCGGGCGCGCCGCTGTTCGTCTGCCACCGCCTGGACAAAGGAACGACCGGCGTCATCGCCCTGGCGACCGAAGCCGCGGCCGCGGCCGAACTCAGCGCTCTCTTCAAGGAGCGCGGCGTCTCCAAGACCTATCTCTTCCTCACCGACCGTGCGGCCGAGGCGGACGCGTTCACCGTCGCGAGCCGCATCGAAAAACAGGGGTCGAAATTCGTCTCGCTCCCTGGCGAAACCAACGCCTTGACGGCGTTCCGTCGCCTTCGGACGCAAGGCCGGTTCTCCTTGTGGGAAGCCTCGCCCGAAACGGGCCGCCCGCACCAGATCCGCCTGCACGCCGCCTCACGAGGTCTGCCGATCCTCGGCGACGCCGAGCACGGCGGAACGGATTTCCCGGCGCTCGGCCTGCACGCCCTCGCCTTGCGCTTCCAGCTCGGCGGTGAAACTCGCGAGCGGGTCGCCCCCGCCCCGCCCTACTTCGACGACCTCGAGCTCCTCGCGAACCGGCGGCTCTGCTCCTGGCTCGCCGCTGTCGATCGCCGCGAGCGATGGCTGCGCTCGCGTGCGATGGTCGGCCCGGGGAACGCCCCGGGAACCGGGATTGAAACCCTGCGCTGGATCCACACCGAAGGCGGCCCCCTGCGCGTCGAACGCTTGGGCGATGTCCACGACTTCCAATGGTTCGCCGACGATCCCCCGCGCGAAAACGACTGGGCGGATCTCCGGCGCTTGGCCGAGCTCAAGGGGTGGGCCCGCTGGCGCCTGCACCTGCGGCGCGATCGCGGCAGGAATCCGAACGGACAGTCGACGTGGGAATCCGCTCCCGGGCTTCCGGAAAAATGGGTGGCCTCCGAGAACGGGCTCATGTTCGAGTTCCGCGCGGGCCAGGGGCTGTCGAGCGGGCTGTTCCTCGATCAACGCGCCAACCGCGAATGGGCGCGGACGGTTTCACGCGGGCTCGATGTCTTGAACCTCTTCTGCTACACGGGCGGGTTCAGCGTCGCCGCCGCCGCCGGGGGAGCCGCGAAAACCGTATCCGTCGACCTGAGCAGGAACGCGCTCGAATGGGCGAAGACGAACTTCACCCTGAACGGGCTCGATCCGGCGGCGCATGAGTTCCGAGCGATGGACGCGCGCGAGTTCCTGGGGTACGCGGCCAAAAAGGGCCTGTTCTACGACCTCGTCGTCTGCGATCCGCCGTCCTTCGGCCGCGGCGGCAAAGGGGTTTTCCGCATCGACAAGGATCTGCCGGCTCTCGTGCGCGCCTGCGCCACGGTCCTGAAACCGCGCGGCCGACTCCTGCTCTCATGCAACTTCGAAGGCTGGAACGAAAACGACTTCGCCGGTGAAATCCGAAAAGCCGGATCGGGCCTGTCGTTCCAGGTCCCGCCGCCACCCGATTGGGACTTCGAGACGCCGCGCGACCCGCGTGTCATGAAATCGGCGCTTCTCGAAAGATCCTGATTCGCCAGGGAACTTCGTCGAAGTTCCGAGCAACTGTCCGCGCGAGGGAGCCGCACGCGGCGCGCATTGCCGCGCGATCTGCTCAGCTTCTTGGCAACGGAACAAAAATCGTTTTTTCGTTTCAATTCCCATACCCCTGGGATTCCAACCGCTTACGCCGTCTCTCCGCGGGATGAATCCGAAAATACGCCGTGTCCTCGCGGTGTTCGCCCGCGTTTTCGTTTTTCACCCGCATGCCTTAGCCTGACTCTCGATCCGCGCACTCCCACCTGCACGTCACCTCCTCCGCCCGAGCGCGAACGAAAAACCCGAACAGAGAAGGAAGGACGGCTCCAATGGAAACACCGGTACGTTCGTCGACCTACCTGATCCCCCTGGTGATCGCCTGCGCGGCGCTCTCAATGGGGAACACAGGTTGCGAAGAACAGGACAACTCGCGCGTCTTGCGCATGGACGTGGAACTCGTTTCCCTGAACGCAAGGCCCGTGCGGCTCCCCAACGGGGAAACGCTCGACTTCAAGGCCGTCGTCGACACGCTCTTTTACGGCCAGGTCATGAACAACAAGCACTTCGTCATCTCGACGCCGGTGCCGGCCCCCTCGGCGGCGCCCTCCCGTTCGATGATGGCGAAAACGACCACGAGGTCCGGCGGCGGCGAGGCGATGGCGAGCGACGAGAATCTCCTCGGGCGTTACGGTTTCCGGGTTCAGGAGGTTCCGACCGCCGCCGGCGCTGGCGCTGCGCCTTCGGCCACAACCCAAGGGCCGCCGGCGATTTCCGTGAGCCGGATCGACTTCGGAGCAGCTCCCCCTCCCCTCCCCGCCCTCCCCGCGCTTCCAGCCGGCGGCGGCGCGAGCGCTCCGCAACCGACGGCGGTCGGGATCCCGGCGTGCCTCTACAACTCGCCTCAGGCGGTCCTCAGCGGCGACGTGATCTCGTTCGAAGCCTCGCGCGGCGGCGGCGTGCGCGTCGGTTACGCCGCTGACGGACGCTCGCTCACCAACGGCGTCGGCGGCAAAGTCAAAATCGGGCAAACCAAACTCGACATGCGCTTGCGGACGGACGACCCGCTGAGCCGGCAAGCCGTCGCCATCGGCGACGGCATCGCGTACGACACGAAGGTCGATGTCAGCGTCAACTTCGCCGCCGGAGCGCCGCTCGGCCTAGACTTCTTCTACAGGACCGCGCTCGCCGACGTGATCAAGAAGGCGATGGACCAATCCCTCGAACAGATCATCGCCCGCTACAAACGCCAGATGAGCGCGCGCGACTCCTGGGACGACGTCTGGGAATCCCGCGTGCTCTACGATCCGGTCATCGGGGACAATGACACGCATGTCGCGATCCGCGGCGGATTCCGCGCGAGCGTGCAGGCGGGCGATCGTTTCCGCGTGAGCAACGCCCGCTACGTCTGGGCCGGGGCCGAGTGCGCAAGCCCGCTCCAGTACCGCATCCCCCTGTCCACGGCCCCGGGAGCGCTCGTCGAGGTCGTCACCGTCGGGGACAACGTCGCGGTGGCCAGAGTGCTCGAGAACGTCTCCGAAGCCGCGATCCTGCCGGGCGCGATCGTGAAAATCGAATCGCTCGCCGGCGCCGATGAACGGAAACAGCAGACCGAGACGAGCCAGTCCTTGGCGCGCCGCTGATCCCGCCTTCCCCCTCCAACGCCTCTCGGCGGATTCCGACCCCGCCGAGGGGGTCAACCGCGGGCCGGGCTCATGAAGAAGCCCGGCCCTTCCTTTTTGTTCGCCTCGCGCCGCATCATGACGCTTTCGCCGAAACCGGACGTATCCCCAATTCGACCCGGCAACCCTCACAACGCGGATCTCAACAAAAAGGTGCGAGTCACCTTTTGGCGCGCGCGCTCACCGCCAAAAGGTGACTCGCACCTTTTTGTTGAGATCCGCGTTGTGAGGGTGTCCAAACGTCGCCCGCCGGGGCGGGCGATCATTGTTTCGCGTGCGTAGCGGTGACGACGGTGTGGATGTTGCCCCGAACCGTGAAATCGCCGACGACCGTGATTTCCCACGGATCGAGGAGGTCGATCAGGTCCTGTATGATGCGGTTGGTGACGTCCTCGTGGAAGACCTTCTCGTTGCGGAAGCCGTTGATGTAGAGCTTCAGGCTCTTCAGCTCCACGCAGTGCTTGTCCGGCACGTACCTGATGCGAATCGTGGCGAAATCCGGGAAACCGCTGCGCGGGCAGAGACACGTGAATTCCGGGCACGTGAATTCGATCGTGTAACGGCGCACGGTCGTTCGGTTCTCGAAGCGCTCGAGCTTGTTTTCCTCGATGGCGATCTCGCCATGGAGCCTGGCGTCGTTCTTCTGGGGCGTGGGTTGGGACATAGGTTTCCTCGGCCTTCCGGCTCTTCGTATCGCGACTTCACGCATCGACTTCGCCTGTCAACTCCGCGTCTCAACCGATGAAGATCACGCGGCTGCCGAAACTCTCGAACGCTACGGGGACGGAGCGAAGCTCGGCGAGCTCTTGACGGACGGCGGCCCGCCTCCCGGGATCGACCATGATCATCAGGAAACCGCCGCCGCCGGCCCCCATGATTTTGCCGCCCCAAGCACCCGCCGAACGGGCGCGCTCGTACCACTCGTCGATGCGAGGGGCACTGATACCGGAAGCCATGCTCTTTTTCAAGGACCAGCCTTCGTGCAAGAGCTCTCCGAACCGCGAGACCGGCTGATTCTCCTCGATCACGCGCCGACCGCGGTCGGCGAGCTTTTTCATCTCGCGCAACGTTTCCCGCTTCCATCCCGGATCGGCCTTGTGCTCCTTTATGACCGCAGAAGCCGATCTCGTAATGCCCGTGTAGAACAACAGGATCGAGGCTTCCAATTCGCGTTTGGTCCCTTCCGTCCCGCCGAGCGGCTCGGCGATCACCTCGCCAGAAGGCAAATAGCGGAAATACCTCAGACCGCCGAAAGCGGCGGCGTATTGATCCTGCTTGCCGATCGGCTCGCGGCACTCCTCGATCTCGATCCGCGCGGCTTCGGCGGCGAGAGCCGCCGGGCCCGGCACGAAACCGAGGTACGCCTTCATCGCCTGCAGCAGCCCCACGGTGAAAGCGGACGAACTGCCCAACCCCGTCCCGGCGGGAATATCGGCCATCGACATGATCTCGAGCCCGTGGCCTGAAGCCTGCTCCCGCGCCGCCGGCGCGTACGCGCTCAAAACGGTCCTGACGATCTTGTGCTCGATCCGGTCAGGGGTCTCACAGATCTCAGTTTTGGAATACGCCACGCGGTACGTTTCGTCGAAACGCTCGTTGACCGTGATGTACATGTACTTCTTGATCGCGCAGGTCAGCGTCGCGCCTTCTTCACCGGTGAAAAACGACGGCAGGTCGGTGAGACCGCCGAGGAAACTGAGCCTGAACGGCGCGCGTGAAATGACCACGCGACCAATGTACACTCCGAGCCCCCGGGGGTCCAGGCCTGAAACCCCTACAATCACACCATGAAACGGGAACTCAGCGATGGACTTCGAGGCCGCTCGCCCCCTAAAAGAATGGCGATGCCAAAGACTCCCCGCCCTTCCCTCGCCGACATCCCAAAAATAACGCTCGCGCGGATCGTCCTGCGCTTGGCGATGATCGCCCTTGGCGCGTACCTGGTCACGACGTCCGGCTGCGCGACGATCGACAAAAACAAGCCCTGTCAAAACCTCGATTGGTACGAGATCGGCCGCCAAGACGGCGTCGGCGGCGAATCGCCGCAGGCGCTCGAGCGCCATCGGGGCGCCTGCGCGGGGGCGGGCGAGCCGCCCGACGAGGAGCTTTACCTCAACGGGCACAACGCGGGGCTCGTCGACTTTTGCACGCCGCAACGGGGGTTCGAGGCGGGCAAGGCCGGCCAGCTCTACGAACTCGTCTGTCCCGGTCACCTCGAGGCGGCCTTCCTCCCTTCCTACGAAGTCGGGCGCCGCATCCATCTGATCGAGAAAGAAAACGCCGACATCGAGAAAAGGATCGGCGACGTTTTCGCTCGCCTCTCCAAAAGCGGCGCGCGCGCCGCCGACCAGACGACGCTCAAATCGAACCTCGAAGACCTGCGACGCCAGCGCGCGGCCAACGAAGCGCGGATCAACGAGATCGAGAACGAATTCCTGGAACGGCTCTGACCATCAGAGCGGACGCCGCGCGAGCAGCCTGGAAAAGAGGCGCTCCGGGTTCTTCGCCGTGCGCAGGCAGTAAAGCGCGCGCAGCGCGCGCTTCTCCTCTTCGCTCAGATCGCCGTGCCGCCCGAACCGGCGCGAACGATCCTGGCAGACGTGGTAAAGCGCGATCGCCGCCGCGACCGAGATGTTGAAACTCTGCACGAATCCGAGCATGGGGATGACGATCCTCCCGTCGGCGAGAGCCAGCATCTCCTCCGAAACGCCGTCCTTCTCGTTGCCAAAGACGATGGCCGCGGGCTCGCTCCAATCGACGGAGCCGATCGGCACCGCCGCATCGAGATGAGTCGCGTAAATCTTGTACCCCCGCGCCTTCAGGTCGACGGCGCACGCGGCGGTCGATTTCCAGCGAAAGACGTCGAGCCACTTGTCGGCGCCCTGGGTGACCCGGTTGGCCTCTTTGAACCGCTCGTTCAACTCGATGACGTGCGCCGCCTGAAACCCCAGCGCCTCGGCGCTTCGCATGACCGCGCTGACGTTCCCCCTGTCGTAGATGTTCTCCATGACCGGCACGACGGAATACGTGCGGTTCTCGACGACCGCGTCGATCCGCTCGCGTCGGCTCGCGGTCAGGTACGGGGCCGCGAGTTCGAGCACCTGTTCGGCCGTGACCTCAAGGGAGCCGATCTTGATGGAGCCGGAATGAGGGAAGCGTGGGTTGTGCGACGACATGCTCACCCACGAATAGCGGAAGAACGCGGCGGTGTCTACAACCGGCCGGCGAGCAGGTCCTCGAGCGCAGGCCCGAGTTCCGGGTGCCGGAAGCGGAAGCCGAGGCTTTCGACTTTCGCGCTCGAAACCCTGGCCCCGCCGAGCAGCACCCCGGCGAGTTCGCCGAGGGCCGCTTTGAGCAAGATCCCCGGAACCGGCAGGACGGCGAACGTTCCCAACGCGCGCGCCAACTCGCGCGAGAATCGCGCATTGGTCACCGGTTCCGGGGCGACGCCGTTGACCGCCCCTTCCACCCGCTCGTTTTCGAGGGCGAAGCGGAACAAGCGCACAAGGTCCTCCAGGTGGACCCAGCTCATCCATTGCGAACCCGACGCGATCCGTCCCCCCAAGCCCCTGGCGAAAATCAGGCGCATTTTGGCCAGGGCGCCCCCGTCCGCGGCGAGCGCGATCCCCGTGCGCACGTGCACGACGCGGGTCCCGGCGACCCGCAATCGATCGGCCGCGCGCTCCCAGTCGACGCAGACGCCGGCGAGGAAACCCGCGCCTGGCGCGGCGTCCTCGGCGAGGAGTTCGTCACCGCGATCGCCGTAAAACCCGATGGCCGAACCGCCGACGAAAACCCGGAGGCGTGTCTCGAGCGCGGAGAGCGCCGCGACGAGCCCTCGCGTGCCCGCCACCCGCGAGTCGCGGATCCGCCGCTTGCGCGCCTCGCTCCAGCGGCCGTCCGCGATCGGCTCGCCCGCCAGGTGCACGACGCCTTCGATCCCCGCCAAAGCCGCCTCCGGGACCGGGTCGGTCGCGGACGCCCACTCGTGAATCACGCAGGGAAAAGGGAGGCGAGACCTCGCTCCGAGCGGATCCCGCGCGAGCACGACGATCTCATGCCCCGCGGCCGCCAGTTCACGGCCGAGGGCGGAGCCGATCAAGCCCGTCGCGCCAGTCATGAGGATTCTCATCCCGTGCCTCCCTTCATTCCATCAAACCCGCTTTCGCTCCGGGCGCGGGCGAGCGGAGGAAAGCGCCTCCCTGTACTCGGCCAACGCCCGCGAACGCGCGTACGCGTGATCGACGATCGGCCGCGGATAATCTTTCGTGCCGAGTTCGGGGACCCAGCGCCGCGCGTACTCGAGCTTCGCGTCGAACGCGCGCGTCTGCGCTTCCGGGCTGAATATCCGGAAGTACGGGGCCGCATCGCAACCGGTCCCGGCCACCCATTGCCAATTGCCGTTGTTCGCCGCGAGGTCGAAGTCGAGCAGCTTGCGCGCGAAGTGCGCCTCGCCCCAGCGCCAATCGATCAGCAGGTGCTTGGCGAGGAAACTCCCGGCGATCATCCGCGCGCGGTTGTGCATGAAACCCGTCTCGCTGAGTTCGCGCATTCCCGCGTCGACGATCGGGTATCCCGTGCGCCCTTCGCGCCAAGCCCGAAACTGCGCCTCGTCGTGCCGCCAAGCGATCCCGGCGTACTCGGGCCGGAACGGCCCATCGGCGACGTGGGGGAAATGAAACAGGATCTGCATGAAGAACTCGCGCCAGATGAGTTCGTTCAGCCAAGCCTCGCTCGTCCGGCGCGCGACGGCCGCCAGCTCGCGGACGCTCACCGTCCCGAAACGCAGATGGACGCCCAAACGGCTGGTGCCGCGCAGAGCCGGCACATCGCGGGTCTCGCCGTACGCCCGGAGGAGCCCGCGGTCGATGCGGGGCGAGGGGAATTCGAAAGGGCGCGACCGGAAACCGAGTTCCGCGAGCGCGGGCACGCCGCGCGCTTTGTGCCGGAAGAACGAGCCTTTCCCCGCCCGAGCGGGGCGCAAGGCCTCTTCCGTCAAGAGCGCTTTCCATTTCCGACTGTAGGGCGTGAAAACCGTGTAGGGCCCGCCCGAGTCCTTGCGCACTTCGGACGCCTCGAAGATCACCTGGTCCTTGAAAGACCTGGCTTCGACGCCGGATTTCGCGAGCAACGCCGAGACGCCCGCGTCCCGAGCGATCGCCGCGGGCTCGTAGTCGCGGTTGAAATAAACGAATTTTATGTTCAACTCGCCGAGCAGGGACCGCCACACATCCTTCGAGCGGCCTCGTTTCACGACCAGGCCGGAGCCGGAAGCGCGCAGCGTCCGATCGATCTCGTCGAGCCGCGAACGGATGAACTGGACGCGAAGATCGTCCTTGTCCTCGAGCCGGCCGAGGATCTCCGTGTCGAAAATGAAGAGCGGCACGACGGGCAGGCCCGAGGCGAGGGCCGCCGCGAGCCCCGTGTTGTCCTCGAGGCGCAGATCGCGGCGGAACCAGAACACGCAAACGGAAGGGGCCGGCATCGAGGAACTCCCTGCTCGAGGATCGGGCGTCGTTTCGGGGAAGCCGCGGGACGCGGCACCCGCCCTCCCCCAATCCGCTCAGTCGACGATGGCGGACGGGTCCTTCGCCAGATCGCGCGTGATGTTTTTCTGATGCGCTTCGACGGTGCCGCCGCCGATCTCGAGCAGCTTGGCGTCACGCCACAGGCGCTCGACGACGTACTCGCCCACGTACCCGTAACCGCCGAGGACCTGCACCGCGCGGTCGGCGATGTTTTTCGCGAGCGTCGACGCGATCAGTTTCGCGCCGTCGGAGTCGAGTCGGTTGCCGCCCTGATCGAGGCGCATGCGGCGCGCGGTCTCGTAAACGTACGCTCGGCAGGCCCGGTACTCGGCGTAAGACTCGCCGATGTGGCGCTGGATCTGACCGAAGCGATTGAGCGGGCGGCCGAACGACGAGCGTTCCCGCGCGTACCGGTTCATGACCTCCAACGAGCGGCGCGCGATCCCGAGACTCATCGCCGCCAGCGTCAGGCGTTCGATCTCGAGGTTGCGCATCATGTGGTGCACGGACTCGCCCTCCCGCCCGACGAGGTTGGCCGCGGGCACGCGGCATTTGTCGAAGACGAGTTCGGCCGTGTTCGAGGCCCGCATCCCCGTCTTGTCCTTGATCTTCTGACCGACTCCGTAACCCCGCGCCCCATTCTCGACGACGAACGTCGAGAGTTGCGGGCGACCGTCCTTCTCGCCCGTCCTCGCGTACAGCCAGACGATGTCGGCTGGAGTGCCGGCGTCGTCGACGCAACCGTTGGTGATCCACATCTTGCGGCCGTCGATGACGTAGTCGTCCCCGTCCCGGCGCGCGGCGGTCTCGAGCCCGAGAACGTCGGTGCCGACCGCGGGCTCGGACATCGCCATCGCCCCGACCCACTCGCCGGAGCAGAGTTTCGGGAGCCAGCGCTTCTTCTGCTCCTCGCCGCCGTTGACGGCCAAGTTGTTCACGCAGAGCATGGAGTGCGCGAGATAAGCGAGGCAGAAGCCGGGGTCGCTCGCCGACAGCTCCTCATGCACGATCACGGCGGCGAGCGCGTCCAAGCCGGAGCCGCCGTACGCCTCGGGCACTGTGAGGCCCAGGTAGCCCAGTTCGCCCAACTTGCGGAAAAGCGGGAGGTTGAACGTTTCCTTGCGGTCATGCTCCAACGCCTGCGGCTCGACCTCGCCGGAAACGAAGGATCGGGCCGTCTCGCGCAGCATCTTGTGCTCGTCCGTGGGATTGAAGAGATCGAATTCGCGCCAAGCTTCTTCGTTCATGGAAACTCCTCGACTTGCGGAATGACGCAGCCTAGCCGGAGGCGGATTCGAAAGTCACGGAATTCCTCTCGCGGCCGCGGCAAACCCTTTGTCTGACAGGGCAATCCAGCATCAACTCCGACGGAAGGAGTTTTGTGGCGAAGTCTCCCAGCGCCGGTCGCGGCGGGGCCATCGGAAAATTCCCGTCGCGAGATTTCGGTGGGCGGGATCCGCCGCCTTCAGCGCGGATTCATCGCGATGCGCGGGAAACGGTTCTCAATCGACGCCGTCGGCTTTGTCAGCCGCGATCGCCTGGACCATCGCCTTCCAACTGCGGATGACGAAACCTTCCCCGCCGTCGGCGCGACTGACCATCAGATTCGTGATAATGAGAGCGAACACGATCGCCGAGACCAGGAGCAGGACGTATTCGACGGCGATTTGCCCGCTCTCACTTTGACGGCGGCGCGCGCCGCCGCTAAAGTGTCGAAGCCGTGACAAACGAATCATCGAACCGTCCCCCAGAAACTGGCTCCGAATACAAAGCCTACGCCGATAAGCGCGAGTTCCGCATGCCGCCAGCCGTGATGGCCGGCCTGCTCGCCATGGTCGTGGCGCTGGCGAGCATCGGCTACTTGAGAACCAGTTTCGGGCCAAACGCGGAAATGGCGAAGACCAGTTCGCCCGGACTGGACCCCATGGAAACGGCCAGCCGCCAGCCGGTCGGCGATTTCCAGCTCACGGACGCCGACGGAAAACAAACGCCTTTTTCCTCTTACAAGGGGCACGTGGTCATTCTGAGCTTCTGGGCGAGCTGGTGCACGCCATGCCTCGTGGAGCTGCCGACGTTCGCTGAAATCGGCGAAAGGCTCCACGACAAGGGCCTGCGCGTGGTGCCGGTGAACGTGGACGAAGCCGGCGTCGGCGTCCCGTTCGCGCGCGAGTTCTGGGGCAAGAAAAAATTCGAATTCCCTTCGTTCTTCGACGCGAACAAGGAGCTCGCCGCCAAGTTCGGAGTCGACATACTCCCCGCCAATTTCGTCATCGACCGCAGCGGGCGCATCGCATTCAGCGGATTCGGCGCCAACGACTGGAGCAATGACGAAACAGCCGAAACGATCGAAAGCCTCCTCGAAGAGCCTCTCCACGAAAAGTGACACGCACCTTTTCGTAGCGCGCACGCGCTACGAAAAGGTGCGTGTCACTTTTCGGCGTTCTTTTAGGCGTTGGACGCTTTCACGATCGCGTCCACCTCGCCGTAGAGCTCCCCGAGTTCCGCTTCCTCGAGCGGGCCGCGCACGCCGACGACGAAATCCTGGCCGAGGCGCGTACGCGCGATCGAGCGGCCCGTCCACGCCCCCGCGCCCTGCGTGAGATCACCCCCGGCGGCGCCGTCGAACGAAAGATGGAACGTCTCATCGGTCGGGTAGAGCATCACGAAGATGTTCCGGGCGCGATCCTTGAAAATGCCGCGCGCGTTCTTGCGCGCGTCCTGAAAACGTTCCTGGAGATCGAAGTAGATCTTCAGGGCGAGCGATTCCTGGTATTGCGCGAAATAAATGCGGATCGGGCCATCGAAAATCGCCGCGTTGAACGCGGGCGAAAAGAATTTCGACTGCGTGACGTAGGTGACTGACTCTCTCATGACGATGGCTCCTGTCCGTCCTTAGATAGATGCGGTTCCCTTCACGGGCCCCCCAACCCAAGTCATCCTGATCTTCGTCTGGGAGCGCTCACCTCAAGACTAGTCAGCCCGTTTTTTGGAATGCAAATCCTTTTTAAGAATCTGACAGAATTTAATTCGCGCTGGATCGTCGATTCAGACGCGCCCCGCCTCGCCAGACTTGAACGATGGGCATCTCACCGACGGAGTAGAAGAGATCGGGCCATCCAGAGCCCAAAACCGCGAGATCGCAACTCCGGCCCGCGGTGAGCGCGCCGAGCTCACCGCCGAGGCCGAGCGCATACGCCCCGCCCAGAGTGTACGCGACGATCGTTTCCGGCAAAGTCATTTTCATTTCCAGCCGGCTGAGCACGCCGACCAGGCTCACGCTCTGAGTCGGCGAACTGCCCGGATTGAAATCCGTGGCGATCGCGACCCTCGCCCCGGCGTCGAGCAACGCCCGGGCGGGCGGATACGGGCAACGCAAGTAGAGATCGGCCGCCGGCAGAAGCACGCTCGTCGTCTCGCTGCCCGCGAGCGCGCGGACGTCATCGTCATCGATGCGGATGAGGTGCTCGGCCGAACGCGCTCCGAATTCGACGGCCAAGCGCGCGCCGCCCGAGCGGGTCAACTGATCCGCGTGCACCGCCAGCTCGAAGCCGAGCCGGCGCGCGGCTTCGAGGTACCTGCGCGCGAGCGGCTCGGGGAAATACCCCTCCTCGACGAAGATGTCGACGCGATGGGCGGCGCCTTCGGCCTTCACCCGCGGGAGATCCGTCGAGATCACCCGCTCCAGATACGCCCCGGCCGACTCGGCCTCGGGTGGGATGGCGTGCGGCCCCAGGTACGTGCGCACGACCCGCGGCCCTCGTATCCGGCCCGCGGCCGCGAGCATCTTCATCTCGCCCGCCGTCGTCAGAGCATAACCGCTTTTGCTCTCGATCGTGGCGACGCCTTGACGGACGAAGACATCGGCGCGCGCCTGCGCCGACCTCGAGAGTTCCTCGAGCGAAGCCTTTCGCGTCGGTTTGACGGTCGCCAGGATCCCTCCCCCCTTGGCCGCGATCTCCTGGTACGTCGCGCCCCGATTGCGCAGTTCGAACTCGTCCGCGCGATGCCCGGCGAAAACCAAATGCGTGTGGCACTCGACCAACGCGGGCATCACGACGTGGCCCTCGAGATCGACTTCCCGCGCGCCCGCCGCCCCCAGACCTTTGGGCAGGCGCGCCTCCGGGCCCACCCACACGATGCGCCCCGCCTCTTCCAGAATCGCCGCCTTGCGAACGATCCCGAGATCGGCTTCGGTCGCGCGCCGCGCTTCTTTGACGGCCGCGCCCGCAAGGGTCAGGCATTCACCGATGTTCCGGAAGAGCCGCCGACGTTTCGCCATCATCTCCCACCTCTCCAACCGCTTTTCCCAATCGCTCGACGAGTCGGGCGCCGTCCCCGCGCGACGGCCCGTCCCCGAGGCCTCGCGCCCCTGTCGCCACCCCGACCGCTATCCCGAATTGAGCACAACTTCACCGCCTTAGCCAAAGCTTTGGCCGACGCGACAAAATGCATCACCCGCGGCCTCGTCCGCGCCGACGCTGGGAAAGAATCTGTTCGAAAACGCGAGTTCCCTGCTGACATCGTCCCGAAGCCCGTGGTGACTTTGATGGAGAGGGGGGTTCTGCGCATGCGTTTCATCCTGATTTCACTTCTCGCGGGTTCGCTCCTCACCTCTTGCGGCGGCAAAAGCGGCGCCCCGCCGCCGACCGAGCGACGCGTTCCGGACCTGCCTTCGTATGACAAATCCTCTTGCGCGTTCCAACCTTACGAAGGCCAGGCCGCCGCCTACGCCAACCTCGGCGCGACTCAGATCCTGGCGGAACCCCTCTTCCATAAAAAATTCGATCGCAGCGATCTCGACGCCGTTCTCTCCGCCTCGGCGACCGAGACCTCCTTTTACGTGCGGGACATGGGCGTGAACCTCTTCAAAGTGCCGCGAGCGCAGGGCTGCCCGACGTACTACTCGCTCCCGCCGGTCGGCGAGGACCTGCAGACGATCTGGAACAAAATGGCCGGGGGCACGGGCGAGGGGCAGCTCGCTGGCCTTTACTTCGAAAACACCAACTCACCCAACGGTCGCCAAGTGGTCAACCCGACGATCATCGTGCACGAAAGTTCCGATCGATGGACGCTCGTGCACGAGATGATGCACCACAATTTCAACGTGCAACGAAAGGCCGACCCCGGCGTCCAGAGCGCGCAAGACGCCGAGCGCGAACTGCAAAACCGCGCCAAAGCCGTGGACACCCTCATCAAGTCCTACGAAGGACGCCCGAACAAAGGCGATTTGATGGAAATCGCCGTCACGACGGACCGGCTCACGTCGCTCATCGAGCATATCCTCGTGAACTCGATTTTCGAGGAGATCGCGTTGGAAAACCTGCTCATCGACGAAAAACTCTCAGGGCGCCTCAGCTACGTTTCGGACGAGTCGCTCCGATCCGCCGCTTGGTACATCGGCTTCGCGCGCAAGGAGGGCATGCGCCAGTTCGAGCCGCTCGGCGAGCTCTTCCGCTTGATCCTGACCGAAGCCGACAAGAATTACTGGGACGACGTCTCCGCGATAGCCAAAGGCGCGCGAAGCCGTATCGAGCGGATCGGGAAACGCACGGCCGCCGTCGAAGCGAGCGCGAGAGAGCGCGTGGGTCTCGGCGGGAGCGACGCGAGGCCGAGCGAGTTCCTCGCGCTCCTCCTGCTCAGCTCGCGCGTCACCGATGGTCACCTGAGGAGCCTGCCCGGCGTCGACGCTCTCGAAGACTTCCGCGCGGCCATGAACGCGACGCTGGGGCTCGAGACGGCGGGAGGCGCGGCCGGCCCCTGATCGAAGAAAAGCGGCTCAGTCCAACCAGAGCGAACGGGCGCCGCGTTCGCCGGCGACTGTCCTGGCCTCGCCGTACCCGGCGTCGATATGGCGGAAAAGACCCATCGCCGGGTCGGCCTTGAGCACGCGTTCCAAACGCGCGGCCGCCCTTTGCGTGCCGTCGGCGACGATCACCTGGCCGGCATGCAGGCTGTAGCCCATGCCGACGCCGCCTCCGTGGTGGAAACTCACCCATGTCGCCCCGCACGCCGTATTGACGAGCGCGTTGAGGATCGGCCAATCGGCGACGGCGTCCGACCCGTCCTTCATCGCCTCGGTTTCCCTGTTGGGGCTAGCCACCGAACCGCAATCGAGGTGGTCGCGGCCGATGACGATCGGCGCTTTCACTTTCCCCGTCGAGACGAGCTCGTTGAACTTGAGTCCCGCCAGATGGCGCTCTCCGTACTCGAGCCAGCAAATGCGCGCGGGCAGCCCTTGGAACTGGATGCGCTCCTCGGCCATATCGAGCCAGCGGAGCAGGTGCCGCTTGTGCGGGAACAGCTCGCGGATCGCGTCGTCGGTGACTTTGATGTCCTCCGGATCGCCCGAGAGAGCGACCCAGCGGAACGGCCCGCTGCCGCGGCAGAAGAGCGGTCGGATGTATTCGGGCACGAACCCGGGGATGTCGAACGCGTTCCCGCAACCACCTTCGACGGCGCCCGCGCGGATGTTGTTGCCGTAGTCGAACGTGATGGCGCCCCCGGCCTTCATTTTGAGCATGCCATCGACGTGCTTGGCCATCGACGCGACCGCTCGGCGCACGTACTCCTTGGGGTCGCTTCCGCGCAGCTCGGCCGCTTGCGCGAGATCCAGCCCTTCTGGAACGTAGCCGTTGAGCGGATCGTGCGCCGATGTCTGGTCGGTCAGAAGGTCCGGCGTGAAGCCGCGCGCGATCAATTCATGGATGACCGCGGCCATGTTGCCTTCGAGCGCCACGGATCTCGCCAGACCGGCGGCTTTGTACTTCGCCACCCGCTCGAGCGCGTCGTCGAGGTCCCGCGCTTTCTCGTCGACGTACTTCGTCCCGAGGCGCTTTTCGATGCGCGCCGGATCGACGTCGACGCACAAGACGACGGCGCCGGCGAAAACGCCGGCGAGCGGTTGCGCCCCGCCCATCCCGCCCAGCCCCGCGGTGAGGATCACCTTGCCCTTGAGATCGCCGCCGAAGTGCCTGCGACCGGCTTCGACGAAGGTTTCGTACGTGCCCTGCACGATGCCTTGCGTGCCGATGTAGATCCAGCTGCCGGCCGTCATCTGGCCGTACATCATCAGACCCTTTTTATCGAGCTCGTGGAAATGATCCCAGTTGGCCCAATTGCCGACGAGATTCGAATTGGCCAGGAGCACGCGGGGCGCGTCGGCGTGGGTTTTTAGGACGCCGATCGGTTTCCCGCTTTGCACCAGCAGCGTTTCGTCGTTCTCGAGGTCTTGGAGCGCGGCGAGGATCTTGTCGAAACTCTCCCAGTCGCGAGCCGCTTTGCCGATGCCGCCGTAGACGACGAGGTCCTCGGGGCGTTCCGCCACCGCGGGATCCAGGTTGTTCTGGATCATCCGGTAGGCCGCCTCCTGGAGCCAGCCCTTGCAAGCTTTCCGCTCCCCCCGCGGGGCGCGCACGACCCGTTTGCCGTCGCCTGCGTTCATCGCTCGATCCTTCGTCATTCGGTCCCCCTGCGGGCCCCTTGAAAAGGGCTCACTGAAAAAACTCTCACCATTCCAATTCGCCGACGGCGGCCGTCGCCGCCTGGAGCAAGCGCTCGTCGCGGATCATCGTTTTGATCGCTTCGACGTCTTTGGCGAAAACACGGTCGCGGTCGGCGAACGGGACGCCTTCGCGGATGACGGCATGCGCCGCTTTCACGCCGGCCGCCGCCACGAGCGGCTTGAGAAGATCCAAAGCCTGCGCGGCCGAGAGGAATTCCATCGCCACGATGCTCTCCGCGTTGCGCAAGATCTGCCCGAACTTGCGCGCGGCGATCGTGCCCATGCTCACGTGGTCCTCCTTGTCGGCCGAGGTCGGGATGCTGTCGACCGACGCGGGATGCGCGAGGATCTTGTTTTCGCTCACCAGCGCCGCCGCAGCCACCTGCACGATCATATGGCCCGAATTGAGACCGCCTTGGGGGGCGAGGAACGCCGGCAGGCCGCTCATCGCGGGATTGATCAGCTTTTCCACGCGGCACTCGGAGATCGAGGCCATCGCCGACACCGCGATCGCCATGAAGTCGAGCTGGAACGCCGCCGGTTCGCCGTGGAAATTCCCGCACGAGAGGATCTTGCCGTCCTCGGCGAAGACGAGCGGGTTGTCCGTGGACGAATTCGCCTCGACCTCGAGGACCTGAACGCCGTGGCGGAGAGCGTCCTTGGCCGCGCCGTGCACGGCGGGCATGCAGCGGAGCGAGTAGGCGTCCTGCACGCGATCGCAATCGGCGTGGCTCTCGGCGATCGCCGACGTCGGCCCGAGGATCCTGAGCAGGTTGCGCGCCGTCTTGGCTTCCCCGGGGTGCGGGCGGGTCGCGGCGATCAGCGGGTCGAACGCCGCGCGCGTGCCGCGCAGCGCTTCGAGCGACATGGCTCCCGCCAGATCCGTCATCCAAGCCAACCGGCGCGCCTCGAAGCCGTTGAGCAATCCCACGGCGGTCATCACCTGGCAGCCGTTGATGAGCGAAAGTCCTTCTTTGGCCTGGAGTTCGAGGGGCGACAGGCCTTTCCCAACGAGGACCGACGCGGCCGGCGCGGCGGCGCCGTCCCTCCAGACCTCGCCTTCGCCGATGAGCGCGAGCGCCAAGTGCGAGAGCGGCGCCAAGTCTCCGCTGGCGCCCACGCTCCCCTGGCTGGGGATCACGGGCACGACGCCCGCGTTCAGGAACTCGAGGATCTTGTCGACGACCGCGGGACGAATGCCGCTCTTGCCGGTGGCCAGGGCGTTGGCCCGCAAGTACATGATCGCGCGCGTTTCCTGCGGCGTGAACGGCTGGCCCACGCCGACCGAATGCGAGCGGATGAGGTTCTTCTGCAACTGGGTGATCTCGTCCGGCCCGATGCGCACGCTCGAGAACGCGCCGAAGCCGGTGTTGACCCCGTAGATCGCCTCGCCCGAACCCATGCGGCCCTCGATATAGGAGCGCGACCGCTGCATGCGTTCGCGAGCCTCCGCCGCGAGTTCGACGCGGACCTTGCCTTCGCCGTGGGCGACTTGCCAGGCGAGTTCCATCGTGAGGCCGGAGCCTGTCAGAGCAATCGTCTTCATTTTCGATCCTTTTTCGAGTTCTATCCAGGTTATCGCGGCGAAGACGGCCGCGATCCCGCCTTCACCGCTTTGAGCGCGCGGATCGCCGCTCCGTAGTCGCCCGCCTTGAAGACGGCGTTCCCGGCGACGAGAACGTCGGCGTCCAGGCATTCCTTCGCCGTTTCCGGATTGATGCCGCCATCGACCTCGATGAGCGCCCCGGATCCGAGCCGATCGAGCTCCTTCCTGAGCGCGGCGCACTTGGCGGCCTGTTCGGTCATGAACGCCTGCCCGCTGAAACCGGGGTTCACCGTCATGACCAGGACGAGGTCGACCTCGGCGAGGTGGGGCGCGATCCTATCGAGCGGCGTCGCCGGCCGCAGCGTGATGCCGGGCTTGGCGCCGAGCCTGCGGATCTCTTGAAGCACCGCGCGCGGGTCTTCGGTCGCTTCGACGTGGATCGTGATGTAATCGGCGCCGGCGGCGGCGAAATCGGCGACGTACGCTTCCGGTTTTTCGATCATCAGGTGGCAGTCGAGCGGCAGGGGCGAAACGGGCTTCAGAGACCTCACGACCGGCGCTCCGACGGTGAGGTTCGGAACGAAGTGCCCATCCATCACGTCGACGTGGATCCAGTCGGCGCCGGCGGCGGCGACGGCCTTGATCTCCTTTTCGAGATTGGCGAAATCGGCCGAAAGAAGGCTCGGCGCGATCATGAACCCGCGATTCAACCCCGTCTTAAACATCGAACCGATCCCCGACTTTGAGCGGATGGCCACGCAGGTACGCGTCGGCCGTCATCTTCGCTCGTGATTCGGGTTGGATTTCTAGCACTTCCAGGAGGCCCTGGCTACAGGCCACGGAGAACGAAGCGCCGTCCACCGCGATCACGGTGCCAGGCGCGACCCGAGGGTCCCCGTCGCCGTGCGCCCGGGTTTTATGCAGCTTGACCGGCTGGCCGCCGCGCACCGCAAACGCGAGCGGCCCCATCTTCAAACCACGGACCTTGTTGAAGAGCTCGCGGGCCGGCCGGCCCCAGTCGATCCTGGCTTCCGCCTTCTCGATTTTCGCGGCGTATGTCACGGAGCTCTCGTCCTGCGGCTGACCGATCAGGTTCCCGCGCAGGTAGTCCATGTATTCGACGTGCAGGAGGTCCGCGCCGAGGACTTTCAACTCGTCATGCATGGAAACGGCGTCGGTTTCCTCGGTGACGGCGATCCGGCGCGAGCCGAGCACGGCGCCGGCATCGAGTTTTTTGACGACGACCTGCAGGCAAACGCCGGTTTCGACGTCGCCCGCCATGAGCGCGCGCTGAAGAGGCGCGGCCCCGCGCCAGCGCGGGAGAAGCGAGCCGTGCACGTTGACGGCGCCGCGCGGGAAGAGATCGAGGAACGCCTGCGAGAGGATCTGCCCGAAGGCGACGACGGCCGCGCTTTCGGCGCCGAGGCTCTTGAGTTCCTCGAGGACTTCGGGTTTGTTGACGGACTCGGGCGTGAAAACCCTGAGCCCGTGGCGGAGCGCGAGCTGCTTGACCGGGCTCGGCGCGAGCTGCATTTTGCGGCCCGCGGGGCGGTCCGGCTGGGTCACGACGCCTGCGATCTCGTAATGCTCGTCATCGATCATGCGCTGGAGGCTCGCCACGGCGAACTCAGGCGTACCCAGGAAAAGGACCCGGACCTTGCTCAAAGCCATCTACCCCTGAATGAATGTGATCTGAATGAACGCGAATCGACGGGCGTGGGCGGCGGGCTTCAGCCGGCCGGCTCTTCCTGCTTGATACGTTCGGTTTTGCGGCGCGCGCGCTCTTCCCGCGCCTCTTCGGGATTCGGATAGCCCTGCTTCTCGATCCGCTTTTTGATGCGGCTCGATTTCACCGTGCTCAAGCGATCGATGAAGAGCTTTCCGTCCAGGTGATCCATTTCGTGCTGCACGCAGACGGCGAGCAGACCGTCGGTTTTGAGGACGGCCTTCGCCCCCGACCCGTCGATGAACTCGACTTCGACGTAATCGTAACGATCGACGTCTTCGAAAAACGTGGGGACGCTCAGGCAGCCTTCCTCGTACGTCGTGCGGCCTTCGGCTTTGAGGATCTTCGGGTTGAAAATCACGAGCGGCTGCGGGACGCCCCTCTCGAGCTCGGTCATCGTCCCCTCGTCGACCCGGCCCTCTTCGTCCCGCGAACGGGTGTCGATCACGACCAAGCGGATCGATTGGCCGACCTGCGGAGCCGCGAGACCGATGCCGTTGGAATCGTACATGGTCTCGAGCATGTCTTTAGCGAGCTGTCGCAATTCTGGCGTGACCGCCTCGACCTCGACGCCTTTTCGGCGCAAGCGCGGATCAGGGTAAGTGAGAATCTCGAGAACCATGACGGTCATCCTTACTGGCTCGGCCGGGTTCTCAAACCTCGACCGCTGCCTCTACTCTAGCAAATAACGTGGCGTATCACTATCTTATTTTCGCCCGGAAATCGAGCATAAACTCTTGAAACAACGACATAATAAGATTTTGAGGGCGCTTTCCCTCGTGGACTTCTGACGCCAAGGCGTTCTTATTTCTTTAAACGCAAAAGGAACAGGACGCTAAGAGCCAGAACGACGATATTGGGAACCCAGGCGGCCAGGATCGGCGACAACGCGCCATGTTGGCCGAGGGTCAGACCCGAGCTGTAAGCCGACCAATAACCGAAAGCAAGGCCGACGCACAAACCGATATTGACCGCCGCGCTGCCCGATCTCTGTCGATTCACGCTGAACGGGATGCCGATGAAGGACATGACGAACGCCGCGAAAGCGAAGCTGAATTTCGCGTGGTAGTCGACCTCGTACCTGAGAGTGTCGAGGCCGGCCTCCTTGTTCCGCTCGATGAACCGGTCAAGTTCGCGCAGGGACAGCATCTCGGAAGCCCGCGTCGTCGATTGCAGGTCCGAGCTGTCTTCGCCCATGGTGATCGTCTTCTTCTCGAACTCCTGGGTCATCGGGATGTTCGTCTCCTTGGGGAAGATCGTGACCGCGCCCTTTTCGAGGTCCCAAGCCTCCCCGTTGAGCGCCACCTGGGCCGCGGTGATCATCTGGATCAGCTGCCAATCCCCGTCGAAGTAATACATCGTGAGGCCCTGAGCCCGCGACGCCTCGGCCTGCAACGTCTTGATGTTGAAAAGGATGTTGTTCGACCGGTACCAGATCTTGTTCGTTTTGACGGTCGAATAAAGGCCTGGCTGCTTGCGGACCTCGACGTAGTAAACGTAGTTCTTCTTCTGAGTGATGACCGGCAGGACGCGGTCGCCGAGCCAGAAACTGACGCCCGAGATCAAGACGACGATCGCCAGGATCGGCGCGCTCACCCGCGCGAGGCTCATGCCGCTCGAGAACAGGGCGACGAGCTCGTTGTTTTTGTTCAGCGCGCTCAGGGTGAAAATCGTCCCCAGCAGGCACGCCACCGGGATCATTTGGTAGACGATCCCGGGGATCGCGTACGCGTAGAACCGCCCGACCATCTCCGCGGGGGCGTCGAAGCGGTTGATGTTCGACATGAAGTCCACCGTCACGAACAAGGTCACGAAGACCACCAGGCCGGCGACGAAAAAGCCAGCGAACAGGCGCGCGATGTAGCGGTCGATCAACGTGATGAACATGCTGAAATGGTAGCCATCGCCCGCCCGGGCGTCACGCGGAGCTTTCCGGCGCCAGCGGGCCCCGAAGCCCCGGGGGTTTTCTTGACTCGACTGCGCAAAGATCGTTAACTGCCGACATGGCGTTACGCGTCTTACTCGCTGATGAAAGCACGACCATCAAAAAAGTCATGCAACTCGCGCTGCAGGATTTCGCGGTCGAAGTGAAAGCCGTCCACTCGGGGCTCGACACCCTGGAAGTCGCGCGCGCGTTTCAGCCCGATGTCGTGTTCGCGGACGTTCTCCTCCCCAAGCGCAACGGCTACGACGTGGCCGGGGACCTCAAGAAAGACCCGCAGCTCAAAACGATCCCTGTCGTGCTCATGTGGAGCTCGTTCATGGATCTGGACGAGAAAGCGTATTTGAACGCCAAAGCGAACGGTAAACTCGAAAAGCCGTTCGACGTCGAAAACCTGCGCCAACTGATCCTCGAGCTCGTGCCCAAGACGCAAACCCAGCGGCTCGCCCACTTCCTCCGCTTCCCGGCCGCGTTTGCCGAGCCGTTGGAAGCCGAAGAAGCGAAAAGGAAGGAGGCGGCCGCGCCGTTCGCCGATCCAAGCGGCGCCGTGCACGCCCCCGGGACGCCACCGGTCCCTCTCGGCTCGACGAACGGTCCGGCCACCGGCGCGACGGCTGACCCTCTCCCGCTCATTGATCCGCTCGCCGGCCTGCCGCCGCTGGTGACCAAAAGCAAACCTCCCGCTCTCGGCCATTCGGACCCGGACCCGGACGAGGACTCCACGAGCGGTTGGAACATAGACAGCTTCGAGGACTTGAAGAGCCTCACAGACCGGACTTTCGATCCGTCTCAAGCCGCGGACGATGAGGACGAAGAGCCGGTCCGAATCACGAAACTCGGTGGAGCCCCGAAAATCGTCCCGCCGCCACAGCCCCAACCGAAGGCCCAAGACGCCAAGCCAGAGGACGTCGGCGACCCCTGGGCGCATCAGGATCTTTCGCGCTTCAAGCTCGATATCCCCGCGGAAGACCTCGACAGGGACGAAATCTCGATCGTGTTCGACATGGACGAGATCGAAGAGCCGAAGAGCGGCGAATTCCTGCTCAACACGCGGAAAAACGAGAACACCGGGAGTGTGGTAACGGGCGCCCCTGCCACCCGCACATCGGCCAAGATCAAGCTGCCCAAGGATCTCGACGACGAAAACGCGACCTCGACGCGCATCCGCGCGACGCAGGCGGCGGCGGCTCTCCAGGGATCGCGTCTCGAGGACACTCTCCCCAATCCGCCGATCGAGGGCGTCACCGACGCCGACGGCCTCGAGCTCGAAACCGCGCCGGGACCGACGCCGCCGCTCGCGCCGCAAGACCGGCACCAGCCGATCGGCCAAATTCGTCATGCCGACGGCGAGATGATCTCTCAATTCGAACCCCATGAGCAGACCGTGGGATTGCAGCTCGAGGCCGCGGGCGCGGCCCAGAACCCGCAACTCAGCCTCGACCAGCTCGAAGCGATCGTGCGCGCGCAAAGCCAGGACATCATTGAGGCTCTCGCGCGCAAAATCGTCCCCGACCTCGCCGTGCAGATCATCAAGGATGAACTCGAGCGCTTGGTGAAAGACGGAGGCGCCGGATGACGCTGACGGATCTGATCCATGCGGCCCTCAAGGAGGACATGCCGAGCGGGGACCTCACGACCGACTCGCTCGCTCTCGCGCCTCGCTTCGGGCAGGCGCGCCTCGTGGCCAAAGAGGATCTCGTTCTGTCCGGCGCGGTCCCGTTCGAGGAAACGATGCTCGTCCTCGAGCCGAGCGCGAAGCTGCAATGGCATTTCAAGGAAGGCGACCTCGTCCTCGACAAGCAAGTGATCTGCGCGATCACGGGCGACCTGATCCAGATTCTCAAAGCCGAGCGCGTCGCGCTCAATTTCATCGGCCACTTGTCGGGGATCGCGACGCTCACCCGTTGCTTCGTCAAACAGGTGGAACACACGAAGACGCGTATCCTCGACACCCGTAAGACCCTCCCGGCGTACCGCGAGCTCGAAAAGCGCGCGGTCGCGCACGGCGGCGGCATGAACCACCGTAAGTCGCTGAGCGACGCGGTTCTCATCAAGGACAATCACATATCGGTCGCCGGCGGCCTCTCCAAAGCCGTCGGACGCATCCGCCAGCACACGGGAGCCCCGCTCGAGCTCGAGTGCGCGACGCTCGAGCAAGTCCGCGAAGCGGTGGGCCTCGGGGTCGAACGCATCCTGCTCGACAACATGGACAACGAACTCACCAAAAAAGCCCTCGCCCTCATCCCGGCTCACGTCGAGACCGAAGCGAGCGGCAACATGACCCTCGACCGGGTGGGGAGCGTCGCCGAGCTCGGCGTGCATTACATTTCCGTCGGCGCTCTCACGCACTCGGCGCCCAGCGCCGACGTGAGCCTGCTCTTCGACTGGCAGCAAACGGAGTTCGCGCCGATATGAAGGACCGCATCACCGGGTGGACGCGGTCCTGGGCCCGCGCCGCTGGCGTTCAGCTCTGGTTCGCGGAAGAGGCCGTCAGCACCAATACGTTCGCGCGCGAAGATTTCGGCGAGGTCGCGAAATCCAAACTCGCGCCGATTCTCTACCTGGCCGGCCATCAGACCGGGGGCCGGGGGCGCGGAGCGAACGCATGGAACGACGCCCCCGGCGCGCTGCTGTCGTCGTGGAGTTTCCATATGACGAAACCGCCCCAGCCGGTGTTCGCGCCCCTCGCGGGGCTGGCCGTCTACAGAGCGGCGATGAAGACCTGGCCCAGACTGCCCTGGAGCCTCAAAGCTCCCAATGACATTTACATCGGCGCAAAGAAAGTCGCCGGCCTCCTCGTGGAGTCCGTCGAGCGGGGTGATGAACGGCGCGCGATCGTCGGTCTCGGACTGAACGTTCTCGCCGCGCCCGCCGTCGTCCCGGCCGCAACCAGCCTCGCCGCCGAACTTGGCGACGAGGGCGCGATCACCGAACAGGATTGGGGCCGATTCCTGCGGTCTCTGCTCGTCAACTTCATGGCGACGCTCCCGGCGGGCGTGAAAACGGAGCTCTCGAAGCCCGATGCCGAAGCGCTGGCCGAAGCGCTCAATCGACGCCCGAACCTGGAATCGAGAATCGAAAAAGTGGGAGCAGAAGGCGAACTTCACACCGCCAACGGCGTGATCCCCTGGCAATCCCTATAACGCCGTTCCCGCCAAAAGGTGACACGCACCTTTTTGTAGAATCGCGCGTCTAACGCAGTTATGAACTAAAAGGTGCGTGTCACCTTTTGGCGGGAACGGAGGATGGATGGCGCTGACGTATACACCTGAGGTTGAGTTTGGTTCGCCGTGCCCGGACTTCCGATTGCCCGGTGTGGACGGCAAGGTTCACGGCAGGGATGACTTCGCCGGCGGCCGAGCGCTGCTCGTGATGTTCATCTGCAACCACTGCCCATACGTGAAAGCCGTCGAGGACCGGTTGATCGCCCTTGGCCGAGAATGCGAAGCCAAAGGCGTGAAAGTCGCCGCCATCTGCTCGAACGACGCGGAAAGCCACCCGGACGATTCGTTCGAAAACCTCAAGAAACGCGCGTTTGAAAAACGATACCCCTTCCCCTATCTCCACGACGAATCACAAGCGACCGCCCGCGCGTTCGGCGCGGTCTGCACACCCGACTTCTTCTTGTACGACGCCGGGTTGAGGCTCGCATACCGCGGCCGCCTAGACGACTCCTGGAAAGACCCCGCGGCCGTGCAGCGCCGCGATCTCTCCGAGGCGATCGACGCGCTGATCGCCGAACGGCCGCCGCGACCGGACCAAAAGCCCTCGATGGGCTGCAACATCAAGTGGAAAGCGTCGACGCGATGAGGACCCTGATCATCCTCGTCCTCGGCACGATCGCGGCTTTCGCGGCCGCCCTGGGCCTGCGCCTCGGCGTCTTGAAGGATGTCCATGTCGCGGAAAGCGAAGAAGGACCCTACCGGCAAGTGTACGCCAAGCACGTCGGCGCGTACCACAAGATCGTCGCGGTGCTCGACAAGGTCGAAAATTGGGCAGAAGACAACGGTGAAAAATGCGGGCTTTCATTCGGCGAATTCCTCGACGATCCCAGGCAGGTCGACGAAGACCGCCTGCAAAGCCTCGCAGGCTGCATCGTCGAAAAAGACTGGAGTCCAGCGGAACTGCCGGAAGGCCTCCTGTACCGCGAAGTCCCCCGCAAACGTTACGTCATGGCGGTTTTCAACGGAGCGCCGTCGATCAGCCCGTACAAAGTCTATCCGAAGGTGTTCGCTTACCTCGAAGAGAAGAAATTGAAACTCACCGGCCCTATCATGGAAATCTACCGCGTCATCATCGACAACGCGGTGGAAACCAAATACCTCTTCCCCGCGGAGCCGGCCGAAACCGAGCGTTAAGAATCGATCCGCGAGAACCGACGAAACCTGCTCGGGGCCGAGGCCGAGCGAACGCCCACGTAAAAAAGCGGAGGAGAAAACCGGGGGAGGCGCGCCGAAGGCCCGACCACCCCAGGCTCCATCAGTTCCCTTTCGACACGCGCAGCAAGTTGAGCGCGCTGCCCGCCTGGAACCATTTGATCTGCTCGGCGTTGAACGTGTGAGTGAGTTCCACCGACTCGGTCTTACCGTCGGCGCGCGTGATCTCGAGCGTGAGGTTCTTGCCAGGCGCGAATGACCGCAAACCTTTGACGGCGAGCCTGTCGTCCTCGCGGATCTTGTCGTAATCAGCGGGGTTGGCGAAACGGAGAGCCAGCGCGCCCTGTTTTTTCAGGTTCGTCTCGTGGATACGCGCGAAACTCTTGACGATCACGGCCATGCCGCCGAGGTGGCGCGGCGACATCGCCGCGTGCTCGCGGCTTGAGCCCTCACCGTAGTTCTCGTCGCCGACGATGACCCATTTCTGACCCTTCTTCTTGTAGTCGCGCGCGATCTGCGCGAACTCGAGCTTTTGATCGCCCGTGAGGAGGTTCGTGCCCGTCCCGACGTCGTTCGTGAACGCGTTGGTCGCGCCCAAGAGCATGTTGTTCGAGATGTTGTCGAGATGACCGCGGAACTTGAGCCATTTTCCGGCGGGGCTGATGTGATCGGTCGTGCACTTGCCTTTGGCCTTGCAGAGCACGAGCATGTCCCGCATCTCGTCCTGCCCGTCCCACTTCGGGAAGGGCGAGAGCAGTTGCAGACGCTCGGACGCGGGCGAAACGGCGACAGTGACCGCCTTGCCGGCCGGGGCCTGATAACCGTGCGGATCGGCGACGAAACCCTGAGCCGGAAGCTCGGGCGCTTGCGGCGGCTGCAACTTGAACCGCTTGCCGTCGGGCGCCTGGATCTCGTCGGTCATCGGGTTGAAGTCGAGCCGACCGGCGAGGCCGAGCGCCATCACGATCTCAGGGCTGCCGATGAAAGCGAGGGTTTCCGGGTTATCGTCGTTGCGGCCGCGGAAGTTGCGGTTGAACGACGTCACGATCGAGTTCTTCGCGCCCCTCTGCACGTCGTCGCGCTTCCATTGGCCGATGCACGGACCGCAGGCGTTGGCCATCACGGTGGCGCCGACGGCGTTGAAGACCTGCATCTGGCCGTCGCGACTGATCGTGTTCTGGATCTGCGTGGAGCCCGGCGTGACGATGAACTGCTGGCCCATCCTCACTCCGTTGTCGAGCGCTTGCTGGGCGACGAACGAGGCGCGGCCGATGTCCTCGTACGAGGAGTTCGTGCACGAGCCGATCAACGCCGCGGAGAGCTTCGTGGGCCAACCCTGTTCCTTGGCCTCTTTGGCGACCTGGCTGATCGGGCGCGCGACATCGGGCGAATGCGGCCCGACGAGGTACGGCTCGAGCGTCGCGAGGTCGATCTCGATGACTTGATCGTAGTGCTCGCGCGGATCCCGGAAAACCTCCGGGTCGGCCGCGAGAAGGTCCCTGTTCTCGTCGGCGAGCTTGGCGAGTTCCCCGCGGCCGGTGATCTTGAGATACGCGGCCATGCGGTCGTCGTACGGGAAGATCGAGCACGTGGCGCCGAGCTCGGCGCCCATGTTCGTGATGGTGCCCTTGCCCGTCGCCGAGATCGAGGCGCAACCATCGCCGAAGTATTCGACGATCTTGTCGGTGCCGCCTTTGGTGGTGAGGATCCCGCACAAGCGGAGGATGACGTCTTTGGCCGACGTCCAGCCGTTCATCTTGCCTTTCAAGTGCACGCCGATGAGCTCGGGGTTCTTCACTTCCCAAGGCAGGCCCGCCATCACGTCGGAGGCGTCGGCCCCGCCGACGCCGACAGCGACCATCCCGAGGCCGCCGGCGTTGGGCGTGTGCGAATCGGTCCCGATCATCATGCCGCCCGGGAACGCGTAATTCTCGAGAACCACCTGATGGATGATGCCGGCGCCCGGTTTCCAGAAACCGATGTCGTAACGCGAACTCGCCGTGGCGAGGAAGTCGTAGACTTCCTTGTTCTCGCTCATCGCGGTGCCCATGTCCTCGGCCGCGTCGACGTGCGCGCGGATCAAATGATCGCAGTGCACGGTGCTCGGCACGGCGGCCTCGTCCTTGCCCGCGAGCATGAACTGCATCATCGCCATCTGCGCCGTCGCGTCCTGCATCGCCACGCGATCGGGGCGCAGCATGAGGAAGCTCTTGCCGCGCTCGAACGCCTGCCCGCGGGCGTCGTCCAGATGGCCGAACAGGACCTTCTCCGCCAAAGTGAGCGGGCGGTTGAGTCGCGAACGGGCGATTTTCAAGTTCTCCCGGGTGGTCGCGTAGACCTTCCGGACCATCTCCGGCGTGGTTTCGATCTTGGCCATGGCATGCTCCTGAGAACGCGTCCTAGCCCTAAGTCCCGATCCTCGATCCGGCCTTCTCCGCAATTTCGAAGACGGCTCGTCGATTCATCTTTTAGTCCAGCCAGACGCCAAAGTGTGGATTCCACGAATGAAAGCCAAAGGAGAATACCCTCACGAAAAGAGGCCTTCAAGGATTGGCGACGAGCGTTAGACGGATCTCCAGCCGGACTCGAGAGCGACGGCTCCGGCACCGATCCGGTCATGTGACGACTCCCCCTTCGAAACGCAGCGCCCGACGACGAGCCGGTTCCCGCGAAAGCCGTCGCTTCCGCCTCTTCAACTCCGTCCACGTGCCGATCCTCGCCTTCGCCATCCGTGGCAAACGGTCCCGGCTCCGCTTCGCCAACGAAGCCGCCCAGGATCTGCTCGGCCACACGCCGGAGACGTTCGCCAAGCTCACGCTCGACCGCCTTTTCCACGCCGACGAGAAACGCCGCGTTCAGGCCATCGGCGAAATCCTGCTCCCGCCCGCGGGCAGGAGCGTCCTTGAGGAAATCGAGATGCAGGCGCTCCGGCGCAGCGGCCGCCGGATCGCGGTGAAAGTAACGGCGAATTCGATCCGCGCGGCCGGAGAAACGCTCCTCCTGCTTTCGCTCTCCGACCTGAGCGAGCAGAAACGGCTGCAAACCGAGCGCGAGTCGGCCCTCAAAGAAGTCATGCGCATCTCAAAACTCGCCGACATCGGCCAACTCGCGGCGGGCGTCGCGCACGAACTCAACAATCCGCTCGCGATCATCCAAGGGTTCGCCGAGAACATGGAGCTTCTGCTCGAACAGAGCGAGCTCTCCAGGAGCGAGCTCGGCCTGCAGCTGGCGCCGATCCTGAGAGCCACCGACCGGATGGCCAGGATCATCTCGCGAATGATGCGCATGGTGCGGCAGGATGATTTCCGCATGATCCATGTCGACGCGCGCGACGTGGTGCTCGACGCGTTCAATTTCATGCGCCACCGCCTCGATGATTTCGGCATTCAGGTCGAATGGGAGCTGCGCGAGGCGTTGCCCGTCGCCTGCGACCCGAACCAGGTCGAACAGATCATCATGAACCTCCTGAGCAACGCCGTGCACGCGCTCCGCAGGAACCCCGGCGCGCGCGTGATCCGCGTCTCCGCTGAAAAGAGCGAGGCTGGCGTGCGGCTCAAGGTCCACAACAACGGCCCGCCGATCCCCGAGGGCGTCCGCGACCGCGTCATGAGCCCGTTTTTCACCACCAAACCCGTCGGAGAAGGAACGGGGCTCGGGCTCTCTCTGTCCTACGGCATCATGAAGGCCCACGGCGGCGACCTCCGCTTCACAAGTTCGGCCGAGAACGGCACCGAGTTCGCGCTGATCTTCCCGCTCGTCCGCGCCGAGGACACGCCCGCCGCTTCGCCGGGACGCCTCCTCATTGTGGCGGACGACAACGACTTCTCGCGCCAAGCGCTCGCGGGCAAGCTCCAGCGTTACGGCTACGAGGTCCTGCAAGCCAGAAACGGTGAGGATCTGCTCGGCCAGATCCGGCTCAATCCCGGGATCGAAGGCGTCTTCGCGGACGCCTCCATGCCGCGCACGACCCCTTCCCGCTTGATCGCCGACATCCGGCGCCTGCTGCCGAAAGCCCCGCTCTACTTGATCACCGCCGACCCGGCCGACAAGGCGGCGGAGCTCGCCGCGCTCCGCAACGGCATCGACGGCGTGCTCGGCAAACCCGTCCACCAAGAAGAGTTCGCCGAAGTGATCCGGCTTTTGGAGAAACCAGCGAAGAAACCCGCTTAGCGGAACCGCCGCGGGCGGGGTCCTCAGGCGGCGACCGGCTCGCCGCCCGTGTCGAGGTTCGCGGGGCTTTTGAGGATCTCCTCGATCACAGCGATGATCTGGGCGTGCTTGAAAGGCTTCAGAAGAACGCGGTTGATGCCGGCCCTGACGACTTCCATGATTTTCTGTTTTTCGGGATAACCGGTGATCAGCAACACCGGCAGCGATCGGTACAGGGGCTCGGCCCGCAGGGCCTTGATCAGCTCGAGGCCGGACATCCCCGGCATTTTGAGGTCACAGATGACAAGATCGTATTTGTCTCCGCCTTTTCCCTGGGCGCGCACCTTCTGGAGCGCATGAAGGCCGTTGGCGGCCACGGACGCCTTGTAACCGAGCCTGGAGAGCTTCGTCTCGAGCATCAGTCGGATGCCATCGTCGTCGTCGACGACAAGAACGTGCTTGGGCCGCGCGCTTTCGGGATCCAAATCCATAGGTTTCACCCTTCCGCAAACGTACCGCGATTTCGGCTGCCTTCCTCAAGGGTACGGTTTCACCGGAAAACACCAAAGTTTTTTGCGGAGCCCGTCTCAATACGGGAGGGCGCGCGAAGCGGCTTCGATTAGAACGACTGGAGAAAGAAACCAGGGCGCCTTGACGGTGGGGAGGGGGCGGCCCTACATTCACCGGATGCCGGCTCCCTCCGAAATCAAGCGCCTCGATCAGTCCGCCGTCACTTGGTTCGATCTCCCGTTCCCGCTCGAGGGCGAGCCGGCGCTCGTCGGCGACGACCTCTGGCTGCCGTTCCGCGAGATCGTGACCCTCTCCGAACTCGGCACGAAGCGAACCGACCACGATCGTTTCGGCTTGATCCGAGTTTCGCTCTCCGGCCCCCCATTCGAGTTCGAGGCCCACGCCTTGAACGAGAACTTCCCACCCATGGCCACGGCCGGGCGAGGCGCGAAACGCTCCATCGAGGTCCTCGCCTGCGAGGACGGCCGGATCGGCCTTGAAATCCATGACCCCTCGGTGGAACAGGGACCTCACGCGTTCGTCTTCGATACGCGGTCGAGATCCTACGCGCGCGGCACCTTGGCCGCAGCGCAGGCGGGGGCGTGGAAACTGCCGGACCTCGATCGAGAGGAGTTCCGCGATTGGTTCGACAACGTCGAGCGGCGGCCAGCCGACGCCCGTTGGACGGTCTTCGCGACGGCGACCCGAAGCTACGAGATCCACGATCCGAAGAAATTCCTCAAATTCGCATCCAACCGTTTGCGCGCGCTCGGCATCGGCAGCGTCCGCAGCCTCGGCAACTACCGGGTGACGAAGGACGGTTCGCCGTGGGCGGCAATCCTGATCCGCGTCGCGCTCGGCGGCGGCAAGGATGAAGTCCGTTTCGTGGATTCCCTCGTCCTCGTCGAGGACCGCTGAACGGAACAACGCCACGGAACAGTGCCATAGTGGCCCCGCGCGGTTCGTGCGATGAAAAAAATCCCATCGCCGCCAGCCGATGACGGCCAACGGAACCGCGCGCCCTGACAAAACCGATGATCCCTGACAAATGAGTGTCGCCAAAGCGAATCAAAACGAGTAAGTCACATCGCGATGCCCGTGGGCGGGATGGCTTGACTCTTGCCTCGCAGGCCCTTGAGTCCACGATTCACAACCACCCTTTCTTCGAGGAGAGAATATGCAAGCCAGTTTCTTCGCTTCCTTGCTCGCCGTCGCCGCCGTTTTCGGAGCGGACCGAGCCCAAGCCCAGGTCTATGAAGCGTGGACCACCTGCACGACGCACTCAAACGGCCGCTCGTTCACGCATTCGAGCGCCGACAGTTGGTCGGCCAGCCAAAGCGCCGTCGACGCGTGCGCGCGGAACCCTTCGACGTACAACTTCGAGTGCCGCTCCAACATCCGCTGCAGCTCTGAAACGTCGTATCCCGAGCCCACGTACCCGAACCCGTACCCCCGCTACCCGAATCCGTATCCGAGCGATCCCCCGAGCCCGTATCCGGACTACCCCTCGACCCGCCCGACGTTCCCCTACGGCGCCATCGTCCTCAGCCCCACGGGTCGCACGTCAGCCCATCTCCGCGACTGCGGCGGCACGGTCGAGCTCAACACGCGCGGCGGCCAGGTGAACATCGTTTTCCGCAACGTCTACAATTGCTCGAAGTTCGACATCCTCTCGTCCCAAGGTTACCCGATCAACTACGGGTTGAAGAGCCTCGGCGGTTACGATCGCGCGCGCAGCGGTTCGTTCACGCTCCCTCGCTCGGTCATCGATTGGGGCCGCAATGGGGTGATGGTGCAGGTCCGCTCGAACACCGGCGCGCACGCCGACAACATTTATCTGGACTTCTACGCGTTCTGAGCGGCTCCCGAAAATCGCGCGAAACGGAAAGGCCTCGAAAGAGGCCTTTTTTTCGGTGCGCGACCGGAGCCGGGCGCTCGTTTACCGGCCCTCACTCGCCGATCGGGCGCAGGCTGCGCAGGATGCGCGTGAATTCCATGGACGCTTCCGAACGGTCTTTCCATTGAGCGGTGCCCGAAGCGACGTACGTCACGCCTTCGACGTGCACCGCGCCCTGAAAGATCACTCGGTCCCGCGCGGCCCCCTGCCCGCGGCCGGCGATCACGAAGCCGGATACGCCATCGAGGCTCCTGACCACCGCGCTCGACTTCTCGATCCTCGGCGCGCCGGGAGCCCCGACGACCGATTGCGTTTCCGCGGTCAACATACCGTCTTGGAACGCGCGTCGCTCTTGGGGCGGCACGCCCGGGCGCAGAGGCGTGATCGCGACCGAATAAGGTGGTTTGGACGCCTTGGCGAGATAGGTTCCCCCGCCGCGCGAACGGATGAACTCGAACTCCTTGTAGCGGGCCGGCAAATCCACCTGGAACGGCCAAGCGGGCCGTCCGAGGACCGCGGCGGGGCCGCGGAGTTCGGCGGGCGACCGGGCCATCCCGGCGCTGACCGCGTTGGACACCGCGAACCACAACCAGGCTTGCGCGTAGTTGATGAGCCGCGGCTCCTCGCTGGTCAGAACGAAACTGTAGACGCGCCCGAGACTTTCGGCCTCCGCCAAGAGTTTGAAGGCGCCGGACCGGCCATTGTTCTTGACCATCGCGAAGCACGCGCCGTCCCCCCGGCCCGCTAGGCTCGATTTCGCGAATTCTTTCGCGCGACGGCAGCTCCAGGGGAGCGGTAGCGAGGCCCCGGGGCGCGAGTCCGGAGCCTTGGGGTCGAACTCATGGACGCGCGGGGTTTCCGGCAACTGGCCGCTCTGCGAGAGGACCGGCTTGCCGCGGATGGGGAGAGTCGCGACGACGAGCGCCGTGCGCGTCCGTTTGTCGAAGCACCTGGCCGCGCGCGAGCCGGCGTCATCCGTGGGCGCGCACCCTTCGAACAACCCGCTGGGCGCGGGCAGGAACACGGTGTCCTCGGCGACGGGGAATTGATACGTGACCGGGTCGCCGAGTTTCAAGTTCCGCTTGGCCCCTTCGATCGAACGCGGGTCGGTCGGCGGGAACCATTTGCGCATCGGGTTGCGGCCGAGCCCCTCGACGAGGGCCGCGGCCTCCTCACGCAAGTACGCGGCCAGAGGCATGAACCTCGCGTATTTACGCAGATACGAGGCGATTTCGGAAGTGGCGATGGCGAAATTGAGGTTCTGGCCCTCGACAGAGAACTTGGTGGCTATGCCGAGCAGGCGTCCGCGCTCGTCGAGCACGGGGCCGCCGCTGTTGCCCTGGCTGATCGAAGCGGTGAACTGCACGTAGTTCACGCCGTACTCGAGCCGGCGGACGGCGCTGATGATGCCGTCGGAAAACGTGTACTCGAAACCCTCTGGATGCCCGATGACGAAGGACCGCTCTCCCGGGCGCGCGGGGGTCGGGACCGCGTCGATCCAACGGCGTGGTTTGTGATCGAGTTTGAGCACGCAAAGGTCGAGCTCGCGCTCGTCCCCGCAGCCGCCGACGGCGAAGCGGGTGACCGTGGTGCGCCCGTCGGCGAGCTGGAACTCGAGCGAGAGCCCGTCGCGCGCGATCGCTTCCCTGACCACGTGCCGGCTGGTGACCAGGCGTCCGTCGGCCGCGACGAAAAAGCCCGCGCCGAACGCGTACGGTTGGCCGTTCCTGCGCACGACGATCTTCACGACCGCTTCCTTGGCCTTCGAGTAAATGCGTTCGGCGGCCGTTCCGGTGGAGACGACGTTCGCCGTCTCCACCCTCGCCAAGGGCGGGACGATCGGGCCGGGAAGCGGCGGATGGGCCGCCGACTGAGGAGGTTTCGAGGCGCACGCGGCCGCGCACGCCGCGACGAGCGCGGCGACGAACGAGGAAACTGCGGAACGGCGCGGAGAACCTCGGTGAACCATCGAATCTTCCATCGGAATCTTTGCCCGCGAACGTGACCGGTCCGGGGGCGCTCGCCCGCCTCAAATTGAGAATCAGGGGCCGAGACCCCCGAAGAAACCGGGCCTGCGCGGCGGCCTCCCGGGCGGGAGCGAAGCGCGCCGCGTTTTAAACGAACGAGCCCGACTTGATTTTGTCGACGATGATTTTCTCGGCCATCAGCGGATCCTTCGTGTTCACCGAAAACAGGGCCTGCTGCTCGCAACGCAGCTTGTTCTTCACGAGCCATTCGAGGATCGCGGCGAGCCGCCTGTTCTTCTTGTCCTGGAAGAAAGGGTCGTTGGCCAGGGCGTCCTTGGCTTTTTTCAGCGAGCGCGCCTCGGCCTGATCATTCTCCTTCACAGGGTAGCAGTAGAGATCGTACTTCTTCACGTCCTCGGGCAGAACGCCGAGGAAGCGGACCTCAGGCGCCGAGAAATCGGAGTTCCGGATGAGGCTCGCGGCCGAACCGGCCTTCAACGTGCGGAAAATGTTCTGCATCGTGTACGCGTCGAGGTCTCCGAAGAAGTAGATCGGCACCTTGATCTGGTTCTGGATCAGCTTGCACCAGCCGCGCACGCCGTTGGAAGGCACGCCCTGGGCGCCCATGACGATGCAGTTGTGCCGCTTGGTCATGCCGTTGGCGACGAGCGTGCCGGCCGTGCCTTCCGATTCGACGACCAGGCAGAAATCGATCTTCTTTTTCGCCTTGAGTTTGAGCGCCTGCGGCTTGTTCTTCGGCTGAAAGGGGGAGGTGCCGAGCGTGCTCAGATCGATCGTGGCGGTTTCCCCGTCCGGCAAGGTTTCCGTCACGACGAGCTGTTGCGAGTACGTCTGGCCGCCGCGGTCGTTGGCGAAGCAGTTGAGCTCCTCGCGATAGACTTCCATCATGTCGCCGATGAAATCGATGATCGAGTCCGACTCGTCCTGGTCGGCGAAATCGAGCGGTTTGAGGGAAGGCGTGCCCTTCACTTTACCTTTGGAGATGTAATAGACCTCGCGCTTCGTGTTCACCATCCCCGACTTCAGGTTGTCGAGGAGGATCTCCAGCAGGAAAACCACGCGCGCCATCTTCTGCACGCTCGAAACGTTAAGCTCCGTGCGCACGCGCTTGTCGCCGGGCGTGAGGTAGCCGACCTTCGGGTCGTACTCGCTGTTGTCGAGCGAGCATTTCACCGCCTCCAGCACGGGGCGATTGGCGTTCTCGAGCTCCCTCAGGACGGCGTCACAGAGGGTCTTCGCCTCTTTGGGGATGTCTTTGGTCAGGTTTCGGATGCGAATGATTTTATCCGTCATGATTGCTTCCTTATGTCAGGCTTTCTTGCCCGTGGACGTCGCGCTCGTGGACGCCGGGCCCGTCGCCTTCGTGGTTGTCGCGGCGAATCTCGCGGAGACCGCCTCTCCCGCCGCCTTGGAAGCCTTGGACGTCCCGCCCGGCTTGCCCTTGCGCGCCGCCGGCGGGGATCCGCTCGCCGCGGCATCTCCCCCCGCTCGATCTTCCGCGTCGGGCTCCTCGACGTTCCCGCCGATGCCGAGCCTGCGCTCGCGCTCCTTGAGCGCCGCGAGTTTCGTCTGCGCGTCGGAGAGGGCCGCCTCGGCGTCGCGCGTGTCGCGGCCGAGGAGTTTCTTGAGGCCGTCCTCCGCGCGCTTCTTGCGCGACTCCGGAGCGCCGACGATCCGCACGAGCCCCTCGACCAGGATCGGCCCGAACTGCTCGATGTGCTGCAATTTCCGCTCGAGATCGGCCTCGCGCGACTCCTTGCGGATGTGGCGGGAAAGCTTCTGACCCGCCTGCATCAGCGCGCGGCGGATCTCCTCGATCAATTCGTCGGAGCCGTCGATCGTCTCTTTGGACGCGTTCTTGAACTTGATGAACGGCGAGACCACCGAGACCGCGAAGACGTAAGGCCCGAGCGGCAAACTGTCCTTGCTCTGCCCGAGCCCGTACGCGCGCCAGTTGACGCTTTCCACGGCCTTCGTGATCGCGCACGCGGATTTATCGAATTGCAGCGGCACGCGGTTGGCGAAACGCAGCAGTTGCACGGGCTCGTCGCCGGCGCCTCGATCGAGGAACCGCGCGAGGGCCACCTCGACGACGACCGGTTTGAAGTCGCAGATCCGCGGTTTGCGCGTCATGACCGAGAAGAAATCGACCTCGCCCAATCGCAAAATCGATTTCGAGAGCGCCTCTTCGCCCACCGTGAGCACGGAGCGGGTCGACGGCTGCTGGAGCTCGGTCTTCTGGATCACGCTGAAGGCGGTCTTGAACTCCTCCTCGCTCATCCTCATGACGGGCTTGTCGACGAGCGCCCTGGGCATGCCGTTTTTGACGAACTCCTTGATCGTCACGTCGGTCACGCGCGAGAAGCCCGTCTTGAGGAACTTGGAGAAATCCACCTTGCCGTAGAGGTGGGCGTGGGTCATGAATTCGCCGAGCTTCATCGTGTGGGGATGCGGCAACGTCGCCGAGGGGACATCGGGCAAAACCTGGCTGACGCGCTCGACCGTTTTCGTTTCAAGGTCGGGCAGCTCGTAGTGGAGCGTGAGGTGCGGGTTGACGAGCGTCGTGCCCTCGAGATAGGTGAGCAGGCCGCCGTCGCCGTTGAGCTGCACGCGGCCGTCGATGCGGAACTCCACTTTCGTGCCGTGCGGGATGTCCCAGTCGATCGTGTCCTTCTTCTTGAGGACGCCCCTGTTCCCTTTGATGTCGACGTCGACGATCGCCGACACGGCCTTGCGCATGCGCGCGGTCTTGGTGGTCACGCGCGCGCCCATCGCGTTGGTCAGCTGCGCCCACGTGGTGGCGGCCGAGATGCCGATCCCCTGCTGCCCGCGGGTGCACTGCCCGCGGCCGAACTTCGAGGACGCGAGGTACTCGCCGAAGACCTTGGCGAGGTCGTCGGGGTCGATGCCGGGCCCGTTGTCCTCGACGGCGATCTCGACCAGATCCGTGCTCTTGGACGCGCCGGAACCGACTTTCTTGATCGAAACGCGGATCTCCGGCAGGAGATCGTGCTCCTCGCAGGCGTCGAGCGCGTTGTCGACGGCTTCCTTCAATGTCGTCAACACGGCTTTGGTCGGCGACGAAAAGCCGACCTGCTGCAGGTTCTTGGCGAAGTATTCGGCTGTGCTGCTACTGGTGATCTTTTTGGTCACTCGCGTTTTTCCTTCCCAACAAAGCACCCAACAAATGCGTCGATCGCGCAAATGCATCGGTCACGCACGTCGTAGGACGCGTCAGAACGAGATCACGCGATGCATAACACACGGCGAAACGCGACGAATCGTCCCCATCAAAGCAATAAACGTTTGAAAAGACAATCATCCAAAGCTGCCGGCCCCGAATCGAAGACCTGAGACTCTACAAGCACCGATCGCCGGACTCGAGGGGATTCCCGCGCGCGACGGGGCGATTAGGCGCCATCTAGCCCAAGGGCCTGGACCTCTCCGACCTTGCTCGCCGCGCGCGAGCGTGACTAACATACGCCTGATCCCTCAACCCTCTGGAGAGTCGACAGCTATGCGCACGGCCGCGTTCATCTTCGCCAGCCTCTTTTTCATCGCGCTCGCGAGCGCGCAAACTCCCCCGGCCGAGGAGCCAGCGTCAACCCCGGCTCCGCCCCCTCCCGCCCCGCCGCCCACGGCGAAAAAAACCGAACCGGCGAAAAATCCGAACGACCCCAAACGCCTGACGGTCGAGGACATCGTCATCGGCAAAGGCAAGCCCGCGATCAAAGGCAAGAGCGTGAAAGTCCATTACACCGGCTGGCTGTACGATTCGACCGCGCCGGGGGGGAAAGGCAAGCAGATCGATTCGTCCTTGAAGCGCAACGAGCCGTGGAGCTTTCTCCTCGGCGCGGGAAAAGTGATCAAGGGATGGGACGAAGGCTTCAAAGACATGAAGACCGGCGGGAAACGCCGGTTGATCATCCCGAGCGAAATGGCCTACGGGAAACGCGGCGCCCGCACGGAAGTCCCGCCGAACGCGCCTCTGATTTTCGAAATCGAGCTGATCGACGTGATGGACGCGTCGAGGTGACGTGAACGCCCTCCCACCACGGTCAGGGTCCGTCGGAGGGCGGCGCGAACGCTTCGAATGTTCTTTCCACGTCCAAAACGTGGCTTCGGGCCGCGTTGCAGGACCGGCATGAGACGGCGACATTGCTCTTGACCGTCTTCCCCCCGCGCGCGAGCGGAATGAGATGATCCATGGTCAGTTCATGCCTGGCGAATTTGGCGCCGCAATGGCGACAGATCCCGGGACCGATTTGCTGCCGCCACCATTGGCTCTGTTTGAGTTCCCGAGCTTTGGCGCGCTCCCGTCGAATATGTCGCTCG
The DNA here is from genome assembly GCA_021463345.1 of Pseudobdellovibrionaceae bacterium. Classification (GTDB taxonomy): domain Bacteria; phylum Bdellovibrionota; class Bdellovibrionia; order Bdellovibrionales; family JAMPXM01; genus JAMPXM01. The sequence goes on along the minus strand of JAJTYM010000010.1, from coordinate 19,358 downwards.
CGCTCGTGGGGATCATCGATCATGCAGGGCATCATATACGAATAGAGCCTTTCCCGATAGCCATAACCTTGCGCTGCGTAAAGGTTTTTGTTAGAACCGGTCCCTGACGAAATCCCGAAAGCGAATGTAATGACACCTGAGCAGTTGAAAAGACGCCTTGAGCAAGCCTACCCCGGTGGACTCGTGGAGGTCGTCGATTTGACCGGAACCCATGACCACTACCAGGTTTCGGTGCAAAGCGACGCGTTCCAAGGCATGAACCGAATCCAACAACACAAACACGTCATGAACGTATTCGACGCCGAATTGAAAACCGGCGAAGTCCACGCCCTGACGATCAAAACCTCGCTCAAGCAAGGTTGACAGCTCAAACGGGACAGGAGACCGCGATGGCCGACGTGAAATCAAGAATCGAGAAGATCCTCGCTGACAACAAAGTCGTGCTCTTCATGAAAGGCACGCCCCAGTTCCCGCAATGCGGTTTTTCGGCCCGCGCGACCGCCATCCTGGGCGCGCTCAACGTCGACTTCCACGCCGTCGACGTGCTTTCGGATCCCGACATCCGCCAAGGAATCAAAGAGTACGGCAATTGGCCGACCATCCCGCAGCTCTACGTCGACAAGGAACTCGTCGGCGGCAGCGACATCATGATGGAGATGTACGAGTCGGGCGAGCTCAAACAAGCCCTCAGCGCCGGTTGACCGACGACGGCTGGGGCGCGCTCGCGCCAGGCGGCACGCGGGTCACTTCTCGCGGACGCGCGACCAGTCTTTGAGCTGCCACTTCGTTTTGCAGGTCGCGACATGGCCGTCTTTCGAGTCGGTGATCCTCGTTTCCATGTCGATCCACGCCTCTCCGTCGCGGGGCTCGGGCCAAGCGGTGGGCGCGGACGCCTCGGCGCGCAGCCAGCCGCGGCCCTGCTTGTGGTAATCGATGTCGAGCTTGCCGATGATGAGTCGATGCCCGTCGATTCCGTAATGGGACGCGATGCACATTCCGGCCGCGTACTCGCCCATGAGCGCGAGGCAACAGGCGTGCGCGCCGCCGACATGGTTCTCGCGCAGCCGGCGCGGCGGCGAGATCACGACGACCCGATCCTCCCCGATCCGCTCGAATCGGAAGCCGAGCCAACGGTTGAACGGGACGCTCACGGTCATCACCACGTCGAGCACGCGTTTCCTCAGCGTTTCGTTGGGGATCCTGGCCGTCAGTTTGATCGGGTCGATTTTCTTGAGATCCAACAAAGCGAACTTCATACTCTCCGTTCCCGGTGAATCCCGCGGCCGAAGCCGCGCGGATGGCGCCCTCATTTCGGCATGCCCGCGACCGCGTCGAAGTATTCTCCGACGAGCCTCTCCATGATTTCCGCGCACGGCAGGATGTCGTGCACGAGCCCCACGCTCTGGCCCGCCGACCAAACCGTTTTCCACGTCGGTTTGTTCGCCGCCTCCTCCAATTGCCGCATGCCCAGCCAATGGATGAGCGGCACGACGTATTTTTTCGCGCGCGGCTGGTCCTTGAGCGCTTTCAAGGCCCAGTGGAGGTCGAGACCGAGTTTCTCGACGTACGGCGTCCTGATGACCGCGGCCGGAGTGCCCGAGATCCTCGTGGTCATGACGATGTCTTCCGGGGTCGCGTCGACGACCGCTTTTTTGTACGCGCCGTCGACCCCGGCCTCGACGCTCGCGATGAACCGCGTGCCGACGTGCGCGGCCGACGCGCCCAGGGCGAGCGCGGCGGCGATCGTGCGGCCGCTCGCGAAACCTCCGGCGGCGACGATCGGGATCCGAAGTTTCTCCTTGAGCCAAGGGACCAGCACGATCGGCGACACGGGACCGGCGTGCCCGCCCGCGCCAACGCCCACCGCGATCACGCCGTCGGCGCCGAGGTCCTGGGCTTTCTGCGCGTGCTGGAGATTGGTGACGTCGCAAAAAACCTTGGCGCCGCTTTTATGCGCCTCGCGGATGACCTCGGCCGGGCTGCCGAGCGAGGTGACCAGGAGGCGCGCGCCGTTGTCGAGCGCGTGCCTGAGGTCTTCCTTCCGGCGCGCGTTGCTTTTGTTGACGATGATGTTCACGCCCCAAGGCTTGCTCGTGCGCGCGGCGATGTCCCTCAACGCGCTTCGATACGCTTCGACCGGCCGGAAGTTGAGCGCCGGGAACGTCCCGATGCCGCCGGCCTCGGACACGGCCACGACCATCTCGACGTTGGAAACGAGGAACATCGGCGCGCCGATGATCGGGTACCGGATACCGAAAAGCCTGGTGAAATCGGTCGGGATCGCCTCGCGTGAACTCGCCATAGAGCCACATCATCCGGCAGGAGAGGATAGGCGTCCACCGCATTCTCCCCAGACTCGCGCGGGCGACCGGCCGTTTCCTCGACTCGACCGGCGGCGGAAGACGAGGTTATGATCCGCTCATGCGCATCAACATGGCCGGCTGGGACCGATGCTTCAGGTTTTTGATCGGCGTCGCGATGGCCGCGTGGGGCATCGCCGGAGGGCCCCTCTGGGCCTACGTCGGGATGGGTCTGATCGCGACCGCGGCCTGGCGCTTCTGTCCCGTCTACGCGGTCTTCCGCTCCGACGCGCCGGAGGACCGGGCGCGCGACCGGACGTAAGTCGCGACGCCGACCGGGCCGCGAAGCGGCTTTCAGGGATTGTTCGGCGAAGGCCATCAAATCCGACCGAATTCAAGCCGATAGGGACGCCGGAGGAGCCTCCATGGCGAAAATCATTCTGGTCGACGACGACCAGGAAATCCTGACTCTCGGGCGCGCGCTGCTCGCGCAAGCCGGGCACGACGTGCTCACGGCGGGAGGCGCTCTGGAAGCCGTGCAACTTTTGCGCGACCACGGCTGCGACGCCATGATCACCGACGTGAACATGCCGGCCCACACCGGCTACGACCTCGTCAAAACCGTGCGCGCCGACAAACGCTGGGCGAAGCTCCCGATCGCCATGCTCACCGGGCGGCGCGAACGGCGCGACATCGAGCGGGCGCTCGAGCTCGGCGTCGACGACTACATCCTCAAGCCGATCGACCCGATGCTGTTCCTCAAAAAAGTCGAGACCCTGCTCGCCAAGCGGTCCGAGGACTCCAGCGCGGCTGAACTGGATTTCGCCCGCGCCAACTTCGCCCACCGCGGCCATCTCACCCTGCCCATCGAGATGCGCTCGGTTTCCGAGCTCGGGCTCGTCGCGACATCGCCGCATAAGCTGACCGAGGGCGCGCTCGTGCGCGTCGACACCGATCTGTTCGCGCAGATCGGCTGCGAGCCGCCGCCGATGAAAGTCCTGAGTTCCGTGCAGCTGGCGAGCGGCGCCTACGAGACGCGCGTGATGTTCGTCGGGGCGGAAGAGGCGGTCCTGCAGAAGATACGCGCCTGGATTTACTCGCACGCCACGAAAGCGAGCCGGAAATCGGCCTGATAGACGCCGAAAGGAGACCGAACATGAAGATCCTCCTGGCTGAAGACGACCCGAACGTCTCCGTCATCACCCAGCTGTGCCTGGAGAAGATCGGCGGGCACGCGGTCACCGTCGCGAGCGACGGGGCGCAAGCCCTGGACGCCGCGCTCAAGGACGGGTTCGACCTGATCATCCTCGACGGCATGATGCCCAAGCTCGCCGGCCTCGAGGTCGCCCGTGAACTCCAGAGCCGCGGCGTCACCTCGACGCCCATCATCTTCCTGAGCGCGAAAAGCGAGGAGAAGGACATCAAGCAGTTCCTGGCGCTCGGCGCCGGCTTCATCGGCAAACCGTTCGACCCGCAGGCGATCTGCGGGCGCATCGACGAGATCCTCCGGGAGAAAGGCCTGGCGGCGTCATGAGCTCCATCCGCGCGCGCCTGGCGATGATCGTGCTCCTCGTCGTGACCGGCATGGCCTGGTTCGGCCAGGCCTCGATCCGCACGTACGAGGACTACGACCGCGCCCAGGGCCAGATCGGCGACGTGCTCGAATTGCGCGCGCAGGTCCTGTTCCTCGACGCCACCTCCTACTCGCCGAAGCTCGCCGGACGGCTCAAGGAGAAGCGCAAGGAGCTCGGCCGCGACCCGCGCGCGAACCTGTTGAGCGACATCATCCAAGCCTACAACGAAAAAGACCCCAAAGCGCTCCGTCGCCGCGTGCTCGCGTTCGTCGACAGCGAGCGCAGGACCCTCAACGACGCGCTTCTCCGCCAGCGCGAGGCCGAGCGCAAACTCAAGCAGAACGCGGCGGTCACCGCCCTGCTGCCGCTCGTCGGCCTTTTCATGCTCTGGCTCACCGTCCGCGCGAGCGTTTTCCGCGGCATCGACAGGCTCTCACGACGGATGATGGACTTCCTCGTCGACCGCTATTCGTTCCAGTTCTCCGAGCCCGAAAGCAACGAGCTCGGGCAGTTGCAGCGCACCTTCAACTCGCTCGCGCAGAGGGTGATCAACAACATGGACGAGCTCAAATCGCTCGACCAGGCGAAGTCGGACTTCCTGAGCATCACGAGCCACGAGCTGCGCACGCCGATGACGTCGATCAAAGGCTCCCTCAGCCTGCTCACCAGCGGCGTGATGGGCCGGCTCGAGCCCCAAGCCGAGAAGCTCCTGAAGATCGCCGAAAGCGAGACCGACCGCCTCATCCGCCTCATCAACGACCTCCTCGATCTGGCCAAGATCGAGGCCGGCAAGCTGCCGCTCAAGGGGGACTGGGTGAACTGGGACGAAATGATGCATAAGACGGCGCAGAGCCTCGTGGGCCTCGCCAACGCGGCCAAAGTGCGCATCGCCGTCCAACCGCGCCCCGGCCTTGAGGTCTACATGGATCGCGACCGCATGCAACAGATCCTCACCAACCTCGTATCCAATTCCATCAAGTTCAGCCCCGAGGACGGAACAGTCTCGGTTTTCGCTTCGAAAACCCGCAACGGAGAGATGCTCGTCCAGGTGCAGGATCAAGGCATCGGCATCGCGCCCGAGGACCAGGAGCTGATTTTCCAGAAGTTCCGCCAGAGTTCGAGCCCCGAGAGCCCGATCGTCAAGGGCACGGGCCTGGGGCTGACGATCGCCCGCGCGCTGGTCGAGGAGCACGGGGGCACGATCGGCGTTCATTCCGAGAAAGGCAAAGGCGCCACTTTCTACTTCACGCTGCCCAAGTGGCGTGATCAAACCGGTCACAGCCCCGACGCGGACGACGTGCCGGCGGAACGCGGGCGGGGGGCGGCATGACTCCGGAATTGAAGGAAATCCTCGAAGGCCTGAAACGCGACTACTTGAAGAGCCTTCCCGAGAAGATCGAGAACGCCGCCAAGCTCTGGCGGGCGGGCGAGACCGATCTGCTCGAAACCGAATTCCACAAGTTGAAGGGGACGGGGAAAACCTACGGCCTTCCCGAAATCAGCGAACTCGGCCTGATCGCCGAGGAGCTCTGCTCGAAAAAAGGCGCGACGCGGGATCGGGCGGTGGAACTCGCGCTCGATATCCTGGGGAAAATCCATGAGGCGCGCCTGGCCGGGGAAGAGTTCGATCTCTCCGGCTGCGGGGAATTCGCGGAACTTTCCGCTCTGCGCTGAAGCGATGACGCCCGGGTTCGTCTCCGTGCCGCGCGCGCCCGAGCCGAACCCGGGCGCCGGAACAGAATCTTTTTTGTTGAATCGCTGGGTGCCAGGCGCAGCCCGATCCGGTAGTCTTCATGCATGGATCAGAACATCGTTTCCGGCCTGCGTTCCTTCCTCCCCGCTTCCGACGTGCTCACCGACCCCCAGAGCCTCGCCGCTTACGGTCGCGATTGGGTCAAGCACTACGACCCGAAACCGAGCGCTGTCGTTTTCCCGACCTCGAGCGAAATGGTGGCGGAACTGGTCGGCTTCGCGCGCAAAATGAAAGCCGCGCTCGTGCCGAGCGGTGGGCGCACCGGGCTGAGCGGCGCGGCCGTCGCGGAGAAAGGCGAGATCGTCGTCAGTTTCGAGAGGATGAACAAGATCCTCGATTTCAACCCCGTCGACCGAACCGTGACGTGCCAGGCGGGCGTCATCACCGAAACGCTGCAGACGCACGTTCGCGACCGCGGGTTCTTCTACCCGGTGGATTTCGCGGCCCGTGGATCGAGCCACATCGGCGGCAACATCGCCACCAACGCCGGCGGCATCAAAGTCATCCGCTACGGCCTGACGCGCGAATGGGTGGCGGGCCTCAAGGTCGTCACCGGAGTGGGCGACATCCTCGAACTCAACAAAGGTCTCGTCAAGAACGCCACTGGTTTCGACCTCCGGCACCTGTTCATCGGCAGCGAGGGTTCGCTCGGTTTCGTGACCGAAGCCACCCTCCGCTTCACCGTGCCGCCGAAGCCGCTCACCGTCGTCCTCCTGGGCGTGCCGACGCTCGACGCGATCATGGGCGTCTTCCGCGAGTTCCGCGACCAGCTCCCCCTCACCGCCTTCGAGTTTTTCTCCGACGTCGCGCTCAGGCGCGTCGTGGAGCACACCGGCTTGAGCAAGCCGCTCTCCCTCGATGCGCCCAACTACCTGCTCGTCGAAATCGAGAACACGCGGGGCGACACCGAAAGCCGCATCCTCGAGACGTTCGAAACGTGCGTCGAAAAGGGCTGGGCGATCGACGGCGCGATCAGCCAGAGCGAAGCACAGGCGCGGGACTTTTGGCGGCTGCGCGAAGACGTGAGCGAGGCGACAGCCCCCTACAGCCCGTACAAGAACGACATCTCCGTCACCATCGCCAATGTCCCGGGCTTCCTGCGCGACGTCGACGCCGTCCTCAAGTCGAACTACCCCGATTTCGAGGTCGTTTGGTTCGGCCACATCGGCGACGGCAACATGCACATCAACATCCTCAAGCCGGAGGACCTTCCGAAGGACGAGTTCGTCCGCAAGTGCTCGCTCGCCAACAAACTCCTGTTCGACGTGGTCGGGAAATACGGCGGCTCGATTTCGGCCGAGCACGGCGTGGGCCTCGTCAAGAAGCCGTACCTCGCCTACTCCCGCAGCCCCGAGGAAATCGCCCTGATGAGAGGGATCAAGAAAGTCTTCGACCCGGACAACATCCTCAATCCGGGGAAAATCTTCGACTGAGGGCCGATCCCCCGTCGACGCCGTGGATCAGTAGAGGATACGGGTCTTGATGCTGGTTTCGAGATCCCGCACCCGCTCCCCGACCTGGTCCGCTTCGACTTTGGCCATATCCATGACCAGGTAGCCGATCGACGCGTTGGTCGAAAGCGACTGCGCCTGGATATTGACGTTCAGGTCGGAAACGACGCTGTTGATGTCGCTCAAGACCCCGGGAACGTTCCGGTGGACGTTGAGCATGCGGTGCGCGTCCTCGTGCATGACGGGCAGGTCGACGTTGGGGAAATTGACGGCGCCGCGGGTGCTGCCCGTCTTGAGGAACCGCAAAAGGCTCTCGGCGACCTCGATGCCGATGGCTTCCTGCGCTTCCTCCGTGCTGCCGCCGATATGGGGAGTGAGGATGACGTTCTTGACGCCTTGGAGCGGCGAAACGAACGTCTCGCCGTTGCTCGCCGGCTCCTGCGGGAACACGTCGATCGCCGCCCCGCCCGTATGCCCGGCCTTGAGGCTCGCCGCTAAATCATCGATGTTGACCACGCTGCCGCGGCTCGCGTTGATAAGGTGCGCCCCGCGCTTCATCACGTTGAGTTGCGGGGCCGCGATCATGTTGCGCGTCTGTGGCGTGTCGGGCACGTGGAAGGTCGCGAAGTCCGCCGCTTTGAGGAGATCCGTGAGCGATTCCATGGGCTGCGAGTTGCCGAGCGGGAGTTTTTTGACGACGTCGAAAAACACGACGCGCATCCCGAACGCCTCGGCGAGCACCGAAACCTGGCTGCCGATGTGCCCGTAGCCCACGATCCCGAGCGTCTTGCCGCGGATTTCGCGCGCGCCCGCCGCGGACTTGAGCCAGACGCCCTTGTGAGTCTCCATGTTGCGGTCGCCGAGATGGCGCGAGAGCGCCACGATTTCGGCCATCACGAGTTCGGCCACCGAACGCGTGTTGCTGTACGGCGCGTTGAAAACGGGTACGCCGAGGAGGCCGGCCCGCCCCGTGTCGATCTGGTCGGTGCCGATGCAGAACGCCCCGACCGCGAGCAGTTCCTTGTTGGCGCCCAGGACGCTCCCCGTGAGTTTCGTCTTCGAGCGGATCCCGATGACGTCATACTCCCCGATCCACTCCATGAGTTCGGCTTCCGAAGGCGCGCGCGTCTCCAAGCGGACCTGGCAGCCCTCGCGTTCGAACACTTCCCTGGCCCTCGGATGGATATTTTCAACCAAGAGGATGCGGAAAGGATCGCGTTGAAAAATTTTCGCTGGCTGGGTCATGGCTGACTGAGGCATGCGGGCTCCATCCGGTCTGCTCCGAGGACGGTTAAGTATTGTCACAGGCGACCCGAGTTGAATAGGATAAACGCGGATCGCTTCATTCACGTTCAATGGAGTGCGGCATGGCCGACCAAAGATTAAAGCTGCTCGTCGTCGACGACGACGATCTCGTCATCCAGTCGATCCGCATGTGCCTGCCGGAGCAATGGCGCGTGGTCCCGGCCAATTCCCGCGCCGAGGTGCCGAAAGAGCCCTTCGACGCCGCGTTCGTCGACATGCACCTGAGCAAAAATTCCGCGCGCGCCGAGGGCGTCGACGTCGTCGCGCATTTGCACGGCTCGGACCCGCACCTCGAGATCGTCGCGATCTCGGGCGATCTCGACCGCGACCTGATGGAGAGCTGCCTGAAGGCCGGCGCCTCGCGGTTCCTCGCCAAACCCCTGAGCCCGGAGGAAATCGAGCTCACGCTCGAAAAGATCGAGGCCCTGCTCCTGCTGCGCGAAGCCGCCGCGCGCGGCAAACCCGCCCGCGCGGTGTGGATCGGCGACAGCGCCGAGTCCCGCGACGTTCTCCGGCAGATCGCGGCCCTCAAGGGGGAGCCTGGGCCGATCTACATCGAAGGCGAATCCGGCACGGGCAAGGAAGTCGTCGCGAGCCTGATCCACGGGCAGGAAGACGCGCGGCCGTTCATCACGGTCAACGTCGCGGCGCTGCCCGAAAACGTGTTCGAGAGCGAGGTTTTCGGCCACGTCCGCGGCGCGTTCACCGGCGCCGACCAGAACAAGATGGGCCTCGCCGAAGCCGCGCACAACGGGGACTTGTTCCTCGACGAGATCGAGGCGTTGCCGTTGTCGCAGCAGGCGAAACTCCTGCGTTTCCTCGAAAGCGGCGAGATCCGCCGCGTGGGCGCGAAAGACACCGTAAAGGTCAACGTGCGCGTGATCGCGGCGAGCAACCAGAACCTCGCGCAAATGGTCAAGGACGGGAAGTTCCGCGAAGACCTCCTCTGGCGCCTGAACGGCAAGCGCATCGCGCTTCCTCCCCTGCGCGCGCGCGCGGGCGACGTCCCGGCGCTCGCCGATTTTTTCCTCGAGCGCGAGCGGCCGCGGCGGAACAAAACCCTGTCACAGGACGCGAAAGAGCGCCTGCGGCAACACGCCTGGCCAGGCAACGTACGCGAGCTCAAGCGCGTCTGCGAGCAGCTGAGCCTGCATTCCCCCCTGCCGATCGTGCGTGTCGAGGACGTGGGCCGCGTCCTGCCCGCCGGCGGCGGCGCCCGCGATCCTGATACCGGGTCGACCGTGGACTTGGCCCGCGGCCTGAACAGCCTCTTGGCCGACTACGAAGCTCGCCTGATCCGGCTGGCGCTCAAAGCCGAGAGCGACATCGAAAAAGTCGCGGCCCTCCTGGGGATCTCGCGTTCGAGCCTCTACAAGAAGATCAAGGACCACAACATCGGGGCCGACGCATGAGCCCCAACCTGATGCTGTGGAGCGACCCGCTCTATCGCGAAACCGTGTACGTGATCCTCGGCGGCCTGCTCGCCCTCGGCGTCCCGTCGTTCGTCCTGCGCCACCGGGGCACGACGTGGTACGCGAACTGGGCGTCCTTGCAAAGCTGGTCGTTCGCGGCGCCCGTGCTCCTGCTCTTCCTCGGCCTTTCCCCGCCGTGGCCGCTGATCGTATTCACGCTCGTCGCGATCATGGGCGCGAAAACCTTTTTCCAAATGATGGGGATGTACCACCGCAGCAACTTCGTTTGGGCGACGTACGTCTTCATCGTCGGCCTCGCGTTCTGCGTCCATACCGACCGGCTGGACCTGTACAACTCGGCGCCGATGATCTTCCTCGGCGTCATCTGCCTGATCCCGATCCTGCGCAATTCCGCCAAGCAGATGATCCAATACATGAGCCTGACGCTCATGGCGTTCAGCTTCCTCGGCTGGTCGTTCATGCACCTCGGCTGGATCTGGCAGCTCGACAGCGGGCCCTACATGGTGATCTACATCGTCCTGCTCACCGAAACGTGCGACAACATGTACCTGCTCCTGAGCCGCCACATCGGCCACGTCAAGCTCTTCAACCGCATCACGCCGCGACGGAACCTCGAGGCTTTCGCCGTCGCCGTCGCCCTTACCCTCCTGCTCGCCTGGGGCATGCGCCACCTCCTGCCCGTGCGGTCGGAGCCGTATTGGATCGCGTCGGCCCTCGTCGCGGCCCTGGGCGGGAGCATCGGCGACCTGACCCTTTCGGTGATCCGGCGCGACCTCGGCATCAAAGACGCCGGCTATTTCATCATCGGCCGCGGCGATCTGTTGACCATCATGGACCGCACGATTTTCGTCGCGCCCATCTTCTACTACGCGATGTACAGCCTCCAAGCCGGGCTCATATGAAGGACTGGGACTACGAGAACGAGCAGTGGATGAGGCTCCCGGTCTACCTGAAGCACCTGCCGCTGTTCACCCGCCACCTCGATCTCAACAGCATCGTCCTCCGCTGGATCTGGTCGGTCATTCTCAAGCAGTGGTTTTTCCGCATGTACATACGCCTGAAGGTCAGGGGCGACTTCCACGAGATCTACAAGAACTACCCGCGCCTGCTCGTGATCGCCAACCATTCGAGCCACCTCGACGCGGTCGCCATCGCCGCCGCGATCCCGTTCCGCTACTGGATGGACGTGTACATAGCGGCGGCGAAAGACTACTTTTTCACCAACCCCCTGTTCACTTTCTTCTCCAAGCACTGCCTCGGCGCGATCCCGATCGACCGCAAAGATAAAAAAGGCGAAGCCGTCGAGCTCTGCGTCACGCTGCTCAGGAACCTCGAACGCATATGGTTGATCATTTTCCCCGAGGGCACGCGTTCAAAGGACGGCTACATCCAGGAATTCAAACGGGGAGTGAGCCTGTTCTCCGAGAAAACCACGACGCCGCTCCTGTTTCTGTACCTGGAGGGAACGACGGAATTGTGGCCGAAGGGGCGTTTTTTCGCCAAACCCGGCGTATTGACCATCCATGTCGGCCCGGTCCACCCGCCGGGGCCGATCGATCTCATCTACGCACGTTACAAAGAGTTCGTCACACGCATCAATCCGGCCGCGTTCCGCCCCGAGGGCGAGTTGAGCGAGCAGCCACGCCAAGAACCGGTTCCGATCGAGGCCCGCCTGCCCTTCGGGCCCGACGAGGACGAGGCCGAAGACTGAACGACGCGACCATGACGCTACGGGCCGTGCCCTTGCCCCCGCCTTCTCTCTTTTCGCGCCTTTTGACGCCCTGTCTTCCGAGGGCTAATCTGGCGTTCCGTCAAAACCCAAGCAAGAAGGCGTCACCCATGGAAACAACCACCGCCGCGCGGCCGTCGACCGTTGCGGTTCAGGCCGCTTCCCAAACGGTCAACGACTGCGTGATCGAGATCGCGACCGTCAACGGGAGCGGCAGCCAATCGGCCAACAACATCCTGCTCAAGGCGATCTTCCGCATGGGAGTGCCCGTCGGCGGCAAGAACCTCTTTCCGTCGAACATCGCGGGCTTGCCGACCTGGTTCACCATCCGCGTGAACAAAGACGGCTACACCGCCCGCCGCGAAGACGTCGACATCGTCGTCGCAATGAACCCGCAGACGGCCCTCGACGACATGAAAAAGGTGAAACCCGGCGGCGTCTTCCTCTACAACGCCGAGATCAAGATCGACGCGAGCGCCTTGCGCGACGACACCCGGAACATCGGCGTCAACTTCCGCGAGCTCGTCGACCAGGCGACCGACGCGATCAAACTCAAAAAACTCCTCGTGAACATGGTCTACGTCGGCATCCTCGGCGAGCTCTTGCGCGTCGAATGGGACGCGCTCGTCTCCACGATCCGGGACCAGTTCAGGGACAAAGCGAAGGTCCTCGAGAGCAACTTCAAGGCGCTCGAAATCGGCCGCCAGTACGCGATCGACCGCCTCCAGGGCCACTTTCCGTTCGCCGTCTCCGAAATGAGCGAGAACCGGGGCAAGATCCTCATCGAGGGCAACGCGGCGGCGGCGATCGGCATGATTTTCGGCGGCTGCACGTTCATGTCTTGGTACCCGATCACGCCCTCGAGTTCGCTCGCCGAGACGTTCATCGCTCTGGCCGAAAAGCACCGCAAAGACCCGCGCGGTAAAAACACCTTCGCGATCGTTCAGGCCGAGGACGAGCTCGCCGCGATCACCATGGTGGCCGGCGCCTCGTGGGCGGGCGCGCGCGCCATGACCTGCACGTCGGGCCCGGGCGTTTCTCTCATGGGCGAGGCGGCGGGCCTCTTTTACTACGCCGAAATCCCGGGGGTGATCTGGGACGTCCAGCGCGTGGGCCCCTCGACCGGCATGCCCACCCGCACGGCCCAGGGGGACATCCTGGGCGCGTACACGCTCTCGCACGGCGACACCAAACACGTCCTGCTGCTGCCAGGGACCGTGGAGGAATGTTTCGAGTTCGGCATGACCGCTTTCGACGTCGCCGAACGCCTGCAGACGCTCGTCCTGGTCCTGAGCGATCTCGATCTCGGAATGAACGTCTGGATCGGCGATGAGTTCAAGTACCCGGAGAAGCCCTTCGATCGCGGCAAGGTCCTGGACGCCGCCGCCCTGGCGAAACTGCCGAAATACAGCCGCTACGAGGACGTCGACGGCGACGGCATCGGCTGGCGCACTCTGCCGGGCACCCGCGACGACAAAGCCGCCTTCCTCACGCGCGGCTCCGGCCACAACAAACACGCGCAATACACCGAAAGCAGCCCGCAGTACCGGGAGGTCGTCGACCGCCTCGTCAAAAAATGGAACACGGCCCGCGGCGTGGTCCCGGCGCCGATCATCGATCGGACGCCTGGCGCCGAGGCCGGCATCATCGCCTTCGGCTCGACGAACATGCCTATGCGCGAAGCCCGCGACATCCTGCGGGGGAACGGCGTCGACACGAACTACCTGCGCCTGCGCGCGCTGCCGTTCAACGAGGACGTCGAAGGGTTCATCGCCGCGCACGACCGCATCTACGTCGTCGAGCAGAACCGCGACGGCCAGATGCTCGACATCCTGAGGGCGGAATTCCCCGCCCACGCGGTGAAAATGCGGAGCGTCCGCCACTACGACGGCCTGCCCATCACCGCGCCCCACATCGCTGGGCCGATCTTCGCCATGGAAGGGGTGAGCAAATGAGCACGACACCTGCGACCGTCAACCGCCTCGGGCTTTCACGAGGCGAATACAGCGGCGGGAAATCCACGCTTTGCACCGGCTGCGGCCACGACAGCATCTCCAACCACATCGTCTCCGCCTTCTTCCAAAGCGGCATCGACCCGTACGACGTCGCCAAGATGTCGGGCATCGGCTGCTCGTCGAAGACGCCGGGGTATTGGCTGTCGCGCGCCTCGGGCCTCAATTCGATCCACGGGCGCATGGCCCCGTGCGCGACGGGAGCCAAGGCCGCCAACCGCAACCTGATCATGATCGGCGTCTCCGGGGACGGCGACACCGCGAGCATCGGGCTCAGCGGCTTCGCTCACCTCGTGCGCCGCAACCTCCCGATCGCCTATATCGTCGCCAACAACGGCGTCTACGGCCTCACCAAAGGGCAGTTCTCGGCGACGGCCGACTTCGGCGCGAAACAGAAATCGGGCAGGCTGAACCCGTTCTCGACGATCGATCTCTGCTCGATGGCGATCGATCTGGGCTGCACGTTCGTGGCCCGTTCGTTCTCGGGCGACGCCAAACAACTCGTGCCGCTCTTGATGGCCGCGCTCAAACACAACGGCACGGCGTTCATCGACGTGGTCTCGCCTTGCATCACCTTCGCCAACCACGAAGGTTCGCGCAAGAGCTTCGCCGAGGTGAAAGAACACAACGTCATCCTGCAGGAGCTCGGCTTCGTGCACGGCTTCGAGGAAAAGACGGTGGACTACGCCGAAGGCGCGACCGAAACGGTCGACATGGAGGACGGCTCGAAGCTCACGCTGCGCAAACTCGATTCGCGCGCCCACGACGTTCGAGACGGCACGGCCGCGATCTCCCTCCTTCGCGCCGCCCGCGAAGCGGGCGAGATCCTCACCGGCCTGTTTTACGTCGACGCGGGGCACGCGCGGGAAACGCTCACGGAAACCCTGAACCTCACGGAAAAACCGCTCGCGTTCCTCACGGATGACGAAGCCCGCCCGCCCCGTGAAGTCCTGCGGCGAATCCTCGACGACTACAGGTGAGCGACGAAGCGGCGCGAGCCGCTTTGTTTCGCCGCTTACACACAATTTCCACACACGCTCATTTTGACTCCTCCCATCCCATGAAGGGATCTTCTGGCGCGGGCCCGCGGGGCCCGCGATCCAACCGACCGGGGGAGCCATGAACCATCCCGCCCTGACCGCCTTCGCAGCTCTCGTTCTCTCGTCCATGCCGTTCGCCACGGCCCAGGGCGAAAAAACGCTCTATGCCACCGAGAACGCGTTCGGCCCGGCGACCGACCCGATCCCCCGCCTCTCGCGGCTCGCCGGACCGATCGAATTCGAGAATCGCTTCCGCGACGGCTCTCTGGTCCTCGACGTGCCGTCGCGCGCGCCCGCCGAGACCGACGCGCGCGACGAGGAAACGCGCCGGCTCGAGGATTTCGCCAGGCTGGCGCTTGCGCCGGCGCGTCCCGACTTGGTCCAGCAGGTGCTCTCGATCCAGGGCGCCGGCGACATCCCCTTCCCCATACGCGACCAACGGGGGGAAACCCTGCGGCGCAGCCTCATCGGCAAAGAAGGCGCGTTGCGGGAGCTGACGGGCGCAAAGCAAATCGTTGGTTCGGCCGGCAACCAGCGCATGCTGCGTGACCTGCTCGCCGTCAGCGTTCCCGAAGCGACGGATCTGCTCTCCATCGACTCGGCCACGATCTCCGAGTCCGAGCTCAAGATGCTCAATGCGATGCTCCTCGCCCGCCTGGATTCCCTGCACGGCAGGGACGGCGGCGCCCGCGTCCCCCGCTCCTACGGGGACTGTTCCGCCGAGGAGGGTTCCGGGGCGATCGGCGAGGGCAACGACGGCGACCAAACCGGCCGCCGCTGCGGCGCTCACCCGCTCGGGCTCCTCAAAACGGCGGACTGGGCGCTGAAGCCGGCCAACACCTGCGTGCGCAACCAGGGCGCGCGCGCGAGTTCGGTCGCGTTCGCGCTCACCGCGGCGCTCGAATCCCGCGTCGCGCGCCGCGAGCGGCGTTACGCCAATCTCTCCGAGCAGCATCTGCTGAACGCGATGCACATGCGCTGGTTCCGCAGCCCCGGCGATTTCGGCGAAGGACTCGCCCCTCTGCTCACCTCCGGCCGAAACCGACTCGCCGGCTACCGCTTCCACTTCGAGGATGTCTGGTCCTACAACCCGGGCTACGCGCGCACGGAGACCCTCGGCCAGTCGCGAGGGTACGCCGGAACGTGCGAGCGCTACCAAGGCCGCCACTGCTCGGAGACGAATCACCAGGGCCGCATGCTATGCGTGACCGTCGGGACGAACCGTTACTGCGGATATGACGCGCCGATGACGGCGGCGACCCCGGTCGGCGTGAACGGCCTGGCGTTGGTTTTCGACGCCGCCGATCCCGATGCCGGGCTGCTAGCCGCCCGCCAACTTCTGCGCGCGGGCGTGCCGGTCGTCATGACGGCTCTCGTCCCGCCTTCGTTCGCGAACGTCGGTGACGACGGTTTCGTGCCGGCGGCGACCGGGCGGAGCCGCGAACGCGCCGACGGCGCCCACGCGATGGCGCTCACCGGCTGGGTCCCGAACCATTTGTTGCCGCCCAGCGCGCCGGAGGCCGACGGCGGAGGCTACTTCATCGCGAAAAACTCCTGGGGCGCTTGCGCCGGGGACGCCGGCTACTATTATCTCGCCGGCGATTGGGTCCGCGCGCACGCACTGAGCTTGATCGCCGTCTTCTGACGAACGAGGGCCAAGACGCCCGAACTCAAGCCGGACCCAGGCGCCGGAGCGGGAACGCCTTCGCATGGAACCGCCTCATGCGGGTTTTGAGTCCGCATCAGAGCTCGAGGCCCAGGGTTTTCGTCGTGCAGTGGCTCAGGAACTCGTTTCGGGTCTCGACACGCCTCTTGAAGTCCCCCCGCAGATCCGAGGTGATCGTCGTGCTCCGCGCGTCCTGCACTCCGCGCGAGATCACGCAGTAATGCCGGGCGTTGATGTGCACGGCGACGTTGTCGGTGCCGAGGATCTGGCAAAGGCAATCCGCGACCTGCTTGGTCAAACGCTCCTGCACCTGCGGGCGGCGCGAGAAGAAGTCGGCGATGCGGTTGATTTTGGACAGGCCGATGACCTTCTTGCCCGGTATATAGGCGATCGTGGCTTTGCCATCGATCGTCACGAAGTGATGCTCGCACGTCGAGAGGATCGTGACGTCCCGGACGACGATCATCTGATCGTACGCCATATCGTTCTCTATCACGGTGATCTTGGGGAAGTGCTCATCGTTGAGCCCCTTGAAGACCTCGCGCACGTACATCTTTGCGATCCGCTTGGGGCTGTCCTGAAGGCTGTCGTTCGAGAGGTCAAGGCCGAGCGTCGTCAGGATCTCCTTGAAATTTTTGGCGATCGCTTCGATCTTTTGCTCTTCGCTCAATCCGTTGTCGATCACGGGCGTCGGCGTAACGTTGGCGAGAATGGCCTTCGTCGCCAGGCGGGCGTCTTTCGTCATACGGGGCCTCCTCCCGTCGAACGGCCAAAGGCGCGGGACGGTAGGCAGGGACCTTACAGCAATCCGCCGCCAAACGCCAGTCCCGGATCTCACATCAGGAACTGCAGCATCTCCACCGGCACGCGGATGGCGTCCATCAGCTTGCGCTGTTTCTCGCTGGCGCCGCCGAGCGCGTCGCCCCTCCGGCCGTCGGCGCCGATGGCCGCGTCGGCGCTCTCGACGCGGTAAGCGGAGTTCCTCAAGCGCGACAGGATGTTCTCCCGTACGTCCGCGGCCAGCGCCTTGGAGCCCTCGCAGATCAGGCCCATCTCGGCGTTGTAAAAACTCGAACGGTTGTCGATGTTGTAAGTGCCGACGAAGAACGCGTCGTCGCCGAAGACCAGTGTCTTGGAATGCGTCCCCCAACGGGCCCTGGAGACACTCTCATCGATCGTGGGGTAACCCGGCTCGGCTTTCGATCCGTGGACGTAAGCCTTCACCCCGACCCGAACGAGTTCGTGAACCTCGTGGTACCAGGCGGAAGAAACATACACGGCGTCGGTCGACCCAAGGCTGTTCGTGAAAACCGTCATCTTCACTTTGTCCCCGCTGAGCCGCTTGAGCAGGGACCCAGACCGCGTGTTCAGCATGAAATACGGCGAATCGACGACGAGTTCATCCTCGCTCGTCAACCGGCTGATGTATTCGCCCAAAGCGCGCTCCACGAAGCGGTACGACTCCTTGTAACCGTTTCGGCAGAACTTGCCGTTGATGCACCAGCGGGCGAGCACCGAATCGAGCGGGCGATCCGACACGAAAACCGCCTTCGGGCAGGCGTGCGCCTCCGAGGCGCCGTAAAGCCGCTCACCGAGTTCGCGGATCCTCGCTTCGATCGCGCGGTCATGATCCGTGTACACCGTGAAGCCCGCCGCCGCCCGCAGGCGCGCCGCGCGCTTCTCCCTCGATTTTTTGGAGAGCGCCGTCAGGAGCCGTGGCGGTTTCGCCTCCCTTGACTCCCAAGTGACGCCCGCGTTCCAAAACGCGTCGAAGCTCGCCCGCATCGGAGCCACGACGCTGCCCCTGACCCAGATGTCCCTGTCGAGGAAATTGTACTGGTGATCGAGGTCGAAATATTTGTCTTCGATGTTCCGGCCGCCCGTGACCGCCTCCTGATCGTCGATCACGAGCAGCTTCCGGTGCGAGCGGAACTGCGAATATTTCCCGGTCATGCGGCCCACGTTGTAATAACGCACCTGGAAGTTCTTCGGATCGCCGCCGCCCCGACGGACCGCTTCTTTGGACGCGGAAGCGTAGTCGTCGTTGAATTGCCAGACCGTGACCGAGCCGTCGACGAGCAGGCGGACCTTGACGCCCTGAATGGCTTTCTCGATCAGTTTGTTGTTGATGATCTTGGTCGCGACCTCGTATTCCACCTCGGTGGGTTTCGGCTTCCGCTTGTTCGGGCTGTAGATGAAATACTCCATCTCGATGGAGGTCCTCGCCCGATCCATCATCTCAAGGCGCTTGTACATGGCAGCGGCCCCATGATGGAGCAGGCGCATTTCGTTCCTCTTGCCGTCGCTCTCTTCATGGATGGCGACGAAGGGTTCCGTGAGGTCGGCGATCTTCTTTTGGTACCGATACGGCGTGAGATACTTGAAGACGATGTGGTCGTAGGCCTTGCGTATCGCGGGCTCGGCCTCAAACCCGGCCCAAGCCACCTGCGCGGCCAATAGAGTCAGGACGAAAAACTGACGTCTCATATCTCCACCTCGGTGACGAACATCGGCACTCTGCCGGCGACCAGGCCCCTCGCAAGCCTCTAAAAGCCGCTCAGACCGCCTGTCTCAAGCAAGGCATCGTGGGTAGCAATCCCAGGGCCATGAGAATTCAGGCGGTTCAAGCGGGTTTCATTCGAAATCGGTGGGACGGAAGTGAAGGCAGACGGAGCGGAAACGGACCTCAATGACTGGGAAAGAGCGAATCCGCCGACGGGATGGCGAGTCCTTCAAAAGAACCCAGCCAACGTTTGGCGGTCACCCGGGCCAAGAACGACCGTGAAATACGCCAAAAACGACTTATCTTTTTGGCTCGGCAGTGGAAGGCGTTTTCACTGATGACTCTGATTTGGCAAAATTACATGGAACAGATACCCCGCAAAACATTACAAACACATGAGTCCCGAAGAGTTGACAGCACTCTTACGGAGACTGAATGCGACCTATGAAACTGAGAAAAGATTAGCGGAAGAACGCTACAACTTTGACCATGCTTACTAATCAGTTCATAAGTAAGTTCACATAAGCCGTGAGAGGGTGTATGCTGTCTTTATGAAGAAACAGGACGCCCGCAGACTCAGTCACGAAACGCT
>JAJTYM010000001.1:130000-258584 GCA_021463345.1 Pseudobdellovibrionaceae bacterium | reverse complement strand
ACTTGGAACCTGCGGGCTTTGATCTCGGGGCGGGCTTTCATGATGGCATCGGCCAGATCGGTTTTGCCGCTCAGGTAGAGCTGTTCGATTTCCGTGAACTGGAGTGCGGGTGCTGGGGCGAGCACGTTCAGCCTGAAGAATGGACATGATTGTAGCCGATCGGCTCATCGACCCGTACAGCGGGAGAAGGAGTCAGATCGCATGGGCAAGAAGAAGCATTTCAAATCCGAAGGCAAAGCCAGGGCTGTTGCAGGCGGCGTCTCCCCGCCCATCATCCGTATGATTGTATCGAACCACCCGCCTAATCGAGAGGTCTGGGCCGGGAAAAGCGCGGACTCCGGGCAGAGCGGCGCGATTGGGCTTGCGACGCTCGCGAAGTCTGGCGATCATCTATTTTTCATTCGCGGTTTTTCAGCGGCGGCTCTGGCGGCAAAAAAATCGCCATTTCATGAGCGGGACGGAGGGGTTTCATGAAGAAGAATTTGCATTTCCCGGTGATCATCGCCGGGATCGCCGTGGCGTTGGTTTCCTGTTTCGGCAAAGGCGGCGCTGAAAAATGGGAATCGACCTCGGCGAAGATCGCGGGGGACAACGTCGACATCGACAAGATGCCGAAGGAATCGTTCAGCCTCATCGCCCCGCCCC
Organism: Pseudobdellovibrionaceae bacterium; assembly: GCA_021463345.1. Taxonomy (GTDB): domain Bacteria; phylum Bdellovibrionota; class Bdellovibrionia; order Bdellovibrionales; family JAMPXM01; genus JAMPXM01. The sequence continues at coordinate 257,939 of JAJTYM010000001.1, read as the reverse complement.
TGGCTCCGCCGCCCATCACCAGGAAAACACCGGCCCGAGTGGCCATCGAGGTCGAGGTTCGCGAAACCGTTAAGCGCCTCTCGGACGGGGTGGACTACACGTTCTGGACGTTCGGCGACACCGTTCCGGGTCCCATGTTCCGGGTCCGCGAAGGGGATTACGTCGACTTCACTCTGGCGAACCATCCTTCGAGCAAGCTCCCGCACAACATCGATCTTCACGCGGTGACCGGGCAAGGCGGCGGCGCCGAGGGATCCTTCACGGCGCCCGGCCACAAGTCCACCTTCTCGTTCCGGGCACTGAACCCCGGACTCTACGTTTATCATTGCGCGACGGCCCCGGTGGGGATGCACGTCGCCAACGGGATGTACGGCCTTATCCTCGTCGAACCCAAAGAGGGTCTCCCGAAGGTGGACCGGGAATACTACGTCATGCAAGGGGAGTTCTACACCAAGGGAAAGTTCGGGGACCGGGGACTGCAGTCTTTCGACATGGAGAAGGCGATCCGGGAGCAGCCTGAATACGTCGTCTTCAACGGCTCGGTCGGGGCCATCGCGGGAGATCATTCGCTCAAAGCCAACGTGGGCGAGACGATCCGCATTTTCGCCGGGAACGGCGGCCCGGGCTTGATCTCGTCGTTCCATGTCATCGGGGAGATTTTCGATCACGTTTACCAAGAGGGCGGGACGGTCCTGAACCAGAAGAACGTGCAAACGACCATGATACCCGCCGGAGGAGCGGCCATCGTCGACTTCAAGGCGGACGTGCCGGGAAACCTCATACTCGTCGATCACTCCCTCTTCCGCGCCTTCAACAAAGGCGCGATAGGGATGATAAAAGTCGATGGCAAACCCAACCCGCGCGTTTATACCGGCAAGACGGTCGACGCGATCTATCTGCCCGAGGGCCAGGCGCTCCAGCCGCTTTCGATGGAACAAAAGGCCGCGCCCGCGCCCACGAACTTCACGGAGCGCATGGCGGCTGGGGCCATCGTTTATAAAACCAACTGCGCCGCCTGCCACCAGGAGAACGGGCAAGGGGTTCCCGACGCCTTTCCACCCCTGGCGAATTCCGATTTCCTGATGGCTGATAAGGCCCGGTCCATCAGGGTCGTGAAAGACGGCCTCCAAGGGGCGATCACGGTCAACGGCAAAACGTACAACAGCGTGATGCCCGGGTTGGATCTGTCGGACGACGACGTCGCGAGCGTGTTGACCTACGTGAGGAACAGTTTCGGCAACAAAGGCGAGGCCGTCAGCGTCGATGAAGTGAAGCGGGTGAAATAAATGAAAGCGGCGGCGGTTTTCCTGCTGTTTGTTTTTCCGCTCGCCGTTCCCGCGGCGGAAGTCAAATTGCCGAAAAGCGTTTATTCGCCGCTGTTCAGGGATCCGGGCGAGGCCGACTCCGTCGTCGGCCCCCTCCTGGTCGATAAAACCCCGGTCACGAACCAAGAGTTCCTGGCCTTCGTCACGGCTTTCCCGCAATTCTCAAAATCCAAGATACAGCCGCTGTTCGCCGACGGCGGTTACCTGGCTCATTGGCTTGGGGACGCGGCCTTCGCGAAGGGCGAGGCGCGTTTCCCCGTCACCCACGTCTCTTGGTTCGCCGCCCGGAGGTATTGCGAATCGCGAGGGAAGCGACTTCCCACGATAGCCGAGTGGGAGGTGGCCAGCGACGCGCGATCTTCGCGGAACGAAGCGAAAATAATGGCTTGGTACGGCCGGCCCGGGGCGCGGCTGAGGGACGTCGGCGCCGAACCCGCCAACAAGTTCGGACTGACGGACGCGCATGGGCTCATCTGGGAATGGGTTGACAATTTTTCGGAATCCATCATGTCCGGAGATTCCCGCGGCGGTTCATCCACGGAATCTCTTTTTTGCGGGGGGGCCGCTTTGAAAGCAAAGGACCCGAAAATGTACGCGACTTTCATGCGTTTCGCGTTCCGCAGCAGCCTGAACGCGAGATACACGTCGGTGAACCTCGGGTTCAGGTGCGTCAGAGACATGGATGGCGGTGGTGAATGAAATTCGCATTCTTCCTGATCCTCTCGCTCGTGCAAACGTCGCGCGCGCACGACGGTCACTCCCATGACCTGAAGGCCGACTCCCCGCTCCCTGGAACATCCATCCTGCAACTGGGATCAGTGTGGAAGAACCAACGGGGCGAGAGCGTCAAATTGGGGGATCTCCGCGGGAAGAGCCGCTTCGTGGTCGTCTTGTACACCAGGTGCGATACGGCCTGCCCCCTGATCGTCGAGGACTTGAAAGAGATCGCGACCGAGCTTGATCCGAAGAAATCGGGCCAGGTCGGGGTTTCGGTGTTTTCCTTGGATTCTGCCCGGGAAACCCCGCAATCTCTTTCGGATTTTTCAGTTAAGCGGAAATTGCCCACGCATTGGGATCTCCTCACCTCGAGCCCGGCGGCGGTGTCGGAACTCGCCGCGGCCCTCGGCGTCCGCTACAAACGGCTGAAAGACGGGGAGTTCATCCATTCCAACGTCATCTTCTTCCTGAATCGGAACGGGGAGATCGTGGCGCGAAAGGAGGGGTTGAAAACCCCTCGTGCGGAATTCATGAAACAAGTCAGGAAAAACCTTTAGGGCTCGGTCTGACCGACGAGAACGGGCGATGATGGGGCCGCCTTTCGCCGTCCCCGGCCCGTTTCGAGCCCCGGGCCTCCCCTTTTCCCTCGCTCGCGTTCATCCATAGGTTATGAACTATAATTCCCTCGTTAATGTTTTATTGTTCTTATGTTCAAACTCGGGGATAAGATCGTGGATATGCGGCACTTCCATGCCCACATCTACTTTGAGCCGAATCGCTTGGAGAGCGCCCGCCTCCTGAGCGAGAGAGCCGAACTCTCGGGTTTGTTCGGGTTCGTTCAGCTGCGCGGGCAGCCGGTAGGTCCTCATCCCACCGGCATGATTGAAGCCCATTTCCGCGAGTCGGCTCACGCTTCCGTGCTGGTCTGGCTTGAAGCCAACCGCGGGGATTTCTCCGTTTTGGTGCATGAGGACAGCGGCGACGATTTCCGTGACCACACGGACGGCGCCCGGTGGCTGGGCGAGGGATTGCCGCTCAAATTCGATTTCTTTGCGCTCATTCAGGAGAATCCCGAGCTGCGCGTCCATAAGCCGGCGGCGCCCGCGCGAGCGGGCCTGAAAACAAAATGAAACGTCTTCGGCGGACTTCGCCGCAAGCGAATTTTAAAAACGCGTCCCAGAACGCGCCCAACGGAACGACCTCAAGCCGATGTTAGCGACGCCGACCGAGATAGAGTATTTCGTGGAAGTTCACCGGACGCGGCACATTTCGAAAGCCGCCATCCGCCTGGGAGTGACGCAGCCGACGCTGACCTTGAGCCTTCAGAGGCTCGAGGACAAGGTGGGGGCGAGGTTGTTTCACCGCACCAAGCAAGGAGTCGTGCCGACCGCCCAAGGCGCGCTTTTTTATCGCAAAGCCCTTTCCCTGCTGGATTGCTGGGGCGAAATCCACAAAGGCATCCAGCGATCGACCATCGAAATCTTCGGTCGGTTCAAAGTGGGATGCCACCAGAGCGTCGGCGCGTACGCCCTTCCGAAACTCCTCGCCCGGCTCCACGGGCACGCCCCCGGGATCGAAATCGACCTTGTGCATGATTTTTCCAGAAAGATCACCGAAGGCGTGGTTTCCTACAATATCGATGTGGGTTTCGTCGTAAACCCGGTTCGGCATCCCGACCTCGTCTTGAGGAAGCTCGGCGAAGACAGGGTTCTGTTTTGGAAAAAGCGCGGGGCGAGCCAGCTCCCCGAAAGGATTTTCGCGGACCGGAACCTATCCCAGATGCAGGACATCCTGGGGAAAACGCATTCGAAGGATTTCAGGGGCTGGAGGGTGATCAGCACTCCCAGCCTCGAACTCATCCGCACGTTGATCTTGAGCGGGCAGGGGATCGGGATTTTGCCGGAGCGTGTCGCGAAGGCGGATGGAGCGGATCTCGTTCCTTATGATTCCAGCTTGCCCACTTATGAGGATAAGATATTCCTCATTTACCGGAAGGACGTTTTGTCGAGCAAAGCGGGCAGGGAACTGATCCGGCTCGCCTCGTTCGAGCTTTAAGCGTTCGGGCAAGGACGTTGAAACGCATGGATATCGAAACGTGGGAACTCGCGAGTTACGTCGTCACAGTGGTCGGTCTTCCGTTCGCCATCGTCGTCTTCATGCTCGAGCGGCGCAAGGAGCGCCAAAACGAAGGGGAAGAGATCTACCAGAAGCTGTCGGACGAGTACGCCAGCTTCTCGCGCCTTCTGCTCGAGAACGCGGATCTGAGGCTCATGTCGGAAGAAATCCCCAATGAACGGTTGTCGCCGGAGCAACGCGAGCGGAAGACGATCATCTTCGACATCTTGATCTCGCTGTTCGAGCGCGCGTTCATCCTCGTTTACGAGACGAACATGTCGTCCCAAACCAAACGCCTATGGTCGACATGGGACGACTATATTCGCTCTTGGTGCAAGCGCGAGGACTTCCGGCAGGCTCTGCCCGAGCTGTTGGACGGCGAAGATCCGGATTTTGGCGCTTACATACGCGAGATGGCCGGTGAGAGCCGTAAATCGCGCTCCGGCGGGGCCTGACGTCCCGCCGCGCCGGCCGCCCGGCGAGTCAGTAGCAGTGGCCTTGGTACGTGTAGACTTTGTCGACCGTCGTGTCGTGGCCATCGAGCGTCGCGAGAACGTCGTTCGTGTCGGCCGGGTTCGACAGGCGCACGTCGAGGTGGCGGCGCGTGCTGAGGTTGTAATACTCGACTTCCTGCCGACCGTAGACCGTGACGTAATCGATCATGCAGTACCAGCGCCCCTCGCTGTCGTACCCGCACACTTCGCGCGGAACGGTGCGAGAGCACGCCTCCTGGTCGCGGTATCTCCTGCTCCGGGTGTGGTCGATGTCGAGATTGCCGAGCATATCGAAAGGTTGACCCGATTCGGACGCCAGGACTTCGAACCCGCCCTGCTCCTTGGGGATGCGGTTTCTCGGGACTTTCACGACGATCGCCTCTTTCTTGCCGCTGAGTTCGAGCGAGATGGTGGCGCTGCTGACGCCGGTCTCGACCGAGACCGAGTGGGTGCCCGTCGGGACCACGATCGTTTTCGCGCGGCCGAACGCGCCGTTTTTGGCGATCGCCTCGAACGGTTTGAGCGCATTCATCTGCCCTTCGAAACCTTGGCAGCCGGCGAAAACAAGGGCCAGGAACAGGGGGAGGGTCCGCTTCATGATTTTGACTCCGGTTCTCAATTGGAAGGGTCGCGAGGCCAGCCCGGATTCTAAGTAAGCCCTTTCGACGAAGTCAAAAAGTTCGACAGTTGTTGAGCACACGACGCCCAATCGGGGCGGTGAGGGGTCATATCCAGCGCCAAATCGAAATTAGGGCCGGCTCGACGGTACGCCCTCTGCACTTCAGGGTCATGAAGCAATTGGCCACAATTCACATGGAGTAACCAAATGACGATGATGAAACGCACTCTTTCGATCCTGATGCTCTCCGTCGCTTTCGGCGGTTTGGTCGGCTGCTCGAGCGCCCCCAAAAAGGAGCGCATGGAAGAGCCCACGACGGCTTCAACCGTCGAAGACATGCAGGAGCTCGACGAGTTCCCCGAAGCTTCCGAGGCTCCGGCCCCGACCGAATCCGCCACGACGATGCCGTCGAACGACAGCCTGTCGCTCGGCGCCGGTTCGAGCGGCCGCGGTCATTGATACCAACACGTCGAAGCCGGCGGTCCAACGCCGGCTTGGGTTCTTATTTATGCGCCGGATCTGGGTGTCGCTTTTCAGTTTCATATCGCTCTTGGCCGTGAGTTTCCCGGCCGGGGCCGGGGTCGCCGCGCCGGCATGGTCCTACTGGGCCCGCAAAGTCGGTCAAAGCGAGACCGAAGCCGAGCGTTCGCACGCGCTCACCCGGTTACGCGCCGACAAATCGCTTCGCTCCTCGCTCAAAGCCGGATTGTCCTCCGCGGACCGCGGGCTCGCGCTCGACGCGATCGTCGCCCTCGGCATGAAAGAATTCGTGCCCGATCTCCTCTCGCGCGTCGAGACGGACGAGGACGGTTTTCTGACGCTCAATCTCAACGCGTTGATCGACGGGAAAAACAAAAACCTCGTCGTCACGACCTACATGAGCCTGCTCGAGGCGCCGCGCGCGCGGGCGATCTCGGCCGCGGCGATCGTCGCGATGCTCGAGCCGCTCGGCCGTTTGGGCGCGGTCCTGCCGAAAGCCACGATCGAGGCGCTTTTCGCGCATTCGTATCCCGAGGTGCGCTCGGGTGTCCTGTATTACGCTCGGCTCTTGTCCCTTCGCCACGCCAACCGCGATTACCACCCGATCCTCGTCAAAGGCCTGTCGAGCGGTGAATTCCAACTGCGGTTGCAAGCGGTCTCGATCCTCGCCGAGCTGACGAGGGCTCCCGGCGTCGCCGCTCCCATGGGGCGCGCCGAGCTCGCGCGCCGGTGCAAACGCGAAAGCCATACGAAAGTCAAAGGTCAGTGCCTCTGGATCCTGGACGCGGGCAAGGGGGCGTCGTGACGCGTTTCTTTTTGTTGAGCCTGTTCGCTTGCGCTCTCGCCGCGGGACGCCCCGCTCTCGCCCGCCCGGCCATCGAGACTTGCGAGGCCTCCTATCGCGCACTCTACGGGAAACCGGTCGTCAACGTCCGCGTCGTGTTCGGCTACAAGGACACCCGGCCCGGCCGTTTCGTCGGAGATCGGCACGAGCGCCTGGCGTTCGTACAACGGATTTTAAAGACGTGCGACAAAGGCCAAGCGTGCGGTTTCACGCGAAGCACCCAAAATTCCGACTTGTTCGTGAAGACGATCAAAGGGCCCCAGGGCAAAAGAGTGCGCGTGCAACTTTGGGTCGCGCACAGCTCGGTCGGTTCCGACGACCAGGAGAACCGGCGCGACTCGTTGCAGAGCTGGCAGAGTCGGTATTCGGCCGACGCGTTCTTCAGCGGCTTGGGCAAGGCGGACGTCCTGTTTTACAACGGTCATTCGCGGTTCGGAGGCGGCCCCGACTTCTCGCCGCCGCGCCTGGACAGGGCCGGAGTCGTGGAGACCGCGTTCTACAAGGACGAACGGCCCGGTTTCGCGAGGACGATCGACGTTTTGGAGGCTGAAACGCTCCTCAGCGGCCGTTCCGGCAAGCTCAAACTCATGGGGCTTTTCTCCTGCACGTCCTCGCAGCATTTCTCCGAAGACATCCGTTTCGCGGCCGACGTCGGCCTGTTGTCGAGCCACCAACTGATGTATTACGCCGACGCCATGGAGAGTTCGCTCGCGGCGCTTTCCGGATTGCTCGAGATGAAATGCGAGGGCGAGCTTCGCCGGTCGATCCGCGCGGGCTCGCCGTTGCGCGCGATGAAAGTCGACGGGTTCTTCAAAAAGAGATCAGCCGCCGCTCAAGGGCCGCTCTCCATCCGTAAATAGCCGGGAGGAGGGCGCGGATCGGGACTTCCGGACTCCTGATGAGTCGGGAATTCCGCTATCCTGAAAGCCGAATCCCCAGCGCGGAGGGCAAATGGCGGGCGTGCAGGCGACTTTTGCGACAGTGTTTCTGCTCGGGCTCATTGTTCCGGTACCAGCTTTGACCCAGACCCAGGCTTCGGGCGAGATCATGGCGTCTTCGCCCGAGGCCGCGAGCCGGGTCCCCGAGCTTCTGACTTATCAACAGCTCGTGACCCTTTCGGCGGAGAAGCGCGAGGCTTACTTGCAGGGCGTGCGTCGCCTGCTCGTCGAGATCGCCAAAATTTCGGAAGAGAAGGGCGACGACATGGTCGCCAGCCAGATGCGCGAACTCGGGGGAAGATACGCCGCCTTGCGGGCGCTGGTTTCGGTCGCCGGGGCTGAGTCGGATCAACCGGAGGCCGCGGCGCCGGCGGCGAAAGTCGAAGACGTGGTCCCGCGTTTCATCGACACGGGGTTTTTTTCCGAAAACTGGGCGTGCGAACCGTCACGGTCCGGCCGGACGAATTTCCGGGTGCGCTTCGACCCGAGGGTCGGGACGTGCGTGTCGTCCGCTCTGCTCAGCTCTGGGAAGTCTTGCGAGGAGGGGAAGTTCGTCGAAGCGCGCCTCCAGCGCAGGTCCGGCGGCGGGAAAGGAGCGAGCCGGTACTGCGTGCCGAAAGCGAGCTGGGACCTGCTGCCTGAGAGCCGCCGCGCGGCTCTCTCGAGCGAGGAGGGCGCTCCCTCCGTGGCGGACAACTTCCGCAGGAAGTGGTTCGGGTTGGGGAACGCGCCGACCGGGCGCACCGCCGTCCTCGCGTCGACGGTGGCTCTTTCCGTCAAGGGCTTGCCTATCGCCGCCTCGGGCGGAACCAAGCCCGTCGCGTGCGATGCCGGCTTTTTCGCCTGTGACACCCCTTGGGAGGATCGCCGCAGGAAGTATTACGACGACAGCTCCGTCGACACGTGCATCTTCTCCGGGAACGTGAGCGCGTTCATCGGTGGGCGCAAGAGCCGGGGGCGTTGCAAACCGGTCTCCGAGATCCAGCTGTCGGAGACGGGGCCTAAATACCGATGCCTGGAAAAGGGCATGACGATGTGCAATCCGCTCGTGTTCAGCGTGGACAAAGACGGCGCGCCGTTCTGCGTGCCGGCGAAGGGGAGCGCGACGCGCGAGTGCGATCGACTGAGCTCGGAGGAGCGCCGGAAGCCTGATTTCCTCGCTCAGAGCGTCGGTGGCATACAGGAAAGTTGGACGAAGTTCCGCGATGGGTTCAACAAACTTTGCAAGACCAGCGAGGCCTCGCGCAAGTTCCACTGCGAGGAGTGCCGGATCATGTCCGAACGGCTCGTCGCGCTCAATGCTTCGGCCACGGGCACCCCGTGCGGGGATTTGAAGGAAGCCGCGGCGATGCCATCCGCCGGAGACGCCAAGAAGGCAGACTGAGACGCCCCGCAACCCGGATCACTCGGGGTTCACGCGGCGACGAAGTTCCCTGCGCGGTCGCGGGAGCGCTCGCTCACTCGATCCGCAGCATCGCGTCGATGTAGTGGGAAGGGAGGCGTCGTGACAGTTCGGGGTCGGCTTGCAGATCAGCGGCGATACCGTTCTGGAAACGGGTGAAGATTTCGGGCATCTGCCGCAACAGCCGTCTCAGATCCGCCTTTGAAGACAAGACGCGCAGGTAAGGGGGCAGCGTCGAACGGAGGGCGTGAATCACGTCGTCGGCCGTCCCGCCATGGCGCTCGGGCGAGAACTTCCGCGCCAACGGGACATCGATCGCAAAAGGGACGTACGCGGTTGCCGCGTATTCGCCCGAGGGGAGGCGTCCGGTCCGCGCGGCGATGAGCAATTCCTGGAAAGATCGTTTCAGAGCGGTCAGTGGCATCGTGAAAACCGGATCGTACCGGTCGTCGTCGACGCGCATGTACTGATCGCTTCGCGTCGTCCAGACATGGCCGAGGGAGTTCCGAACGAGAAGCCCCCGTTCGTGGCCCGTGCGGAGGTCGCGGCCTTCGTTGTCGTGCAAGAGGATCGCGAGCAAGTCCCCACGCGCCTTGCGGAGGAACCCCGGCAGGTTTCGCTTCGCCCATCGTTCAAGTTCGACCCGCGGCGTGCGCACGTGTCCCGCCGGGAACGCGTCGGTGAGATAGTGATCGGCGAAAGCGTTGAAAATCAAGGCCTTCTCCATCGCCCGCCGGCTTTCCTCGGGGTGGCCGCGCCGGGCGAACGCCTCCCGGGCGTACGCGAGCGCGCGCGAATGATGGCGTAAGTAGGCCTTCATGTTGTTCCAAGCGAAGTGATCGTAGTTGTGCGAGATGACGTTCAGGTGCCCCGGCATGTGCAGGACGCCGGTGATGCTGCAGTCGGGGTATTTCTTCCGGTCCGGCGCGTGAGTCGGGTGCTCGTGCTGCAGCCGGTACGCGCAGAGGATGATTTTTTTGACGCCGCTTCTCCGGTCCCGGTACAAATCATCGGGGGTTTTGTAGTAATCGGCCGCCGCGAGCAATTCGGCGTAGGTGAAGGCGATCTTGCGGTCCGCGCGGAGGATCCTCCGAGTCGGGCATTCATCGTCGGCCAATCCCAGCTCGGCGCATGCGAGTTGGGAGCCGCTTTCGCCGAGTTCCAGGTGCTCGCCTTCGGACCAGTTGGTGGAGAGTTGCGCGGCGCCGAGCCGGGAGAAGAAAACGATCGCCAAACAGAGCCACGATGCCCGCATCCGATCCCCCAAGTCCGTCGCGTTTTTTGACTTTTCGGCGCGTGTTCACGGCGACTGACGGGGTATCGGAAAATATGGACGAACGTCCCTGGCGGCGATGCTGAGCGTGGAAAATTTGAAAACGTAATTTTTGAAAATGGAACCCGATTGGAAACTGGAGCCGATGACTGGATTCGAACCAGCGACCTACGCATTACGAATGCGTTGCTCTACCAGCTGAGCTACATCGGCGCGGACACACTCTTATAAAGGATCGAATGGCGCGGGGCAATGGCTTCGACTGGTGATTTCTCTCTGAAGATTCAAAAGTTCGCTGACTTGACATCATGCGCAACGATTGATTCTGGGATCGCATCCGCGTTGGCGGGAACCTTGCACAACCCCTCCAGCGGGGCGCTTGCCCCGGAGCTACTTTGACCCTGGGAGGGAACTGATGGTCGCGACGATGGCAGCATGGAGTCGTTTGTTGGCAGCGGTGTTTTCCGCATTCGCGGCCCTGGCGTTCTCATTCGCGGCGCACGCGCAATCCTTCCCGTCGGAGAGAGTGCGCGTACGAGACGTCAGCTACGCCGGGACCGGTTGCCCGCACGGCTCGGTGCGAGCGATCCTCGCTCCGGACGCTTCGTCGCTCACCGTTCTGTATGATCGCCTCGAGTCGCGCGCCGGGGGGGCGACCGGGGTGACGAGCGCGGAGGCGAGTTGCCGCGTCGAAGTGAGACTCGACATCCCGTTGCTCTGGTCGGTGAACATCGACTCGATCGACGTGCGCGGGTTCGTTTCGCTCGAGCGCGGCATGACGGCCTACCAGGACGTCAAAGCGCAGACGGGGATCGGCAAAAACCCCTTCAACCTGAGCTTCGGCCTGCAGCTGTGGCGCGGGCCCGTGCAACGGGACTTCGTCGTCAGCAGCGTCAAGCCGCTCGAGGGACCCAACTGGCTGTCTTGCATCCCGGTCAAGGACGAGACGAAAATCGACCTGCGCACGCGGATCAGGGTCGACGGCGGCGGAGCCGGGAGGGAAGGCCTGATCGCGGTCGATTCGGCCGATGGGCGCCTCATCCAGCGTTATAAATTGTCTTGGCGCAATTGCCTGAGCGATCTCGGTTCCGGCCTCGGCGGCATCCGCATCGGCGGTCGCGAGGGCGTCTTTTTGGGGCTCTGAACGCGTCGTCGCCGCACGGGCGTTCGCGCGTCAGCGTTGGAAAATCGCGTCCTCGTCCTGCCGGGCGAAGAAGTTGACGACCGCTTCGCGCGCGTTGTCTTCCGGCATCCCGTAGCGCTGGGACACGAGCAGGGCGATCGCGTCGAGGCTGCGCCGGCCGTCGACCAATCCCAACACGTAAGCTTGGACGTCGAAGACGACCCGGCTCGCCTGCAGGATCTGCGTGGCCGGCACGGGCCTCATGGTGTCGCGCAGCCACTCGGGCCGCGTGTCGGGGCGCGCGCGCGCGGCGGCGTCGGCCGTTTTGCGCGCGCGGAACGTGGTCACAGTCTCGATCCGGCCGTGGCCGCTCAGATCCGAGCGCAGGTAAGGGATGTCGTCTTGCGCGAGCGTTTCCACGCGGAAGCCGCCGGCGTCGATCAGTTCCCGGGTTTCCTCCACCGAGTAGCACTTGGTCAAATCGCGGAGCTGGAAATTCAGCGAGCCGGTGTTGAGCCAGGCGCCGCCGGGCTTGAGGACGCGGTTGATCTCGCCGACGAGGTTCTCGAGCGGCCTCGGCAGTATGTCGATCAGCCACGGCGTGAGCACGGAGTCCAGCGAGCCGTCGGCGAACGGGAGATGGTAACAGTCGGCGAAGACCTGATGGAAGCCGTCGCCGACCGGCTGAGGCGCCTTGCATTCGCGCGTTTCCGCGACCGCTGCGAGCGATCTCGGCGCGACCGGGAACTCGACGAGGGAAACCGCGCGGCCGGAGAGGATCCGTTGGGCGGTCAGGACGAGCACGGGGTTGATGTCCAGCGCGATCGTCTCCGTCGCCAGCCCCGAGCGGTGCAGGTCGTAGGCGAGCCGGCCGCCGCCGGACCCGAGGACGGCGAGTCGGCCCAGGACGGCCCCCGGTTCCACGGCTTTTTTCAGGACCTCGAGCTGCGCCTCGTTTTCGCCGGTGCTCAGCGCCCAGTCGCGGATCAGGTTCTGGAAGTAGCCGAGCAGACCCTGATTCGCGGGAAGGCGATAGCCGAACGCCGTCGCTTGGGGCGCGTTGAGCTTGCCCTTGAGTTTGAGCGGCGCGAGCAGATCCTTGAGGAACTCATGGTGGCGGATGAGCAGGGAGCGGTGTTTCCCGAGCCGCTCCCGGGTCAGGGCGGAGCCGCCGCCGCCTTTCGCCTCGGCGATGCCGCCCTTCATCTCGGCGATCCGGTCGGCGAAATGCGCGATCAGGCCGTCGGCGCGCGCCTGCCAATCGGCCAGCGCTCTTTGCGGGTCCGGCGTGAGCCAAGGGACGCCGCCGATCAGCGGGAATTTGACGCCGGAGGGTTCGGACACCCAGTGGGCGCCCGCGTCCCGCAGAGGCTCGCCCGCGACCGGTGAAACGAAGCCATCGGCTTTCGGCGCCTTCATGTCGCCAGGAACTCTTCGATGTTCACGCGCAACGAGTCGCGCGAGACGCGGTCCACTCGGCCGCCTTGGACCCCGACGGAAACCTCGAATTGGGAGCTGTTGACGTTGATCTGCGGCTCCTGCGCGACGCGGAAGGTGAACTGGAAGCCTTTTTCGCGCAAGGCCTGGCGGCCGAGCTCCTCGGCCGCGACCTTTTTCAGCGTCGCGTACACGTCGCGCGCGGCGAGCGCGACGGCGTTGAGGACTTCGGGCGGCGAGTCTTCCGGCACGCCGTCGAGGCCGCCGGTCATGTCGCTGGAGCAAATCTCGTTGAGTTCGTCGAGCATCGATTTCAGCGTTCGCGCGATCTCGCCGCGAGCGGGCGCCGGGTCGCCGGGTTTGCCGACCCGGCCGTCCGAGAGGGCGTCGACCACGGCGACCGCGTTGTGGATCGTGACCGCCGCGACCTCGTCGCACAAGACGTACGTGAGGTCGGCGGGTTCGCGCGCTTTGGGATCGTGGATGAGGAACAGCGCCGAGCGCGGTCCCGCGTCCGCCGAAAGCGCGAGCACTTGCCCCCGCATCGACAGACCGGACTTCAGGAACAGGGTCGCGAACGGGGCGGGCCCGGTCTCGGCGAAGATCTCGGCCAGCTTCTCGAGCGCCGCGAGGGCGCCGAGATTCTCTATCGTGGCGAGTTGAGAGAGGGTCCCCATGGTCCCATTATCGAAAGCGGGCGCGAAAACGGTCAACGGGCACCCTGAAAACTGGCCCTCGGCCGACGTCGTGAGTTGAGGGGCTCATGGCCTGACTTCGCGCGGCCGTTCGATTACCCTGGTGGCATGAGCGCGCTCGACCGGTTCCGCTTGCGGATCGCCGAATTCAACGTCGAAAACCTCTTCGTTCTCCTCGATCACTACCAAGGTCAAGACCTCGAGAGGATCTCCGAGGACCAGTGGCAGGCGCTCACGATCTCCACGACCGGCAACAAGCCCCTGGCGCACGTGCGCTCGCTCGCGGGGATCTTCGATGAGATCGACGCCGACATCTACATGTTGTGCGAGGTCGGCGGCCGCGAATCGCTCGAGAACTTCAACAAGCACTTCCTGGGCGACCGCTACAAGGTCCATTTGATCGAAGGGAATTCGGATCGCGGCATCGATCTCGGGTACCTGGCGCGCAAGACCTTGCCGTTCAAGTACGACCTCATCTCGCACAAGCATCGGTCGATCGACTTTCTCTACCCGCACGAGCGGCTCACGGAGGAGACCGGTTCCGCGGACCGGGTTTCGAGGCGGGTCGCAAGCCACCGGTTCTCGCGCGACGTGCTCGAGCTGCGGGTCTTCGAGGACGGCGCGCGGACCCCGGCTCTCGTGGCGATGCTGGCCCATTTGAAGTCGCCGCTCGACAAGGACCGGATCGATCCCTGCGGTCGTGACCGGCGCCGGGCGGAGCTCGAGAAACTCGTGAAGATCTACCGCGAGATCGACCGCGATCTGGGGGGGCGGGTTCCCATCCTCGTCGCGGGTGATTTCAACGGTTCGGCGGCCAAGGAGAGGACCGACGCCGAGTTCGAGGCGATTTACCGGGACACCGAGCTCCTGGACGCTCTGGCGCTCGCGGGCGTCCAGGAGCCCGAGCGGTACACGTTCATGCAGATCGGCCGGGGCGGCTCGCGCAACCGGCAGATCGACTACGTTTTCGTCCCGCCGCAGCTGCGCGGCCGCGTGGTCAGGGAGGAAACGTTCGTGTACCGCTACAAGGACGCGTGGGGGTTCGTGGCGCCCCCGCCGCGGACCCTCGGAGAGAAAAAACTCCTGCCGAGCGACCATTACCCGGTCGTGGTCACTTTCGATGGGTTGACGCTCGCCGCGGACGACGGCCCGGCCGGCGAGGGGGACGCGGTCAAAAACGGGTCTCGTTCAATTCGCCGATGACCTCGTAACCGAGGCGTTCGTACAGCCGGATCGACCCTTCATTGCGACGATCGGCGAACAGGCAGGCGAAGGATTTTCCCGCCTGGCGCAGGAGTTCGGAAAGGCGCCAAACCCCGGCGGAGGCGTAGCCCCGGCGGCGTTTGGCGGGCGGGACGTACACTGAATGGACGCGCGCCCCGTGAAGCGTGTTGCCGCCGTGGCCGAACATCGCCGCGGGGCCGCCGTCGTCCCAAACGAAAAGCCGACGGCTTTCGATCGACCGGCGCGTGATCTCCGCGGTCTCCCGCGGGGCTTCGTTGAGCTTCAGCTCTGCAGCCATCGCTTGCGCCCATGACCGCAGCAGAGCTTCGTCCTCGAGCCAGGCGCGGCGCAGACGGCCGTCGGGCGGGCTCGGCCGGGGGAAAGGGGTCCGCAGATCGAGTTTCATGATGAACTGCTCGAGACCGGCTTTCGGTCGCGCGCCGAGCGAATCCGCGCATGCGGCGGCGAACGCGTCGCCGGTCACGGGCGGGGCGAGGGCGCCTGGAAGGGCGTTTGGGACCGATGGGACCCGCTTCGCCACTTCCGATGCGAACGCGCGCCCGGCCTCGGCCGGGCCGTCGCTCAGGACGGCCTTGTGCCCCGGAATCCAGACCGCCGCCGCCGCGGGCTCTCGGCCCGAACCATAGGCGGCGAAAAACGGCGCTTCGGCCAACGGGCTCTGCACGAGCGCGGCCGCCGCGCTGAGGACCAGGTTGTTGGCGGCCTCGTCGCGGTGGAGATAGGAACCGGCTCGTTCGAGAAACTCGGCGGCGTCGCTGAAAACCTCTAAGCCCATGGATTGCGATTCTCAGACGAGGGCCCGTTTGTCAAAAGATGAAGGGGCGCCTTCGCCCCGGCGCCCGGGACGCTCATCTGACGGCGAACGTGCTGTCGCGCTTGCTCGCGAAGCCCTCGCGGATCCGCAACGTGAAGCCGCGAGCTCGGAGCGCGCGTTTGAGCGCGCCGGTGCACGCGTAGGTCGAAAACACCGCGCGCGGCAGGGCCGCTCGGTCGAGGAACCCCGCCAGGAAATCTTCCCGCCACAGCTCAGGCGTGGTCTTGGAGCTGAACGCGTCGAAGAGAAAACAGGAAAAACGGCATGCGAAGGCCGTGTCGGGCCCCAGCGGGCCGCGCAGATCGAGACGCCCCGTCGCGAGCCACTGGCGCAACGTCTCAAGGACCGCGGACGCTTCGAGCCCCGCGCCCCCCGCCGCGCGGGCGAGGATATCGTCGTAGGCGCGGTTGAATTCGAGCGGCACCGCCTCGCGTTCGCCCCGGATCCAGGATGCGAAGCGCGCCCGCAGCTCGTCCTCGCTCTCGAAGCTTTCGACGCGCGCCTCGTTCGCGACGCCCGCGGCGGAGAACAGCGCGGCGCTCAGGATCTCGTTGTAACCGAGGCCGAGGCCGAGTGAGAGCACGGAGGGCGGGAGGCCCCCTTGAAGGGCTTCCCGCAGGGCCGAGCCGTAGATGTAGTCGGTCTCTGAAAAGGCTCCGCGCAGGGAATGCATCGCCTCGGAAACCGCGCCCGCGTCGCGCGCCAAGCGCAAGGAAGGGCTGCCGTCTTCGGTCGTCAGGAAGAGGAATTTCTCCGGAATCGCGCCCATGGGTGAGGGACACTAGCAAACCGCCGATGACCCGCCAAGCGGTCCCGTCTTTTTGGGGAACGGCTTTTGGAAAAAAACCCGCCTCCGGGGTTTCCCTTTACAGAGCGGCGGGGGTGCGGCAGTGTGGCGGCGATGTCCTCGGAATCCTCGGGTTTTCCACGGTCCCCACGGCCTGAGTGGGGCGGCAAACCCTATCATCCCATCAGCCGCGTGTACCGCGAGCGGTTCGGCGCCAAAGTGATCAAAGTGCCGGTCTCGATCGCCGACACCTGTCCGAACCGTATGGGTTTGAAGGGCATGAAGACCTGCATCTTCTGCGATGAGTGGGGCTCTTTCGCTTATCCGGAGAGCCGCGAAGACGATTTGCGGGAACAGATCCGCAAACACCGCTCCAAGGTCGCCGCGCGGTTCAACGCGGGGAAGTTCCTCGTGTATTTTCAAGCGTACACGACGACGTTCACCGCCTTAGGCAAGCTGCGCGACGGGATCGAGACGGCGCTCTCGTTCGATGACGTGGTCGGCGTCGTCGTCGGCACGCGGCCCGACTGCCTTTCCCCGGCTCTGCTCGAACTCTGGCGGAGCACGTCCGAGCGCGCGTTCATGGCCGTCGAATTCGGCGTGCAGAGCTTCGATGACGGGCAACTGGAGTGGATGCGCCGAGGGCACACGGCGGGCCAGTCGATCAAAGCCCTCGAGCGCGTCGCCAAAGAAGCGCCGGGGGTCGACCTCGGCATCCACCTCATCTTCGGTTGGCCCACGGAGACCGACAAGCAGGTCGTCGAGACGGCGAAACTCTGCAATACGCTGCCGATCACGAACGTGAAACTGCACAACTTGCACGTGCTCGTGAAGACGCCGCTCGAGGAGTTGCACGCCCGGGGCGAATTCGAGCCGATCTCGCTCGAGCTCTACGCGCACCGGGTCGGCTTGTTCCTCTCGCACCTTCGGCCCGCGATCGCCGTGCATCGCTTGGCGGCCTTGTCCTCCCGTTGGGACGAGCTCGTCGCGCCCCAGTGGACCCGCCACAAAATGAAGAGCCATCAGGCGATCCTCGACCACCTCGCCGCGCGCGGCATCCGTCAAGGCATCGAATTCGAGTGAAAAGCCGGGTTCCGTCCCCGCGCTGGGGCCGCCGGCTCCGCTCGCCGCTTCAGGTGGAGAGGAAGTGGCGGAGGCGCTCGGCGTGGGCCCAGCCGTCTTTGTGGCCGAGGTCGACGAGTTTGCCGCAGTAGTCGGGGTCGAAGAGCAGGTAGCTCGTCAGCTCAGCCGATTCCCTCGAATTGCCGAGGCCGCTCATCAGGTACTTCATGACCGGCGGCAGCTTGTGGAACTGATCCAAGGCGAGGAAGCCGATGTCTTCCGAGGGGCGCAGCCAGAGCGAATCGATTTTCCGCAGCTGCGTTTCTCCGCGGGTCCGCGAAGGGACGAGGTCGAGCGTCTGGTTGATGCGCGCGAGCCGCTCCATGTCGTATTCGGTCGAGTCCATCAGCAGCGCGTTCAGGACGATGCCCAGGACGCGCGCGATCGAAGGCTCGCCTCCGGTCGCGATGTGTTTCGCTTTTTCGTCGGGCCGGCGCACGCTCACGACGATCACCTTGCCCGCGCCCAGATGGACCGCGGGACTCAGTGGCGCCGTGTTGCGCAGGCTCCCGTCGCCGAACCAGCCGTCGCCGACCCGTACGGGCGGGAAGAACAGGGGGATCGCGCTCGAGGCCATGACGTGGCTGGCGCCGATTTTCGCGTTCTCGTTGCGGCGCCTGGCGCGATCCCAAGGGTCGTAAGGGGCCAACGTCTGGACGAACGATATGCTGTGCGATGTGGAGTAATTCAGGGCCGTCACGGAAAACGCGTCCAGGCGGCCCGCCGCGAGATGTTGGTGGACGCGGTCGAAGGGGATGTGCCGCTCGAGCAGTTCCCGGAGCGGCGCCGTATCGAGGAGCGCGCGGGCCTGTTTGCGTTTCTTCAGCGAGCCGAAGGTCGCGTCCGTGAGCCACTTCAAGCCGATGCGGCCCAGGCTGAACGCGTCGGTCCTGAAAACCTGGTCGCTCGTGAGCCGCCGCCACATCCCGGCCATCCTCGTGGCGGCTTGGAGTTCGTCATCGCAGTTGGCGGCCATGAACGCGGCGTTGATGGCGCCGGCGCTGACTCCTGTGATCACGCGGATCGGGCGGCATTCCGGGTGCTCGGCGCGGATTTCGGCGATGGCCTGGAGAACGCCGGCCTGATAAGCGCCCCGAGCCCCCCCTCCGGAGAGCACGAGACCGATTTTACGTTCATTGGCGTGCGGGTCGGGCGACACTATCCTCCCATCATCGCCCTATTCGCGCTGGAATTCAAATGCCGCCGGCCGCGGAGCGCGCGGATCTGCGCCGGTCGATTTCGCGCCGACCGGCCTCGGCGAGATGGGCGCGGAGGACGTCGATGGCGGCGGTGATCGCCATATGCATGTCGTCGGCGCCTTTGGCGACGAAAAAATCGCGTTTGGGCGGGTAACGCACTTCGATCTCGCAACGGAGTTCGGGCACGCCCCGTTGAGCCCGCGAATGGACGTTCATCAGCCAGACCATCACGTGGCAATCCTCGCGGCGCGAGACGCCTTCGATCACGGGTTCCAGCCTCTCGCGCACGAAAGCTTCGAGATGCTCGGACCGGGCCATGTGATTGAAGTGGATTTCCAGGCGCATGGGACCTCCTTGTCGCGATCGACTGCCTCCAGGCTAGCACTTCGCGGACCTCGCCGAAACCCGCTGGGGCCGTGCGCCGCCCCGCTTCGGTTCCCCTGGACGAGCGTGACGCTGGACTCCGCCCCGCGACTTGGATAGGTTCGTGGCATGGAAAACCACGGCGTGAGAGATGGACAGGTCGGTGACGGACGGGCGGGCGGCGGCTCTTTGCTCAAGTGGCTGCTGGGGCTCGGGGCCTCGCTTTTCGTGGCCGCCGGAGTGACCGGTTGGTACAAATACTACCTCGGCGACCAAAACCGGGGCAACATCCAGAAAGCGTCGCGCGCCGACTTGGATCTCGTATTACAGGCGGAGAGGTCCTTTCAGAGGCGCTTCGGGTTCTTCACGACCGACATGGTCAGCCTCGGCGTCGCGTCGAAGTACACTTTTTACAAGCTCGGCTTCGTCAAGCCGCTGTCGATCGAGGGCGGCATGGCGCCGGTCGACGGCCATGACCCCTCTCGCATGGATCTCGACGCCGTGAAGAAAGCGAGGCCAGATCTCGACATCGCGTATTCGTCCTGGACGAAGCTCGATGAGATCGACATGGCGGCTCTCGCCCGGTTCTGCCCCGACTGCACGGCCACGGCGACGACGTTCCGAGCGCTCGCCGCCGCCAATCTCGATGACGACCCCGAGCTCGATGTCTGGGCGATCGATCACGAGGGGAAGATTGAACACCTCAACGACGACCTGAGGGATGATCCGTAGGGCGGTGACTTGAAAAGCGCCGGCGCTCGGTGAGGGAGCGAGCGGCCCGGCGAGGGCCGCCCGTCCGCGCCGCCGGGCGCGCGGGCTCAGCCCCGCGAGTAATCCTCGAGCGGCGCGCACGAACAAACGAGGTTGCGGTCTCCGTGCGGGTTGTTGATGCGAGCGACCGTCGGCCAGAACTTGCGCTCGCGCACCCAAGCGAGCGGGTATGCCGCTTGCTCGCGCGAATACGGGCGGTCCCAGTCGTCGGCGAGCGTGTCGCCCGCGGTGTGCGGCGCGAGTTTGAGCGGGTTGCGCTCGCGATCCATCTTGCCCTCCTCGATCGAGCGGATCTCCACGCGGATCGCGATCATCGCCTCGCAGAAGCGGTCGAGCTCGGCCTTCGATTCGCTTTCGGTCGGTTCGATCATGAGCGTGCCGGCGACCGGCCACGACATCGTCGGCGCGTGGAAGCCGTAGTCCATGAGGCGTTTGGCGACGTCCTCGACCTCGATGCCCGAGGCCGCTTTGAGCGGGCGCAGGTCAAGGATGCACTCGTGCGCGACAAGGCCGTTGCGGCCTTTGTAAAGCACGGGGTAGTGGCCTTCCAGGCGCTTGGCGACGTAGTTCGCGTTGAGAATCGCGACCTCGGTCGCTTTTTTGAGGCCTGAGCGGCCCATCATGGCGATGTACGCCCAGGAGATCGGCAGGATGCCCGCGCTGCCCCACGGGGCCGCGGAAACCGCGGTCGCCTCGCCGCCGGCTTCCGGGGCCAGGCCGTGGCCGGGCAGGTGCGGTTTGAGGTGTTCTGCGACGCAGATCGGGCCGACGCCCGGGCCGCCGCCGCCGTGCGGGACGCAGAACGTCTTGTGCAGGTTCAGATGGCAGACGTCCGGGCCGAAATCACCGGGCCGCGCGAGAGCGACGAGCGCGTTGAAGTTCGCGCCGTCCATGTACACCTGGCCGCCGGCCGCGTGCACGATCCCGCAGATGTCCTCGATCCCCTCCTCGAACACGCCGTGAGTCGAAGGGTACGTGATCATCAGCGCTGCGAGCTCGGTGGAGTGGGCCTGGGCCTTCGCGCGCAGGTCCGCGACGTCGACGTTGCCTTGGGCGTCGGAAGCGACCACGACGACCTTCATGCCGGCCATGACCGCGCTCGCGGGATTCGTGCCGTGCGCGCTGGCGGGGATGAGGCAGATGTCGCGGCGGCCTTGGCCTCGGGCCTGGTGGTACTTGCGGATCACGAGCAGGCCCGCGTATTCGCCCTGGCTTCCGGCGTTCGGTTGCACGGAGACGCCGGCGAAACCGGTGAGCGCGCCGAGCCAATTTTCCAGCTCGCGGATCATCTGCAAGTGCCCTTGAGCCTGATCGAGCGGCGCGAACGGGTGGAGCGCGCCGAATTCGGGCCAGGTGACCGGGATCATCTCCGACGTGGCGTTGAGCTTCATCGTGCACGACCCGAGCGGGATCATCGAATGGGAGAGGGAGAGGTCCTTCGCCTGCAGGCGGTTGATGTACCTGAGCATCTCGGTTTCGGAGTGGTAGCTGTTGAACACCCTTTGCGCGAGGAACGGGGAGCCGCGCAGGAGCGCGGCCGGGATGTTGTCGGGCGCCGAGTCCGCCAGCGAGGCGAACGCGAAAGGGGCCGAGCTCGCGGCCCCGGCCTTCGCGGCGAGAGCGCGCCACAGCCTCTCGACGTCGTCCGGGCCGTGGGTCTCGTCGAAGGCGACCGAGATGCGGGTGGAGGAGACTTTGCGCAGGTTCATGCCCAGCGCGCGGGCGTTCGAGAGCGCGGAGTCGGCGCCGACATCGGGCTTGAGCTCGAGCTCCACGGTGTCGAAGAAGCCGGTGGTGGCGGTGGGCGCGTGGCCGAGGCTCCGCGCGCCCTCGGCGAAGACGCTCGCGAGGCGGTGCACGCGCGCGGCGATGCGCCGCAGGCCGGCGGGGCCGTGGTAGACGGCGTACATCGACGCGATCACGGCCAGGAGCACTTGCGCCGTGCATATGTTGCTGGTCGCCTTCTCGCGGCGGATGTGCTGTTCGCGGGTTTGCAACGCCAGGCGCAGGGCGGGGCGGTTCCGCGCGTCAGTCGAAACGCCGACGATGCGGCCCGGGATCGAGCGCTTGAATTCCTCGCGCGTGGCGAAGTAGGCGGCGTGCGGCCCGCCGAAACCCATCGGCACGCCGAAGCGCTGGGTCGAGCCGATGACGGCGTCGGCGCCCATCGCGCCGGGCGGGCTGAGAAGCGCCAGGCTCAGGAGATCGGCCGCGAAGCAAACCGTGGCCTTCGCCGCGCGCGCCTTCCCGGTGAACGGGCGGAAGTCCTCGATCGCGCCGCTCGTGCCGGGGTACTGGACGAGAGCGCCGAAGACGGCGTCGGTGAAGTCGAACGAGGCGTGGTCGCCGATCGCGAGCTCGATGCCGAGCGGGGCGGCGCGGGTCGTCAGGACCTCGATCGTCTGCGGGTGAGTGTCGGCCGAGACGAAAAACACGTTGGCGTTTTTCTTTTTGGCGTTGTGGAAGAACATCGCCATCGCTTCGGCGGCCGCCGTGCCTTCATCGAGCAACGAGGCGTTGGCGATGGGCATGCCCGTGAGTTCCATCACCATCGTCTGGAAATTGAGCAGGGCTTCGAGGCGGCCCTGCGCGATCTCGGCTTGGTATGGGGTGTAGGCCGTGTACCAGCCCGGGTTCTCGAGGACGTTGCGCAGGACCACCGCGGGGGTGTGCGTGCCGTGATAGCCCATGCCGATGAAGCTTTTGAAGACCCGGTTTTTTGCGGCGCGCTCGCGCGCCATCGCGAGCATTTCGCTTTCGGTGCGCGCCTCGTGCAGGTCGAACCCGCCCTTGGCGCGGATCGCCGCGGGCACCGTTTTGTCGACGAGCTCGTCGAGCGACCGCAGCCCGAGGGCGAGCAGCATCTCGGCGATCTCTTCGGCGCCGGGCCCGATGTGCCGTGCGAGGAATTCGTCTTTGCGTTCCAGAGAGTCCCAGCCACAGTCGCGTGGCAGGGCGGTCGAATTGGTTTTTTTTGCTTCGGTCATGGGCGTTCTCCGCGGTTCGGAATCAAGGTCGAGCACGGCGACTCCTTGGCCTGCTAAGAGCCGGTGGACGGATTTGTTTTTGATCGCCGCTGTTTTAGCACGGACCCCACGGGTCGGGCTACTGCCCTCAGCGGAGCATGGCGGGGGAACGATAGGTGCGATGCGTCGTGATGCGGGCCTTGGCGGTGATTTTCGTTCAACTCTTTTTGGAGCGGCTGAAGTCGACGTCCTCATCCTCGAGGTCGCTGTCGTCACCGCCGCGCAGGTCGGCGTCGGTGAGGGTGCTCGCGGAGTCGAGTTGCATCGCTTCGATCTGGGCCAGGACGGATTCGTCCACGATGCTGTTCTTGCGGATCAATTCGTTCGTGTGTCGGAGTCGCTCGACGAGCGCGCGCATCACCGAGATCGCCCAATCGGGGAGTTCCTGGAGGAGTTGATTGTAGGCGGCTTCCGATATTTTGGCCGCGCGGACCTCGGTCAGGGCCCTGGCGGTCGCCGAGCGAGGTTGGCGGTCGATCATGGCGAATTCGCCGAGCGAGGTGCCGGGGCCGACGATCGCGAGCGGGATCTTGCCGCCGGCCGCCCCGGTCTTGAACACTTCCGCTTGCCCCTCTTGGAGGATGAAGAAGTGATAACTGGTTTCGTTCTCGTGAAAGATGTAGTCGCCCGCAGCGAAATTCACGATCTCGACATCATCGACCGCGCTCATCGTCCCGCTCCCGTCCGTCCCCTTTTGGCCGCCGACCCAATGCGGTGCGACGATCGGTGACCGTGTCCCCATAACGTTGTGGCCGTCAATACCGCGCCCGTCAACGCCGCGGCTGACCGCGAAGCCGGGCTTCCCGCGATATCGGGCATGGAGATCGGCGGCATTCCGGGAAGATCAGCGCGACGCCTTGCGGGCCTTGCGCGCCGAGGTTTTCTTGCGGGTCGACGTGCGTTTGGACCCTTGGGGCGCGATGCCGGCGTTGCGAAGAGTGCGGATCAGCTTGTTCACTTCGCTGTCGACCTGTTTCTGCAGGGCCGTCATTTTCTTGCGGATGACTTGGAAGCGGCTCTCCAGCTGCTTCATGCGCGCCCGCGCTTGGGGGCTCATTTTCACGCGGAGATCGAAGTTCTTGATGTCGACGGTGATTTGACCGAGCTCTTTCTTGAGATAATTGAGATCGGTGAGTTTGCGAAGTTCGGCTTTGATCGAATTCAGATCGGTTTTCATGCTCGCTCCGTGGGAATGGGCTCAATCGAAAAAATCTTCGAGGCGGATGACCCGCGGTGATGTAAACAAATCCATTATTGCCCGGCGAGCGCGGCGTTGTCGAGTCTTGTTCGGATGTCCCGAAACATTTCAAGATCGTGTCAAGAACGGCGTCGCGACCCTGCGGAAGGCGCGCATGCGTTCGCCGAACTTCGCGGAGCCTTCGCCCCTCATGCGGTGCGCGTGGTCGCGGAGGTACGAGTCCAGGTGGGCTTGGCCGGCGATTTCGTACTGGCAGAGCCAGGCGTCCTCCCCGTCCCCAAGGCCGAAAAAATCCGCTGATCGCGCGGTGTCGATTTTCATGAATGAAGCGCGGCGGAACCCGTCGAATTCGAGCATTTGCTCTAGATGTTCCCCCATCCAGGCGGTGAAGCTCTCGCGGATCTCGGCGGCGGTCACGAGATGGACTTCGTAAACGATCATGATGAGTCCTTTGATTTGAGCGCCCCTTGGGCTATCGTTTCCGGACGATACCCGACATCAGGCTCTGCGTCGAACAGGAGAGCGTGGCGAGTGAAACGAATTTGGCTTGCGATCGTCGTTTGCGGCTCATCCCTCGGTGCCATGGCCGGGACCGCCCCCGTCGCCTCGGGCGTCGAGCGGCCGGGAGCGGTTGCCGGGAACGGCGGGCGCGCGAAAACCGATCCCCTCGAGCTCATCTGCGAAGAGGGGGCTGAGATGGGCACCCCGTTCAAGATCTGCGTTTTCGCGCCGTCGGCCGACCGGATTGGCGTGCGTTTCGATCTCCAAAAGGGTTTCCGCAAGCTCGAGGGCGTCAACGCTTGGATGAGCGATTGGATCGAAGGCACCGAGCTCAGCCGGGTCAACGCGGCCGCCGGGGCGCGCCCGGTGGCGGTTCGCAAAGAGTTGTTCGATCTTTTGATGTTCGCCCGCAAGGTGAGCGAGGAAACGGAGGGGGCTTTCGACCCCACGTTCAACGCGTTCTGGGGACTCTACAGCTTCAAAGCCGAGAGCAAACGGGAGCCGACGGACGACGAGATCCGCGATCGCCTGCCGCTCGTGAATTTCCGCGACGTCGGATACGACGAGCGAAAGCGGACCGTCTTCCTCAAAAAACCGGGGATGAAGCTGGGGCTCGGCGGGATCGGCCAGGGTTACGGGGTCGACGAAGTCGTCACCGACCTCAAGAAGCGGTATTCGGCCGGCTTCGTCGACGGCAGCGGGGACACGCGTTTCTGGGGTCGTAAACCGAACGGCGAGCTCTGGATCACGGCGATTCGCGACCCACGCGACAAGAACAAGGACCTGGGCCGCATCGTCGGCACCGATTTCGCGATCACGACCGCTGGCGACGACGAGAAGTTCTTCATGGTCGGGGATCGGAGAGTGCACCACATTCTCGACCCGAAAACGGGCAGGCCCGCGACGGCCGCGCGCCAGGTCACCGTCATCGCGAAAACGGCGACCGAAGCGGACGCGTTCGATACCGCCTCGCTCGTTCTGGGGCCGGAGAAGGCGAGGAAGGCGCTCGCGGCGCGGGGCCTCGAGGCCGTTTTCGTGACCGACGGGGGGATCGTGATGACTCCCGGCCTGAGCAAGCGAGGGACGGAGTGGGGGGACGTCATCGTCCTCAACGAGGACGGCGCCCTGTCCAAAGCGCGCTAGCCGTTTCGCGCGTACGTGGTCAGCGCAGGGCGTCCGCGATCGCGCCGATCTCCGCGGCTGAGAGCGCCTGCACGGCCGCGTTGTCCATCATAGAGGGGACCGTCATCCGCGCCGTGAGGATCTGTTGGGCGGTGCGGCCGCGTTTCGTCGATGCCGCCAACGAGCCGTGGCACCCCGCGCAGGCGTTGGCGTACAGGAGCGCGCCGTTGAGAGGCGTGGCCGGCGGCGTGGGCGTGGGCGTCGGTTCGGTGACCGGCGGCGGGTCCGCCAAGCGCAGGTGATTGAACGAGACGGCGATCGTGTCGTTCGGCGAGACGCCTGCGGGCATCTGCTTCAGGACCGTCGCGTTTGAAAGGATCAGGTTGGTGGTCGCTGCGGGCACGTAGCGATCGATGCCGAGGAAGGTCGTGCCTTCGATGTATTTCTGGCCGTTGATGTAGACCGAGATCGCTTTGACTTCCATGCCCTGCGCCGCCGTTTTCACGTTGGGGCGGGTGATGTAGTAGGTCACCGCGCCGCCGACCGGCGTGTTCTGCGCGATGCTGATCTCGAAGGTGGCGCCCCCGAATTCGCCCTGGCGGTCGGAATCGTTGTCCAAGTTGAATTGGATGACTTTCGCCGTTCCGGTCGTCGCGCCGATCGGTTTGTCGACGAGCTTCGTCCGGAACTCGCCCGAGTCCCCGGCGTCTTTGCAACCGACGCTGTTGCCGGCCGCGACCCAAGCGACTTCCACTCGATCCATCGCCGCCAGGTTCTCCGGTCCCGTGATGCCGTTCACATGGCCGGGGTTGAGGCTGTAGGCTTTGAATTTCTCGAAACCCGGCAGGAGGAACGCGTTGAACGCCGCGCGCTTGTCCTTGTCCGCGAAACCCGCCGAGCTGGCTCCGGCGGGGCCCGTGGGAACGTGGCACGAGGCGCATTTGTTCGACGTGAACGGGTGGATCGATGAATAGAAGACCTTGGCCTGCTCGGCCTCGCAGACGCTCAGTCCCGCGAGGCTCGCCTCGTCGGATGCGTTGCGCAGGAGGAACTCGTTGCTGCAATTGTTGAAAAAAACGGCCGTCACGGCCATCGCGAGGGTGAGGGCCGTGATGCTGGGCCAACCGGGCCCGCGGTCGTAAGTCGTCCCGTCGTCCCTGGTGGTTTTTCTGTTTTCGCCCCGTTTCGCCATTTGGATCCCCCGTGAGCCTACGTACCGATGGGTTGCCGTTCCGCTGTTGTCGCCTGTCCCGCTTTACCGCGCCCGCCCGTCGCCGGGCGCCTTCACCATGAAGCCGTCACGCGAATTTGATGACCCGTTGCAAGATGCCCGCGTCGAACTGGCCGCCCTGGATTTGGTCGAGCATCCCGAGTTTCCTGTTCAACTGAAGGTAGTTCGCGAATACCGCGAGCGAAGCGCGCTCGGCGTTCCAATTCGTGATGAAGTTCGAGTCCGCCGACTGCGCGCTGGTGTATTGGCCGATCTGGAAGTCGGTCGTCGCGGGGCGCGCGGAGGGGTGGTACACGATCATGTACGACATCGATCGCGAGCCGGAGTCGCCGGAGGGCGAGCCGTCCGGGGTGTTCGATTGCGTCGTGTTCACGCCGCCGTCGGATGTGATGTGCAGGAACACCGGTTTTTGCATCACCTGCGCCGTGCGGAGGATTCGGCCGACGACCACGCCGGCGTTGCGGTCCTGCGCGTCCGTGTTCGCGCGGTTGTTGCCGTGGTAGTCGTAGCCTCCCAGGTCGATGCCGACCGCGCCGGCTTTGCCGTTGAGCGCGTTGTAAGCGATCGAGGCCTGCGTGACCGTTCCGTTGTTCTGGCCGGGGGCGATGCCCCAGACGGCGGCGACTTCCGGAACCGCGCGCGGGTCGACGCCGGCGGCCGGGCTGCCGGCGAGGGCGACGTTCTTGTCGGTGGCGCATTCGACGAGCTTGCCGAGTGTCGCGCCCGAGGAACTCGCCATCAGGCGCTGTTTCTGGGACTGCGACAGGCTTTTGATCGTGTTGAGCAGCTGCGTCCGGGTTGACAGTTGCGTGAACTGCGCCGCGAGGGTGCCGCTCGCCGCGAGCGCGCCTTGGATATCGTTGAAGCTGCCGACCCGGAGCGGAGCGGGCGGGCGGACGAAGGCCGGTTCCATGCCGACGCCGGTCACTGAATTGTTGCGCGTGCCGAGGCTCGGCAAGTCGGAACCCTTGAGGCCGGCGGTGGTGACGAGGCCGGCGATGCTCTCCATGTTGCTGCTCGTGTCATCTTGACCTTGGTGGCACACGCCGACGACGGCCGTTTTGGCGACGGCGTCGGCTCCAGCGGCTTCGATCAGGCCTTCCATGAATTTTGAGATCAACACCCCGTTGAGGCTTGGAATCGGGAAGTTGCCGAACTCGCGCACGATCGTGAAGCTCGCCGGCAGGCCGAGGCCGATCGTGGTGTATGAGGCGAGGGGTTGGCGATTCGCGTCGTGCACGACCATTTGACCGGGCCCGAGCCATCCGCCGGACATGTTGACGTGCACGAAAGGAATCAACTGCGTGCTGGGGTCGACCGTCGGGCAGCCGGGGATCTGAGCGTTGGCGAGCTCGCTGGTGACGAGACTGAAGATCGACGGGGCGAGCACGAACCCGCTCGTCGTCATCAAGCCCGAGGCCAAGAATTCCCGGCGGGTCCTCGGCATTCCGTGGCCGGTGCGTTTGAGATAGGAGGAGAGGACCTTTTCCCGGCGTTCCCGTTCCGCTTCGGTTTGCATCTTTTGTTCAGGCGTGAGCGGCGCTTGTGCTTTCTTAGACATAACCCGTACCCCTTTGGAATTCCTCTGCCTCAATGTTCCTCTTTCGGAAGATTTCTCACCGATCGTGAGAGTCCAGAGACGCCAGGATCGTCGTGCAGGCGAAAAGCATCTGGCGATCGACGTCGGCCGCGGCGGTGCCGGGGACGCTGGCCATGCCCGACTTGATCAACGCGAGCTCTTCAGGGGTCTCATTTCGAGCCCAAGCCGAGCGGGCGAGGCGGCGAATGGCGTCGTTCCTGGCCGCGTCGGTGATCTGCGCCGGATTGCCGGCGAAGTTGATTTGCCCGAATATCCGCCGGCTGCCGGCGGCGAGCGCCTTCTCAGCCAGGACGAGGTCCCAGCAGACTTCGCCGGACAGATTGGTGATCGCCATCCACATCGGCGCGTTCACCGCCTCGGCCTTGCCGCTTTCGGCGATCTTCGTGCGTTCCCTGTTGTAGGAGTCCCGGACCCGCTGGCTCGGTTGGCCCGTGCCGATGATCGTGATGAGCGATTCGAGTATGTTTTCCGAGTACGAGACCGCGACCGTCTTCGTCGATTCGACCGGGACCATCGCGCCGCCGGGCCCGATGATGAAGCTGCCGGAATTCGCGCCGTTGACGCCGTCGAGAGCGTTGCCGTCGAGGCTCGCGTACTGGTTCTTATTGAGCTGTCCGGGGCCGCAGGCCTGGAACGTAGCGACTACGGCCAGGAGAGCGACGGTCACGGTTTGGGTCATGAACTTGCGGTTTTTCATCAGTTTTCTCATGGCTAAATTCCCCATGTTCTGCGCGTTCCGGCGGCTTCTTTCATTCACGAGCTCTCGGTCCTGTCACTCCCTCGATATGCAGATCGGGCTGACCGCGACGGTTTCGGCGAGGCCTTTCAGTTTGTAATCGCCTTCGAACTGGTCGGCGATCACGCGGATCGCGGCCTCTTCGGCCGGCCCCGGCGCGCGTTTGCAGATCGAAGCGAACACGCGTTTGGTCATGCAGCGGCTGAAACCCTTCGAGTTGGCGAGCAGGCGGCCGAAGTCGGCCATCCCCGAGCCCGAGGCCGGGCCGCGCCAGCCGAATTGGTCCGCGTTTCTCGGGGCCGTGGCGTAGTTCACCCAGCGGTCGTTGGTCGTGGAGTAGCCCGACGGGAACATGTTGCTGTTGCGGTTCATCTTGCCGACGACTTGGCCGGGGGTGAGGCGCGTGCGTCCGCCCGCGAAGTTGACGTACGCGAAAGCCTGGCGGAAGGCGTCCATCTGCGTGTGGCAGGCTTTGCACGTCACTTGGTATTTCTCGTGCGAGCCGCCGGGGAACCGGTCGACGTCGCGGCCGACGAAGTCGTCCGGTCGGCTGGCGTCCATCCAGGCTTCCATCGGGGCGCACATGAACTGGCGGAAGGAGAACTCGACCAAGCGACGGTTGGTGCCGGCGTCGGCGTGTTCCCTTATCCATTGGCGGGTCGTGATGAGGCCGGCGGCGTCGGTCATCGGCTGGAGGGTCTCGCCGTCATTGCTGTATTGCTGGCCGTTTTCCCGGACGAGCACCGAATACAAAGAGTAGCTGCGCGCCTGCAGATCGGCGTAGTGGTTGTTCGAATTGACGATGTCGGCGAGCGTGTCGTTGCGCACTTCCGGTTGGCCTTGGCCGTTGACGAGGACTTTGGCGATGTCCGCGCGGTAGATGAAGTTGCCGGAGAGCAACTCGCGCGCGTCCAGGCCGTCGCGAGCGACGCCGACGAACGTGGCGACGAAATCGGACAGGGGCGCCGTCACGGATTCCTCGCGGACCGACATCTTGCGGGCGAGGTCGCGGAGCTGAACGTCGTAGAAGGACGGATCGGAGGTCGCGATCGCCGCCGCGCCTTTTTCGTTCCCGGCGGCGATGAGGGACTCCATCTGCGCCAGGCGCGAGTCGTCGATGGCGATGGCGATGCCGGTGATCGCCTTGAAGAGCCGATAGGCGCGCTGCCGGTCCGCGGTGATCTCACCGTTCGGATCGGGCATGGCGGAACCCAATGTCATCTTGGCGGGCGAGCCCGCGACCTGAGCGACGGAGCCTGTCGAGAGCAGTGAGGCCGCGGCGACCGGAAGGACCATTCCGATCTTGCCGATCTTCTCGAAGAGGCGGTCGGTCGGTGCGTCAGTTCGTTTCTTCATGCCCTTAACCCCTTGAACGGCGAAATTCTCTTCCGCGTTCCGTTGGGAGAAGACCGATCGACCGCATCGAATCGATACGGTCGCCGCGTTCCCCCCGAAACGACCCACATGAGCCTGTAGAGCAAGGGTCTTGCCAGCCCTAGCTCGAAGGAAGCCGCTCGAAATCGTCACTTCCCGTCTAAGCGCTGACAGTCGACCAGTCGCTGTGCAACTGTTGCGCGCCGTTGACGGTTCATCCGGGGCGGTTCCGCTCCGGATTGGCGCGAACGGGGCCTGGTTTGGCCGGTTCGCGGCCGTGATCCTGTTTTCGAGCTCGCCGCCGGCCGCGCGCCATCCCGTCTTTGTCCCGTTCCGGCTCGTTTTTCATGGCACTTTCTTGGCAGGTCTGACGTTTTTCGTCGCTCACCGGTTTCTCGCGCGTGGAGGGTGTCAGCCAGGTGACAGGCTTCGCGCGCCAACCCGAGCAAGGGGCGGGCCAGTGCGCATCAGATCGGGAAAAAATGAGCGCGGGCACACTGAACCGTTCCCTCTCAAGAGATTTTCTCCCGGCGCCGGTCGGTCTTATGATGATGTGATGATGACGGTCGGTGAGGGCGGGCGTCGCGCTCGCGGCGGCGAGCACGATGGTTCAGAGCGCGTTCGCCCAGTCGATCAGAGCCTGGACGTCGCTGTCGTCGTAGGCCCCGCCGAGGTGCGAGACCTTCAGGTACCCCTTCCGGAATTGATCCGCTTTCGGGAAAACGCTGCAGAAATTCGCCGTCTGCGCCGCGGGGTCGTTTCCGGGGAGGATCCCGAAACGAGCGCTCGCCGGGTTGCCGGAGTTCGTGAGATGGCAGCTGCCACAAGCGACTTTGCCGCCGGGGAGCGACCCGCCGTTCTGCAGGATCGCGGTGAGCGGGGGATTGAAGTCGCTCAGCTGCGCGACCGTCGGATCGCAGGCTCCGGCGGCTCCGGGAGTATCCTCCGAGACCTGCACCGCGCAGCCCTGGAGCGAGATCAGCAGGCCAAGGACCGCCGTTTTCGCCCCGTTAGTTGCAGCCACAACCGCCTCCGGCTCCGCCGAGGCCTCCGACGGAGCCTTCACGGGCGTTGAACATGTGGTTCATGGCGGTCGTCTCCTTCGGATTTTCGATGAGGGCCATCCCCGGTTTGGAGAGGATGTTCCGCTCGTACGCGTTCAAGCGCTTGTTCAGCGTGTTGCAGCCGCACAGCAGGGAAACGGCCAGGATGGCGCTGAAAAACCGGAATGTTCTCATGGCGTCTCGCTTTCGAGCGTGGGAGGGCCCGCTCGTTCCCCGCCGCTCACTTCCCCTTGAGCAGCTTCTCGATCTCTTTTTTCATCAAGGCTTTGTCATCCTCGCGGAAGCCCTCGTGAGCCACCCTCACCACGCCTTTTTTGTCCAGGATGAACGAGGACGGCATCGTGTTCACGCCGGCCTGCTTGACGAACTCGTTTTTTGCGTCCGTCAGGAACTTCACGCTCGAGGCCGGGTGGTCCTTGAGGAACGAGTGGGCGAGGTTCACGTCCTCGTCGACGTTGATGCCGACGACGACGAGCTTCCCTTTGTATTTCTTGGCCATCTCGTTGAGGAACGGCATCGAGATCTTGCACGGCTCGCACCATTGGGCCCAGAAATCGACGATGGCGACCTTGCCCTTGAGCTCTTTCATGTCGAATTTCTTCTTCCCGTCGAGCGTCATCAGCGGGATCGCGGGGAATTTGTCGCCTTTTTTGATTTTCGCCTCGGCGGTAACGGCCGTGGAGACGGCGATGGCTGAGGCGGCGATCAGGAACGTGCGCGCGAGCAGTTTCATTTTGTGACACTCCTAGGGCTTGGCGTTTAGAACTTGGCGTTCAACCCGAGTCCGACGACCTGGGCGTTCGTTGTCAGTTTCTTATCGTCGTTCGGGTCGAAATAATCGCCTGCGTCCGACGCGTCATTGAACGCTTGAAGGTAATATTCGTACTTCGCGTACAACGACAGGTGATTGGTCAGATTATACTGCGGACGGAGGCCGAGAAGCACCGAATTGTAGGTGGCGAGCGTCGTATTCCCGGTTCGGAACGGGAGGGCGCTCCCGCTCTCGTAATAATCCTGGTAAAAAACGGCTTTCGACTGCGTGTAGTAGCGCAGGATCAACGAGAGGGACCAACGCTTGCCCAGCTCCTTGCTGACGCGCTCCTCGAGCGTGTGCGAGCGCACCGCCCAGCTGTCGATGTAGAACCGGTACGTCGTCGCGAAGCTGACGTCGAGCGGCTGCGAGTAAAAGTTGTACTTCGCCGCCAGCGCGTTGCGATTGCGCGTGCGCGGGTGGTTCTCGGTGAGCGATGGGAGGATCGCCCCCGCCGCGTCCTTGAGCTTCGCTTTCCTGTAGGGGCTCATGACGTAGCCGCTCTCGACGCGGAAGTCGTACAGGAACTGGATCAAGCTCAGGCGGGAGAGGACCTGCGTGAGCGAGAGCGAGTAGACCTGGTGGTTCATCGGCTCGTCGAAATCCGGGTTGCCGGCGTCGCCGATCCGGTCCTGGCCGTTGGAGAAACCGAGGCCGATCACGGTGTTTTTCTGGAAGAACTCGCGCGTCGCGCTCGCCATCACGATCTTCGAGTGGTAGTCGGCCTCGTCGGACTGTATGTAGCCGAAGCCCATCGTGCCGTCGGGAACCGCCGTCTCGAAACTGGTCGAGAACTCCTTGCGGTTGTCGGTGATCTTGCCTTTCGACGAATAGGTCCGCACGTCGCTGCTCGAGCTCGTCAGGACGTCGCTCGCGACGCCCACGCCGAGTTTCATCCGATCGTTGTTGAAGGTCGTGCCGACGTCCAGGGACGGGGACGTCACCTGCGTGTCGCCGTCGTCGTAGTGCCTCAGCAGGGTGGACGCCTCCACCGTCGCGCCCATCGCGCGCGGGGCCGCGGCGGCCATCGAGACGACCGCCAGGATGGCGCGGAGCCGGTTGCGGTGCCGGGTCGGGGCGCGCATTCACAGACCCCACTCGGCCGTGACGACGGCGCCGAAGGTCACCAGGCTGTTGTTCGCGCTGAACAACGCCGCCTGCGTGCCGCCGATCGAGAAGGAGGCGGTGTTCTTGACGTTGTAGCGGAGGCCCATGGCTGTCTGAGCGAGGAAATTCGAAAGGTCTTTCTTGTTGCCGGCGAAAAGCGCGCCCTCCTTGGGGCGGAAGAAAACGCCGAAGGTGAGCGAGGTGAAGCCGGAGAAATTGCGGTGCAGGGGGGCGTCGTTGCCGAATTCCCCACCGACGAGAGGGGAGATGCCGCCCGGCGAGTGGAAAGCCCCGCCGAAACCTTTCAGGTAAAAGCCCGGGCCCACGTACCTGACGAAGCCCGTGGTCGCGAGGCTGCGTTGGGTTTTGAACTGCGAATACGAGAATTGGAGGGAGCGGCCGGCGAACGGGTACTCTTGGAAACTCTCCAGGTCTTCCCCGATGTCGCCGTCGGATTTCCTGCGCACGTTCGCGTTGATCGGGACGTAGCCGACGGCGCGCCTCTTATCGCTCAATTTGACGAGGACCTTGTAGAACTCGCCGTGTTTGTTCTTTGTCGTCTTCTCCGCGGTCTGCAGCTCCGTGCCGCCGGGAACCACGACCAAAGGCCGGTAGAACGTCCCCGGCCCCGCATAGACCGTCACGCGCTCGCCAAACGTCATCAGAGCCGTTTTGGCTTCCGCGAGACCTGGGAGAGACAGGAGGACGGCGAGAAGCGGCCCGAAACAAGGGGGGAGTCGTCGAGGCGAGGGCATGCCCCATTGTGGGTAGTGCCGTTTCCCGCTGTCAACTGACCTGAGGGCGGCGCGCGAGTTCCTTTGCGAAAGGCCAGGGAGCGGCCGATGGTTTTTGAGCGCGGCCGCGCTTTCCCAGGCGGTGGGCGTTCCTTCGCGTTCCGATCTGCGATACGCTGGAATGAGAGGGAAACACCATGAAGCATTTGCGTTCCTCCGCGTTGGCGCCGTTCGTCGCGGCCCTCCTGTTCGCGTTCGCGGCCGCGCCGACTGACGACGCGTGGGCCGCCAAAGCGCGCCCGTCGGGCGCCGAGAAGAAGAGATCTTCCGGCAAGAGGCGACCCGCGGCGAAGGCGCCGCCGCATGGATCTCCGCGCGCGCCCTCGTCCAAGGCATCGCCCAAGGCGTCGCGCAAACCGTCGCGCAAGCCGTCGTCTCAGTCATCTCCACGGCCGTCGCCCGCGACCGGAAAGAGGAAGCTCGCCCGGCCCGGCGCCCCGAAAGAGGAGGGGAGGCTCGGGCCGAAAGCGACGGCCGCCGGCGAAACCGCGTTCCGCACCGTCGGCGTCGGCGTTTTCGCCGAAGGCGTCGGCGGCCCAGGCGGGTTCGCGGGCGAGGGCGCCGTGCGCTTCTGCGAGGATGTCGCCGCGGCCATGAGCCAAAAGAGCTACTTCCTCGCGTCGTGCCTCAAGCAAACGGTCGTGGACCATGGCCCGGCGCTCGTCGAACTGGCGAAAAAGCGCGGTGTCGATGCGCTGCTCTTGGGGGAAGTCTCCGCCGGCGGCGTGACCATGAGGCTCGTCAGCGGCCGGTCCGGGCGGGTCGTCGGGACGTTCAAGAGCCCCGCGCCGAAAACGTTCGATGACGCCGGCAGGGGGGACATGGTGGCCGCCGCGGTCGACGGTTTCGTCGGAAAGACCCCGTTCCGAGGTTTCATCACGCGCGTGACCGGCGAGACCGTCGAGGTCAACCTCGGTGAAAACCACGGCGTGACCAAGGGGACGATGCTCAAAGTGTTCGAATTCTCCGGTGTTGAGCCGAACCTGGGCGGCGAGCGCGAGGCCGTCGGCGTCGTCGAAGTCACCGGGGCCATCGGGCCAGACGCGTCGGTCGGTCGGATCGTCGACCGTCGCGGCGCGATCGGAGAGTACTCGAAGATCGCGCACAAGGACGCGGAGCCGCCGAGCCAGATCGCGACCGTCCGAGTGACGACCGAACCGTCGTTCTGGGTCTCCTTCGGGCCGGAGCTCCTCACCATCGAAAGCGAGATCAAGGGCGTCGCCAACCTCAACCGCCAATACGAGATGAAAGCGACGCCTTTCGTGCAGGTGGGGATGGGCGGCGACCGTTGGTTCTCCAACATCTGGTACGGCTACGCCTCCGACGACGCCGAGACGCTCGGGTACTTCGCCTTGCAAGGCGCTTATCAGATCAGGTCCGTGGGCGGGTTCAAGAGCGGCTACACGGTGTCCGCGGGCGCTTGGATCAGCCAATACTCGGCGAGCGTGAAGAGCAGGAACCTCACGCGCGTCCTGGAGGACAGCACGCGCTATTCCCCGTTCCTCGAGCTCCGTTACCAGAAGGTCCTGAGGCCGCGCTTCATGGTCTTTGTTTCGGCCGAGGGCCAGTACCCGTTGATCGCCACGAGCCAGCAGACGGGTCAGATCCCGTTCAGTTACGGTTTCGGCAGCACGCCGGGAATGAGGTTCAACGTCAACGACTGGTTTTCGCTCGAAGCCGGTTACCGCTACCAGTATTTGACGCTCCCGTTGGCGGGAGACAAGGGCACGACCGAAACCCACAGCGGGTATTTCTTGCGGGGAGTGTTCCTGCTTTGACCCCCCGCCGACCGCGCGAATCGGAGATTCGAGAGTGAATCGAGACGAGTTTCTGGCCGCGCACTGGCGGCGATACCCCCCTTCGGACGCGACGGGGACCCTGGACTGCGCCGCGGCCGCCGCGGCCGCCGGGCCGGTCCGCGCGGGAGGGCGTCTTTTGAGGGATGGTTCGTCGTGGACGTTGTGTTCGGGGGGCGGGAGGGTCCCGGTGCGGTTCGCCGCTTCGGTTTGGCTCCCGCAGGGCGCGCGGGGCGAGCCGCCGCCGTTCGATCCGGCGGTCCTGCGGGAAGGGGACCTGCTCGCCATCGATGGGTGGATGATCGACGGCGCGCTCGCGGCTCGGGGCGTTCTCCTCCTCTTCGCCGCGGACGACCGCTCGTGGCGACATCGCCCGGAACCCGTTCCGTTCCGCCTCCATTGGTCGCCGCAGGCGGCCTCGAGATGGGGCGCGTTCACTGAATCGGTCCGCCGTTTTTTCGTCGCGCGGGGGTTCAACGAGGCGCGCACGCCGACGCTGGTTCCCTCGCCCGGAACGGAGCCTTTCCTCGAGCCGTTCGTCACGAAAATCGTCTTCGGCTCGAGCGAGGCCGCGTCGTTCCTGCCGACGAGCCCCGAGTTCCATTTGAAAAAGCTCCTGGCCGGGGGGTTCACGCGCGTGTTCGAGCTCAAGGAGTGCTTTCGGAACAACGAAAGCGGGAGCCATCACCAGTTCGAATTCCTGATGCTCGAGTGGTACAGGGCCTACTCGAATCTCGACGCCATCGCCGCGGACTGCGATGAGCTGATGGCGGCGGCCGCCGCCGCTCTCGGCGTTCCCGCGCCCGCCTCGCTCGTTCGCGTGACGATGCGCGACCTGTTCCAGCGCCGTTTCGGCTTCGAACTTTCGCCGTCGACGCCGAAAACGGATTTGTTGCGGCTCGCCGCGGACCAAGCCGTCGCGGTCGACGCGACCGACACGTGGGACGAGGTGTTTTTCCGTTTGTTTCTCGCCCGCATCGAGCCCGAACTCGCGGCCGACGGGCCATGGCTCGTCGCCGGGTATCCGCCGAGCCAGGCGGCTCTCGCGCGGATCGGACCAGACGGATGGGCGGACCGGTTCGAGATTTATTGGAAGGGGCTGGAGATCGCCAACGCCTTTCACGAGCTCAACGACCCGGACGCGAACGTCGAGCGTTTTCGCCGGGATTCGGCGGAAAGGGCCGCGAGCGGAAAGCCTCCGGTTCCCCATGACGAAGAACTCGTGAACGCGCTCTATCAGGGATTGCCGCCCTCGGGGGGGATCGCGCTTGGGATGGATCGGTTGTTCATGGCGCTCACCGGTATCGAGCGCATCGAGGACACGCGGGCCTTCCCCCGGCGGGGAGG
The DNA here is from genome assembly GCA_021463345.1 of Pseudobdellovibrionaceae bacterium. Taxonomy (GTDB): domain Bacteria; phylum Bdellovibrionota; class Bdellovibrionia; order Bdellovibrionales; family JAMPXM01; genus JAMPXM01. The sequence goes on along the minus strand of JAJTYM010000001.1, from coordinate 220,469 downwards.
CTGAGCCGGAAACGGCCGCCGTCCCGTCCCGGACTCATTGGCCGGATTTGTTGATTTCTTCCTTGAGCTCTTTGCCGACCTTGAAGAACGGGAGCTTTTTTTCCTGAACGTTGATGACCTCGCCCGTGCGGGGATTACGGCCCTTGTAGGCGCCGTAGTAGCGATTCACGAACGAACCGAAGCCGCGGATCTCGATGCGGTCGTCCTTCATGAGGGACTCGATCATCGAATCAAAGATCGTGTTGACCACGGTTTCCGCTTTCACGCGCGTGATGCCCGCTTTTTCGGAGATGAGATTGATCAAGTCGGCTTTGGTCATGTGCTTTAAGTCCCTTAGGCCCTGCTTGAGACGCGTTCCGCTCGGCCCCGTTAACAAAACGATTTTCCAAAGTGATTGAGACTACTTAAATCATAGTCGGCGAACTTATGCGTTCCAACCAGTTTTTTTGGCTTGAACATCTAAAAAGCGCTGGTTAACAGGGGATTTAGCTGTCTACGCGATGCATAAAGAGGCTTGTTGAGACGAAATAAAAGGAAGCGGCAAACCGACTTCGGCCGAGGCTTCATGCAAAGGAGCGGGACGTGTCCAGCTGCGGGTCGCTTTCTCAGCGTGAGCGTTAGGGCGAGCGTCAAAGCGAGTGGTCGTCGGGGACCAGCGCGTTTTCGTATTGGTCGCGCAAGTAACCCAAGCTGCCGAGCAGGAACGCGTAAAGATTGATCGCGTGCGAATCGGTCAGCGTCGACCAGTAAAGCCCGGAGGCGTGGAAAGCGACCAATCCGCCGATTCCGCCCGAGGCGAGGACGCGGTGCCAGTGATTGGCTTTCGGGATCTCGCTCCAGGTGCGGTAAACGCTCTGCAGGAACGCGAGAGCGAAAAGCAAATAAAGCCCGAGCCCGACCCCGCCGGTCCGCGCGAGGAGGTGGAAATAGACGTTGCCGTCGAGCGACCCGTCCGCGGGCGCCTTCTCGCCCTCCATCCCGGCCCCGATCCAAGGATGTTCCGCCCAGACCCGCTTTTCCGCGTTGATCTGGATGCGTTGCCGCGTTTCACGCGACTCGGCCGCGGCCGCCACTTGGCTCGTCAGGGTCTCGGGCTCGCCGTACGCGGCGAAGAGCGCCGCGCCCAAGGCGCCGGAGAAGATCACGACGGCCAGCAGCCGCCTCCGCGACTGCAGGATGAAAGTGATCGCGACGCCGGCGAGGGCCGTCCACCAAAGCCCGGGAAGGTACGTCCAGAGGATCGCGAGCGAGAAAAGAAGCGCGGTCCCGAGCGCGACCCAGCCGATCGACGGTTTTTCGCGGCCGTCGGCGTGCATGAACGCGGCGACGGGAAGCGGGAGCAGCGTCGCCAGCACCGTGCCCAGGACTTCAGGGTGGGGGAAAAAGCCGGCGACGGTGAAGTACGCATGGCCTTTCAAGGGGGCGAACTCGAGCGTTCCGCCGCGCAACAGGTCGAACCCGACGAAGTGCTGAGCGACCGCGTACGCCGACACCGCCCCGGCGAACGCGCACAGGGCGAAGAACACGCGGTTGAGGCCCGGGAACAAACGCCACCCGAAGGCGAAGAGGTAAGCCAGCGGGACCCAGCGCAAGGCGCCCATGCTCTCCAACCAGCCGAGGGCGTCCGAGTTCACGGCGGACCCGATCAGAGCGACGAGAAAAAAAGCCATGAGCCAAAGGTCGGCGCCGAGCGTGAAGAAAACGAATTCCTTGTCGCGCGCGAACCGGTCGGCGACGACGTATCCCGCGACCAGGACGGCGAAAACCAACGCGGAGACGTCGACCGCGGCCCGGCTGATGAAGACGGTGGCGAGGAAAATCAAGAGCAACGCGGGCACGGGCCCGCCGAAGGCCGCCTTCGCGTAATAGACCGCCCAATCCCGTTTGCTTTCGGCGTGGATCTCGCGCATCCACCGGCCGGTCACCCTCTCGTGCGACTTCGCGCTCGGGGTCTCCAACGTCGCCATTCGCTCGCTGCCTTATCTCTTTTTGTAGAAGCCGGTTCCTCTGAGGATAGCATAGTAGGCGTTGATGGTTTCAATGACCATCTTCTCGATGTCGAACAGGTTCAGCACCTTGCGACGGGCGGCGTCGCCGATCTCAAGGGTCGGCAGATGGCCGTTGAAGATGTCGAGCAGGAGCGTCGCGAGCTCGTCGATGTCGGCCGGGCGGACGAGGAAACCATCCTGGCCGTGCTCGACGATGGTCGACATCGGGCTGACCTCCGAGCCGACGATGACTTTTTTCTGCGCCATGGCTTCGATGAGGCTCGGCTCGAACCCCGTCGTGCGCGCGCTCAGGTTCACGAAGACGTCGGCCAGCGCGATGTGCTCGGGAAGCTCGGCGTCGGCCACCGCGCCGGTCATCACGACCTTGTTGCCGAGAGCGAGCATGAGCGTCTCGTACTCGATGTCTTTGAACCGCGGTCCGTTGCCCACGATGATCAGGCGCGAATTGGGCTTTTTGATGACCGCCTGCTCGAAGGCGCGCAGCAGGCTGCGGACTTCGCCGATCTCGATCATGTCGGAGATGGTCACCACCGTTTTCGCCGTTTCGGGCAGGTTCAGGCGTTTGCGCAGGGCTTCGGATTTCTCGCGGGGGGCGAGATCGCCGATCTCGATGCCGTACGGCACGTTGTGGATGCGGGCGTCCGGGTACAGGTAATACCGCTCCAGCACGATCCTTTGCTGCGGGCTCGTCACGAACACGCCGTCGGCGGTTTTGAGCAACTGGCGGTCTCCGCCGAAGAACGTGCGCAGGAACTTGTACCCGACCGCGAACGCCGTGCTCAGGAGGGAGCCTAAGGTCTCGTGACCCATGCCGAGGATCGCCGTGATCTGCGACATTTGCGTCGCCTCGACGTCGTACGCGACGGCGAGTTTGTAATGCTTCTTGTAACGGCTGATGCGGAGGGCGGCGGCGTCGACCGAATGGAGGATGTGGAACGGGGCATCGCGGTGGATCTCGACGAATCTGTTCTTCACCAGGTCGCCGAACGCTTCGCGATCGCGCGCGCGCCTCCCCTCGGAGAGGAAGAGCACGCGCACGCCGTCTTTCTCGACCTCGGCGCGTCCTTGCGGGTTCTGCGCCGCGAGCACCGTGACATGGTGGCCCTTTGAGGCGAGGCCTCGGGCGATCAGCCAAAGGAAGCCGAGATCGGTCGCGCGCCCCAGGATCGGGAAGTTCCGCGCGACCAGGCATACGTTGAGTTTCTGTGGCAAAGGCTCTTTGGCCATGACGAAAGACTACCGAGTCAGTGCGCGGACGTAAAGGCGGCTGATCGCGTTTCCTGGGTGGTCGATCACGGAGCTTTTGGAGAATTCCGCGTTGTTGCGCCGGACCTTTTCGCGGGCGGACGGGTCGCCGAGGCATTCGGAGACGGCGGCGCGTATCGAGTCGGTGGATCGCGGCCGCACCCAGGCGTTCTCGCCGTCGCGCCACTCGATCGGGTCCAGGCCGGCCTGCTCCGTGCTCATGACGATCGCGGCGCCGAGCGCCTGCGCCTCCCGCAGGTGCTGGGTGAACGCCATGCGCGATTCGTTGAGGGTGGAGATCAGCACGCATTCGGAGCGGCGGATCCAATCGTTCTGCTCGGCGATGGTCAGGGGGCCCGTGAGGACCACCCGGTCCCCGACCCCCGCATCGAAGAACATCTCTTCGGCCGCGTGCCGCACCCGCACCGGGACCGAGCCCCAGCCGCCGGTGATCGCCGCGCACGAGCGGGGCCGGTCGCGCAAGACCTCGGCGACGGCGCGGAAGGTGTCCACGGGGTCGAGGTGCTGGTCCACGGGGCCGGGCACCAGGAGCGTTTCCGGGTACTTCTCGCGCAGGCGCTCCAGGAGATCCGCCGAGGGGGCGGCCGCGTCCAACACGAACTCGAGCGCGACGGTTTCCGGCTGGCGGGAGAGGGGGATCGGCACCACTTCGAGAGGCGGCGGCGGGCGGCGGTCGTAAAACCGCTCGACTGTCTCGCGCTGCCTCTCGTTGGAGACGGTCAACGCGTCGGCGCCGGCGAGGAGGAGGCGGTGCCGGCGCAGCGTCCTTTCCGTGATGTCGAAGAACGAAACGACCGTGCGCGCGCCCCCGAGCAGCGGCGCGAGGCCCGGGATCAGCGCCATCGCGTTCGACCAGCCGCGGATGGCTCGCCCGTGCGGTTGGATGACATGGAGGACTTCAGGCCGGAAGGACAGGAGCGGCGGCAGCGCTTTGGGGATCTCCATGACCCCCCAGTCGCGGAACGGCCTGAGGATCTCGATCCGCGGGTGTTTGTCGGGCAGGTCCGCGTTCGCGCGGTACGTGGAGAACACGTGGATCTCGTGCTGCTGATCGGCGAGTCCGCGGATGAGCTCCCAGGAGAAACGGGCGATCGCGTCGTCGGAGGGCGGCAGGTCTTCGAGGAAGAACGCGATCCGTGCCACTATCTCAGGCTTTCGATGATCCGAGGGAGGATCTTCTTGTTCGCGTCCGGGATCGCCAGGCCGCCGAGTTCGGCCGGTTCCACCCAGCGGAGGTCCATGTGGTGGATCGCCTTGGGCTCGCCTTTCCAGAATAGGACCTCGAAAAAGAGGATGATGATCCCCGTGTCCCCGTAGCCGTGCGTGCTGGCGATCTTCAATGCTCCGACATCGGCCTCGATGCCGAGTTCTTCCTGGAGTTCGCGGACCAGGGCTTGTTCGGGGGATTCGCCTTTTTCGATCTTGCCGCCGGGGAATTCCCATTGGCCGGCCAGCGAATGGCCGACGGGACGCTGCCCGACCAGCACTTTGCCGTTTTTTCTGATGAGTCCAGTGACTACGGGGATCCAGGTCGGCCGTTTCAACGCCATAACCCTTCGAGCGTATGAGGTGCCGGGGGCAAAGACAAACCATGACTCGGTCGGCCGTGGCTGGATGGATCGCGCGGGGAAAGGATGGCTCCGTTTTGTCGCGCGCCCGCCGGCCGTTCAGCGCCGGGCCGCGGAGAACGCGTCGGCGACCTGCCTGAAGAAACCGGGGCCGCTGAAGATCAGGGCGGAATAGACCTGCACGAGGTCGGCGCCGAGGTCGAGTCGCTCGCGGACGTCGTCGGGCGACAAGGCCCCGCCCGCGGAAACCACGAGCTTCCCGTCGCGCCTCGGGCCGAGGGTTTTCAAGGCGCTCACCAGCGTTCGTCGTGAGAGTTCGGCGAGCGGCTCTCCGGAAACCCCGCCTTCAGCCGGGAACGGGCTCCCTGGCCGGCGCGACAGGGTCGTGTTGCTGACGATCCAACCGTCGATCCCGAGTTCGCACGAAACGAGCAGGGCGTTGTCGAGGTCCGAGGGAGTCAGATCGGGCGAAATCTTGAGGAGCACCGGCTTGGGCCGGAGGGCCCCGTCGACCGTCCGCTGCCGGCCGGCTTGGTCCCTGGCGCTCAGGATCGGACTCAGGAACCCGCTCAAGTTCGCGGGTTTGAGCAGCTCGCGCAGCCCGCTCGTGTTCGGGCTGCTGACGTTGACGACGAATGCGTCGGCCGCGTCGTGCAGGCGTTGCAGGCAGTCGACGTAATCGTCGGCGGCTTTCTCGTTGGGGGTCGAGCGGTTCTTGCCGATGTTGACGAGAACCGGCGTGTGATACGGCCGGTGGAGTTTGGCGAGATGGCCGGCCACGCGCTCGACGCCCGCGCTGGGAAACCCCATCTTGTTCCAGAGCGCGCGCCGGGGGATGTCGCGCGCCATGATCTTGCCGGGATTCGGGCCCTGGGGCCTGGGCGTGACGGTGCCGATCTCGACGAAACCGGGGCCCAGCGTCCACCAGGCGGGGATCGCCGACCCGTCCTTGTCGACGCCGCCGGCGAGCCCGAGGCGGTTGGCGAAACGCAAACCCCGCCACGCCAGCGGTCGCCATTCGAGCGCCACGGGGCGCGCCATGAAGGCGCGCGCCTGGAGATAGAACGGGCTCAAGTCGTGGGCCACCTTGGTCGGCAGCCACAGCCAGGGCTTCAGCATTCGCCTCTCAACGCGGGTAGAGGCCCCGCAGCAGCATGGCTTTCTCGAGGCGGCGGACCGCCGTCGCCATCGAGGCCGTGCGCATATCGATCTTTTTCTCGGTCTTCAGCTCCCAGGCGCGGTCGAACGCGTTGGTGATGATCTGCTTCATCTTCGTGTTCACCTGCTCCTCGTCCCAGAAGAAGTAAGCCAGGCTCTGCACCCACTCGAAATAGCTCACGATCACGCCGCCGCCGTTGGCGAGGATGTCTGGCACGTTGAGGATGTCGCGTTCCACGAGGCGCCTCGAGGCCGATGCCGTGCAAGGGCCATTGGCGCCCTCGACGACGACTTTCGCCTGCAGTTTGTCGACGTTGCCGTCGTGGATGACGCCGTCGAGCGCGCAGGGCGCGAGGACGTCGCAGCTGAGCGTGAGCAGGTCGTCGTTGGAGATCGGCTCCGCCTTCGGATAGCCTTTGACGACCTTGTGCTCGGAGACGTAGCGGATGACGTCGGGGACGTCGAGGCCGCTCGAGTTGTAGAGGCCGCCGCTCACGTCGCTGACCGCGAGGACCTTCGCGCCGCGCTGGTGGGCGTAGAGGGCCGCGTGCTGGCCGACGTTGCCGAAGCCCTGGATCGCCATCGTCGCGCCGTCGAGCCTCATGCCGAGTTTTTCGAGCGCTTTTTCCGAAGAGAAGACGACGCCGAGGCCCGTCGATCCCATGCGCCCGTGGGAGCCGCCGATTTCGATCGGCTTGCCCGTGACGACGCTGGGTTGCGCGAAGCCCGTTTCCTGCGAGTACGTGTCCATCAGCCAAGCCATCGTCTGCGGATCGGTGCCCACGTCGGGGGCCGGGATGTCTTTCGCGGGGCCGATGAACGGGCCGAGTTCCGAGGTGAATCGGCGGGTGAGGTTCTGCTTCTCGGTGCGCGAGAGTTTCGTGGCGTCGACTTTCACGCCGCCTTTCGCGCCGCCGAGGGGCAGGTTGAGCAGCGAGCACTTGAACGTCATGAGCGCCGCCAGCGCCGCGACCTCGGACAAGTCGACGTCCTGGTGGTAGCGGATGCCGCCTTTGAACGGGCCCAGCGTGGAGGAATGCTGCACGCGATAACCCGTGAACACTTTCACGCGGTAGTCGTCCATGCGCACGGGGATGCTGACGATGATCGCGCGCTTCGGGCGTTTGATGCGTTCGAGCACGTTCGGGTCGCAGTTGATCACGTTGGCGGCTTCTTCCACGATCTTGACCGTGTTCTGGTAAAACACACCTTCGGCGTAGTCCATAGGTCCCTCTTGGGTAAGTCCCTTCTCGGTCGGCGCAGGGGGCGCTGGCCGAGTCGATCCCAGGGCCCGCGAGCGCGTTGATAGGATAGGTTTGAAAGGCAGGGTTCATATTCGCGCCAGTCGCAGGCCTTGGCAAGCCGAGAAACGGCGTGGCCCGCGTTAGCCTTTCCTTCGCGCCCGTTCCCGGTCTTGGGGGAGGGCGAAAACCCTCGCCGGGCCGTCGCCGCCGCGGGGGGCGATGACAGCGGCCCCGAAAGCTGGCAGATCGGAACGGCTCGGAGGCTCGCGGCATGTCCGTTCGGCGGGCCCGGAATCGCCGAGCGAACGGAAAAGCGAATGGAAGAGCCGAGGAAAACCCTGATGAATCCGATCACCCGCCACATCCCGTTCATCCTCGACAACGCCGCTCGGATGCGGGGCCGCAAGGTTTTGATCGTCGGCGACGTGGGTCTCGACGAATACGTCCTGGGTCAGGTGCGGCGGATCAGTCCCGAAGCCCCGGTCCCGGTGGTCGAGGTCGATGACGAGGAGGCGCGCCTGGGGTTGTCGGCGAACGTCGCGCAGAACGTTTCCGGCCTCGGGGGAGCGCCGATTCTCGTGGCGGTGGTGGGGCGGGACGCGGCGGCCGAGCGGTTGCGCGGGCTTCTCAAGGCGGCCGGCGTCGCGCCCGATCACCTCGTGGTCGACGACCGGAGGCCCACCACGCGCAAGCTGCGCGTGATGGTGGCCAACCACCACATCGTCCGGGTCGACTACGAGCGCCGTCAGTTCCTTGGCGCGGAACTCGAGAACCGGGTGGTCGAGCGGGTGGAGGGGTGCATCGGCGACGTCTCGGCGGTGATCCTCCAGGACTACGCCAAAGGAGTGATCAGCGAGGGGCTCGCGCAGCGGATCATCCGGCTCGCCAAAGCCGCGGGCAGGAAGGTGCTCGTCGATCCGCATCGCGCGACTCCGTTGGGGTATTACCGCGGGGCCGACCTCATGACCCCCAACTACGACGAGTCGGTCGCGCTCGCCGGCGAAAACGCCGATGACCTGCGCGTCGCCCCGGATCACCTGGACCGCATCGGGAAGAAGTTGATGGAGGGGATCTCCTCGCGGCAGATGGTCGTCACGCGCGGCAAGGACGGGATGCGCCTTTTCGAGGGGGGCGGCGTCATCGACCTGCCCACTTTCGCGCGCCAGGTTTTCGACGTCACCGGGGCGGGCGACACGGTCATCGCCGCCCTGGCCTTGGCGTGGGGCGGGGGCTTCCCCCTAGAGCAGGCGTGCGCGCTCGCCAATTTCGCCGCCGGCGTCGTCGTCGGCAAGGTCGGCTGCGTGCCGTGCACCACGAAGGAGCTTCTCGAATCCATGCAGAGCCACGCGGATTGAGCGTTCGGGCCGCGGGCGGGGCGGGTGAAAGTCCTACAGGGCCGAGGGGAGAGCCTTTCCCGAGGTCTTCGTTCTCGCGGTTTCCGCCGGTTTCTGGTACAACTCCGGGCCTCTATGAGCGAAACCCGCAATTTCTACGATTTGACGATAGATCAGCTCGGTTCCCTTTTCGCCGCCGACGGCAAAGAGAGGTTCCGCGCGCAACAGCTCTACAAGTGGGTTTATGAGAAGAAGGTCACGGACTTCGAGAGGATGTCCAACCTTTCCAAGACCTTCCGCGCCGACCTGCCGCGGAGGTTCAGCTTCGACATGCCCCGCAAGGTCAGCGAGCTCAAGAGCGGGGACGGCACCCGCAAACTCCTCTTCGACGTCGGCGACGGCCAAACCGTCGAAAGCGTGTTGATCCCCAACGACGAGCGCATGACCTTGTGCGTGTCCTCGGAAGTCGGTTGCAACATGGCTTGCCGCTTCTGTTTCACGGGCAAGCAGAAGCTCAAAAAACGCCTGACCGCCGGGCAGATCGTCGGTCAGTTCGTCCAGGCGCAGGAGAGCCTCGCCAAAGACGGCTTGCGCGTCACGAACATCGTCTTCATGGGCATGGGCGAGCCGCTCGATAACCCGGAGGCCGTGTTCGGCGCGATCGACATCCTCTGCAACGACTTCGGCATCAACTTCTCGCGCCGCAAAATCACCGTCTCCACGAGCGGGATCGTGCCGCTCATGCGCATGATCACGGACGCGGGCGTGCGCCTCGCCGTCTCCCTCAACGCGCCCAATGACGAGGTCCGCGATTTCGTGATGCCGATCAACAAGAAGTGGAATCTCGCCGAGCTCCTCGACGCGTGCGCGGCGCACGCCGAAGAGTCGGGCGACCGCGTGACATTCGAGTACGTGCTCCTCAAGGGGGTCACCGACTCGGTCGAGCAGGCCAGGGAAATGTGGAAGCTCGTGCGGCGCGTTCCGTGCAAAATCAACATCATCCCGTTCAACGAGCACCCGGGTTCCGGTTTCGAGAGGCCCAGCGACGAGTCGGTCCGCCGTTTCCAAAACGAGTTGATTCGCCTGGGCGCCCATGTTCTCTTACGGAAAACGATGGGACGGGACATTTTCGCCGCTTGCGGCCAGCTGACCTCGGTTTACGAGGGGCGGCCCGAACGCATGACCGTCTGAAACATTTCAGCCGGATCCGCGCTCGCGGGTCGGGAGACGTCGCCATGTCGGATATCCTGGTCGTCGGCAGCCTCGCATACGACTCCCTCGCCACGCCCGCGGGCGAAGTCGACCGCACGCTGGGCGGGTCCGCCAATTACTTCTCGCTCGCCAGCTCGCTCTACGCCGCGACGAAAGTGGTCGGCGTCGTCGGCGAGGACTACGGCGACGACGACGTCCGGATGCTGACTTCGCGCGGGGTCGACGTGGCGGGCCTGCAGAAACGCCCCGGCAAGACGTTCCACTGGGCCGGGAAATACGGCGCCGACATGAACGAGGCGGTGACGCTCGCGACCGAGCTGAACGTGTTCGAACACTTCAACCCCGAGCTTCCGCCCTCGTACAAGGGCGCGAAATACGTTTTTCTCGCCAACATCCACCCGGACCTGCAGTTGCGGGTGCTCGAACAGATCGAAAGCCCGCGCCTCGTCGGTTCCGACACGATGAATTTCTGGATCCACTCGCAGCTGCCGTCGCTCAAGAAGGTGCTCGCGAAAGTCGACGTGCTTCTGATCAACGAAGGGGAGTCGAAGCTCCTCTCCGGGAAGTCGAACGCGATCGCGGCGGCCAAGGAGATCCTCGCCATGGGCCCGAAGGCGGTGGTGATCAAGCGCGGCGAGTACGGCTTCGTGCTCTATTCGGGCGAAGGTTACTTCGTCCTGCCGGCGTTCCCGATCGCGGACGTCGTCGATCCGACGGGCGCCGGGGACACCTTCGCCGGCGCCTTTTTCGGTTCGCTCGCCAAGGCCGACGTCGCGTACGACCTCCGCGCGCTCAAGCAGGCCTGCATCCAGGGCTGCCTGCTCGCGAGTTTCACCGTCGAGGAGTTCGGGGTCACGGCGCTGAAGAGCCTGACCTGGGCCGATGTCGAGAAACGCGCCGAGATCTACGGAGCGGTCGTGACCCCTTGAGCGGTCGCCGTCCCGATCCCGGACCCGCGAAAGCGGCGGCGGGGTGGGGTGTTTCCTCCCGATATGTCGAAGGATTGGTCGCTTTATCCGGCGATTTTCGCGCGGGGATCGCCCAATCTTTCGCCAGCCGATGGAATTTCCCTCGTTTTGTGCAAATAAAGCATAAATAAAACCGCCTGGGTTTCCGATACTTTACCAGGCGTATGGCGAAGAAAAAGAAATCCTCAGCCCAGGACCTGATCGACTCGCTGCTGGATGAGCCGCGCGACGCGCGCTCTCTGGCCGCCAAGCCGCCGCCATTGCCCGGAGGGATCGGCGCCGCCGCGCCTTCCTTCCGCCCATCCCCTCGCAAAGTCAAAAACGTTTCCGAAAGCACGTTCGGCTCCGGCGTGCGCTTTGAGCTCGACCTGAACAAGGCCGATCTTTCATTGAAGCTCGTCGGCGACCGCACGCACGCGCAGGCTCGTTCCGCCAAGCCCGCCCCGCTTGCCGACGAGTCCGCGCTGAGCCCGAGCGAGTTGCGGAACGCGCCGACTCTCGTCGGCAGCGCGCCGTCGGGCGGGCTCGTATCCGACGAATCGCTGGGTTTCGACATCCAGCCCCCGGCCGGCGCGAACGGGGACAAGACGGTCGCGTTGCCCGAGCGGAGCGGGAAGGTTCCGACGCTCCCGTCGGCCGCGGTCGATCGCAAGACCGAAACGGAAGTGCGCTTCGGGGTCGGCAAGATGGGCGGGAGCGCCGCCGCGCCGTCCGCCAAGAACCCGCCGCCGAGCGGAGCCGTGTTCACCAGCGCCGAGGCCTCGCTCAAACAGTCCGAGAGCCTGCGCATCGCGCAGATGCGCATCCACGAGTTCGAGCAGGAGATCGAGCGCTTGCGGCGCGAGAACGAGAAGTTCGCCTCGGCCGGAGAAACGCTCCGTCGCCGCACGGACGAATTGCTCGCGCGGGCCGAGAGCCTCGAGGCCCAAACGCGCGAATCGCGGAAGATCCACGAGGAAGAGAAAAAGGTCCTGCGCGGCCAGCTCTCGTCCAAGGAACGCGAGGGCGTCGACTTGCGCGCGAAGCTCGAGGAGACCGAAACGCGCCTCGAGGGCAATTTCAAGCGGATCCGGGTCCGCGAGCGCGAGCTCGAGCACCGCCTCGAGATCGTCAAGATGGAGAACGCGACGATCGTGTCGACGAAGGACGAGATGATCATGCGCCTCAAGCGCGAGATCGATCAGCTCAAGTTCGAGACCGAGAACGGGAAAGTCCGCAGCCAGGAACTTTACAACCAGTACAAGGAAAAGCAGGAAACCATCGGCCGCGTCGTGCGCGCGCTGCGCATCGCGCTCACGATCCTCGAGGGAGACGAGGAAAACCGGAAGAGAAACGATGAGTGAGAGACCGGCCGCGAGGGGAGTTTCCCCCGTCGCGCGGCGAGGAACAGGGTGTCGTACGTATGTCGCAAAAGGTCCTATTTCTCGATGACGGAAGCGTGACCGCGCGCAGGCTCAAGCGGGCCTTGACGGCGCAAGGGCGCGCCTGTCTCGACGCTCGCGGCGAAGAGGCGCTGCGCGGGCGATTGGCGGAGGGAATCGATGCGATTCTCCACGTGCCTTCGGATCCCCGTCGGTTCGCGTCCTTTTTCCATCGCGTCGTCGCGGAATTCCCGAACGTCCCGGTCCTGCACGTCATCGAAGAAGCCTTGTTCGTCTCCGCCGATTGGCTCAAGAGCCCGCTCCACGAATGGGTCGGCATCGCCACGTCGGCCGAGGTCGTCGCTCGCCGCCTGGAGAGCCTCTGCCATTTCGCCTCGCTTCAGGTCCGGATAGCCGAGACCGAGGACCGGGCCGCTCGCATCGAACGTTTCACGCGCGCCATCCGCGGCCTGGACATGCCGCTCGTGGTCCGTCAGGCGATGGAGCTCCTGGGCGGGGAGTTGGGGGCCGCCAACGTGATTTGGTTTCCGGACGACGCCGTTCACAGGGAGATCGACCATTATTTCCAGCGTCGTTCGCCGACGGCTCCGCCGCGTCAGTCGACGCGCGTCAGCTGGCTGAGCCTGCGCGAACTCACGCATGACGACCTCGACGCCGTTTTCGACCGTTGGGGCATCCTGACGGCCGCGACCGGTGGTCTGGACGCGGTCGAGCTGTCGATGCCCGGGGCCAAAGGGGGCGCCAAGGACCTGATCGTGCCGATCCGCCCGAGCGCGTCGCGCCTGGCGTCGATCGGGCGTCCCTACGGGCACCTCGTGTTCGAAGCTCCCGGGGCTTACGAAAAACTGCGCGGCTCCGCGCTCCTCGCCTCCTATTTCGATCTCTTGGCGCAGCAGCTCGAGGAAACCATCGCTTACCACCGCTTGCAGGCAATGACGTACAAGGACGATTTGACGGACCTCTACAACCAACGGTATCTGCCGGTGATCCTGGACCAGGAGCTCAACCGAGCGAGCCGCACCGCCAAGGAGTTCTCCGTGCTGTTCTGCGACGTCGACTTCTTCAAGCTCGTCAACGACACCAAGGGCCATATGGTCGGGTCGAAAGTCCTCGTCGAACTGAGCAAACTCCTGAAATCCTCGATTCGCAGCACGGATTTCGCGTTTCGCTACGGGGGCGACGAGTACGTCATCATCCTCTCGGGCACGAGCTCGAAAAACGCGGCGCAGGTCGCGGAACGCCTGCGCCAGAGGGCGGCGTCGACGACGTTCGACGTCAACGGCAATGAGGTGAAGATCACGGTCAGCATCGGGGTCGCGACGTACCCGGAGCACGCCCGGTCGACCGACGAGATCATACAAATGGCGGACGAAGCGATGTATTACGGCAAGCACAAGAGCCGCAACGTCGTTTACGTCGCGTCCTGATTGTGAGCGAGCGAACTTCCCAGGGCGCCGCGCCTGGGTTAAAATCGGTCACAGGGATGAAGCGGAAGATCAAACTCGTCATCAGTGATTTGCACCTTGGGCTGGGCCGGACCCTCGAGGACGGCAGCACCAACTCGCTCGAGGAGTTCTACTTCGACGAGAAGCTCATCGAATTCCTGCACTATTACTCGTCGGGGGAGTTCCGGGACGCCGACGTCGAGCTCGTCATCAACGGGGATTTCCTCAATTTCCTGCAGGTCGATTACCGCGGGCATTACCTCACGGTGATCACCGAGACCGTTTCGATGGAGAAACTGCGCCACATGATCGCCGGGCATCCCGAGGTTTTCCGCGCGCTCCGCGAATTCGCCGCGATGGAGGGGCACGCGGTGACGTACGTCGTTGGGAACCACGACCAGTGCATGCTCTGGCCCGGCACGCGCGCTCTTTTCAACGAAACCGTGGGGACGTCGGTGAGGTACAAGAACATCGTGTACTTCTTCGACGGGGTGCACGTCGAGCATGGGCACATGCACGAGGCGGCCAACCGCCTCGACCCGAAGAAGTTCTTCCTCAAAAAGAACCTGCCCGAGCCGATCCTGAACCTGCCGTTCGGCTCGCACTTCTTCGTCGACTTCGTCCTCAAGATCAAACACAAACACCCGCACGTCGACAAGGTCCGGCCGTTCAAGCGCATGATCCGCTGGGCGTTGTTCAACGAGACGATGTTCACCGTCCGGTCGATGTGGAGCCTGGTGAGGTATTTCCTCTCATCGATCTTGGTGAAGGATCCGCGGCGCCAGTTCCCGTTCAAAAGGATCCTGCAGGTCCTCAAGGAGAGCGCGATTTTCCCGGACCTGAGCGAATCCGCGCGGCGGATCCTCGCCGACGAGCGCGTCCACACCGTGATCTTCGGGCACTCCCACGTCTATCAGTACCGGCAGTGGGGGAAGGGCAAGGAATACTTCAATACGGGCACTTGGACCGACATCACGTCGCTCGACATCCCGTCCCTCGGGAAGATCACGAAGATGACGTACGTCCTCCTGGAGTACCTCGAGGAGGGCGCCCGCCCCCGCGGCCGTTTGAAGGAATGGCGGGGTTACCACCGGATCGAAGAAGACGTCGTGGTCAGCTGATCGAGGGGTTCGTGGCGCGTCGTCCCGGTTTCGCCGGGCTTTCCATTTGCCGCTGGCGCGCCCTTCCGTTAAACCAATGGACTTCACCCGTGCCCGTCGATGCCGGCGTCCGCCTCGGCGAAATGGGCGGCGGAACGAGCGATGGAGCGTTGGGCCGGCTTCAGCGCCGGGTACCGGGAAGGAGGCCGCATGTGGAGCTTGGAGCATGAAACCGCGCGGGCCGATGAAGCCGCGCTGCGATCCGCGCGCGCGGGCCTGGCCGCGCTGAAACGCCGTCAGGACATCGGGTTCCTCCAGCTCCCGCGGCGCGAACACCTGTGGGCCGGGACTGAACAGCGCGCGCTCGCCGCGCGCCGGGACGCGAAGCGCCTCGCGGTCCTCGGGATGGGAGGCAGCTCGCTCGGCGGTCGGACCCTTCTGCAGGCTTTGGGCCGTTGCGACAACACCCATGAACTCGTCTTCATGGACAACGTCGACGCCGAACGTTTCTGGAACTGGCTCGGCAGCCGCGAGAATCTCGGGGATTTCCACTGGGCGATCGTCAGCAAGTCCGGCAACACGATCGAAACGCTCACAATGGCCGAGTTCATCGATCAACACCTCCGCGCGACCGGCCTCCCAGGGCTCGCGGCGCGCGCGACCGTCATTTCCGAGGCCGAGGACAACCCGCTGACGCGTTGGGCGCGGAAGGAGGGCGTGCCGGAGCTCGAGATCCCGAAGGATGTCGGCGGCCGCTTTTCCGTCTTGAGCCCGGCGGGGATGTTCCCCGCGGCGTTCTACGGGCTCGACACCGCCCGATTGCGTTCGGGCGCAGCTTGGGCTCTCGAACAGGACGAGCTCGTCGAGCGCCTCGCGGCGCAGTCGCTCGCGAGCTTCAAACGCGAGGAGTGGATCACGTTGTTCTGGAGTTACGCCGACGGCCTGCGTGACTTCGGTCTTTGGGCCCAACAACTCTGGGCCGAGTCGCTCGGGAAAAAATCGGACCGGCAAGGAGGCCGCGCGCCGCGCGCGAGCACGCCGCTCCCGGCGGTCGGCTCCAGCGATCAGCATTCGATCCTCCAACAGGTCGTGGAAGGCGCGCGCGACAAGTTTTTGTGGTTCATCCGCGTCGATCGGAGCGAGCGGGCGGGCCCCGCCCTCGAGCGCAACCTCTTCGACGGGCAGGCTTTGATGCGCGGGAAGGGGATGGGGCGTTTGTTCGGCGCGATGGCCGAGGCCACGCGCTCGGCCCTCGAGAGGGAGGGCGTGCCGTCGTTGACCCTGAGGACGGAGCGGCTCGACGAGGAATCTCTCGGCGCCCTGTTCATGATCCTGCAGCTCACGGTCGGCGCGATCGGCGAGGCGATGGACATCGACGCGTTCGACCAGCCCGGGGTCGAACTCGGCAAGCGGCTCGCCCGGCGGTCGCTGGAACAAGGGTGACGCGCGTTTTTCCCTGGTGATGCGTGCGCCCGCGAAGAGGCGCGCGCCAGGCCTTTCGTCCGGATTTCGGGGGGCGCCGGTCGCGGTGGCCCGCTCGTGATTGTGCCGATTCAGGCGCTTCCCTAAACTGGGTCTGTCGCTCGAAGATCGAGCCGCGCTCAGCATCGTTCCATACAGGAGGTTTTCGTGAAGCGTCTGCTTGTGTTGTCCGGGCTCTTCTGGCTCTCGGCGGCTTGTTCCAGCGCGCCCATGCATCATGACGGTTATGACCCCAAGTTCGCGGTTCTGCCGGTTCAGCCGGAGCCGAACGTACGTCTCCTGCAGCCGGGGGAGCGGGTCCCCGCCGGCGAGCCCCGTCTCTATTGGACGGAGGACCATCGCGACGTGAACGTCGGCCCGCAAGGCCAGCAGGTCGAGCTGGCGATGAACCTCAATTACGTCCATGAATGGGAAGAGACCGTCATGGTGCGCGATACCCGTTGGGAGAGCCAGCTCGTTTGGGAAGCCGGCATGTGTTCCGACTGGGACTGCTCTCAGACCGGCGGTGGCGGCAGCAGCCCACTCTGGGACGCGTTTTACTCGGCGCCGCGGAACCAAAAAGCCAAAGCCCTCGCCGAGGCGATCAAAGGCGTCGGCGAACCAACGGCGGCAAAGCTCATCGCGGCGAACGTTTTCCATAGCAAGCCCCGCTCCTGGGAAGCGTTCAAAAACGCGATCAAGTCGGCCGCGCGCGCCGGCCACATCGGCGACGACATCGTCTATCAGGTGACGGTCAAATACGCCGACGCGAACCTCGTGGCCCTCGGTTACACGCAATCGTCCTGCCGGCCCTATTCGTACGCGTGCCAGACCCTCGTCGAGAAGCTTGTCCAGGTGCCTTACATGCGCCCCGACGTGCAGCTCCGCCGCACGGTTCGCGAGACGCACCCGCGCATGGTGCAGTTGATCGTTCGCGATCCCAAACTGCAGGCGTTCGAGCAGGACCGGGTGCGCGTCACCGTCGGCCGGGATCCCGGCAACGTGCGCGTCCAGGTCGACGGGTACACCCGTTACAACCAGCAGATGTCCCTGCAGGGCGACGTCGCCCGGGTGGAGCTCGTCGGCGCCGACCGGATCCGCGTCGGCCTGCCGCCTTCGGCCGTCGTCCGCGCGGGCTACCAGTTGCGAGGCAATGCGCCGATCTTCACGCTCGCGGTGGACCCGCGGTACATCCCGGCTCCGGGAACGAACGACCAACTGGTCCTCAAGTACCGCGTGCGCACGTGCAAGACCATCCTCGGCATCTGCGGCAAGAAAACGGAGACGGCCGAGGTCATGCAGCCGATCACAGGTCCTGAGACGAACGTCGAGATCAAGGATGTCAAAGGGCTCAAATCCGTCGTGATTTTCTCGGTCGCCCGCAAGAACTCGGACTGGTACAGCGACGAGTTCACCGCTGAGCGCGAGACTGACGACGCCCGGCAAAAATGACGTCTTTACGGACGATGGTCCAGGAATGAGGCGGCGGGGAGGTTCTGGACCTTCCCGCCGTTTTTTTTGATTGTAAGAAACCTGAGGGATTTTAGAATATTAGGTCAGATGACCCAGCAAAAGAAAAAGCCCGAGAACGAGGAAGAATCGTCCTATCACGAGGAAAAAACCAGCGTCGTCCACGGCGACACGTTCCGCGTGAAAATGGAGAGAGCCGACCAGGCGCCCCCTTGCATCGTCATGCTCGAAGGGCCCGCCGGTTACGTCGGCAAGCAATGGCCGCTCGATCAGCTCGACATGATCATCGGGCGATCGATGACGTCGACCATCTTCGTCGACGACCGCAGCGTCAGCAAGTCGCACGCGAAAATCTCCGTCTCCGGCGGCGAAGTGACGATCATCGACCTCGAGAGCACCAACAACACCGTGGTCAACCACGACGCGATCCCTTCGCTCGTGCCGGTGAAGTTGAACAACAACGATCAGATCAAGACGGGGAACGTGCTGTTCAAATTTCTCGAACGCGGCAGCATCGAGGCGGTCGCGATCGAGCAGTTGCAGAACAAATCCGAGAAGGACCCCCTCACCGGCGTTTACAACAAAGGCGCGCTGATCATGAAGGGCCAGGAGTCCTTCAAGCGGGCGAAGCTCCTGAAGGTGCCGCTTTCGATCTCCGTCTTCGACATCGATCATTTCAAGAAGATCAACGACACGTACCTGCACGCCGCCGGCGACTACGTCCTCAAGGAGCTCGCGACCGTCGTGCAGAACAAGCTGATCCGGCTGGACGACGTGCTCGCGCGCTACGGCGGCGAGGAATTCGTCGTGATCCTGTTCGGGAGCAACATCGCCCAGGGCCTCGAGATCGGCGAGCGCTTGCGCGCGACGATCGAGGGCCATAATTTCATTTACGAGGGCAAGCGCCTGCCGATCACGATCTCCGTGGGGGTCGCGACCAAGGAGCCGCAGATGACCTCTTGGGAAGAGCTTTTCGAACGCGCCGATTCGGCTCTCTACGTCTCGAAAAACAACGGCCGCAACCGCGTGTCCACTCTGTAGGGTTCATTTCGAGTCGGGAGGGTCCGCCTTTGCGCCCGGGCGGCGCGCTCGGTCGGCGGGGGCTTGCGCGTCGGCGAGCGCCTTCTTCGGTCTCTGCGCGTCCTGCGCCGGCGGGTTCGGGCTTTGCGTTTGCGCGTGGCGCGGCGAGCGGTCGCTCGTCATCCAGGTCGCGCTGGCGATCAGAACCATGAGCGTGTGCGTTCCGAAAAGGGCGGGGAAACCGAGTTGGCGCGCCGATACGGCCGAAAGCGGCTTCCGTTCCGCCGCCGCGGCCGGTTTCGCGCGGCGGACCGCGGCCGCGCCGTCGACGGCCGCCATGATCCGGTCGTGCATGTTTTGGTAGAAGGCGCCGTCTTCGGGCATCGGGACTTCGTCGCTCCCTTTGACGAGCGCGCGAAGGTCTTTGATCGAATCGAGCCGCCGCCGCCCGGCGGGGGAATTCATCAGGAGCAGGGTGAGGTCCTCACGCATCGAAGGCGTCGATTCGCCTTCGATGAGGTCGATCCACCAATCATCGACCCACCGGTCATCGGGCGAGTTCCGCGGCTCCCGGCTCATTGTTCGGCCTCTGTGCGCATGCGTCCTCCTTCGACGTGAACAAGCGTCTCGAAATCCTTCCAGTCCGTTTCGCCTTGCAGCTCCTCGAGCCGTTCCCTGAGCCTCATCAGTCCGTGGCGGTAGTTCGCCTTGGCGGTGTCGTACGGGCACGCCATGATCTGCGCGATCTCCTTGAAGCTGAGGTCCTCGAAGATCCGGAGCGTGAGGGCCAGGCGCTGCCGCTCGGGGAGCCGTTCGACCTCGGCGCGGATCGCGCGGCGGAAGTCGCCCTGGACCATCCCGCTCTCCGCTCCCGGGTCGACCCCCAGGTGGATGTCGTCGATGTTGACGAATTCCCGGGGAAGGCCGCGCAGGCGGTTCTTGGCCGTGTTCACGGCGATCTGGAACAGCCAGCTCTTGAACGAGGAGCGCCCCTCGAAGAGATGGATTTTCTCGAACGCTTTGATGAAACTCTCCTGCACGATGTCCTCCGCGATCGAGAGCTCCTTGAGGAACCTCAGGCTCAGCCGGAGCAGAGCCCTTTGGTGTCGTTGGACGAGTTCGGAGAACGCGCGCCGGTCGCCGGCCTTGACGTCTTCGACTAGCTCGATATCCGATTTCATAGGGCCTTTCGGGTCGAGCCGCATCCAGGACACCCGACGCTTGGACCAAGGGCGGCGGGCATCCGGTTAATGCGGACGAAAAAGTTTTTGATTCTTGTGAGAATCCCCGGCCAGGCTGACCCCAGGATCCCCCTCCCGCATGGGGCTTGAGCAAACGTGAGGCCACCTCGGGACGGCGTCGTACGGCCGCGTCAAGCGTCGGGAAGGAATTCGGATTGTAATCCATACCTGAAGTGTCGGTGCGCTTTGCACCTGACGTGGCACGGCTCCGGTGACGGCAAGTGCCGGGACTGACGGAGGAATCAGGGGGGGTGAAAGGGCCAAGGAGTCCCGAGTGCCGAAGAGCGGCCCCGGGTCATCTCCGGCTTTTCGCCTCGGCGGCCAGGATCTTTTCCGGCTCATCGGCGTCTTCGAGGTTCTCGCAGAACGCGAGGAAAGCCCTGAGATCGCCGCCCATCTTCAGGAAGACCGCCTCGAAGTCGGACAGGTCTTCGAAATAAAGCCGGTAGGTGAGCAGGCGGGCGTTGTTGAGATCGCCCTTGTCGAAACCCCGATACCCCGGGTCGCCGAGCTTGGGCGCGATTTCGGCCTTGTACCGCTCGCGGATCTCGGCCAGCCGCCTTTGCCGCTCCTCCTCGGGTAGCGGGCGGCCCGCGCGCTCCCCGTACCAGGCCGAGAGGCTCTCGATCTCGCGCGAAATGAAGGTCGAGAACAATCTGTCGTCCTCGTTGTCGGCGCGGATCCCGCGGAGGGTGGGCGAGCCTTCGCCTTCGGTTTTCCTGTAGAACATCTCGGTGCCGACGTTGCCGATGAAGGTCGCCAGGCGTTCGTTGAAATCGGCGGCCGAACGCACGTACAGCGTCGCGTGCACGGTCTCGTGGATGATCGTGTTCACCAGGTCATGGTCCCTGTAGAGGAGCATGCTCGAGAGGATCGGGTCGCGGAACCAGCCGAGCGTGCTGAAGGCGGACACGCCCCTGACGTGGACGTCGAGGCCGCCTTCCTTGAGCCGGGCGGCCTCTTCCCTGGCGCGCGACTCTTTGAAGTAGCCGCGGTAAGGGAGCCGCCCCACGAGCGGGTAGCTCCAGAGATGCGGTTTGAGCTCCGTGCGGGGGGCCGCGCTGACCACGTAGCTCACGTAGGGGCGGTCGAGGTGGACGTACGAGGTGTAGTTCCTGGTTCTCTTGAGCCCCAGTTCCGTCTCGGCGAATTCACGGGCCTGGCGGGCGAGCAGGAGTTTGCGTTTCTGCTCGGCATCGAGCCGCCGGTCGTTCAGCGCGTCCTCGATCGGCACGCGGCTCATGAGCAGGTCCGCTTGGCTGGCGGCGCTCTCCAGGATGTAGGGCGTTTGGCAGGCGGTCAGCGCGATCGCCGCGATCGGGGCGAGGGCGAGCGCGGCGGCGAGCCATTTCACGCGCGGGCCCACCTCAGAACATCCAGGAAAGGCCCAAGCGGCCGGCGTAGTCGACTTTGACGTCGTCGGCGGAGACCGATTTGCTCGACCAGGCGTCGATGCCGGCTTTGAGCGACCAGTTTTTTGTGAGCGCGAGGCGGAACCCGACGCCGGCGCTCGGAACGAGCGCCGGCTCCTCCTCGGCGGTCGCGCTCTGAGACGGGTTGAACTCGAACACGGTCACGCGTTTCTTTTCGAGGATGTAAGCGACGCCCGCCTTGGCGTAGGGGCGGAGGACGGCGTCCCGCTCCCCCAAGGTGAGGATGAAGTCGAGCCCGATCAGCGAGTAGCTCACCGAGATCGTCTGCCCGAGGCCCACGTCGGACGCCACCTCGCTCTTCTGCAGGCCGTCGGTGTAGCTGAGCTCGACGGCGGATTGCTCGCTGAAGTAGTAGGCGAGCGAGCCGGTGAGCGATCGCTGCGTGTCGACGATGCCGTCGGCGACGTTGACGCGCTTGAAGTTGCCGGACGCGCCGACTTCGACGAAGCCGGCCAAGGCCGCAGGCCCCGCGAACAGCAGGGCGGAGGAGAAGGCAAGGGCGTGGAGCACGGGTCTCATTCCCACAATTTACCAGATCGGGGCGCCGGGGCGTGGTCTAGAACCCGCGAGCCGCGTGGGCGAGCGGGCCGGCCTCACTTGCCCGAGGCGTAGGTCGGGATCATCTGGACGGCGAATTCCCAATCCATGCGGATGGTACCGTCGTCCTTGATCATTTCCTGCGGGGGGTGCGGGATCCGTTTGGCGTCGCGGAACGCGTGCACGGGCGCGAGGTCGAGGCTCTGCATGCCCGAGCCTTGGTGGAGGAGGCCTTTGAGGAAGCGCCCGTCCTTGTCGAGCACGATCTCGATGCGCGTGACCCAGTACTCGTCGCCCGTCGCGCGGCCCGAGCGTTGGTACGAGTAGAGGACGGCGCGCACGTACTTCGCCCAATGGTGGTACACGAGGCCTTGGGCGCGCTCGTAGAACGAGTAGTACAGGAACCGGTCGGTGCTGAGCGCGGTCATCTGACCGATTTTAAGGTCGTTCGGCGCAGTTTCCCCGAACGTGCTGCGACCGCTCTCGAGGCCGAAGCGCGCGATGGACGGGAAGTCGAGGGCTTTGTCCCTCCCGTCCCCTCGGCCCGCTTCCTCGCCGGCCGCGACTTCGC
Organism: Pseudobdellovibrionaceae bacterium; assembly: GCA_021463345.1. Classification (GTDB taxonomy): domain Bacteria; phylum Bdellovibrionota; class Bdellovibrionia; order Bdellovibrionales; family JAMPXM01; genus JAMPXM01. The sequence continues at coordinate 198,050 of JAJTYM010000001.1, read as the reverse complement.
CGCCGAACTCATGCGTTTCGGCCGGGACCGCCGTCGGCCGCGGTCGCCCGCCCAAAGGCCGCGGCGCCAACGAGCCGAGCGAGTTCCTCGGAGCCGGCGCGGCCTGCGAGCGGTTTTGAGTGAGGCCGGATTCGGCGGCGCGGGTTTCCTGCAGGACGGTTTGATCGCGTTCGGAGACGAAGCGGCGCTTGGCGTCCTTGTTTTCGGCGAGAAGTTCGTCGGGCAGGTCGGGTTGGCGCGCGAACGATTTGTCGTTCTCCGCGCGCGGCTTCGCGGCATCGACGAACTCAACGTAATGGTCGATCGCGTTCCTGGGGACCGGGGGGGCGATCTGTATCAAGCTGAGGCAGTAGCCCACCAGAAGATGGACCGAAAAACTCATGTAAATGATAAATGGCCGGAATCCCGTCATTTCCGTGGGAAGAATAGAGCCGCCCCCCACCTTTGTCCATCAACCCCGGCTCAAGTTGCGACAATTTCATCCCGATAGATCCTCTGGGTGTCAGGGGGTTCCATGAACAAGGTCAATAATGTCATCGACTTAAAGACGCGCAAACCGCTCAAACCCATGGCCGGGAAAGCGGCTCCGGGAACGGACCGGAACGGGGGGACGGCGCCGGTCGTCGACATGACGGAGCGCCGAAACGAGATGATCGTTCAGGAGCGCCGCGAGGTGAAGCGCACGATCCTCTCGGAGTTCATCGGCGCGTACCTGATCGTCCCGCTCAAAGGCCTCGTCAGGGTCGCGATCTACGACATCTCCGAAAACGGGGTCGCGTTCGACATCGATCTCGAGGCCGGAAAGCTCAATGCGGGCGAGGAGGTCGCGATGCGCGTGTACCTCAACCAGCACACCTATTTCCCGTTCGTGGTGAAAGTCGCCAATGTGCGCGAGATCCCGGAAGAGGTCTGCTGGCGCCACGGCGCCAACTTCATGAAGGGCACGGTCAACGACGTGGCGTTGCACCACTTCGTGAAATTCATCGAAACGGTGAGCGCGTCGCTCGAGACCGATCACGGCGACGTCATGGTCTCGAACCTGACTCGGTGACCGCCGCGCGGCCCGCGAAGAGGCTCTCGCAGCGCGCGCCGCGGCCCGGGCTCACCGCCGGGAACAACGATTTGACTTTCGCGTTCATCGCCTTCGCGCCGCGAGACTCCTTCCACTCGCGGATGCTCCGCAGGAGGGCGTCGAGCTGGAGGCTCTGCCCCTTGCCGATGTCCTGCGAGATCCCTTTCAGGTCCCGGATCAGGGTTTCCGGGGCGAACGCCGGGTGGTCGTAGACGTCTCCCGACGCGACCGATTCCGCCGCCATCTTCTCGATGATGAATTCCGCCAGAACGCCGGTCGAAGTCGGGGACGCCATCGAGGTCCCGGACATCCGCTCTCTCGTCACGTCCTCCGTGATATGGAGGATCTGCCCGACGTTCTCCGCTATCTTCTCGAGGGAGAACGGAACGAGGCTCCTCGCCGCCGATTTGGCCGCGGGGTCGCCGGGGCTCCTGAGGGCGGCGTGCCGTTGATAGGCGGCTTTGGCCAGTTTCAAAAGCTCGGTCAGGCTCTGGAGCTTGCTCGCCGCGGCTTTGGCGGACGTCTTCTCGGTCCGCTTGGGAATCGGGGCCATGATCTCCTCGCCCACCGAGAAAATCTGGGGCGTGTTGGGATCGATCAGGATGTTGGTGAAAACCGAGAGCGTGCCGGATCTCGCGATGCTGCCGACGGCGATCACGTTCTTCAGCCGGTTGTTCGGCGGCGCCGCGATCCCGAGCCGCTCGGTCGCGCGAATCGCGCGCAGCGAGGTGACCCCGACCGGGAACCCCGTTTTCGAGATCCCGTCCACCCAGTCGCCGTCGTTCCCGGTCGAGATCAGGAAAAGGGATTTGCCCGCCTCGGTCTCGATCGTTTCGCCGATGCGATGGCGCGCGAATTCGGCGAACAGGTCTTCGGCGATGGACGGGATCCTGTCGGTGAGCGCGACCTTTTTTTTCAGCATGGTCCCGAGGGAGACGTTGGCGATCTTGATCCTCTCCCGGCCAACGACCTTGATGGACTCGATCACGTCGCGCATGAACACGGCGTTCAAGGTGTTCTTCTCGAGGTATTTCGCTACGCTTTTCACGATGGTCGAGTCGGCCAGGGGTCGGGGGCGGTACTCGGAAACGACATCGTCGCGGATCGCCTTGCCGATGTCGGACGCCAGCCACGCCTTGAAGCCGTCGACGAAGCGGTCGATGACCTCTCTTCTTTCGGACTCGATGACGCGGACGGATTGCGTCGTCGCGCGGATCGGGACGATCCGGATGTTCCCGTGCTGCATGGCCACGGTCCCGGCGACGTGGGTGCCGTGGGAGTTGCGCGCCGTCAGCCGGGCGATGTACGGATGCGCGGCCCGGTAGGCGTGGCGGCGCAGGCGGGACTCGTAGGCCCGGCGCTCGGCGGGATCGGTTTCGATGCGGTCGATCATGTCCGCGATCTGTTCGAGCCTCGCCGGTTCGGCTTTCCGCTCCTCGAGGGCTCTCAGCGTTTCCTTTCCGAGTTTCGGGTTGCCGGCCATCTCCGAGATCGCGGCGCGGAGATCCCGGGCGAGCGCCCGCAGGATGTCTTTCAAGGGGGTCTCGCTGAACCGCTCGTGCGATTGCAGGTCCGCCTTCAGGGTCTCGAGCGGGTCGAAGCTTTTGGGGCCCCGGAGGACGAAAACCATCGTCGCTTTCAGGATGTCCAGCCCAGCTTTGAGGCCGCTGGCGGGATCGGCGCCGACGAACCTGTGCACTTGCTCGATGTTCCGCGTGAGAGCGTACCGTTTCTCGGCTCGCGCCATCGCGTCGCTCACGATCTTGAGGAAACGGTCGGCGTGCTTGCGCTTGGCGACCTCGTCCCGGAGGATCGGGGGAAGGTTCTCCTCCCGGCTCATTTCGGTCGACAGCCGCGGTTCTGGCCCCTTCGCGTCCTGCGGGGCCGATGCGTCCAGGAGCTTGCCTTCTTTGGCGTTGGTTTCGTGTTCCCTCATGTTCTGCTCGAACCGCGCGTTGAGTTCGTACAGCCCGAAGACCGTGAAGCTCTCACGGTGCAGTTTCCCGAAGCGCTGGGCTCCCAGGAGCGGGTCCGCCGCGACCGCGTCGAGGACCTCGGTCACGACCGAGTCGTTGATTTCCTCCAGCAGCGCGAGCGGAGATTCGACCGCGCCGCGGATCTGGCCGTTTTTGACCCCCTTCGCCCCGAAGGCGAACAGGGTGGGGTTGACCAGCATCTGGCTCCCGAACCCGCTGCGGCCGAGCAGATCGTGGCCGGCGCCGACGATCCGCCCGTTCTCGACGCGGTAATCGATGCGGTCGATCAGGTCCGGATGCGCCAGATCGACGCCGGAGTCGATGATGCCGACGCGGATAAGATCCTTGCGGAGCTTGTCGCGCTCGACCCGTTCGATGATCCGCTCGCGGTCTTTGAGGGGGATCTCGCGGATCTGCTGTTGGATGGCGGTGAGCTGCCGCGGGATTCGCCGATCGGGGAAGACTTTGGCGAGATCCTGAGTGGGGAGAGTGTCGCGGCAACCGGTGACGAGGAGGCCGACGGCCAGGGAAAACGCGAGCGACCGGCGAAAATGGTTCTGGAACATGGCTTTCTCCTCGAGAGGGGCATCGTGCAAATGGAAAGCCTCGTGTCGGGTTCCCCAGGGCCTGCGGGCGCCGGGATAAACGACTATAATCACTTGAAAATCTCTGGCCGCGCCGGGCCTCGCTCGGCGCGGGCGCGCTCGGCCGCTGAAAAACTTTTTTACGGAGAGGGCGTTTGCCGTCCCCTCTTGCGCCGGCTCCGTCCGCAGCGGCGGCGCCCGCCGCTGCGGGAGGCGCGGGACGCAAAAACTCATTTTGCGGTCGGGCGAGAAATTCCCCTTGTGCGTGACCGGGGTCTGTAATGCAATTGAGGCAACGAGGAGGGTTTCTTTGCTTGATCCGCTGCCCGGTATCACTCGTAAAGTCGTCGTCGACACCAACGTCATCCTGTTCGATGCCCTGGCGATCGGCAAGTTCAAGGACGCCGACATCCACATCCCCATTTCGGTGATCGAGGAAGTCGACCGGTTCAAGCGCGATCCCGGCGAGAACGGGAGGAACGCGCGCCACTTCAGCCGCTACATCGACGTCCTCCGTTCCAAGGGCCCGCTCGCCGACGGAGTGCAACTCGAGAACACCAACGCGCGCGTCTTCGTGAACCAGGATCTCCAGGTCGAGGGGCTGCCCAGGGAGTTCGATCACGAGAAGGCCGACAACCGGATCCTGATGACCGCCATGGGGTTGCACAAACGCTACCCCAACGTGGAAGTCGAACTCGTCACCAAGGACATCAACCTCCGCATCAAGGCCGACGTCTTCGGCATCAACGCCAAGGACTACGAGCCGGAGCGCGTGTCCTTCGAGGACATGTACGAGGGTTACGAGGAGCTCGAGGTCGATCCCGAGATGATCAACCGTTTCTACGCGGAAAAGGTCCTCGTCGACGCGTCGATCCAGCTGCGCGCCAACGAGTACGTGATCCTGCGCGACGCGAGCAACCCGAACCACAGCGCGATAGGGCGCTTCTCGGCGAAAGAGGGGGGCGTCGTCCCCCTTCTCACCCCGCACGACGGGATCTGGGGCATCCATCCGCGCAACGTCGAGCAGACGTTCGCGATGGACTGCCTGCTCAACGACGAGATCATGTTCGTCTCGCTCGTCGGCAAAGCCGGCACCGGCAAAACGCTCATGGCGCTCGCGGCCGGTCTTTACAAGACCCTCGACGAGGGCCGGTTCCAACGCCTGCTGGTCAGCCGGCCGATCTTTCCCATGGGCCGCGACATCGGCTACCTGCCCGGTGACATCGAGCAGAAGCTCAACCCGTGGATGCAGCCGATCTTCGACAACGTCGAGTTCCTGATGGGCGCCGACAAAAAAGCGGCCGGCCGCGCCCAGGAGCTCATGAACCAGGGGATGCTCAACATCGAGCCGTTGACGTACATACGCGGCCGGAGCATCCCGAACCAGTACCTGATCGTCGACGAGGCTCAGAACCTCACCCCGCACGAGATCAAGACGATCGTCACGCGCGCGGGGCAGGGCACGAAGGTGGTGCTCACCGGCGACTGCTATCAGATCGACAACCCGTACGTCGACAGCGCGACCTCGGGCCTCACGTACTCGGTCGAGCGGTTCAAAGGGCAGAAGATCGCAGCGCACGTGACGCTCACGAAGGGCGAGCGCTCGGAACTCGCGGAGCTCGCGGCCAATATCCTCTGAGCCTTCGGCGGCGGCGGAGGGAAGTCCCTCCGCGCGCGGAAGGCCCCGCGCCGGGGGGGCTCGGGCGCCTGGAAGGCCGCGAAGTCGGCGTGAAACCGTTTGCTACCCGTCGGCCGAGCGGCTACAAGATCCGGACGTTCTGCAGAGGAGACGTTCGATGGCGCAAAAAGTCGTGAGCTTCCACTACATTCTCAAAGACAGCAAGGGCAACGTCCTGGAAAGCTCGCACGGGGACGATCCGATGAGCTACCTCGAGGGCGTCGGCCAGATCATACCGGGGCTCGAACGCGCGTTGGCGGGCCTCGGCAAGGGCGACAAGAAGTCGGTCCACGTCCCCGTCGCCGACGCTTACGGCGAGTTCGACGAAACGCTCGTCGTCGAAGTCCCGCGCGAGGAGATCCCCAAAAAGGACGTCGTGATCGGCGACCAATTCCAGGCGGAGGACGACGCCGGCGACCCGCGCATCGTCGTGGTCACCGAAGTCACCGAGAAGACGGTGACGGTCGACGGCAACCACCCCCTCTCGGGCCAGGATTTGAACTTCGACGTCGAGATCACCGACATCCGCGAGGCGACCCAAGAGGAGCTCGAGCACGGCCACGCGCACGGTCCCGGCGACGACCACCACCACTGAGGCGGGCGCCCTCGAACGCGCGCGGCCCGGCCTTTGGCCGGGCTTTTGTTTCGCGCCCGTCGCCCGATCGAGTTCGGCCGGGCGCCGCCCCCGGCGGCCTCGCGGCGTCCAGTTTTCCGCGCGCGCGGGCCGCGCTTCTTCAGGACCCGCCTTCGTCTTCCGATGAGATTCCGTGGGAATAACGGCGATTCGGGAGACGGGATGCATCTTCAGGGAAATCTTCAGTCGGTGTTCGACGCTTTGTACGGCCTCGGGATCATCGATCCCGTCCTGAGAATGGACTGGCGGGCGGCGTTCGAGGAGCGCCACCGCTTCAAGGACGGCGTGAGCCGCGCCGTTTACGTCGCCAACCGGTACTGCGGCGACCCCGATCGCTTGATGGATGAACTCGCGAAATTCGACGGCGAGATCCTGAAGTATCTCGCGATGGAGGTCGCCCGTGAATACGCCGATTACCACGCGCGCAAAGAGCTTCATTAAGTGCTGTTCGGTCGTCGCCGTTCTCGCCGCGCCGTTGGCGTCGGCGGCGGAATGGAAGGTCGACCTCTCGCGCCGGCAGAAAACGGTGCGAGACCGGGACGCGCGCGAACCCCAAGGCGCGCCGGCCGGGGAGCGAACCGTCCTCGACGCGCTCTTCGACCCGGGCGAGCCGACGCAGGAGCTCGTGATCCTCAACACGGAGAAGGGGTTCCTGCCCCCGACGGTGCGCGCGCGCAAGGGCGGCAAATACCTGGTGCACGTGGTGAACGTGAACGAGAAGGAAAAAAACGTCAGCTTCGTGCTCGATGGGTTTTCCGAGCACCACTCCACTTTCTACGGGAAGGTGAAGTCGTTCCGCTTGGAACCCAGAAAAGAGGGCGTGTTCTCGTTCAACTGCCCTGAAACCTCGGCCGAGGGCCGCTTGGTGATCCACGCGCCCAAGGGCGCCGAGCCGCCGGCGGCCGATCTCCGCCGGCCCGCCTCCTCGGAGCGTTGAGCGCATGGCGATGAAAGACGCGTTGCAGGTTTTCCAGGAGGCGATCCAGCTGTATCTGCGGCCGGTCGTCCCGCTTTTGGATGACCCGACCGTCACCGAGGTCCTCATCAACGGGCCCGACAGCATCTTCGTCGAACGCAGGGGCAAGCTCGAGAAGACCGACGCCAGGTTCGCGAGCGACGACGACCTGCGTACGGCCGTGAACAACATCGCGCAGTCCGTCGGCCGCCGGATCAACGACGAGGAACCGCGCCTCGACGCGCGCTTGCCCGACGGTTCGCGCATCCACGCGGTGTTGCCGCCGATGGCGCGCAACGGGCTCACGGTCTCGATCCGCAAGTTCACGCAGGCGAAGATCACTTTCAAAGATTACATAAAGCTGGGCGCGATCACGCCGGACGCGGCGAATTTTCTCGAGATCTGCATGTTCCTGGGGAAGAACATCCTGGTGAGCGGCGGGACCGGATCGGGGAAGACGACTCTTCTGGGCCTGCTCTGCAGCCGCATTCCAAAGGGCCAGCGCGTGATCGTGATCGAGGACGCGACGGAGCTCGCGATCGACTACGAGCACGTCGTGTTCTTCGAAACGCGCATGGCCGGCGAGCAGGGGGAGGGCGAGGTGACGATGCGCGACCTGCTCAAAAGTTCGCTGCGCCTCCGGCCGGACCGCATCATCGTCGGGGAAGTGCGCGGCGCCGAGGGCATGGAGCTCATTCAGGCCATGAACACGGGGCATAAGGGCTGCCTGGGCACGATCCACGCGAACTCGCCGAACGACGCCCTCGTGCGTCTGGAGGCGCTCGCGATGGGCGGCGACAACAAGATCAGCGAAAAAGCGCTGCAATACTCGATCGCCTCGGCGATCGATCTCGTCGTGCAGATCTCGCGCTTGAGCGACGGTTCGCGCCGGATCATCTCGATCGCGGAAGTCAACGGGCTCGACAGGGATTACAATTACGTCGCGACCAATATTTACCACTTGGGCAACCTGGTTCGCGGACCCGATGGCCGCTTGGCCGGCAATATCGAGCCCACCGGGGAAATCCCGTCGTTCATACACGAGATCGAGGACAACCGGATCCCGTTCCCGCGTTCGAAATTCTTTTCGACCAAAGTGTCTTGATGCGGTGTCTTGAGATGGCGTCGTGCAGGTCCGGCCGAATTCTCGCATCGCGTCGCGCAATCGATGCCCGTCGAACTCAAAGAGGCGGAGCGCGGGAGCGTGCGTGGGTCACGGTGTATCCGGTTCTGCCTAGATCTAGCGCATTCCGGGTTTGATCAGGATCCGCTGGGAGCGAGCTTAACTTCTTGTAAGCAGCAGTGATTCTCGTTACAAGTTGGCCGTGCTTTTCAGCTGCAAGATCAGTCATTCCGTTCTCACGTATCTCGACAGGCAGGGCGCCGATCTCGGCGCTTTGTTGGAGGCGTGCGAATACCCGGCGGAGTTTCTCCGCGACCCGTTGCACTGGCTCGAAGCCGAAAAGATGGAGGACCTGCTCGCGCTGTTCGTGCGCGAGTGCAATCGCCTGTCGCGCGAGGGAAACCTGATTCAGGAAGCGGGCCATCATTGCAAAGAGCTTCGCGCTTGGGGAGTGCTCGACAGCGTGTTGCGCATGGTGCAGTCGCCCAAGGATCTCTTCTCGCAGCCCGACCGCCTGCTGTCGTATTTCGTCAGCCCCGCGCCGCCCGTGGGGAACATTCTCCGCGAACCCGAGGGCGTGTTCTTCGAAGTCCCGATCGCCGCGAGCCAGTACCCGCTCGTGACGGAGTATCTGCGCTCCGCCATGGAGGCGCTGCCCACGTATGCGGGCAAGCCGATGGCCAGCGCGCAATGGACCGAGATCCGCGTCGGCATCAACTGGATCGAGCGCCAGGAGAGCCTCTTCGGCGCGGACGTCGGGCAGGAGCCGCATCTCAATCCAGAGTTGGTGCGCGGCATCCTCCACAACCTCGAGACCGCGCAAAAGCAGCTCGAAGAGACCAAGCGCTCGCTGGCCGAGCGCGAGCGCGAGCTCAAGCTCCTGCGCAACGGGGCCGCGCCGTCGCCGCGTGTGGACCAGGTGTCCGCCCAAGAATCCTCTCAAGAGTCCACGGTGCGTTGGATGGGGCTGGCCGAGGGCTTGAAAGCCGAGATCAGCGAGCCCGCGCGGGACGTCCTCAACCACATCTACCGCCTCAACGACTACATGGTCCGCGCGCAACAGCTGGTCACGTTGCTCGTGGGTCAGGGCCGGCAGACGCCGCAGGTGCAGGAGGCCATGCGCCGGGTCGATTGGGCGCTCGTGCAGAGCGAGTCCCCCAACGTCGTCAAAAGCGCGGCCGCGGGCGTCCGTAAGATCCAGGACGTCCTCAAAGACCTCTCTCTCCTCGCCGTCGACCGCGGCGCGCGCGTCGATGACGGCCAGGAGCGGAAAGTGCCGACCAACCTTAACGCGGTCGTCACGCGCGCGGTGGAGGGCGTGAAAGGCGATGCGCCCCGCCGGGTGCAGATCGACCAGCATCTGCTCCTCGATCGCGATGTCCCGGCGCATGCGAAGCCGATCGAGCGCGCGCTCGCCAACATCATCAGGAACGCCGTGCAGGCGATCGAAGGCCAGGGCACGGTCCGCGTGGTTACGAGGCCCAACGGCTCGCGCGCCGAGATCGAGATCACCGATTCCGGCATCGGCATGAGCGACGCCACGACGCGAAGGGCGTTCGAACCTTTTTTCACAACGCAAACCCCCGGCACCGCCGCGGGGCTGGGTCTGAGCCTCGCACAAGCGATCGTCCGCGGGCATGACGGGGCGATCAGCGTGCGGAGCCAGCCCGGCGGGGGCACGACGATCGTCGTCAGCCTCCCGTTCGGCGCCCCCTCCACCCCCACTTGAAGGAGTCCTCGCATGTCGGAAATCGTCGCCGTCCACGCCCGTGAAATCCTCGACAGCCGGGGCAACCCGACCATCGAAGTCGAAGTCATCCTGGGTTCCGGGGCCATGGGCCGCGCGGCCGTCCCGTCGGGCGCGAGCACCGGCGCGCACGAGGCCGCCGAACTGCGCGACACGGGCGAAAAGCGCTATCTCGGCAAAGGCGTGCGCGCGGCGGTCGAAAACGTGAACGAGACGATCGCCGGCGAGTTGGCCGGGATGGACGCCACCGACCAGGTCGCGGTCGATCGGCTCCTCCGCGACATCGACGGCACGAGCAACAAAGGCAAGCTCGGCGCGAACGCCATCCTCGGCTGCTCGCTCGCGGTCGCGAAGGCGGCGTCGGCGGCCTCGGGCCTGTCGCTGTACCGTTACGTCGGCGGTTCCAACGCCTGTCGCCTGCCGGTGCCGCTCATGAACGTCCTCAACGGCGGCGCGCACGCGGACAACGGCCTCGACGTGCAGGAATTCATGATCGTCCCCGTCGTGGGCGACAGGTTCGGCGAATCGCTCCGCGCGGGCGCCGAGATTTTCCACACGCTCAAGAAGATCTTGAACAAGAAGGGGCTCTCGACCGGCGTCGGCGACGAGGGGGGCTTCGCCCCGAAGCTCTCCGGCGGCAACCGCCAGGCCCTCGAGCTTTTGTTGGAGGCCATCGAACAAGCGGGCTATCAGCCCGGCAAGAACGTCTTCCTCGCGCTCGACGTCGCGGCCACGGAACTCTACGGCGACGGCGCGTACGCCTGGGAAGGGAAAAAGATCAGCGGGCAGGAACTGGGCGCGATCTACGCTCAGTGGAAGAGCTCGTTCCCGCTCGTCAGCATCGAGGACGGTTTTTCCGAGGACGACTGGCCGAGCTGGGTGTCGTTCACGAGGTCCGAGGGCGGGAGCGTCCAACTCGTCGGCGATGACCTGTTCGTGACCAACCCCGAGCGCGTCGCGCGCGGGATCACGGAGGGCGCGGCCAACGCCCTGCTCGTGAAGGTCAATCAGATCGGCACCCTCACCGAGACTTGGGAAGCGGTTTCGCTCGCGCAACGCGCGGGCTACCGCACCGTGATGTCGCACCGGAGCGGCGAGACCGAGGACAGCACGATCGCCGATCTCGCGGTCGCCATGAACTGCCATCAGATCAAGACGGGCAGCCTTTGCCGCGGCGAGCGCACGGCCAAGTACAACCAGCTCCTCCGCATCGAAGAAGAGCTGGAGCGCAACGCGATTTATTGGGGTTTGGACGCTTTCCGAGCGGGTGGGAGCTGAGGAGCCCGGCTCGCGCCGCCCACGGCTGCGGCCAGATTACTTCAGTTTACCCGTCGACGCTCGGCTTTGACGATGGCTGGGGCAGGGGGCGCCGCCCTCCGGTCGCGTCACGGGCCATCGCCACGGCTTTTTTCAGGGTCGCTTGGAGCTGAGCGGCCTCCCCGTCATTGCGGCATCCGTGAGCCAGATTCAGCGCCAACCTCTGCGGTCGTGAAATCCCATCGGAGCTGATCCGCTGGTTTTTCGAGTCGAACAGGCGGATCGGGTCCTTCAGGTTCCGCTTTTCAAACTGAATTCGCCCGAGGGCGCGGTCGGGGCCTCGGTTCGCGGCGCGAGTGGGCGTGATCACGACGCGTTCGGCGTCGCATTTGATCTCCGCGGATTGCAGGATGTCCCAAACGAGTTCTCGCCCTTTTTCGTCCCCATCCATCATCTTCCTGATGGCCGAACTCGCGAGTCCCCCGGCGATCGTCGCGACGATCGCCATCACCGCGACGGCCGCGGTGATCTCGGCGACCGTGGCGCCGATCACGAAGCCGGAGGCGGCGACCAACGCCACCGTGATCGAGCCGAAGAACTTGCTGAAGTCCGCGGTCTCTTTTGAGGCCGCCGCGCCTTTCGTCTCGTTCGAGTCGGCTTTCGCCTCCGGCACGATGAGGTCGAAGACGGAACCCGCCTTGCGGTCGGACAGGTGTCCGGCCAGGGAGAAGTAGTTCTCTTCCACCGATTTGGATTTCTCGTACGCCCAGACGCGGCCGCGGTATTCGACGTTCAGCGGGGAAAAGGACGAAATCCGAATGCGCGTGGGTTTGCCGCCGACGAGGATCTGCTTGTCCTTCAAGGTGATTTCCGCCCTGGAGTCCCGGCCGTCGTATCTGCCGCCCAGGTCTTTTTGAATGGACGTCAGCTGTTCCCTGGTCGCACCCGTCAATGAAAGCAAAATCAGCGCTTGATCCGTGGATTTGACGTTCTCCAACGTGAACCGGATGAGGTTCTCCGCGTCGGCGGGCCCGGCGGCCGTTTTGCCCGCGGCTTGGGCGGAAAGCGGGGGCGTCAACACCAGCGATATCGAACACGCGAAGGTGAGAGCCCAGCGATAGGCGGACCGGTGCATTGCAGGCTCCTCTAGCTCGACTTGAACGGTCGGATACCGAGTGCGGGAGTCACAAACCATGATAACCTCGATTTGCTTTGGTTTCAAATTTCGGTCGGCTGTCGCGCCTCGGCCTCCGACTTCGGTCCATCCCGAGCGGTGGGTTCGCGGTCGTCGCGGGCTGGGGAGGGCATGGTGACGGGGACCGGCAAGGGGTGAGCGCGACTTCCGTCCGATCCGGCGGGCGGGCCCTCGCTTTCGCGCCCGCCCGCGGTGAGGTCCGGAGCGACGCGGATCCGATGGAATTTGCGCGCTCTCTCCGCCAGAATGGGGGAATGATCCCCGCGCTTGCCCGCCGCCTGAACCGCATTCTCCACCGGCCGACGAAGGTGTTCTGGATCTGCCTGGCGCTCGCCGCCGCGAGCGTGCTCCTCGACGGCAGCTTCATTCATCTCTGGAGCCTGCACCGGGATCAACAACGGCTGGAAACGCGAATCGAGGATGGAAGGGCCCGTTTGAAGCAGTTCGAGTTCCGGATCGACGAAGCCCAGCAGCCGCAATTCATCGAGCGTCAAGCGAGGGATCAGTTCGATCTGGTCAAAGAAGGCGACCTCATTTTCGTCTTTTCAGAGGATGATGCTGACCCGGCAGGGCGCTGAATTCGGCGTTGCCCCCTGATTCCGGTCGGTTATGGCCTTCGCGAGACCGAGGTACGGCCGGTTAGGTTTTCAGGAATCCAAAATTCGGTTGCGGACGAACCGAGGGGAACCTACAACAAAATGAACAAGCGCAAAGAATGACTACGGAAACCACGAGCCATGGGCGGTCCCGTTCGCGGGTTCCGCGGCCCGAGGGCCGAAGCGCTGGAGTGACCTCACCCGGGAGTCTCGCGTGAACTGGACCGCCGATGAATTCCGCCAACTCAGGTACCGCCTCGGGTGGAGCCGCGCGGAGCTCGCCCGCAATCTGGGGTGCGAGATCGCCCAAATCCTCGAGTGGGAGTCGGTCGGGCTCGCTCCCGGCGACAGCCGCTGCAACCGCTTGCTCCTGCTCCTGCAGCGAGCGGAAATGATCGCCGAAAACGTGCAGCGCCGCCCGGTCGCGGAGGTCCTCATGAAGGATCGCGGCCTCGCCCAGATCCACGAGAACGAGGTGATCGACTGCCTCGCCAACGGCGCGTTCAAGAACTCCGGTTTTGATTCGTAACGACGGGCGCCGCTGAGCGCGCCGTCGAGCGGGAGGCGAGCGCCATTGACCCCGGCGCGGGCGCCACCTACGATGCGCGCATGAAGCGTTTGTACCTCGTCGACGTCAGTTCCATGTTCTTCCGCGCGTTCTACGCCATTCGCCCGCTCAGCAACTCGGCGGGGATGCCCACGAACGCGATCTACGGGTTCGTCTCGATGACGGTGAAGCTGTTGCGCGAGGTCCGGCCCGATTACATGGCGTTCTGCTTCGATCGGCCCGAGCCCTCGTTCCGCAAGGAACTGGACCCCCGTTACAAGGCGAACCGATCCGAGATGCCGGAGGAGCTCGTTCCGCAGGTGCCTTACATCCGCAAGGTCTCGGAAGCGTTCGGCATCGCCTGTTTCGACAAGAAAAGCTACGAGGCGGACGACGTCATCGGCTCTCTGGCGAAGTGGGGCCGGGAGCGCGAAATGGAAGTGGTCATCGTCAGTGGCGACAAGGATTTCGGCCAGCTCGTGCGCCCGCACGTCACGATCTACGACACGATGAAAGAGGTCCGCTACGACGAGGCGGGAGTGCTGGAGAAGTGGGGCGTCGAGCCCCGCCAGATGCGCGACTATCTCGGGCTCATCGGCGATTCCAGCGACAACGTGCCCGGCGTGCGCGGCATCGGGCCGAAGGGGGCGCAGAAGCTGCTCGCCGAGTACGACTCGATCGAGGACATCTACGCGAACATCGGCGAGATCGCGCCGGCCGGGACGAGGAAGAAGCTCGAAGAGGGCCGTGACGAGGCGCTGCTGTCGAAGAAACTCGTCACGATCATCGACGACGTGCCGTTTGACGTGACGGACGAGGCGCTGCGCCTGAAACCCATCGAGCGGGACGTCCTGAACACCCTGTTGACGGAGCTGGATTTCAAATCGTTCGCGAAGGCCTTGCTGGGCGACAACGTGTCGGCGTTGAAGCGCGAACCTGATGCCGAAGCGGCCGCCCCGGCCGACGGCGCGGAGGCGGGGGGCGCGCCGCCTCCGGTCGCGAGCGGCGCGGTGACGGCGAGTTTCGTGCGGCCGGCGAGCGACGAAATGAAGTTGAAAGCGGCCGCTTCGTTGGGGAGGACGGAGCCGGATCCGTTGCCCGCGCCGGGAGCGGGGAGCACGGCCCCGGCGGACGGGTTCCGCCCCGGCGTTTTCGAGCTGCCGGAGGTCGAGGAAACGCGGATGTCGATCGCGCGGATCGACCGTTGGCTCAAACCCGGCGCCGAAGCCTGGGGTTTCCACACCGAGCGGGGGGTCCTGCTCGCGCAAGGGTCGGTCGTCGTTGAAGTCGAAGGCTCCTGGGAGGAACTGGGCGCGCTGTTGAGCGGGAAGAGGCTCAAGTGGAAGGGCTTCGATCTCAAGGAGTTCTGGAAGACCGTGCGGCTCGCGGCTCCGGTGAGGACCTCCGAAGGCGAGGGCGTCGTTTGGGACTCGATGCTCGCCGGGTACGTGGCGAGGGCCGGCGCGATCGACGATCCGCGCGCGCTGTTCACGTTGTACAACGGCGCGCCGCTGCCGGAGCTCCCGAGCCCGGGGCAGCTCTTCGCCGCTCACCTTCAGCTCGAGCGCAATCTCCTGCGCAAGCTCGAGGCGGTGAACGGGGAGAGGGTCCTGCGCGAGATCGAGCTCCCGCTCGTCCCGGTCCTGTACGAAATGGAGCGCAGCGGGATCCGAGTCGATACGGCGGCCCTGGCGGTCCAGAGCGCGGACCTCGCCCAGGACATCGGCGCCGTGGAGAAGGCGATCCATGAGGACGCCGGCGAAGTGTTCAACATCGGCAGTCCCAAGCAGCTCGGCCACGTCCTTTTCGAGAAGTTGAAGATGCCGACCGGCAAGAAGACCAAAACCGGCTTTTCGACCGATGAGGAGACCCTCGCGAAACTCGCGCCGGAACACCCGATCTGCGCGAAAGTCCTCCAGTACCGCGAGCTCGCGAAACTCAAGAGCACTTACGTCGACGCGCTTCCGATCCTCGTCGATCGCGAGACCGGGCGGGTGCACACCACGTTCAACCAGGCGAACACCGCCACGGGCCGGCTTTCGAGCGTGAACCCGAACCTGCAGAACATCCCCATCCGCACCGAACGCGGGTCGCGCATCCGCAGGGCGTTCACGGCCGCCGACGGCTGCCGCCTCGTGAGCGCCGACTACAGCCAGATCGAGTTGCGGATCCTCGCGCACGTCACGGCCGATCCCGGGCTCACAAGGGCTTTCGAAAGGGGGACCGACATCCATACGGCCACGGCTTCGGAGGTTTTCGACGTTCGGGTCGCCGACGTCACGCCCGAGCAGCGGCGCAAAGCGAAGGCCGTCAATTTCGGCCTCGCTTACGGGCAGGGCGCTTTCGGCCTCGCGGAGGCGCTGCGGATCCCGCGTTCGGAGGCGACCGAGATCATCGGGCGTTATTTCAACCGGTTCGCGGGCGTGAAGACGTACATGGAGGAAACGGTCGAGCTCGCGAAAAAGAAGGGATACGTCGAAACGATATTCGGCCGGCGGCGTTACGTGGACGAGCTTTTCTCGAAGAGTCCGATGGTGCGCAAGTTCGGCGAGCGGGCGGCGATCAACGCGCCCATTCAGGGAACCGCGGCCGACATCGTCAAAAAAGCGATGGTCGCCGCCCGTGACCGGGTGCCGGCGAAGATGCTGCTCCAGGTGCACGACGAATTGATTTTCGAAGCCCCGGCGAAAGACGCCGAGGGGATCGCCGAGACGGCGAAAACCGCCATGCAAGGGGCGGTTCGCCTGAACGTCCCCCTGGACGTCAATGCCGGCTGCGGCGATAACTGGGATGAAGCGCATTCTTGACCGCGCCCACGTTCGCGCTCCGCCGCGCGCGGGACGACCGCCTTACTGCTTTTCCCAGCCGACGACGCGGCCGGACTCGAAGTAGATGGTGCGCGTTTCCTTTTGATAGCCCTCCGGCGAAGAGATCTCCTCGAGGTATCTCCAACGCTCGTTGCCGTACATCGGGTTGCCCGCCACCTCGACGAGTTCCGGTTCCCCCCAGCTGTCGCGCACGGCTTGCCTGGTCATGCCGAGGGTGATGTCGTTCTCTTCGATGAGCTTCCGGTACTCGATCGGGTGCTTCGGATCGCTGGCGGAGATGCCGCGGGCCGCGAGCCAGCGCGCGCGCGTTTCGTGCGACGGCAGGCGGAGGAATTCGAGCCTTTCGCCATCGTCGCGCATCAGTGATTTGTGCCGGAAATATTGCTCGCGTTCCCTGCGCGCGACGAGTTCGCGTTCGGCCTGTTTGAGGGCTAAGCGCCGTCGCAGGGCCGCGCGCTGCGAGGAGTCGAGTTCGCGACTGTCTTCGTAACCCATTTCATCGATCGCCTGATCGCGGAGGAAGTCCTCGCGGTCTTCACGGTACGAGGAGCCCGGGTCCCAGCGGGCATCGCGATAGGCGTAACCGCTCGAGTCCGAGCGTTGGAGAAGGCCGCAAGCCGAAAGGCTTGCGGTGAGCGCGAGCAGCGCGAGGCCGCGGAACGCGGGGCGTGGCATCCGTTTCATGCTCCCTCCCTGGAGGCTCGCCGGAAAGGGCGGGCCTCTCCCGCGTATCGGAACGGCACGGGCCACGCTCAACAGTTTTTGTGTCGAAGCGGGACGAATTTTGCCATACTGGACGCGTGAGCGACTCGGGTTCCGGAAACAAAGGCGATGCGGCCTCCCTCGAAGGCCTGCTGAGGTCCGACGCGAATCCCGCGCATCCGGACGCCGTTGCCGCGTCCGTGCTCGACCCCGCGGAAACGGGCAAAGGTCCGGTTCCGTTCCAAAGCCCGATCGACGTCGACCTGGCGCGCGTCGACGCGCTCCTCGACGCCGAGGATCCGACGTTCATCGCGAAAGTCCAGGAGCTTCGCAAAGAGAAAATCATCGCCGACATCGAACCTAGTTCGTTCGATGACGACATCGTCGACGCCCTCGAACGCAGGAGAGCCAATGACACCCCGCCGCCGCCGAAGCCCGACGGCCCGGGGATCAAAGGCCGGATCGGCGCGGCTGTGCGACAAGCGAAGGGCTTCGTCGCTCAAGCGGGCGACGCGGCCGGGGCCGCCGCGGGGTCTTTGAAAGGGGACGCCGCCGCGCTCGCCATCGGAAAACCAAAAGCCTGGGGGAAAGCCGCGGTCACCGGCTTCAAACAGACGGCCGCGAGCTCCAAGGAAATCGCCAGGGGCGTCGGGAGAACTCCATGGTCGACCCGGATCGCGTACGCGATTTTGGCCGTCCTGATGGCGCTCCTGGGGTTGGTCGTGACGCTGCTCGCGCGCGGCTGGCCGTTGCCGGACTTCGAGGTCAAATTCGTGCCGACCGTCGCCGCCGGAGCGGATCAAGCTTGGGCGATTGGCGACCTCGACGCGTGGGACGACTTCTACAGCCCCCTCCGCCACCCGGAGCACGTCGTGCTTCTCGACAAGGTGGTGGTCAATCTGAGGAGGAGCGAGAGCTCGGATGAGAATCCGATGGGTTATTTCGAGTTCTATCTCGAGCTCAGCTCCCGCGACGCGGCCGTCGAGGCTTCGGACCGGATGGCCGAGATCTCCGATGCCGTGCAGAGGACGGCCGAGTCGATCACTTACGACGAGGTCATCACTCCGTCCGGCAAAAACAAGCTCAAGCTCGTGATCCGCAAGAACGTGAACAACGTCCTCACGCAGGGGCGGGTGAAGAAAGTGTTCTACAAATCGGTCGTCATCAAGCCTTGAGGGCCGGCGTCAGCTGAACGATTTCAGCAGGGCTTCGACGTCGATCCGGTAGCCGCGGATTCGGTCGTGCAGCGTGCTTTTCGGCAGCCCGAGCTCGGCCGCCGTCCGGCGTTGGTTGCCTTTGTTGGCGACCAGGCGCTGGAGGATCATCTCGCGCTCGATTTCTTTGATGACCGACCCGTGGCCGTCGAGTCGGCGCGATTCCGGGGACGGGTCTTCGACCGGGAAGGCGCGCGACCGGTCGAGGAACTGGTCGACGTGGGTCGCCTGGATGTGCTCGCCGGGCAGGTAGGCGGCCGCGCGCGCCACCGCGTTTTTCAATTCGCGGATCTGCCCGGGCCAATGATGTTCCTTGAGTCTCCGAATGGCGTCGAACGAGAAGCGGACGCGATGCTGTCGGGCGAATCCGTACAATAGGTCGTCGAAATCCTCCATGCGCTCGCAGAGGGCGGGGGGGTGGATCCGGCAGACGTTCAGTCGGTAATAAAGATCCTCGCGAAAGCGTCCCGCCCTCACCTGATCGGCCAGGTTTTTGTGGGTCGCCGCGACGATGCGCGCGTCCGTTTCTATGACCCGGTCGGAGCCGACCGGGCGGATTTCGCGGTTTTCAAGGGCGCGCAGGAGCTTGGGCTGGAGGGACAGGGGCAAGTCGCCGACCTCATCGAGGAACAGCGTGCCACCGCGCGCGGTTTCGAACGCGCCTTTGCGGTCGTGGGAAGCTCCGGTGAAGCTGCCCTTCGTGTGCCCGAAGAGCTCGCTCTCGATCAGCGATTCCGACAGCGCGCTGCAATTGATGCCGACGAACGGGCCGCCCTTGCGCGCCGACGCCTCGTGAACGGCCCTGGCGAGGACGTCTTTGCCGGAACCGGAGGGGCCCGTGATCAGGACGGGGAAGTCGGTCAGGGCGAACGCCGGCAACCGCCGCAGCTGCGCGTTCCAAGCGTCGTTGCGGCTCTTGAGGGGAGAGGGGCGCTCAGCGGTTTTGGAGAAGACGAAGACGGTTTCCCCGAAGCGGATTTTATCGTTGGGGTCGAGGGCCGCTTCGGTGACCCGGATGCCGTTGACGAACGTCCCGTTGCGGGAGTTTTGGTCGCGGATCGCGTACCCTCGCGCCCGCCGCTCGATGCGCGCGTGGCGACCGGAGACGAACGGGTCCTCGAGCCGGAGTTTGTTGCCGGGATCGCGGCCGATCGTCGCGAAGTCTCCGATTTCGATGGCGGGAGCGTGGGGAGGGCTGCAGGGGAGCAGGAATCCGATCGTGAGCGGTTCGTCGCCGGTCAACGCGATTTGACGGGTGTCCATGCGAAAATCTCCTTCATTGAAAACTAGGGGGAATTGAAAATCAGGGTTGAGGTTCGGGCGTCACGCGCCGTTCGCGCCTCTGTATCAAGGCGCGTGCCCCCCGATCCCGCCCCTAAAACGAATTGGCGGGTCTTCCGCGCCCGCGGGAGGGGCGGAGTCCGGTCAAACCGCCGTCTCATCCAGGATTTTGGATAACCAGCTCCAGGTTTTCGCTTGAGCGTGGTATACAGGCCCGGATGTCCAAACCGATCAGAGGAACCCCTCGAGCCGGCGCTCCGCGCGCTCGCCTCAAGTTTTTGACCAGTTCGCCTGACTTGCGCGGGTGTCCGCGGGATTCCCGCCCGGAGGTGGCGCTGATCGGCCGCTCGAACTCGGGCAAGTCTTCGCTCCTCAACGGCATCGCGCAGGAGCGCGTGGCCATGACCTCGTCGACCCCTGGGAAGACCCGCCTGTTGAATTTTTTCGACGCCGGTCCGAACTACCGGTACGTCGATATGCCGGGCTACGGCTGGTCGGCGCGCGGGGGGGAGGAGCATCATTCCTGGAGGCCGATGATCGAGGGTTACCTCGGCACTCGAGCCAATTTGACCGGCCTTTTGATCCTTCTCGACGTGCGTCGCGCGTGGACCGATGACGAAGCCGCGCTCTTGTCATGGCTGAAGCCGCGCGGGCTGCCGGTCGTCGTCGTCGTCACCAAGTCCGACAAGGCGACGAAATCCGAATTGCAAAAAAAACTGAGAGAAGTGCGCGCGGACTCGGGGGTCGAGCACGTCTTCGCCACATCTTCGCTGAAAAACACCGGCTTCGCCGAGCTTGAGGATTTCGTCTTTCAACAATGGGTGAAGCCCGCCTTGAGAGGGTCGAAGTGAACGTCATCGGCGTGATCCCGGCCAGGTATGGTTCGACCCGGTTCCCCGGAAAGCCGCTCGTTCCGGTGAACGGCAAACCGCTCCTGCGATGGGTGATTGAGGGAGCCCGCGCGAGCCGCAAACTCGCCCGGCTCGTCGTCGCCACGGACGACGAGCGCATCGCCGCCCTGGCCCGGGCGTGCGGGGTCGAAGCGGTGATGACCGGGTCCGATCTCCCCACGGGGACCGATCGCGTCTGGGCCGCGGCGCGGGAACTCGCCGCCGAGGTGGTCATCAATGTCCAGGGCGACGAGCCCCTGATCGAGGGAGCTCTCCTGGACCGCCTCGTCGAACCGTTCGAAACCGATCCGGATCTCGCGATGGCGACTCTGGGGAGGCCCCTGACGGCGGCCGCGCTCGCGGCCGCGACGACCGCGAAGATCGTCGTCAACCATCGCGACGAGGCGCTGTATTTCAGCCGGCATCCGATCCCTTATTCGCGTCTCCAGCCTCGAGTCGACGCGAAGCGGGGCGCGGCTTTGGACGGAGCTCTCAAGCACATCGGCGTCTACGCTTACCGGAAGGGCTTCCTGGAGCGCTTCTGCCGGCAGCCGCCGGTCGCCATCGAAATGGCCGAGGGCCTCGAGCAGCTTCGCGCGCTTTACCTCGGCGCGAGGATCAAAGTGGTCCGCGTGGACCATGAGAGCTGGGGAGTTGACACGCCCGAGGATGTGCAGAAGATTGAAAAAATCATGCGTCAAGGAGAGGGATGATGGCCAAAAAACAGTCCGCGCGAGCGGGCGTGAAACCCAGGGCCAAAGCGGCGCCCAAGGCCGCCTTCAAGGCGTCGGGCTCCAGAACGCTCGGTCTCAAAGCGCCCGGCTCCCAAGCGGGAACGGAACCCTCCCTGGACCAGAAATTCATTTTCGTCACCGGCGGGGTCGTGTCGTCGATCGGCAAGGGCCTTTCCGCCGCGAGCTTGGGCACGTTGCTCGAGGCGCGCGGCCTGAAGGTCACGCTGATGAAGTTCGACCCTTACCTCAACGTCGATCCGGGGACGATGTCGCCGCTCCAGCACGGCGAGGTGTACGTCACTGACGACGGGGCCGAGACGGACCTCGATCTCGGTCACTACGAACGCTTCACGTCGATCACCGTGCGCCGTTCGAATTCCGTGACGACCGGCCAGGTGTACGAGAGCGTGATCGGCAAAGAGCGCCGCGGCGATTACCTCGGCGGCACCGTGCAGGTCATCCCGCACATCACCGACGAGATCAAAGCGCGCATGTTCGACGCCGCTCAGGGGGCCGAGGTCGCGATCGTCGAGATCGGCGGCACCGTCGGCGACATCGAATCGCTCCCGTTCCTGGAAGCGATCCGCCAGATGCGCGTCGACGTCGGCCCGAAAAACACCTGTTTCGTGCACGTCACCTACGTGCCGTACATCGCCGCCGCGGGCGAGCTGAAGTCGAAGCCCACGCAGCATTCGGTGAAGGAGCTGCGTGAGATCGGCATCCAGCCGGACTTTCTCATCTGCCGCAGCGAGCGCCCGATGCCGGCGGACCTCAAGTCGAAGATCGGCCTGTTCTGCTCCGTGCGCCCCGAGAGCGTCATCGGCGCCTATGACTGCTCGACGATCTACGAAGTGCCGCTCATGCTGCACGACGAGGATTTCGACGGCCGCGTGGTCGAACGCCTGGGGCTGTCGTCGGCCGAGCCGCGGCTGGAAGGCTGGGAGCGCATCGTGCGCACGCTCAAGAACCCGAGCCGGGCCGTGAAGATCGGCATCGTGGGCAAGTACGTCGATCTCAAGGAGAGCTACAAGTCCCTCAACGAAGCGATCGTGCACGGCGGGATCGCCAACAACGTCAGGGTCGAAATGGCTTACGTCGATTCGGAGACGCTCACCGAGGGCAACATCGCCACGGCGCTGGCCGACGTCGACGGCATCCTGGTGCCCGGCGGTTTCGGCGAGCGCGGCGCCGAAGGCAAGATCGTCGCCATCCGCCATGCCCGCGAGAAAAAGATCCCGTTCTTTGGGATCTGCTTCGGCATGCAGCTCGCCGCGATCGAGTTCGCGCGCCACGTCTGCGGGGTGAAGGACGCCACCAGCCGCGAGTTCGAGAGGAAAAAGGGCTCGCGCAACTTCGTCATCGACTTCATGGACGAGCAGCGCAAGATCACCGACAAGGGCGGCACCATGCGCCTCGGTTCCTACCCATGCTCGCTCGGGGAGGGATCGAAGGCGCGCGAGGTCTACGGCAAACCGCTCGTCACCGAACGCCACCGCCATCGCTACGAGTTCAACAACAAGTTCCGGCCCCTGTTCCAGAAACACGGCATGGAGCTCTCGGGGGTCTGCGAGGACCGGGACCTCGTCGAGATCATCGAGCTGCCGAGCCATCCGTGGTTCATCGGCGTGCAGTTCCATCCCGAGTTCAAATCGCGCCCTCTGAGCCCGCACCCGCTTTTCCGCGCGTTCGTGGAGGCGAGCCTGCTGCGGCGGCTGCACGCGAAGGACGCCGGCCGCCGCGCGCCGTCGCGCGTGCTGTCGCGCAAAGGGGCCGCATCGGCGGCGAAGCCCGCGGAGACGAAATCCAAGGGCTCGCGCGCGCGCCGCGCGCTGGTCTGAAAGGCCTTTTCCCATGTTCAATGACATCGAAGAAGCTCGCCGGGTTTTCGACATCGAGGCCCGCGCGATCCAGAACCTGAAGTCCCGGCTCGACGAGCGCTTCGTCAAGGCGCTCGATCTGCTGCATGAATGCGGCGGCAAGATCATCGTGACGGGAATGGGGAAATCGGGCCAGGTCGGGCGCAAGATCTCGAGCACGTTGAGCTCGACGGGGAGCCCGTCGGTTTTCCTGCACCCGGCGGAGAGCTCGCACGGGGACTTGGGCGTCGTCGCCAGAGGCGACGTGATCATCGCGATCTCGTACGGCGGCGAGAGCCCCGAGCTGCGGGATCTCGTCCAGTACGCCGCCCGCAAGGGCATCCCCCTGATCTCGATGTGCGGCAAGGTCTCGAGCGGCCTCGCCAAAGCCTCGGACGTCTGCCTCGACATCTCGGTGGATGAGGAGGCTTGTCCCCTGGGGCTCGCGCCGACGGCGAGTTCGACGGCGTCGCTCGCCCTCGGCGACGCGCTCGCGATGGCGCTCTTGCGGCGTCGCGGTTTCCGCGAACGGGATTTCGCGGAATTCCACCCGGGCGGGAGCCTCGGGCGCCGCTTGCTCACGCGAGTGGGGGACGTCATGCACGCGGGCGGAGCGCTGCCGGTCGTGAAGATCGAGACGCCCATGCGCGAGGTGATCGCGCAGATGACGCAAAAGGAAGTGCGCGGGGTCGCGGGCGTGGTCGACGGGAGCGAGAACCTGGTCGGCATCGTCACCGACGGCGACATCCGTCGCCGTCTCGAGAAGAGCGGCGATCCGCTCTCCGAGAAGGCGGGCGACGTCATGTCGCTCAATCCGAAGACGATCGACGCGCAAGAGCTCGCCGAAAAGGCCCTGTTCGTGATGGAGCAGTTCCGCATCCAGACCCTGTTCGTCGTCGACCGCGGGGGCGAGTGCCCACGGAAACCCGTCGGCCTCCTGCACCTCCAGGATCTCATCAAAGCGAAGATCCGCTGACGGGCGCCTGGCGCCGAAGCGGGGAAACGCCCGAGGAACGCCGGCTTGGCTCTGATTAATTAGATTGATTTATATATCGGTCTCACGCGCTTCGGGGCCTCGGCTCGTCAGCATGGGCGGACCCCAATTTTTTCCGTAAAAATTGGAATGACTTTTGTATTGTTCCCTCTTGGATTTAGCCAAATCTACTTAATGGGTTGGTTCATAGGGAATCAGTGCTGTTGATTGGCAATGTGTAAAGAAAATGAACAAGGAGGCCGTATGAAGAAAACTATCTTGATTGCTTTTGCTGTTTTATCAGCAAGCTCCGCTTTTGCTGGAGATTTCACAAAAGAGATTTATGGTTGCTACAAAGTAACAGAAATCCGTTTTTCTGGAGATTCAGTTCAGATTTCAGGTGTGAACGTAATCAAAGGTCAAAACGGAATTGCCTATGGTGCAAGTTCAGGTGAAGGTTATAGCAAAGAAGAGTTTAGACAAAATGTAGAATCAGCCAAATTTGCTATGGCTAATGATCTCCAAATCTGTATAGTAAATGGTTCCCGTCTTTTAACCATTAGAAAATAATACCCGTCGCGCCGCCGACGAGAAGCGTTTCCGCTTGCTCGCCCGCCAGGGCGAGACTCTCGGCGGCCGTTTCCGGCACCGCGTGGGCCGAGAGGGAATTGATGTCGATGCGGTGTTTGGTCGGAACCGCGTTTCCGCCGCAAGCGGCGAGGCCGACGGTCAAGGATGCCAAGGTCATGGTTTTCAGCACTGATTTCAGATTCTGGGTCTTCATCACGTTCCTCCGTTGTTCAATGGTTTGCTTCGGCGGTGAAGATAAACGCGGCGCAAAATCAAACCCAGATTATTTTAGTAAATAGTGATCGTTATTTTTCACTTTACGGTTAATTTTTTGATCTAAATGGTCGGGACGACTGGCTCATTTGATGAGCTCATCTGGACCGACTTCGGTCGAGAAATGGGTGTTGAATTTGCGATCGCCAGCGCGAGTCTGCGAGAATCAGACGGCATGGTGAACGACGGTGAAGGATCATCGGCGGGCGCTCACGGAGGAGCGGGCGGATCTCTCGCCCAAGCCGAGGCTTGGGCGGCGGTGGAATTGCTCGTTCTCGACGTCGACGGCGTGCTGACCGACGGCAAAATATACCAGGACAACAAAGGGCGCAGGCGCCGCGTGTTCAGCGTGCGCGACGCCATCGCCCTACGGCGCTGGCGCAAAGGCGGCGGGCGGGTGGCCGTGGTGACCGCGGCGAGGTCCGATGACGTCCGCGAGGCCGTCGAAAGCATCGGCGTCGACTTCTTCATCGAGGCTTGCGGCGACAAAAACGTCGCGCTCGCTTGGATCCTCAAGTCCGAGGGTTTCGGCATGGAACGAGTCGCCGTTTTCGCGGCTTCCGAATCCGACTTGAGCGCCTGCGGGGAGGCTCGCTTCCTGATAGCGACGCGCCAAGCGGACGCGGCCGTGCGCGCGAAAGCGGGCTTGATCACGAAGACGGAGGCGGGAGACGGCGCCGTCGCCGAAGCTTGCGCGAATCTGTTGAGTGCGCGTCCGGCGACGGCGTCCAGGCGCCGGAGGGTCGGGAATTCCCGGGTTTAACGTCTTGGTCCGGCCAGCGAAAGGGTCCGCGATGAAAGGTCTCTGGTTTCTCGTCCTTCTTCTGCTTTCAACCCCCGCCGCGTCCCTCGCGGAAGTCATCGAATTCCCGGAGGAGGAGCTGGCGCAGGAGTCGGTGCTGCCGATCTTCGACAATCCCGTGAGCGTGAAGGCCCGCAACGTCGTCACCGAGAAGCGTTTCGAGGTCGGCGGCCAGCTCGGATACAACCTCACCGAGGCGTTCTTCAACCAGTACAGCTTCGCCGGCACCTTGACCTACCACCTCACCGAGGAACATGGGGTCAACATCTTCGGGTCCTTCAACCTGCCGGGGGTCACGAGCTACACGAGCGAGCTCAACCCGCCGCCGGGCTCGACCGAGAGCCTGAACCTGCAGCACGCGCCCCGGCCGAAGTGGGTCGTCCTCGGCAGCTACCAGTACACCGGGTTCTACGGGAAGATGAGCTTCACGAAGGATTACATCATGAACCTCTCGCTGTACGGCCTCGGCGGCATCGGCGGGATTTACATCGGCGACAAGACGTTCCCGGTCCTGAACTTCGGCCTCGGGCAGAAATTCTATTTCAGCCCGCACTTCGCCCTCCGGTTCGACCTCCGCGTCCTCATGTACCAGGGCCCCGACCCGTTCGGCGCCCCGAAGACGACCCTGCTCAACGCCGCGGGCGAGCAGTCCGCGAGTCTGTTCCCGAAGCGCCTGTACATCGGCAGCCTCCTGAGCGTCGGAGCCATCTGGTTGTTGCCGGGGACGTGAGCCCCGGCGCTCAACAAAAGCCCAGATTCTCCGCGGGCGCTAACGTTTCACCAGGGTTTTTAATAATATGCTAAGAGCCGCGCGAGTCTCGGTCTTTGAACGGAACCCAGGGGCTTGCGCTGTTTCCTGTCGACCCGCTCGAGTTAGGCAGCTTGTGGATAAAGGTGTGGGCGCGATGAAAAGACTTCTTTCGATAGCACTGCCGCTGGTGACCGTTGCCGCGTCCCTCGCCGCCGTGTCCTTCGCCATGATGAGCGAGGCGCGCGCCCAGAGCGCGACGGCGGACGATATCGAGGCTTTGTTCTCGGCCGAGGAGGAGTCGGCGGCGAACGCGCCCCCTGAAAGGAGGCCGCGGGACAGGGAGGAGCCTCCGCCCGCCGAGAAGCCGGCGTCGGCCGTCGTCAGGGAATTTTCCGACCTCGTCAAACTCTCGCCCTTCGAGGACGTCGCGGTCATTCAGAAGCGTTACTTGCCGAAGACGAAGCGGTTCGAGCTCTTCGCCGGCGCATCGGGCGTCTTGAACGACGCGTTTTTCCTGTCGGTCGGCGGCATGGGGCGCGTGGGTTATTACTTCCAGGAAAGGTTCGGGATCGAGCTGAACGCGTGGATCCTCAGCACCTCCGAAAAACAGGTCACGTCCGACTTGAAGAACAAGCGAGGCGTCTTCACCCAGAGCCTGATCACCGCGGAATCCTTCTACGGCGTCGACTTCAAATGGACGCCCGTTTACGGGAAGATGACTTGGGGGAACAGGATGATCACGCCTTTCGACCTCTATTTCTCGGCCGGCGGCGGTGTGACCGGCACGAACCAAGGCGGCAGCGAGCCCACGCTCCACATCGGCACGGGCCAGGTCTTCGCGCTCAGCAAAGGGAGCGCGTTCCGCTGGGACTTCAGCTGGAATTTCTTCGCCGCCGAGAGCCAAGTCGCGGCCAAGCGAGAGACTTCGATCTACAACAACCTGTTCCTGACGGTCGGTATGAGCTGGTTCTTCCCGGAGGCAACGTACAGATGAGATCGCCGACGAAGCGCCTCAAGAGAATCCTTTCCGCGTGCGCGGCCCTCGCGCTCACGCTGCCGGTCGCGGCGAGCGTGCCCCCGAACCCGGCTCCGGACACGAGCGTCAACCCTGTTCCGGCGGGCGAGGCGGGGCCCGGGGCCCCATGGCTCCGGGAGCTCCCGCCGTCGGCGGGACCCGTGCCACGGCCCGCGAGCCAGGACGTTTCGGACGAGCTCCGCGCGCTCGTCGAAGAGGGCGAGTTGGTCGCCGCGAACACGAGGAAAAAAACCTCTTCGAGGCCGGCCCCCAAAGGCAAGGCGGCGCGGAAATCCCAAACGAGCCCGTCGCGCGCGCGGAGCGCTCCGTCCTCGGGACGGTCGGGCGACCGCAACTTGGCGCGCGCGCGGCAACTCGCGGCCGAAGGGAAGTACCAGGAAGCCTCGCGTCTGCTGTTCCAGATGAGCCGTGCGCCCCAGTACCAGGGGGAGTCGACGCAGATCAAATACATTCTCGGCTTGATGCTGTACGAGATGAAAATGTACCAGACGGCCGCGTTCGTCTTCTACGACGTGGTGAAGGCCGAGAGCCGGGGCGGCGGCCGCGGGAGGTACCTGCGGCAGGCGCTTGAGAAACTCTCCCTCTCCGCCGACGCGCTCGACAGCGACGTGCTCCTCAAGTACGCGATCAAAAAGGTGAACGAGAACGATTTCCCGGCGGTCCATCGGGACATGCTTTACTTCCGGACCGGCGAGATCAAGCTCGCCGAGAAGGAGTACGTCGAGGCCGCCCGCCTCTTCGGGCGGGTGAAAGCGGGCAGCGCGTTTTTCAGCAAGGCCAAGTACAAGCAGGCGCTGGCTTTCGTCGAGGCCGGCAACCTCGAGCGGGCGGGCAACGCTTTCGAGGAGCTCTCGGTCATGAACGAGGGAGTCACCGACCCGAATCGGGTGAGCGGCCTGCTCGGCAAAGCCCGCGTCCTTTATCAGCGCCAGAACTGGGACGCGGCGCTCGAGGCGTACCGAGAGATCCCCAGGGACACGGAACAGTGGCACGCGGCGCTCTTCGAATCGACGTGGGCGATGCTCCGCTCGGCCCGGTTCCGCTCGGCGCTCAGCAACTTCCACTCGCTGCACTCCGACTTCTACGAGGACGTCTATCAGCCCGAGTCCCTGCTCCTGCGGTCGATCGTCTATCTTTTCATCTGCCGCTACGACGAGATGGAGAAGGTGCTGACGTTGTTCGAGAAAATCTACAAACCCGTGCTCCGCGACGTGAAGGACGTGCTTCGGGACAGCTCGGATCCCGTGTCGTATTACCGCGAGCTCAGCAGAGTCGCGTCCAATTTCAATGTCGTCCGCCGCGATAAAAAGGGTCGAGCGGGCAACCGCATCCCGTTCGTCGTCGCGCGCCACGTCTTGAAAGAGGGCGACGTGCGCAGGAGCTTCAGCTACATCGCGAAGCTCGAGGAAGAGAAAAAGCGCATCAATTCGATGCCCGGGACTTGGAGTTCGTCGCCGATCGGACGGTACGCCAAGCAAGTCGTCGACAAGCGGATGGAAGCGACCCAGCAGTTCGCCGGCAAGCTCATCAGGCGCCATCTCGGGATCATCGGGCGCGATCTTGTCGACTTGTTCGAGCAGAACGGGTTCTTGCGGCTCGAGGTCATACGCGGCAAGAAGGACAGCGTGAAGAAGGAAATCGCCGGCAAAGGCCTCGCCAAGAACAAGATCGATCAGGACTCCAGCCGGCAGTACTTCGTGCAGAACGGTTACGAGTACTGGCCGTTCCAGGGCGAGTATTGGCTCGACGAGGTTGGGAATTATCACTATGTCGGGGTTCAAGCCTGTGAATAAACGGATCGTCCAAGGCCGGCTCCCTCTCGCCGCGGCGCTGATCGCGGCTCTGGCTCTCGCGGCCCCGGCGACAGGCGAGGCGCAAGCGAGGTCGAAGACCCGGCCGGCCCCGTCATCGCCGAAATCCGGTCGCAACTCGAAGAGCGGCGGCAAGATCGAGATGAACCGCGCCAAGATGGCGCTCCCGTCGTCGACGAAGCTGCAGACGCCGACGGTCAAGCAGCGCGACCTGCGGCAGGTGAAGCCGCCGCGGTCCAACGACTTTTACGACGGCAACTCGAAGGAAGTCGAGTACGAGAAGCTCCTCGATCAGGAGATCAAGAAGCTCTACCAGCTGTCGCAGCAGTACAAGCGCTCCCGCAGCCGCGGCGAGATCTGGCTGCGCTTGGCCGAATCGTACGTTGAAAAGGCGCAACTCGTGGAATTCCGCGAGCAGGCGGCGTACGAGGAGAAGCTCAAGAACTTTCTCGAGAAGAAGACGCGCGTCAAGCCGAGGATCGACCTCAAGGTCGCGCGCGATTACAACCGCAAGGCGATCCAGCTCTATGAATGGTTCTTGCGCGACTTCCCGCAGGACCGCAAAGTCGACCAGGCCCTGTTTTTCCTCGGCTACAACCATTTCGAGGCCGGGGACGTGCAGAAGGGCGAGGCGTATTACCGGCGCCTCGTCAAGGAGTACGCGAACTCGGCCTACGTGATCGAGTCGCACTTCGCGCTCGGCGAATTCTACTTCGAGAACGACGCTTGGCAGAAAGCGCTCGACAATTACTACAAGGTCATCCAGCGCAAGAAGGCGCGCCTCAACACGTTCGCGATGTACAAGGCGGCTTGGTGCCTCTATCGCCTCAACAGGGTCGGGACGGCGCTCAAGATGCTCGAGCGGGTCGTGAAAATGAGCCGCGGCGGGGAGGCGGGCGAGAACGTCGCCGGCCGCAAGGCGGTCAACAAGGTCCGCCTGGCCGCTGAGGCCCTCAAGGACTACGTGCCGTTCTACGCGGAAAGCGGCGATTACCGCTCGGCGCGGAGCGAATTCTCGCGCGTGGCCCAGGACGAGTCGCTGACGTTCAAGATGCTCGAGCGCCTGGCGTACATCTACGCCGATTCCGGAAACCGGACGGCCGCCAATCACGTCTTCAAAAGGCTGATCGCGGAGAACCCGAGCGGCGAGCGGGCCGCCGACTACCAGTACCAGGTCATCCTGACCTACGCGACCGCCGACCAACGCAAGTTCCGCGAGGAACTCGTCAACTGGCTGGAGATGTTCGGGCCCTCGAGCCAATGGGCGCAGGCGAACGCCAAGAACAAAAAGCTCGTCGACGACGTCGCGAGCCTGCAGGAGACGACGTTGCGCAACCACGTGCTTCAGATGCACCAAACCGCGCAGAACTCGCGCGCGCAGTATTCGCAGGCCCAGGCGAGCGCCGGGTACGGCCTGTACATGAAGTATTTCGCCGCCGGGCCGAACGCGCCGGAGATGCAATTCTTCCACGGCGAGTTGCTGTTCGACATGAACAAATACGAGGAGGCCGCGCGGGTCTACTTGTGGTCGGCTGAAAAGGACCCGAAGGGCAAATACCGCGACAAGGCGATCACGAACGCGGTTCTCGCTCTCGAGAAGGACCTGCCGACCGCGCAGGCGATCGACGAGAAGCGGGGCGATTCGGTCGAGAGGATACCGCTCGACCCGGAGGTCGTCCGCTTCGAGCGCGCGGCGCTCAAGTATTTCGAAGCCGCCCCGAAAGGCGAGAAGACCTCGGACGTCAAACGCCGCCTTGGCGTGTTGTATTACTCGTACAATCATTTCGACAAGGCGTCCGAGATCTTCGAGGACATCCTCAAAACCGAGCCGAACTCGGCCAACGCCGAGATCGCGGGCAACCTGCTGCTCGACATCTACAAGCTCAAGGGCGACATGAGCGGGATGATCGACCGCGCCAACTCGCTGCTGGCCAACCCGCAGATCGCGCGTAGCAAGTTCGGCGGCGAGGTGCGTTCGATGCTGGAGAAAGCCAACTTCGTCCGGGCCCAGAAGCTGGGCGAGGGCAACGAGTTCGCCGCCAGCGCCAAGGAGTACGAGAAGTACGCCAACGACTACAAGACATCGGATCTAGCGACCGCCGCCAGGTACAACGCGGGCGTGAACTACGAGAAGGCCGGGGAGATCGGCGCGGCGATCCGCATGCACAACATGGTGCTCGCCTTCCCCGGCAACGACCCGAAGACGCTGCAGATGAAAAACGACTCGCGCAACGCGATGGCTCGCCTGTACCAGCAGACCGGCCAGCTCGAACTCGCCGCGAAGCAATACGAGAGCTACGCCAGCGCGAACCCGAAAGACGCCAAGGCGGTCAACGCGCATTTCAACGCGGCCGTCATATGGGACGGGCTGGGCGCGCATTCGGCCGCGATCCGCAACTACGACGCGTACATGGCGAAGAGCAAGCGCGCGGACCGGCTCGAGACGATATTCTTCCAGGCCGAGATCGCGCGCAAGCGCGGCGCCCTGGGCCGGGCCGCCTTCCTGTACGATCAGTACCTGAACTCCGGGGCGCGCGACAAAGGCAACATCATGAAGGCGCGTTTCAACCACGCCCTGGTGTCCGCGAGACTCGGCCGGCCGACCAAGGCGAAGGAATCCTATCAGCGCACGATCGCGACCTATCAGGCGTTCAAGAAACAGGGCTCCGACGTCGGGGTGCAGTACGCCGCTGAAGCGCGCTTCATCCTGGCGCAGGACACCTTCCAGGAACTGCGCGCGATCCGTTTCACGCAGAGCGATCGCCAGCAGGCGTCGGCCGCGGCGCAGGTCAAGCAGATCCGCGAGCGTTACATCAACCACATGAAGGAAGTGATCCGCTTCGATTACGCCCCGATGATCGTGGCGGCGTTGGCGAGCAGCGGCCAGATGTTCGATTACATCGCGTACACGTTCACCCGGATCCCGGTCCCGTCCGGCTTCTCGGCCGAGGACGGCGAGAAGTACAAGGCGCTCATTCAGCAGGAAATCAACGGCATCCGCGCGGAAGCGAAGAATTCGTACAAGGCGGCGTGGGACAAGGCGATCGAACTGGAGAGCTACGGCGAGTGGTCCAGGATCGCCGCGCGTGGGTTGAGCCAGTACGACCCCGAATTCCAAGACGCCGGCGAGTTGCCTGCGGCCTCGAGCGCCGTGGATTGGATGGGCCTGTGACGTACCGAACTCGGCTCTTGATGGTTGGCGCGGCCTTCCTCGCTGGATGCGCGGGCGGGGCGAAAAAAGGCGATGCGGAGGGGGGCCCGAGGGGCGAGGCCGACGCTTTCGCGGACGCGGAGTCGCACTCTCCAGCCAAGGGATCGCCCATGGCTGAATCGCAGCCGTCGGGCGGCGCCGACCGCAAATACCAGCCGTTGTCGCAGGCGCTGCGGAGCGGGTCGGAGAGCGCGGTCGTCGCGGAGGCGTCCAAACTGCTCGCGGCCAACGGCGGCGACCCGGTCGCGCTCAACGCGCTCGCCATGTTCCAGTTCCGGCAGGGGCGTGTGGGGGCGGCGAAGATCCTGCTCGAGAAAGCGTTCGAGAAGAACCAGAACAACGCCTCGCTCCTGAACAACTTCGCGCTCGTGCAGATCGCCGAAGGGGACGCCGCCGCGGCTCTGCAGACGCTCAAGAAAGCCTATCGCATCGACGATCGCAACCCGGACGTCCTCGGCAACCTCGGCTCGATGTACGTCCAGGGCGGCGATTACGCCAAGGCCCTGTCGCTCATGGAGCAGGCGTACAGGGCGAACAAGAAGAACGCGGCCGTCGCGGTCAACTACGCGATCGCGCTCCGCGCGAACAAGAATTACGGCAAGGCCGAGGACATCTACAAGGAACTCGTCAAAACGAATTCCCGGGACGTCGGCCTGCATTTGAACTACGCGATCCTTTTGATCGACTATATGAACAAGGGCAAGGAAGGGCTTCCCCTGGCCATCAAGGTCAAGTTTCTCGAGACCGAGCGCAAAGATGTCCTCGACCGTGCGAATGCTCTCGAAAAGAAGGCCCGTGGTGAGTTAAAATAAGACGTGAGAAACACAATGCGGTCGTTTCGATTCAGACTGAGACAGTTATCGTTCGCCTGGGTTTTCGCTCTGGCGACGGCTTTGGCCGTCTCCGGGGGCGCGCGTTCCGCGTCCGCCGAAACGGCGGCCGATCCCAAATCCGACGCGAAGAAAAGCTCCGGATCCAAGAAGAGCACCTCGATCAACTTCGAGGACCAACTCGTCGAAGGTCAGGCTCAGAAGCCGGAGCTCTTCTACATGCTGCAGAAGAAGCAATTCAACCACAAGCGGTTGATCCGCTTGCGCGACGACTTCTTGCCGGAGATGCGCAAGGCGTCCGAAGACATCACGCGCAAAGGAAGTGGCAATTGAAGAGGCCGGTCGTTCTTCGCATCTATAAAGGGGATTCGCTGCACGGAGTGAAGCAGTTCCTCGACGAACAGGTGGTCATCGGCCGCCAGTCCGACGTCCAGGTCCCGCTCGACGACGACAAGGTCTCGATCATCCACGCGGCGATCGAGGAGCGCGACGGTTCGCATTACGTCTGCGACCTCGGCTCCGAGAGCGGCACTCTCCTCAACGACGAGAGCGTGCTCGACGCGAGGATCGAAAGCGGCGACGTCGTGCGCATCGGCGATTACCGCATCGAGTTCTACATCGGCGTCCCTAAACCGAAAGCGGCTCCGGTCGTGCCGGACAGGCCGGTGTCGCCGCCGACGGGCGCGGTCCCGCGCCCGTCGGCGCCCCCGGCGAAGCCCGAACCCCCGCCGATTCCCGACCTTCCCGCGTCCGCGCCGTCGTTGGTGAGCGGCGGGCTCTCCGTGCCGATCGATCCTTACAAGATTCAGGTCCCTCCGCCGCTCCCGACGGGGGACGAAGCGCCGGCCGTCGCGCCGCCGCCGGCTCCCGACCGGCCGGAGTCGAGGGCCGCCGCGGATAAGAACGGCATGGACAAGAGCGCCGTCGACAGAAACGTCGCCGACAAAAGTGGCGCCGCGCTCCCCTCGCCCGCGCCGTCGAAAACGGGTCGGGCGCGGAAGGAGAAAAAGGCGGGTGGCACGTTCGCCCCGCCGAGCAAGTACCAATCGTTCCGCGAGTTCGTGAAGCCCAGCAAGGGCACGGTCGTCGAGGTCCTCGTGCTCTGGCGCGAGCGCGTGATCAACGCGAGCCATTTCTCCGGTCAGCGCGCCGTCACGATGGGTTCGATGCCGGATTGCGATATCGTGCTCCCGGTGATGGTCTCCAAGCAGCGCAAGATCCCGATCCTGAGGATCGACGCGCGCGCGGTCGTGCTGATCAGCCCCGAGTTCACGGGCGAACTCGTCAAAGGGCAGCAGACGCAATCGTTCGTCGAGCTCCTGCGCCAGAACCGGATGCAGAAGGACGGCCCCAACTACGCTCTGGTCCTTGAGCAGGGCGAGATGATCCGTCTCGAGCTCACCGATTCCGTTTCGGTGATCATCCGTTACACGTCGGATTCCCCGAAGCCGCTCATGGCGCCCATGTTCGACCTCACCGCCGCCGAGTTCACCGGGGTGGTGATGGCCTTCGTGATGGTCGGCATCCTCTGGCTCTACATGTTCCTCTACACGCCGCCGATGGGCTTGCCGGGGGACGATCTCGATGAGCCCATGCGCACCGCGATCGTGGAGATGGAGCGTCAGAAGCCGAGGCCGGCCCCGATCCCGGTGCCGCCCGCGGAGAAAGAGGAACCGAAACCGATCCCGACGCCGCCTCCGCAGGTGGTGAAATCGACTCCGGCTCCCGTGAAGCAGGAAGTGAAAACGCAGATGGTGAAAGCGCAGGCCCCGGAGCCGAAACAGAACCCGGGGGCGGCTTCCAACGTGGCGCCGAACAGGAACGACAAGCAGTCGCCGCGCACGCAGACTTCGATCAAGCAGGGCGGCGCCGTGAAAACGGGCCCGACCGAGGGGGCCCAGGCGAAATCGCAAAGGAAGGACGTCGCGAAAGCGGGCGTCTTCAGCGTGTTCGGCGGCGGCGGTCGCCAGGACCGCCAGGACACGAGTTACAGCGGCGCCGGCGAGCTCAGCGGTTTCGCCGACGCGGCCACGGGCCGGGCCGGTCAGAACACCAATCGTCCCGGCGAGGGTTTGGGCACGCCGTTCAAGGACACGGGCCAAGGCGGCACCGGCACCGCCGCGGTCGGCGTCGCCGGAGTGAACACCAAGGGCCGCGGCGGCGGTACGAGCGGCTACGGAACGGGTGGCCTCGGCCAGCGCAAAGGCGTGCAGATCGTGCCCGGCGGGAACGAGGAGTCGTTCTCCGGCACGATCGATCGCGAAGCGATCCGCCGGGCGGTGCTCGCGAACATCCGCGCCATCAAGTCTTGTTACGAGCGTGAATTGAACCGCAACCCGGATTTGTTCGGCAAGCTCGTGATGGAGTGGGTCATCGGCGAGCAAGGCCGTACGCTGTCGGCGCGGGTGAAATCGAGCGAATTGGGCAACGCCAGGGTGGGCGAATGCGTGCGCGGGATCATCCGCGGCATCAAGTTCCCCGAACCGCCTACGAACGAGGAAGTCACGGTGGCGTACCCGTTCTTCTTCTCGAATTGAAAAAACGGAATATGGAAATTTACGGCAACTCAGGGAGGAGACATCCGTGGAAGAGCAAGCGGCCCAATTAGCGACCAGGGAGACGGGCAATTTCATCGTCGACGCGTTCACCGCCGGCGGACCCGCCATGTACTTGATCGCTCTCATAGGGCTTTTGACGGTCCTTTTGATCCTCGAGCGTTTCATGACGCTCCGATCGCTGACGATCGACAAAAGCGATTTCAATGAACACCTGTTCGGCATGGTCTTGCGCGGGGACATCCGCCAGGCCATCACGTATTGCGACAGCAAGCCGACGCCCTTGACGAGCACGCTCAAGACGGGGCTGGTTCAGGTCATGAACCACCGGCCCGACGAGGAGGTGCAGGTGGCGATGGACGCGGCCGTGCTGCGTGACACGCCGAGGATCGAGGGCTGGACGGCGTTCCTGGCCGTTTTCGGCAACGTCGCGACCCTTGTCGGCCTGATCGGCACGATCCTCGGGATGATCAAGTCGTTCACCAGCGTGTCGATGGACAAGGTCGGCGGCGCCGAGAAATCGATCAAGCTCGCCGAAGGTATCTCCGAAGCGCTGCACTGCACGGCCTTCGGCCTGATCGTCGCCGTGCTGGCGATCCTCGCGTACGGTTATTTCCAGATCCGGGTGTCGCGCATCCTCAACGAGGTGACGGAGAGCTCGATGAGCCTCATGAACCTCGTCGTCGCCAACCGCGATAAACTGAAAGAGTAAGCGGGGGCCCCATGGCGCAGGTCGAAGACAACGGCTCGGGCCGCTCGGCGAACACGGAGTTGAACCTGGTCCCGTTCATCGATTTGATGAGCGTGCTGATCACGTTCCTCTTGCTGACCGCCGTTTGGTCCCAGGTCTCGATGATCCAATTGGGCAGTTCCATCGAGGGCAAGAAGACCGACGCTGAGCAGCCGGCCGAACCGACGCCGGACTCCGACATCGTCCTGCGCGTGGACGCCAGGGAGAACGGTTTCCGCCTCGTCATGGAGCGCCAAGCGGTGTTTTTCTCGAAGGTCGACGGGCAGTACGATTCGGCCAGGCTCATCGAGGAGTTGAAGAAATTCAAGGAACAGCACCCCAACAAGGTCGACGCGAAGCTGTCCGTGGAAGAGCAGCTCCCGTATGAGGTCTTGATCACGGGCATGGACGCCCTCCTCCAGTCCGGCTTCCCGCAGATCACGATCCCGACCGGAGGTATCGAGTAATGCCGATTTACGCTCCCGGCCTTCGCGATCGTCACAACCGCCCCCGCCGCGGCAAGGGCCGCAGCGCCATCGCGATGCTGAGCCTCACCGCGATGGTCGACATGTTCACGGTTTTGGTGACGTTCCTGCTCATGAATTTCAACGTGACCGGCCAGGCGATCGAGCTCGACGACGCCGTCGAGTTGCCGCGGGCGACGGAGACGAAAGAGCTGCGGCCCGCTCACGTCGTGGTCGTGAGCAAGCAGAGCATCACGCTCAACCGCGAGATCGTGGCCAAGTTCGACGATGTGAAAGAGCAGCAGGATTGGATGATCAACACCCTCCATAACCGCCTCGCGGAGTCCTTCAAGGCGAGGGCGGAGCAGCGCAGGCTGCTCGGGCTGGACAAGGTGAAAGAGGCCGTCGACGAGGCGAAGCAGGGCGAGGGGGCCGAGTCGAGGCCCGAGGACGACCGCCGCGTGACCGTGCAGGCCGACAAGAGCGTCGACTTCCTGACGATCAAGAAGGTCATGTACACCGTGAAGGAGGCCGGCGGCGGCGAGATCAATTTCGCCGTCCTCAAGCACGAGGCGTCGTCGGCTGAGTGAGGACCTCCCAGCGGGGCGGCTCGGCACCGGCGCGAAATCCCGGCCGGCCGGCCGGCTTTACGCGGTCTTGCGCGCGTCGCCGGATCCCCCCGGCGGGCTGAATCGCTTGACGTAATCGAACAGGAGCGACTGCGTTTCCGGGTGCACCGACGTGAATTTCAGGCCGGCGTACCCTTGCGGCGTCACGTAGACGGTCGTGGCTTGCATGCGGATCGGGTTGGGGAACTCAGCGCTTCTTAAGACGAGTTGCACGGTGTCGCCTTTGGTGAGCCCGTGCGCGTCGTTGATGCCGATGCCGGCGATGGAGATCGATGCCGCGCGGGCGAGCATGGGCTGCGCGTCCTCGGCGAGGCGCGACACCGCGACGGCCCCCATCAGGGGCGCGCGCGCGTTCTCTCTGCGGCTCATGCCGAGCTGGTCCATGATGTCATGGAGCTCGAAGAGGTTCGCCCATTTGTTCATGCCCACCGTCCATAGGCGGACTTTGCCCAGGTTCCGCATGCCGCGCAGGTGCGCGAGCATTTCGCCCTGGGTGAGAGGGCCGATCGGGCTGCCCGATGTGTCCACGTACCAAACGGAGGTTTGGGATTTTTGATCCTCGCTCTGGAGGATCTGGCTGAGCTGGGCCTCCCAGAGTTGGATCGGTATCCACTCCCTTTGCCCTTTCCACCAAATGAAGCAGTTCGCGTTGAAATTGCCGAGACTGAGCTGCTCTTGGACGCCCTTGGTGTCGAAAGGACCGCTGACGACGTCGCTCGAATGAACAAACCACATTTTTCCGGCCACGAGGGCTTATCGGGTTCGGGGAGATCGGGCTTGAGACGGGCGTGCGAAGCCGGTTCCTTCGGGCGTTCCGGCGGCGGTTTTGGTCGCGGCGTTTCAACTCGGGACGGGGCGGCCGGGGTCGGGGAACTTCCGCTTGTCGAACGGCGGGGTTGCATTTAACACTGCCAAGACCATGCCAGTCTCATGCTATACTCTACATGCAAGAACGGTGACCGTGTCGGTCCCTCTTCGGACGTCAAGGCTGGGGATGGCGGGGGAGAGAGGGGATTCGCGGTGAACCGGAGGAACAGTTTCATTCTGGGTCTCCTTTTCGCGATCCTCGTCGTGGAGATCATCATCCTCGCTCCGAAAGAGGCCGGGGTTTCCGGCGACGAGGCGGTCGGCCCGGCCGAAGCGCGGGACTCGGCGGAGAACGGGGCGGATCGCGCCGCGCAGCACACCATGCAGGGCGTATCGTCCATCGGCTCCAAGGGCGACGCCAAAGAATGGGAGCTGGACGCCGTCCGCGCGGTGCGGATGACGGAAAACGAGGATTGGGTCATCGAGAACGTGAAGGTGAAATTCTTCGGTGAAAACGGGGTGACGTACACGGTGACGGGCAAGCGCGGCGACGTCGATGTGAAAAAGAACAACATCCGGATCTCCGGGGACGTCGTCACGCGCTCGTCGAACAATTACACGTTCAAGACCGAAGCCGTCGATTACGACTCGTCCAAGCGCCGGCTCGTCACGCCTCACGACATCGAGATGATCGGCCCCCGGGAGGGGAACGGCACGCGCCTGCGCCTGACGGGCACGGACCTCGTCGCCGATATGAACACGAACGAGATCTCGGTCGCCAGGAACGTGCGCGCGAAAAAATCGATCAAGGACGGCAAGCTCGCCGCGATCGCGAGCGAGCGCGCGGTCTTCAGCGGAAGGGCGAACGCGGCCAAGTTCTACGGCGACGTCGTCATCGACGTCGACACGTTGCGGATCACGGGCCCCAAGGCGCAGTTTCTTTACAAGCCCGACGGCGACACGATCGACTCGGTCACCGTCGACGGCGGGGTGAAGGTGACGGACGTCGATAAATGGGCGACGAGCCGGAAGGTGAGCGTTCATTTCGAGGACGAGAGGTTCGTGTTCAACGGGGCGCCGCGGGTCGTGCAGAGCGGCGACGAGTTGATCGGGGAGGAAATCGTCTTCCTCAAGGGCGGCCGCGAGGTGCGCGTTTCCAACGCCAGGGCCAAGATCGAGTCCACCGCGGACGACAGGGCGGCCCGATGACCGCGCGGCTGCACGTTCGCGACATCGCGAAAACGTTCAAAGGCCGTCGGGTCGTCGATCGCGTTTCGTTCGACGTCGCGGCCGGGCAGGTCGTGGGCCTGCTCGGGCCCAACGGCGCGGGCAAGACGACGTCTTTCTACATGGTCGTGGGACTGGTCGCGCCGGACGAGGGCGACATCCTCCTGAACGACGCTTCGATCCGCGGCATGCCCATGTTCCAGCGCGCGCGGGTGGGACTGAGCTACCTGCCTCAGGAAGCGAGCATTTTCCGCCGGCTGACCGTGACGGAGAACATCATCGTCGCGCTCGAGGCCCAGGGTATCTCGGGCGCGGCCAAGCTGGAGCGGCTCGAGCGGCTGCTCGAGGATTTTTCGATCCAGCACATTCGCGACAGCTACGGGTACGCTTTATCGGGCGGGGAACGCCGTCGGGTCGAGATCGCGCGGGCGCTCGCGGGCGAGCCGAAGTTCATCCTGCTCGACGAGCCGTTCGCCGGGATCGACCCGATCGCCGTCGCGGACATCCAGGACATCATCCGAGAGCTGAAGAAGCGCGGCATCGGGGTCCTCATCACGGACCACAACGTCCGCGAGACCCTGGGGATCTGCGATCACGCCTATATCTTGAAGGACGGGCGCATCCAGGTCAGTGGCTCGAGCGGTGACGTCGCCAGTTCCGAGCTCGCGCGCAAATTCTATCTCGGGGAGAATTTCAAGCTTTGAGGGCGAACGCCCGGGAGCCCGCGGGCCCGCGCCGCGGGCGCGAACGGGTCGATTGAGGGGAGGGCCGATGGCCGTTGGGATGAAACAGTCGTTGAATCTGTCGCAAACGCTGCGAATGACGCCGCAGCTCCAGCAGGCGATCAAGCTCCTCCAGCTTTCGCGCATGGAACTCGAGACGGCGATCCGCAGGGAACTCGACGAGAACCCCGTGCTGGAAGAGACCGGCGACCTGCAGGCGGAGGAAGCGGCGACGCCCGAGGAGAAGGTTCAGGGCGTCGAGGGCGACAACGCCCCCGCCGACCAGGACCCGCAGAAGCAGGACGAGTTCGACTGGGAAGCCTACATCGACGCTCAATACAAGCCGACGCACACGAACATGGCCGGCGGTTCCGAAGAGATCATGAATTACGAGAACCTGATCTCGGCGAGCCAGTCGCTCTACGACCATCTCATGTGGCAGATGAGCCTGTCGGGTTTCAGCGAAGAGGAGCAACTGCTCGGGGGCATCCTCGTCAGCCATATCGACGACGACGGGTACATCAAGGTCCCGCTCGCCGACGTCGCGGCCGAGGAGAACGTGAACGCCGACGATCTCGAGAGCGTGCTGCCGTTCGTGCAGGAGTTCGACCCGCCCGGCGTCGGCGCGCGCGACCTGCAGGAATGCCTGCTCATCCAGGCCAAGCACCTGCAGGAGGACACCAAGGACCTCGTGCATTTGATCAAGAACCACCTCAAGGACCTCGAAAAGAAGAACTACGAGGGCATCGCCAAGGCGATGAACCTCGAGCTCGCCGACGTCGTCGAAATGTGCAAGATCATCTATTCGATGGACCCGAAGCCGGGCCGGTCGTTCATGCCGAACGACACGCATTACGTGCAGCCCGATGTCTACGTCTACAAGGTCGGCGAGGAGTACATGGTGTCCCTCAACGAGGACGGCCTTCCGCGCCTGCGCATCTCGAACCTCTACAAGAGCATCCTGAAGTCGGGCAAGGAGGCGCCCGCCGGCGGCAAGGGGAAGGACGGCACGCAGGAGTACATCCAGGAGAAACTCCGTTCGGCGGTCTGGCTGATCAAGTCGATCCACCAGCGGCAGCGCACGATCTACAAAGTGACGGAATCGATCGTAAGGCACCAGAGGGATTTTTTCGACAAAGGCCCGGCGTTCATCAAGCCGATGATCCTGCGCGATATCGCCAACGACATCGGCATGCACGAATCGACGGTCAGTCGCGTGACCACGGCCAAATACGTGCACACGCCCCGCGGGATCTTCGAGTTGAAGTACTTCTTCAACTCGGGGATTTCGACGTCGGACGGCGATGCGTTGGCGAGCGAGTCGGTTAAGTTGAAGATCAAGGAACTCGTCTCGGCCGAAGACTCCCGCAACCCCTTGTCGGATCAGAAGATCGTGGACTTGCTCAAGAAAGATGGTATTCAAATCGCAAGAAGAACAGTCGCGAAATATCGCGATGTGTTAAAGATCTTGCCATCGAGCAAGCGTAAAAAGTTCTTCTAGAGCGTTCCTCCGGCGCGCTCGCGGCGCCGGTCGTGCCGCAAACGTGGGTTCGGCAAACGTGAATTCGAGGGAGCCATGATCATTATCGCGTCGATCGCATTGGGCGTGGGCCTGGTCGCGGGCTTCGGCGTCGGCCTCTGGCTGGCCAAGGTGGCCCGTCAGCGCCGCCTGCAGGCAGCCGAGGCGGAGGCCGAAGCGATCGTTCTCGACGCCAAAGACCGGTTCGAAGAGGCGTTGTCCGAGGCCAAGGAGCGTGTCGCCGATTTCGAGGAGGAACTCTGGTCGAGAAACGAGAAAGAGGTCGACTCGCTCGAGTCCCGCGTGCAGGCGAAGGAGAGCGAGTACCGCAAAAAGCGCAGCGAGATCGACCGCTCCTTCTTCAAAGAGACCAAGGAGCTGCAAAAACGCGCGGCTGAGCTGAGCGAAGCCGAAAAGCGCATGATGAGCCGGCAGGAGGGTTGCGACGGCACCAGGGCGAGGATCCACGAGGCGCGCCTCGTTCTCATCGCCGAACTCGCGCGGCTGACGGGCGAGGACGTCAACGCCGTCAAGAAACGCTTGCTCGACGATCTCGAGGACAGTTCCCGGGTCGAGTCGAAAAAACGCGCCAATCGCATCGAAGATGAGGCGCGTGCCAACGCCGAACCGATCGCCAAACGCATCATCGGCATCGCGCTCAACCGGTTCTTGCGCCCGTCTTGCACCGAACGCGGGATCGGCACGGTCGAGCTCGCGGGCGACGATCAGAAGAAAAAGCTCCTGGGGCCCGACGGCGCGAATCTGAGGGCGCTCGAGAAGGCTTGCGGCGTCGACCTGTCGGTCACCGAGGACAACACGGTCGCGATCGCGGGCTACGATCCGGTTCGCCGCGAGTTGACCACCCGTTGCCTGGAAAAGCTCTTGAACGAGAAGAAAGTGGACCCGGCCGTCGTCGACCGCATCGTCGAAAAGACGAAGGCGGGCCTTCTCCGCAAGGTCGAGGAGGATGGCCGCAGGGTCGCCAACGAACTCAACTGCTCGGACATCAACATCGAGATCAAGAAGATGCTCGGGTC
Organism: Pseudobdellovibrionaceae bacterium; assembly: GCA_021463345.1. GTDB lineage: Bacteria > Bdellovibrionota > Bdellovibrionia > Bdellovibrionales > JAMPXM01 > JAMPXM01. The sequence goes on along the minus strand of JAJTYM010000001.1, from coordinate 155,234 downwards.
CTTGCGCTACAGGTACTCGTTCGCGCAGAACCAATACTTCCACGTGGCCGAAGTCGGTTGGCTCTGCGGCCTGCTCGCGAGCGAGCTCGGCGACGTCAAGCGCAAAGACGCCAAGCGCGCGGGCCTGCTCCACGACGTGGGGAAGGCGATGGATCATTCGGTCGAGGGCGGCCACGCGGTGATCGGCGCCGATTTCATCCAGAAGAACGGCGAGGCCCCCCACATCGTGCACGCGGTCCGCGCGCACCATTACGAGGAACAGCCGGCCAGCGACCTCGCGTTCCTGGTCATAGGCGCCGACGCCATGTCGGGCGGTCGCCCGGGGGCGCGTCGTCAGACGGTGAACACGTACAACCAGAAGATCGAAGCGCTCTCGACGATCGGCGATGGTTTCCCGGGCGTCAGCCGCACGATGATTTTCAACGCCGGTCGCGAGGTGCGGGTGGTCGTCGACGCCAAACGCGTCAACGACGTGCAGTCTCTCAAACTCTGCCGCCAGATCGCCGACAAAATCGAAGACGAGTGCTCCTACCCCGGCCAGATCAAAGTCGTCGTCGTCCGCGAGACCCACGCGGAAGCTTTCGCGAAGTGAGCCCTCGCGGCCTCTCGAGCGCGCATCGGCCGTTCTCGGCCGTTTGGACCGTGCGCTCGGGCCGGCCGCCCCGCCGGCTCCGGATGATGCGCCCCGCGGGGCGTTTCGCGCGTTGGCATGATTCCGAATCGGCCGAGACATAAGCTGGGCCCGATGTGACGCGTCTCGAACTGGGAATGGCTCGGGTGGATCGCCAATTTTTCGTTACATCCATGGACTCGCGCGCCCGCGAACCCGATAAGCCTGCTGAGGCCTCGGCCTGGGAAGGGGAGTTCCGATGAAGTTGAATTACACGTTCCTGCATGTCGATTCGAGCCAAGCGCTGATCACGCATTTCGAGGGCAGGTTCGGGAAGCTGCTGAAGTTCGAGCTGAAGCCGATGGACGTGCAGGTGGTGTTCTCGATGGAGCGGCACGAGTGCATCGTCGACGTCAGCATCCTGGAGGGGCGGCGAAAGTTCAAAGCAACGGGGGTTTCCGACGATTTCTATCGCTCCGCCGACATGGTCGTGAACAAACTCCTGCGGCAGATGTCGAAGGAGCGCCGCAAGCTGCGCGACTTCAAGAGCGCTGGCCGGGGCAATGAGAGCGGACCCAGCCGTTCGCGGCCGGATCTCGCCGCCGACGTCCCGGACATCCCCCTGCGCAAAGCGGGCTGAGCGGTCTCTCGATTCCCTTTCCACCACGCTTCGGGCCCCGGGCGCGCGGTCGCGCCACGGGGCTTACACGTTGACCGCCCCACCCCCCCTTTGATAGCTCTTGAAGCCGGTTTCCAACCCAAGCAGAGGCTTCAAATGAAGGACTATTTGTTCACGAGTGAATCCGTGTCCGAGGGGCATCCCGACAAAATCGCCGACCAGGTCTCCGATGCGGTTCTCGATGCGATGCTCGCGCAAGACCCCGGTAGCCGCGTGGCCTGCGAGACGCTCGTCACCACGGGCGTCGCGGTCGTGGCCGGCGAAGTCACCACCAAGGCCGTCGTCGACATCCCGGCGCTCGTGCGCGAAACGGTTCGCGGGATCGGCTACGACGACAGCGCCAAGGGTTTCGACTGCAACACGTGCGCGGTGATGGTCACGCTCGACCGCCAGAGCCCTGATATCGCCAGGGGCGTCGACACGGGCGCGGAAGCCGTCAAGGAGCAGGGCGCTGGCGACCAGGGCATCATGTTCGGCTACGCGGTCAACGAAACGCCGGAGGCGATGCCTCTTTCGATCGCGCTTTCGCACAAACTGCTCGAGGAGATGGCGCGGCTCCGCAAGGCGAACAAGGTGGATTGGCTGCGCCCGGACAGCAAAAGCCAGATCACGATCGAGTACAAGGACGGACGGGCGAAGCGCGTCGACGCGGTCGTCATTTCGACCCAGCACGCCGAGAACGTCAGCCAGACGCAGCTCAAAGAGTTCGTCATGGAAGAGGTGATCAAGAAAACAGTCCCCGCCGACTGGCTCGACTCAAAAACCAAGTACTATATCAACCCGACGGGCCGATTCGTCATCGGCGGTCCGATGGGCGACTGCGGCCTCACCGGCCGGAAGATCATCGTCGACACTTACGGCGGCCACGGCGCTCACGGCGGCGGCGCGTTCTCGGGCAAGGACCCTTCCAAGGTCGATCGTTCGGCGGCCTACGCCGCCCGCCACATCGCCAAGAACCTGGTCGCCGCCGGCCTCGTCGAGCGCGCCCTCATTCAGGTGTCGTACGCGATCGGCGTCGCCGAGCCCGTCAGCCTGATGATCAACGACTATGGCACCGGCAAGTACGACAGCGGCGTTCTCGTCAAAGCCGTGCGCGAGCTGTGGAGCCTGAAGCCGGCCGCGATCGTCCAGGAATTCGATTTGCTCAAGCCCCGCTACAAAAAAACGGCGGCGTACGGGCACTTCGGCCGCATGGATGAGGCGTTCACGTGGGAGCGCGCGAACAAAGCCGAGCTCCTCAAGGACGTCGTCAAGACCCTCGCGCGGTGATCGTTGTCCCGGCGGATCCCGCCCCTTTCGGGCGGGCGCTTTCTTTTTGCGCGAACGTATTGCAACGTATGGCGAGTTCCGTTAAAGACAATCATGGCCAAAAAGCAGGCAACCACGGTCTACATTACGGAACGTCAGAATGCTTTGCTCAAAGAGTTGAATAAACGCACGAAGGTGCCCGTCGCGGAATACATCCGTGAAGGCATCGACCTGATCCTTGAGAAATACCGTGACCGCCTGCCTGGTCAGATGGAATTGTACCCGGTCCCCGAAGCGGCGGCGGAGCGGGCGACGAAACAGCCGCCGCCGGATCATCTTCCGAACCCTTCTTCCAGCTGAGCTCGAGCTTCATGGACCCCAATCACATCCGAAACTTCTCGATCATCGCGCACATCGACCACGGCAAGAGCACGCTCGCCGACAGCTTGCTGTCGTACACCGGCTCTCTCAGCGACCGTGAGAAGAAAGCCCAGTTCCTCGACAACATGGAACTCGAGCGCGAGCGCGGCATCACGATCAAAGCGCAGACCGTCCGCCTCAGCTACAAGGCCGACGACGGGGAAACGTACCAGATCAATCTGATCGACACCCCCGGGCACGTCGATTTCAGCTACGAGGTGTCGCGCTCGCTGGCCGCTTGCGAAGGCGCGATCCTGGTCGTCGATGCCGCCCAGGGGGTCGAGGCCCAGACCCTCGCCAACGTCTACCTCGCCCTCGACAACAACCTCGAGATCGTCCCGGTTTTGAACAAGATCGACTTGCCGTCGGCCGACCCCGAAGGCGTCAAAAAGCAGATCGAGGATTCGATCGGCCTCGATGCCAGCGACGCCATCCTGGCGAGCGCCAAAGAGATGGTCGGCATCAAGGAGATCCTCGAGTCCATCGTCAAGAAGGTGCCGCCGCCCAAGGCCGATCGCGAGCTTCCGCTGCGCGCCCTGGTCTTCGATTCCTGGTTCGACGCGTACCAGGGAGTCGTGGTGCTCTGCCGCCTCGTCGACGGGCGGATCAAGAAGGGCGATCGCATCAAGTTCATGAGCGGGCACGGTGACTACGAAGTGCTCAAACTCGGCGTTTATTCGCCTTTTCCCCGGGAGCTCGAGGTTCTCGAGGCCGGCGAAGTGGGTTTCATCATCTGTGGGATCAAGGACATCCGCGAAGTCAAAGTGGGCGATACGGTCACGACGCACCACAAAGCGGCCGTCGAGCCGCTCCCGGGTTTCCGTCGGATCAAACCGATGGTGTTCTCGGGCATTTTCCCGGTCGTTTCGGCCGACTTCGAGAATCTCAAGGACGCCCTCGAGAAGTTGATCCTCAACGATTCCTCGCTTTCGTTCGAGCCGGAAAAGTCCGCCGCCCTCGGGTTCGGTTTCCGCGTCGGGTTCCTCGGCCTGCTTCACATGGAAATCGTCCAGGAGCGCCTCGAGCGCGAGTTCGGCCTGAACCTCATCACCACCGCTCCCACCGTCGTCTATCGCGTTTACACGTTCGACGGGAGCATGACGGAGATGGAAAACCCGGCCAATATGCCGGACCCGACGAAGATCCTGAAAATGGAAGAGCCGTACGTGAAGGTCACGGTGCACACGCCGCCGGAGTACATCGGCGCGACCCTCAAGCTGTGCGAGGACAAGCGGGGCGCGCAGCAAAGGATGGATTACATCACCGATCGCAAGGTGATCATCGAGTACAAGCTGCCGCTCAACGAGATGGTGATGGATTTCTACGACCGCCTGAAGTCGATCACCAAAGGCTACGCTTCGATGGAGTACGAGCTCGCTGACTGGGAAGAGTCGGACCTGGTCAAGCTCGACGTGCTGATCAACGGCGAACCCGTCGACGCGCTCTCCTTGATCGTGCACCGCTCGAAGTCGCAGGCGCGCGGGCGGGCGCTCGTCGAGAAGATGCGCGAGCTGATCCCCCGCCAGCAGTACCAAGTCGCCATCCAGGCCGCGATCGGTTCCAAGATCGTGGCCCGGGAAACTCTGAGCGCCCTGCGCAAAGACGTGACAGCGAAATGCTACGGCGGCGATATTTCCCGTAAGCGCAAGCTCCTCGAACGCCAAAAAGAGGGTAAAAAGCGCATGAAGCAGATCGGCACGGTCGACGTGCCTCAGGAAGCCTTCCTGGCGATCCTGAAGGTGGAGGACTAGGGACTATGTTCAATCGCAAGTTCTGGACGGAAGGCCCCGGGAGCTTCGGCGTCGCGATCGGCGTCGCTCTGGTGATCCGTTGGGCGATCATGGAAGCGTACGTGATCCCTTCGGGGTCGATGCTGCCGACGCTCCTCGTGCACGACCATATTTTCGTGAACAAGATGGTTTACGGCACTCGCGTGCCTTTCAGCTCGAACTGGCTCGTCAAGCACCGTAATCCCGAGCCGGGCGAGATCATCGTCTTCAAGTACCCCATCGACCCGTCGACGTTCTTCATCAAGCGCGTCGTGGGCGTGTCCGGCGACAAGATCGAGTACAGGGAAGGGAAGATCTACCGGAACGGCGCCGCCGTCGATATGCGTGAATCGGCCGATCCGGAGCACGCCGAAGAGTTCGCCAAGATGACCGACGACGACTTCCGCCGGGAAGGCCTGCCGAGCGACTCCAAGGCGGGTTACCTGCATTTCACCGAAGTGCTCAACTCGCGGGCTCACTCCGTGCTCCTCAGCCGCAACGGGGAACACACGTCGTCGATGGAGTGGGAAGTGCCTCCGGGCAAGCTCTTCGTCATGGGGGATAACCGCGACAACTCCGCCGACAGCCGCAAATGGGGCTTCGTGCCCGAGGAGTACGTCCTCGGACGGGCGATGTTCGTCTGGCTCAGCTGCGAGAAGACCTTGCCGGTCGTTTCCTTCCTTTGCAATCCGATGACGATCCGTTGGGACCGCTTCTTCCACAAGGTCGACTGAGCGTGGACGGCCGGCCGAGGAGCCTCAAAGGCACCTGGCCGCGCGCGCTCGCCGAGCTCGGCGCGGCCCTCCTCTTCGTCCTCGCGGTCCGCTGGGCCCTGTTCGAGCCGTACGTGATCCCCTCAGGATCGATGTTGCCGACGCTTCTCGTGCACGACCACATCCTGGTGAACAAGTTCGCCTACGGTTTGCGGTTGCCGTTCACGAGCCGTTACGTCGCGCGCTGGGGAGGGCCCGCGCGCGGCGACGTCGTCGTGTTCCGCTCGCTAGAGGATCCGTCCGTCTACATCATTAAACGCGTGATCGGGCTCTCCGGAGAGGATGTCGCGGTCGCGCCGACCGGAGCGGTCTCGATCGACGGCCGGCCCCTCGCGCTCGAGCCGGTCGACGCGGGCGCCGCGGTTCGGGAGGTTCCCGGGTGGACCGCCGAAGAGCGGGGGGAATTCTCCTCGTCGTACACGTTTTTCAGGGAAAGCCTCGGGAGCGTGAAGCCGGTCACGATCCACGAACTCGACGCGGCTCCCGGGGCGGGGGGGTCGTTCCGCGTGCCGGAGGGGCACGTTTTCGTCATGGGGGATAACCGTGACAACTCGGGCGACAGCCGGGTTTTCGGGCCGGTCCCCGTCGAATCCATCCTCGGCCGGGCCGCGGTGATCTGGCTCAGTTGCGAAGAAACTTTGCGCGATGCGAGCCGCGTATGCGATCCTGGGACCGTTCGCTGGAGAAGGATGTTCGGCGCCGTACGTTAGAGAGGTCGTAGCGGTCCCAGGCGGCGACGGAAGGGCACGGATGGCCTCTGGGAAAGTACCGGCAAAGATCGTTTTGAGGGAGTACCTCGAGAGCTTGATCGTCGCGGTTTTCGTCGCTCTGGTATTGCGGTTTTTCGTAATCTCCGCGTACAAGATCCCGACCGGCTCCATGGTTCCCACGCTGATGGCCGGGGATTTCATTTTTGCGTACAAACTCCCGTACGGGGTGCCGATCCCGTTCAGCGGGCGGAAACTCGCCGTTCGACCGCCGGATCGCGGCGATGTCGTCGTTTTTCGCCCGCCCGGCAACGAGTCGACCCACTACATCAAGCGGGTCGTGGGCTTGCCCGGCGAGAAAATCGAAATTCGCCGCAAGAGGCTCTATATCAACGATGTCGAGGCCGCCTACGAGGCGCTTGACGAAATGCAGATCGCGGACTTGCCCGGCCATGAGTACTTCTCCATCTACCGGGAGCGGTTCCCGGGCTCGACTCATTTGGTCATGAACAGGAACGAGGATGATGCGGGCTTTTTCGGGCCTATCATCGTGCCGCCCGGCCATATTTTCGTTCTCGGTGATAACCGCGACTCGAGCGACGACTCCAGGATCTGGGGTTCGGTCCCCATCAAGAACCTCGAAGGCGAAGTGCTCCTGGTTTGGCTTTCGCTGGACTGGCTCGAACGCTGGGGGAACGATCGCTTCCCTTCAGTCCGCCGGGACCGGATTTTCCACATCGTCCGTTGATCCCGCGCCTTGACCGCGCGCTCGCCGGCCCACTACGATAGGGCCCAATGCCTGCCGACCAAAGGTCCCTTCTCGACACTCGGGCTTTGACACCTCAAGACATCATTGACCTGTTTCGTTTGGCGGAAGAGTTCCGCGAGCGAGGCGAGCGGGACGGATTCTATTACGACCCGGCGAGGGGGCCGCTGCGCGAAGGCTCCAAAGTCGTGGCCTTGCTGTTCTTCGAGGCGAGCACGCGGACGCGCTTGAGCTTCCAGGCGGCCGCGTATCGCTTGGGACTGCCCGTCCTCACGATGGAGTTCGCCGGAAGCTCGGTGGTCAAGGGCGAAAGCCTTGCCGATACGATCCTCAACGTGGTCGCGATGGGGCCTGACGCGCTCGTGCTTCGTTACGGGGCTTCGGCCGAGCTCGACGAACTCGTCCCGCGCCTGGGCATCCCGGTGATCAACGCGGGCTTTGGCACCCTCGCGCATCCCACGCAGGCGCTGCTCGACGCGTTCACCATCCTTCGCGAACGCGGTCGGGTCGAGGGGGAGCGCGTGTTGATCGTGGGCGATATCCTCCATAGCCGCGTGGCGAGGTCGAATTTCGACGTGCTTCACAAACTCGGCGCCGAAATCGGAGTTTGCGGGCCGGAGAGGTTCATGCCTTCGCTTGCCGAGCTGCCCTCGGGGAGCCGTGTTTTCGGCGAACTTGACGAGGGTTTGCGTTGGGCGACGGTCTGCATGGGCCTGCGCATCCAGTTCGAGCGTCATCGGTCCCAGGACGCCGACGCCCGCCGCGAGGTCGCCGATTACCATCGATCATACGGAATCACTCGAGCCCGGTTGCAATCGTTGGCGCCAGAGGGCATTCTCATGCACCCGGGACCCATCAACCACGGCGTCGAGTTCTCGAGCGACGCGCTCGAGGACCCGCGGTCTCGCGTGCTCCAGCAGGTGGCCAGCGGCGTGCTGATCCGCGCCGCTCTGCTCGCGCGGACGGTGGGCATGGCGAAGCTGGATTGAAAAAATAGGACCGAGGGGCTGGTACGGATTTTTGCCGGCCGCGGCGGGGTCGGCGCGGCACGGACGGGAGAGCGAGTTGAAGGGATATCTGGTTCTGGAGAGCGGAGAGATCTTCGCCGGCCGCTGGCACGGCGACCCGGGACGAGTCCCCGGCCGCGCCGGGGAAGTCGTTTTCAACACTTCGCACGGGGGCTACGAGGAGATCGCGACCGACCCTTCCTACTTCTCGCAGATCATGGTGATGACGGCGCCGCAGATGGGGAATTACGGCGTCGACAAGGCATGCTGGGAGTCCCGGCGGCTGTGGATAGACGGTTTCGTCGCGACCGAGATCCAACGTTCGCGCCGCGACGCCGGCTGGGAGCAGCGCTTGCTCGACGCGGGCATCCCGGTTCTGAGCGGTCTTGATACGCGCAAAATCGTTTTAGGGCTGCGCGACTCCGGTACGCCATGGGGGGCGCTCGTCGCTGCGAGCGGCCCCGACGAGGCGATGGTCAAAGCGCGCGAGCTGATCCAGGAGAAAAAGGCGGGCGAGAAGGACTGGGCCCACGCCGTCGCTCGCCGTGAACTCGAGGTTCGCGCGGGCCGTGCCGCCGGCGGGCCGCGTGTCGCCATCCTCGATTTCGGTTGCAAGGAGAACACGCTTCGCGAACTCGAACGCGAGTGTTCGGAAGTGGCGGTTTTCCCGGGCCGCGCGCCCGAGCGGGCCATCCGCGACTGGAACCCGTCCGGGATCATGCTCTCTAACGGCCCGGGGGACCCGGCCGACGTCCGGGAGGCGACCGAGACCGTACGCGCGCTTCTCGGGTGGAAGCCCGTGTTCGGGATCTGCATGGGGCATCAGATCCTCGCGCGAGCCTTGGGCGCGTCGACGTACAAGTTGAAGTTCGGGCATCGGGGGGGGAACCATCCCGTGCGCGACGATCTCACGGGGAGGGTTTACGTGACGTCGCAGAATCATGGGTACGCCGTGAAAGCAGACACGTTGCCGTCCTCCGCCCGCGTCACGCACGTCAACCTCAACGACGACACCGTCGAAGGGATCGAGTGCGCGGCGAAGAAGTGTTTCAGCGTGCAGTACCACCCCGAAAGCCATCCCGGTCCGCGCGACGCGAGGTTGCTGTTCGACTATTTCCTGAACGGTTTGTGACATGCAGAAGGAAATGCAGCAACACGAAGAATTGATCGAACGCCTGACCCTGCATTACACCGGCGGGTCCTACAAAGACGAGGTGGCGCGGGCGAAGCACGAGTTCTTCGACGAGGCCGGCATCGTCGACGAGGAGAGCGCTCAATTCGAGATGCGGATGACGCAGTTCCTCGAGTGGTACCTCTTCACGCGGCCGCTCGAAGGCCGGGAAACGGCGCCTGCGAAGCACGCGCTCCAGGGAGGCGAGTTCGGGTACGAGCCCGCTGAACAGGAGGCGCTCGAGAGTCTCGCGAACACGCGCCATAGCTTGTTCGAGTTCCTGAAGATCCGCGGCGAGGACGTCCATATCAAGGATCTGTTCACGGGGAAGAAGATCGTCATCGAGAAGTCCCCGGTCCGCGTGGGGTTCAGCCGCGAGCAGATTTTCGACACGCGCCTCGTCCCGAGCGGCGACACCTTCGTTTTCACGAAGGCGTTCTGCCTGCACCCGGAAGAGGCGACGAAGTTCATTCTCGCGGAAGTCAAAAAGCTGAAGAAAGCGGAGCCGATCCTTCAAGAAGCGCTCATGCTGCGCCTTCTGAAGATGCGTTACAAGTACGAACAGTACAAGCACCTCAAGCTCGAACACGTGTACACGAATGAGCGCAAAATGAAGTTTTAGGCCGGTTGTTCGACCGGCCATCGGGCCCGGGCGGCGGGCGGATCGGGGGCGCAGAGATGCCGAGAATCAAGGACCTCAAAAAAGTGGTCATCCTGGGCAGCGGTCCGATCGTGATCGGGCAGGCCTGCGAGTTCGACTACTCCGGCACCCAGGCGTGCAAAGCCCTGATGGCGGAGGGCCTCGAGGTCATCCTCGTGAACTCCAACCCGGCGACGATCATGACGGATCCGGAGATCGCGACCCGCGTTTACATCGAGCCGCTCAAAGTCGCGTTCATCGAGAAGATCCTGGAGATGGAGAGGCCTGACGCGGTCATCCCGACGCTCGGTGGGCAAACGGCGTTGAACCTCGCGCTCGAGCTCGAGGGAAACGGGGTCCTCGAGCGCCTCGGCATCCGCATGTTGGGCGCCGACCCGGACGTGATCCGCGCGGCCGAGGACCGCGAGCGGTTCCGCCGGATCATCGAGTCCGTCGGCGCGCGCGCGCCGCGGTCCGAGATGGTGCGGGATTTCCAGGCCGGCGTCGAACTCGGGGAAAAGCTCGGGTATCCGCTGATCCTGCGCCCGAACTACACGCTCGGCGGCGGAGGGGGCGGCGTCGCCTATTCGCGGGAAGAGTACGAGCGCATGCTGCTCGCCGCCCTCAAGGAAAGCCCGACGTCCGAATGCCTGGTCGAAGAGAGCATCCTCGGTTGGAAGGAGTTCGAGCTCGAGGTCATGCGCGATAAGGACGGCACGTTCGTCATCATCTGCTCGATCGAGAACTTCGATCCGTGCGGCGTGCACACCGGTGACAGCATAACCGTCGCACCGCAGATGACCCTGACCGACCTCGAGTACCAGGACATGCGCGATGAGGCCCGCAGGATCGTCGATGCCGTGGGCCTGGCGACGGGCGGAGCCAACATCCAATTCGCGGTGCATCCGCAAACTGGCGAGCGCCTCGTGATCGAGATGAACCCGAGGGTGAGTCGCTCGTCGGCGCTCGCTTCGAAAGCGACCGGTTTCCCCATCGCCAAAATCGCGGCGTTGCTCGCCATCGGTTACCGCCTCGACGAGATCCGCAACGACATCACCGGCACGACGCCGTCCTGCTACGAGCCGGCGCTTGACTACGTTGTCACCAAAATCCCGCGTTTCGCGTTCGAGAAGTTCCCCGGCACCGAGGATTCGCTCACGACCCAGATGAAGTCGGTCGGCGAGGTCATGGGCATCGGCCGCACGTTCAAAGAATCTTTGATGAAGGCGGTCTCCTCCATGGAGAACCGTGACGAGGGCTTGCCGGACGTCGTTTTCAACGAAAAACTGCTCTCGCACCCGAGCAGTCAGCGTTTCTATCAGGTCGTGCAGGCGTTCCGCGAGGAGAAAACGGTCGAGTACGTCCACGCTCTCACGCAAATCGCACCCTGGTTCCTCGAGCAGGTCCAGGCGATCGCGCGGTTCGAGGGCGAGATCCGCGCGGCCGCGGATCTCGACGCCGGGACCCTGCTCGCCGCCAAGCGCATGGGTTTTTCCGACGCCCACATCGCGCGGTTGCGGGGCGCGGCGGCGAAAGACGTCCGCGAGCGCCGCTGGGAGGCGGGGCTGCACCCCGGTTACTCGCAGGTCGACACCTGCGCCGGCGAGTTCGCTTCGGAGACCCCCTACTATTACTCCTCGTATTGGGCCGAGGCGGCCGCGCCCGGCCCGAAAAACGAAAAAGGGGTGGTTATCCTCGGCAGCGGGCCGAACCGCATCGGGCAGGGGATCGAATTCGATTACTCCTGCGTGCGCGGAGTGAAGGGCTTCCGCGAGGAGGGTTATCACGTGATCATGGTCAACTCGAATCCGGAAACGGTTTCGACCGACTACGACACGTCCAACGAACTGTATTTCGAGCCGCTCACCGAAGAGTCCGTGCTCGAGATCCTTCGCCGGACGAACCCGCTCGGCTTCGTCGCGCAACTGGGCGGGCAGACGCCGATCAACCTCTCGCACAAGCTCGCGGCCGCCGGATTCCAGATGCTTGGATCGTCGCTCGAGTCGATCGATTTGGCCGAGGACCGGGGTCGGTTCGTCAAGATCTGCAAAGAGCTTGATTTCAAGATCCCGGCCAGCGGCATGGCGGGCTCGCTCGCTGAAGCGCTCGCCATCGCGGGGACGATCGGCTACCCGATCATCTGCCGTCCCAGCTACGTCCTGGGCGGCCGGCGCATGGAAGTCGTCGAGAACGCCGACGAGCTGCACAGTTACTTCGATCGCCACGGCGAGTTTATCCGCGACGAGGAGCCTTGCCTCATGGACCAGTTCCTGGCCGGCGCGCTCGAAGTCGACGTTGACCTCGTGCGCGGCGAGGACTGGACCGTCATCGGCGGCGTCATCGAGCACATCGAGGAAGCCGGCGTGCACTCGGGCGACAGCATGGGCGTTCTTCCTCCGCAGCGTCTGAAGGGAGAAGCCTGCCGCCGCATCGAGGATCTCGCGGGGAGGCTCGCCGCCCGCATCCGGACGATCGGGCATTTGAACCTGCAACTCGCGATCAAGGACGACCAGGTCTACATGCTCGAGGCGAATCCACGCAGTTCGCGCAGCGTGCCGTTCGTCGCCAAAGCCACCCGGATCCCGCTGATCGATTTGGGCGTGAAGGCCATGCTCGGCAAGACCGCCGCCGAGGTCCGGCCATCCCGTTACGATTGGCGGGCCGTGGACACGGTCAGCGTCAAAGGCGTCGTTTTCCCGTTCAAGAAGTTCCGCGACGCGGACTCCATTCTCGGCCCGGAGATGAAGTCGACCGGTGAAAGCATGGGCCGTGGCCGCGACTACTCAGAAGCGTTGCTCAAAGGATTCATTTCCAGTCATGTCCAACTCCCGGGGCGGGGCGAGGTGTTCCTGAGCCTTCGCGACAAGGACAAGCGGGGGCTGCTGCCGATGATCCGCGAGTTCCTGGACCTCGGGTACACTCTCACGGCGACTTCGGGCACGGCGAAGTTCCTTTACGACGAAGGTATTGACTGCGTGCCGGTGAAGAAGGTCCACGAAGGCCGGCCGAACTGCGTCGACCGCATCCGGTCCGGCAAGGTCGCGTTGGTGGTCAACACGACGTCCGGTCGCCGCTCGATCGAGGCCAGTTTCGGCATCCGTCGCAGTTGCATCGACTACTCGATCCCGTGCGTGACCGAGAGCCATGCCGCCGAGGCCCTGCTCATCGCCATCCGCCGGGACCGTGCCAAGGAGTTTACCGTTTCCGCCGTCGAGAAAATGATCTAACATTTCCCGGAGATACCGTTTGTGAGGGACCGCGAAGGATCGCGGCCCTGGTGCGACGTAACATCGGGAGGATGTCGATGAGCGGGCCTGTCCTCAGCGTTCGCGGCTTGCGCAAGACGTACCGGCGCGGCCTGAAGAGGGTTGAAGCGGTCAAGGGTATCAGCTTCGATATCCAACCCGGGACCGTGACCGGGTTTTTGGGCGCCAACGGCGCCGGGAAAACCACCACGATCAAATGCCTTTTGAACCTGGCGTTCCCGGACGCCGGGGAGATCCGTTATTTCGGCCGGCCGGAACTGACCTCGGAAGCGAAACAGAAAATCGGCTTCCTGCCCGAGCGGCCTTACTTCTACGAGTATCTCACGGGCGCCGAGTTCCTGCGTTTCTACGGAGAGCTTTCCACGGGCCTCAAAAAGAGGGTCCTCGACGAACGCATCGAAAAGCTCCTCAAACGAGTGGGGCTGGGCCACGCCAAGGATCGCCAGTTGCGCGGTTATTCCAAGGGGATGCTCCAGCGGGTGGGGATCGCGCAGACGCTGATTCATGAGCCGGAATTCATCATCCTCGACGAGCCGAAGACCGGTCTCGACCCGGATGGGCGTTACGAGGTCGCCGAGATCATACGCGAGACGGCGAAGTCGGGCACGGCCGTGTTCTTCAGCAGCCATCTTCTCCCGGACGCCGAACTGCTCTGCGACAGGCTCGTGATACTCAAGTTGGGCGATTTGATCTACGAGGGGACGACCGAAAAGTTCCTCGACCGAGCCGAGTCGGGGGTCTCGATCGTCGTTCGCCGCCCGGGAGACGAGCCCGAGGTGAGGACGGCGCCGGATCACGCCGCCGCGCAGGCGGTCATCGACGAAGCCCGCAAGAGCGGTCGTGAGATCGTCGAAGTCAGGACCCAGCGCCTCTCGCTCGAAGAGGCGTTCGTGCGCGTCGCGTTCGATAAGAAAGAGGGGGGCGCGCCGTGATCAGACCGGTTTGGATCATCGCCAAGAACACGTATCGCGAGATCATACGCGATCGCGTCCTGTACGGCATCGTGGTTTTCGCTCTCCTCCTGATCGGCATGAGCGTCGCGCTCGGCGAATTGTCGTTCACCGAGCAGGCGCGGATCTCGGCGAATTTCGGCTTCACCGGCATCCAGTTGAGCGCGTGTATCCTCGCGGTTTTCGCGGGAAGCTCGCTCGTCTCCAAGGAGATCGAGAAGCAGACCATCCTCACGCTGCTCGCGCGGCCTATCACACGCGCTCAGTTCCTGGTCGGGAAGTTCACGGGCCTGAGCCTGGTGATCCTCACGATCATGGCGGGCCTCGCCGCCGTGCTCGCCGTGCTCGTCGCGGCGCTCGACCTGCCGATCAACGGCGCGTTCGCGGTCGCGCTTTACGGAATCGTGCTCGAGGCGCTGATCCTCCTCGGTCTCGCGCTGCTTTTCGGGTCGTTTGCCAGACCGATGATGACGGTGACGTTCACCGCGGCTCTCTTCCTGATCGGCCACTGGGTGGGCACGTTGCGGTTCTTCACGGAGAAAAGCGAATCGGGCGTGTTCAAAGTGATCGCCTCGTTCCTCACGCGCGTCGTCCCGGACCTCGAGCGGTTCAATTGGCGAACGGCTCCCGTGTACCAGATCCCAGTCCCGGCGCACGAGGTCCTGGCGACCACCGTCTACGCGGCGGGTTGGATCGTCTGTTTGGTGGCCGCGACCGTGCTGGTTTTCCGGAAGCGGGATTTCGTCTGAAGAATCCGCGTCGCGGGGGGAAGGCTTCAACGTGCCGTATGAGTCCGAATTTTTCCTGGCCGTCTTTTTCCTGCTCGGAGCCTGCCTCGGCAGCTTCGCCAACGTCGTCATTTGCCGGATGCCCCAGGGGGAGAGCGTTGTTTTCCCCTCGAGCTTCTGCAGGGCTTGTCGCGCGCCCATCAAGTGGTACCACAACGTGCCGATCCTGGGCTGGTTCATCCTGCGCGGGAAGTGCGCGGAATGTGGGGCCCGTTTCTCATTCCGCTACGCGCTCGTCGAATTGCTGATGGCGCTCTTGTTCGCGTTCGCCTACCACAAGACGGGCCTGTCGATCACGCTGGCCGAGCGCTTGACCTTCATTTTCTGCGCCGTCACCGCGAGCGTGATCGACCTGGATCACATGATCCTGCCCGACAAATTCACGCTGAGCGGGATCGCGATCGGCCTCGTCGGCGCGCTCGTGAATCCGGAGCGGGCCTTCCTCGACGCGCTTCTCGGCGTGCTCGTGGGCGGGGGTAGTTTGTGGCTGGTCGCCTATCTGTACTGGGTGTTCCGCGAGCGCGAGGGCATGGGGGGGGGCGACGTCAAGCTCCTCGCCTGGATCGGGGCCGTCCTCGGCTTAGGCTCCATCCCGGTCGTGATCCTTCTCTCAAGCCTCGTCGGCGCGGTGATCGGACTCACTCTCTCGCTCCGGACGAAGGACGGTCTGCGCACGGCGATCCCGTTCGGGCCCTACCTGGCCGGGGCCGCGCTCGCGTACATGCTGCTCGACGGCCCCGCGTGGACGAAGTGGTACTTGTCGCTTCACGGCCTCGACCAGTGAGGCTTGCCGCCGGCGCCGGAGCCGAGGGAGATCCGCTTTCGAGCCGCGACCGAAGTCGCGTTCCTCCCGCGCAGACCTTCGGCAGATCGCGCCAATTTGACAACGGCACGTACGACCGGTTTAATTTTTAAAAGGGATTTGAGTAGTTACGCCTTCCAACAGGGCCTCTGAGCGATGTTTTTCTCGCAGAAAAAAATCCTGGGCTTGGACATTGGTACAAGCTCGATCAAGCTCGCCGAGCTGGAGTCCGGGCGTCGAGGCCTGACTTTGAACCGCTTCAGCATCGTGCCGATCTCTCCCGGCCTTGTGACCGGCGGCGAGATCGTCGACGCGACGAGCGTGACGTCGGCCATCGAAATGGCCGTTCGTCAGGCGAAAACCAAGCGCAAACACGTGGCCACGGGGATGTGGGGCACGTCGGTCATCGTCAAGAAGATCTCCATGCCCCGCATGGACGAGAACGTCGTCGCCGAGCAGATCAAGTGGGAGGCGGAACAGTACATCCCGTTCGACGTCAATGAGATCAGTCTCGAGCACCACATCCTGAAGTCCATGCGCAGCGGCGGGGAGAACATGGACGTGCTCCTGGTCGCCGCCAAGCAGGAGTTCGTTTTTCGTTATCTCGAGACCGTCGAGGCCGCGGGACTTAGGTGTTCGATGATCGACGTGGCCGGGTTCGCGCTCGCCAACTGCTTCGAATTCAACTACGGGGTCACTCCCGAGATCACGGCGCTGCTCAACATCGGCGCCGGCGTCACCAATTTCGTGGTCGTCGATCGCGGAGAGGTGATCTTCAGCCGCGACGTCTCCGTTGGCGGGCACACGTACACGTCCGACATCAACAAAAGCATGGGCGTGAGCGCCGCCGAGGCCGAGGCGCTCAAGATATCGGCGTCGATGGGGCAGGAAGTGCCGGAAGAGGTGAACAGCATCATCGCGAGCACGAACGACGCGGTCGTCGACGAACTCCGCAACAGTTTCGAGTTTTTCTCGGCGACGGCCGGAGGCGCCGCCATCCAGAAGTTCTACGTCACCGGCGGCAGCATCTACGTGCCGGGCCTGGTCGAGTCCGTGTCCAAAGCGACCGGCATCCCTTTCGAGGTGATGGACCCGTTCCTCAAGATCGGGGCGGCCTCGCGCACGGTGCCGCCCGAGTATCTCGCGCAGATCAAGCCGCTCGCGGCCGTGGTGCTCGGCCTGGGCATGCGCAAGGAAGGTGACGCGTGATCCGCGTGAACCTGCTCCGGAACCTGGGAGCCGCCGCCGCCCCGGGCGCCGGGATCGCGGTCGCGACCGGCATCGGCGGCGCCATCGTCTCCCAGGACCTTCAGAAGCAGGCCATGCTTCGCGTCGCATTCATCATCGCCTGCGTCGGCCTGCTGATGGGCTACGAAAGGATACAACTTTCGGCCAAGCAGGAGCTTATCGATCAGGTGCGGCAGCGGATCAGTCGGACGCGCACGGCGAAAGAGAAATTCGGGGACGCGGCCCCCATCGTCGAGAAGTACGAGGCCCAGAAGAAAGAGCTCGACGCCAAGATCAAGGTTCTCGAGGCTCTCACGGAAAACCGGTTGCGCGAGGTGAAGCTCCTCGACGCGCTCCAGAGCCTCACGCCGCAGAACGGCTGGCTCGAGGAAATCAAGGTCGATCAGGGCAAGATCCTCGTGATCGGGTACGCGCCTGACGAAGGGACGGTCAACAAACTGTTCCGCGACCTCGAGAGCAATGTTTTGTTCTCGAACGTCAAGGTGAGGAGCGAATCGCGCGATGTCGCACCGGTCGGCCCCATCCAGCGTTTCGAGTTCACGTTCAACGCGGGGAGGGTGCGGTGAATCTCCTCGTCAAGCTCGCCGACTTCACCTGGCAGAAGGTTTTCCTCATCGCGCTCGTGGCTTGCGGCACCTACTACTGGCTGCAGTTCGACGACGGCGCGTCGCTCGACCGGGGGCTCGTCCAGGCGCGGGTCGAGCTTTCCAAGGAAGAGGAAATGCTCGCCAAGACCGAGAAGGCGATGAGGGACCTCGAGCGTTTCAAGGAAGAGCTCAACAACCAGCAGGCGCAGGTCCGCGAGGTCATGAGTTTCCTGCCGACTCAGATGAACGTTTCCGAGCTGGTTTCGACCGTGCAGGATCGGGCCAACAGCGCCGGCATGCGGGTGACCAAAAGCGAGCCCAAGGACGAGATCTCGAAAGTCGAGTTCTACGAGGCCATGCGCTTCGATATCCAGCTTCAGGGCACGTACTCGCAGATCGCGGTTTTCCTTTCGTACCTCTCCAAACTGCCGAGGCTCGTCACGATCGACAGGATCTCGCTCCGCCTCGTCCCTGGGGGCGACAACGAGAACCCGAAGCTCGATTTCGCTGCTACGCTCGTCGGCTACCGGTCGATCGAGGAAACGAAGGCGTCGACGGCCGGCAAAGGGAACGCGGGGGCTCCAGGTGGGAGATAAGCGCGTGGCGGCCTTGTTCCTGTTTCTTTTCCTGTTCTCCGCCGCCGTCGCGCAGGGGCCGGCGACGGGCCCGGCGGGTCCCGCCGCCGGGGAGCCGCACGAAACTGACGATGGCGGCTCGGTTTCGGTCTTGTCGGGTTTCATGGAGCCTTTCGAATACGATCCCCAGGGCCGCAAGGACCCGTTCGCGCAGCCCATGGTCGAGCGGCCGATGGAGCAGGGGCGGTTCCATGGTCCCGTTCTCCCGTTGCAGAAGTTCCCGCTCGGCAAGCTCAGCTTGGTCGGGGTGATCTGGGACGTCAGCAAGCCGCGCGCGATGGTGCGGGACCCGAATGGCGGCGTCCACGTCGTTGGTCCTAACGCGAAGTTGGGCGACCGCAACGGCTACGTGGCCGCGATTCGCGAAGGCGAGTTGGTGGTCGTGGAGACCTATGAGGAAGATGGCAAGTTGTTCTCGCAGGTGCGAGTTGTTAAAATAGCCGATAGCGGCGCTTCCGCGCGTTGACCGGCGCCCCGAGGAGAGTCAAGGATGACAGTCCGGAAAGTGATGGCGTCTCTGCTTTGCGCCTTGGCGATCGCCGGGTGCTCTTCCAGCCAGAAGGCCGATGACCAGGATGACGACGCCTCTCTGGCCGAGTCCGAAAGTGACGAGGGCGAGGAGGGGCTCGATCCGGATCTCGCCGAAGACGAGCTCGGCGTCGAGGGCGAGAGCGGCATCGCGGGTTCGGTCGAGATCACCGATCTCCGTTACGCTTCCCAACGGAGCGGCGGAACGATCGTCATCCGCACGAACACGCGGGCGACCTATCGTTTGCGCGAGGTCCCGGACCAGAAGCAGATCGTGATCGAGATCGCCAACGCGAGCCTGCCGGACCGCCTGAAGCGCCCCTACATCACGCGCGAGTTCAACCAGTCGATCTCTGCCATCAACGCCTACCAGGATCGCGGGTCGACGACGGCCCGTTTCGTCGTGCAGATGCGCGACGACGACCGCCTCCGCGTCGAGCAACGCGGCAACGAGATCTTCCTCGCCCCCGAACGCATGGCCGGCGCCGATTCGATCGCTCTGACGGCCGACGAGGTCGACCGGGCGGCTCAAGACGGCAAAACCAGCGGTTCCGCCCCACGCGACGGTTTGCCGTTGAGCGGTGTCAATCTCGATGATTTCAACTCCACAACGATGCGGTTTTACGGCAAACCGATCTCCCTCGAGGTCCGCGCCACCGAGGTCCGCGACGTCATCAATTTCATCTCCGAGCAGAGCGGGGCCAACCTCGTCGTCTCCGAGGAGGTGCGC
The DNA here is from genome assembly GCA_021463345.1 of Pseudobdellovibrionaceae bacterium. Lineage (GTDB taxonomy): Bacteria > Bdellovibrionota > Bdellovibrionia > Bdellovibrionales > JAMPXM01 > JAMPXM01. Next base: position 135,910 of record JAJTYM010000001.1, on the reverse strand, counting down.
GGCCAGATCACGCTCAAGCTCAAGCAGATCCCCTGGGACCAGGCGCTCCTGCTCGTCATGAAGACCCGGCAGCTCGGTTACGTCCGGCAAGGCAACGTTCTCCGCATCGCGCCCCTCGAGATCCTCCAGGTCGAGAACGAAAACGCCCGCCGCGTGATCGAGGCCCAGCGGGCCGCCGAGCCGTTGCGCGTTCGGATCGTGCCGGTGAGTTACTCCGACGTGGCGAAGCTTTCCACGCAGGTCGAGAAGTTCCTTTCCGCGCGCGGCAAGGTCGTTCCCGACGTGCGGACGTCGTCCATCGTGATCACGGACATCGTCGAGAACATCGAGCGGGCCACCAATCTGATCAAGGCCCTAGATGTCCCCCCTTTGCAGGTGCAGATAGAGGCGAAGGTCATCGAGGCCGGCGACAATTTCCAGCGCTCGATCGGCGTCAACTGGGGTTTCACCGGCCAGTCGACGGAATTGGGGGGCGACATCTCGCTGACCCCCACGAATCGCGTTTCCTTGGGTGGGCGCGCGGGGTCGCAATTCACGGGCATGAGCAGCGGCGTCACGGTCGGCACGATCGACGCGCTCGGCGTCCTCGACGCCACGTTGCAGTTGGCCGAGATCAACAACGAGATCAAAGTCATCTCCTCGCCGCGCGTGGTGACGATGAACAACGAAACGGCGAACATCGCGCAAATCACTACGATCCCGTACCCGGTCGTGGTGACGGCCGCCAACGGCACGACGACGACGACGACGCAGACTTTCGACGTCAAACTCGCGTTGGACGTGACTCCGCAGATCACTTCCGAGAGCGATGTCATCATGGCCGTGACCATCAAGCGCGAATTCGCCGGCGACCCGCCTCGGGGGATGGATCGGCCGATCGTGAACGCGCGCGACGCGAAAACCAAGGTGATGGTGCAAAGCGGGCAGACGGCCGTGATCGGGGGGATCTATCAAAGCGATACGTCCCTTACCGAGACGGGCATCCCGGGGCTGAGCAAGCTGCCGCTGCTGGGGTGGCTCTTCCGGGAGCGCAGGACCTCAAATCAAAAGAACGAGTTGCTGCTTTTCCTGACCCCCCGTATCCTGAACGCGGCGGAAGGCTCCGTGAAATCGGGGGAGCTCTAAGGTGAATGTCGCCGGCGGCATCAGAAAAGCATTCCTTCGAACGGTTTTTAAAGCCGTGCTGGGGGCCGTCCTCTTGTCCTCCGCGCAATGCGGGAAGAAGAGCAAAGATCTCGTCGGGGAAATAATTCCCGCCAAACCGTTCGTGTTCGACACCGCCATCGTCATCAATCGGGGGGAGGACGACGAAGTCACCGTCGATCCGTCCTGGCTGCAGTTCCGCCTTCGTGTGACCAACAGCTCCAAAAGCATGATCACCTTGAACGCGTTCAGAGTGTCCGTCTTCGATGGGAACTCGGAAGGCAAAAGCGATGATTTCGTTCCGTCGGCCATCGACGAGGACTCGAACCAAAGCGTTTGGGCCGAACTGGCGCCGGGGGAGTCGATCGTGTTGAGCGACCTTCTGGGGAATCAGTGGTCGTTCTACATGGGAGGGTTGCCGCGGCCTGAGAGCGGGGAGATGCCCAAAAAGTTCCGGGGGACGATCACGCTGCTCGGCTGGTACGGCAACCAGGACAACCCGGAAAAGCCGGTTGTCAGCGAGTTCACCTTCTCGACGCAGTGACGCCCGCGCCCTCCCGACGACATCCTTGATCTTTCATCGCTGGGTCGGGTACTTCTCGCCCATGGATCTTTTCGGATTTGCCGATGGCTCGCATTCCTCCCAGGCCGGCAGCCAGCCTTTGGCTGAGCGCCTGCGCCCAAAAACGCTCGATGGGATGCTCGGTCAGCCCAAGATCCTGGGGGAAGGGTCCGCGTGGCGGCGGCTGATCGAGGCGGGTGCGGTTCCGAGCTTGATCCTGTGGGGCCCTCCCGGCTGCGGCAAGACGACGTTCGCCTTGTTGCTTGCGGAACGGGTCGACGCCGAATTCGTCGTTCGCAACGCGATCGACACCGGCGCCAAAGCGCTGCGCGAGCTCGGGGAAGCGGCGCATCGTCGCCGGCTCGAGCATCGACGCAAGACCATCCTGTTCATCGACGAGATACATAGGCTGAACAAGGCCCAACAGGACGTGCTCCTGCCTTTCGTCGAGCGAGGCGATCTCACGCTGGTGGGGGCGACGACCGAGAACCCGAGCTATGAGATCAACAATGCCCTCTTGAGCCGCTGCCGGATCCTGGTCTTCGAACGCCTCGCCGAAAGCGATTTGCAGGCGCTCGTGGACCGCGCGTCCGCGGCCCGCGGGTTCGATCCGCTGGATCTGTTGGTTCCCGAGAGCCGCGCGCGAGTGATCGAGCTGAGCGACGGCGACGCTCGGAAGCTCATCAACATGATGGAATTGCTCCTCGATGCGCGGGCGGCGGCCGGCGCCGGCTGGAGCGGCCCGCTCTCGCCCGACGATGTCGCTCAGTTGCTCGATATGCCCACGCTCCGTTACGATCGGGCCTCCGACGAGCATTACGACACGGTCTCGGCGTTCATCAAGAGCGTGCGGGGCTCGGATCCCGACGCCGCGATCTATTATCTCGCCCGCATGATCAAAGGCGGGGAAGACCCGGTTTTCATCGCCCGCCGTTTGGTGATCCTCGCCAGCGAGGACGTCGGCAACGCCGACCCCCGGGGCCTTTCGGTGGCGGTCGCCGGCCTGCAAGCCGTCGAGCTCGTGGGTTGGCCCGAGGCCGCCATTTCCCTCGCCCAGGTCACGACGTACCTCGCAGCCGCCCCCAAATCGAACCGCGCCTACGTGGCGCTCAATGAGGCCCGGGCCGAAGTCGAGCGCAGCGGGACGCTGCCGATCCCTCTTTCCCTCCGGTCCGCTAAGACGCAGTCGATGAAAAGCCTCGGTTACGGAAAGGGCTACAAGTACTCGCATGACGGCCCGAGAGGGCATGTCGCGCAGGCTTTTCTGCCCGATGCCATCAGGGACAAGGTCTTCTACGAACCCACGGACCGCGGCTTTGAAAAGAACATCCGCCAATACATGGAATGGGTGAGAGCCGCCGGGCCCGGGGCCGATTGACCCGTCTTCAGAACGGGCGGTTTGCGACCACGCAAACGCAGGCCTCTTGGCCTTCCACGGTTTTCGAGTGCCGGGTGTTGGCCGGGATCTCGATCCGGTCCCCGGGACGCAACAGGAGTTGGTTCCCCGATATGTTCAGGAACATGGAGCCTTGTACCACCATGCGGATTTCGTCGAACGGATGGCGGTGATCGGGGAGAACCGTTTGGGGCTCGAAGACCTCTTTGGTCGGGGCCAGGCCCTCGGCTTCGAAAATCATCTTCACTTGTTCCACCGACGGCAGGACGGGCGCCTGCCAGCGAGTCACGATCATGCCGTCACCATCTTGTTTCTCGTGTCACCCACGCGTTCGTTCCGCGTGAAACGTCTCAGAATTGGATCACTCTATCCGAGTTTGTTTCTGAATTGAACATCTGACTGAGCGCTCTCCCCCTCCCAAGGGTCGGAATTTCCGCGTCTGCGCGACTCTGATGTTAAGTCGCGCCCGAACGAGGTCGATAGGATGTTGAAGCAGGAGAACGGATTGGAGAGTTCCCAAGGTCGCGTCACCCAAAACGAATTGCTGACGCGGATCCGTCGATTCGTCGCGCGATCCGGCGGCCTCCGTGAAACGGCCGCGCCGATCGGCGCCGTGCAGGTCCGCCAGGTGCTCGATGGCAAGTGTCTCAGGGTCGCCGCCGTGGATCTTGAGGATGTTCTCGATCGCACCGACGCCGACGGACAGGACTTCATCCAGGTGAATTACCGCACGGGCTTGAAAATCCTGATGACGGATTCTTTGATCGGCTTCAAACCCACGCAGTTGGTCGGCCTCGATATGACCAAGATGCCGAAAGTCGTCACCACTCCCGATATCGTCTCCGTTTTTGAAGCGATCCAGGAAGCTCTCCACGGATGCGACGCCTGCGATGACGAGGTCGTCATGCTCCGTAAGGTGTTCGATGCCATCGTCACCGGCGGGGAAGCGGCGGGATTCGATCTCGCCCGCGAGCGTTCCTGGCTTGGCCGCATCCCCTCGCTCCTCACGAAAGCCACGGCATAACTCGCGTCCGTGCGCGGCCAGTCGCGCCTCGATCCCCCGCCTTTTCGCCTCGGGGCGATGATTCGGCGCCCGCTTGAATAAAACCATGCCGCTCTCGATTTCTTCGGATGTGGAACCAAGTGCTCGCAGCCCTTCCTCGGCATGGCTTTAAGCGAGTTCTCGGGATTTTTTCGCGCCTGATTCTTCATGAGAAAATCTCTGCGCCAAAGAGGGTTTTATTCGGGCGAACACCAAAATAAAGGGGGAATTCCGTTTGCGGCACAAGAGGTCTGGCCGCTGGCTTCGATGCCAATCCCGGCGCGGCCGTAAACGTTCTTAAAAAGGCTCATGCTGGCCGTGACGAATCTCGCGTCCGTATTCGCAATTCGGCCACGGGAGCCTTCGTCGGCACGCATCGAACCAAGAGTGAGATCCGCGGCCTAAAGGCCGAAAAGCGTGTGGTTGAGCATGACTTTATTCGCTCGCCAAAATGCCTGTTTAGGCGTTCTCAAAGAGTCTGCAGGCTGTTGAGATATGCTGTTTTCCTCTGTCGCCCCAGTCGGTGGAGGAGGTGGGGAGGGGCAGTTCAATCCGAGCAGCAAAGCCTGAACTTTTTGTTGACGGGATCGGATGGCTCATTCATGTTCCGTGTCTCGTCAGGCTTCCGGGGGCATAGCTCAGCTGGGAGAGCGTCTGATTTGCATTCAGAAGGTCGCAGGTTCGATCCCTGTTGCCTCCACCATCGAATCTCTGCCCAAAGTTTCACTAGAAACGGATGGCGAAAAAAAGAGATTTGATGAAAAAAAAGTTTGACGAGAATGGGGAGAAGAACTACAACCGTCCTCCTCCGCAACGGATAAAGACGAAGTCGACCTCGACTAAAAAAATCTCGAAGAGATTTAAAAAAGAGGGGTTGACGGACTCGCGGTAAGGGACTAAAACCTCTTCTCCGCTCCGAAAGCAGATCGCTCTTTGAAAACTAAATAGCTAGATGAAATGATGTGTTCGGGTCCTAAGTTACAAATTTAGTGCCTGATTTTACGATCAGGCACTGGGTTTCAGTAATTTGGATTTTTAACTGTAAAGATTCTTAGTTCTCTAAATTTGAAAGTCTTGGTTTTAACGAACTAAACTTTTAACTGGAGAGTTTGATTCTGGCTCAGAACGAACGCTTGCGGCGCGCCTAATACATGCAAGTCGAACGAGGTAGCAATACCAAGTGGCGCACGGGTGAGTAACGCGTGGATAATCTGCCGTTCAGTGGGGAATAACCATCCGAAAGGATGGCTAATACCGCATGAGACCACAATAGTTGAGGCTATAGGGGTTAAAGGAGCAATTCGCTGATCGATGAGTCTGCGTGGGATTAGCTAGTTGGTGGGGTAACGGCCTACCAAGGCAACGATCTCTAGCTGGTCTGAGAGGATGACCAGCCACACTGGAACTGAGACACGGTCCAGACTCCTACGGGAGGCAGCAGTAGGGAATATTGCACAATGGGGGAAACCCTGATGCAGCGACGCCGCGTGAGTGATGAAGGCCTTCGGGTCGTAAAGCTCTGTTCTACGAGACGAAACAAATGACGGTATCGTAGAAGAAAGGACCGGCTAACTTCGTGCCAGCAGCCGCGGTAATACGAGGGGTCCTAGCGTTGTTCGGAATCATTGGGCGTAAAGAGTCTGTAGGCGGCCATGTAAGTCAGGTGTGAAAGCCCCGGGCTCAACCCGGGAAGTGCATTTGATACTGCATGGCTTGAATGTTGGAGAGGGTAGTAGAATTCCAGGTGTAGTGGTGAAATACGTAGAT
>JAJTYM010000001.1:0-127500 GCA_021463345.1 Pseudobdellovibrionaceae bacterium | reverse complement strand
ACCGAAGCTATGGATTCATATCCTTTTGGATATGAGTGGTAGAAGAGCGTTCTAGTGTAGGCTGAAGGTTGAGCGTAAGCACAGCTGGACGAACTAGAAGTGATCATGCTCACGTAAGTAGCGTTCAAACGGGGGTGAAAAACCCCCGCGTCGTAAACTCAAGGGTTCCAGGGCAAGGATAATCCGCCTTAGGGTTAGTCAGGACCTAAGATGAGGCCAAATGGCGTAATCGATGGACACACGGTTAATATTCCGTGACCGAATTCAGTCACGCAATCGGAGGGACGGAGTAGGCAGTATTGGGCCGGTTAAGGATTCCGGTTTGATCCTGTAGGAGGTGCAGTAGGTAAATCCGCTGTACAACTCTGAAGGGGAGACGAAGCGTCTTTTGACGCGAAGTCGATATGAGCCATGCTTCCAAGAAAAGCTTCGTTTGTTATCTGAATTCGCCTGTACCGTAAACCGACTCAGGTGAGTGGGATGAGTATTCTCAGACGATTGGGTTAAATCTGGTTAAGGAACTCGGCAACTTGACACCGTAACTTCGGGAAAAGGTGTGCCTAACCTCGTTAGGGGTGGCCGCAGAGAAATGGGAGTAGCGACTGTTTATCAAAAACACAGTTATGTGCAAAGTCACAAGACGACGTATACATAATGACGCCTGCCCGGTGCTGGAAGGTTAAGAGGATTTGTTAGCCGCAAGGCGAAGCTGAGAATCGAAGCCCCAGTAAACGGCGGCCGTAACTATAACGGTCCTAAGGTAGCGAAATTCCTTGTCGGGTAAGTTCCGACCTGCACGAATGGCGTAACGACTTCTCCGGTGTCTCAACCAGATGCCCAGCGAATTCGAATCCTCGGTGAAAATGCCGGGTACCCGCAGAAAGACGGAAAGACCCCGTGAACCTTTACTGTAGCTTGGCAGTGAACTTAGAATCTGCATGTGTAGGATAGGTGGGAGCCTTTGAAGCCGGGACGCTAGTTCTGGTGGAGGCAACCTTGAAATACCACCCTTGTTGATTTTGAGTTCTAACCTGCGCTCATCGACTGGGCGAGGGACACTGTCTGGTGGGCAGTTTGACTGGGGCGGTCGCCTCCCAAAAAGTACCGGAGGCGTACGAAGGTCCGCTCAGCCTGAATGGAAACCAGGCGTCGAGTGCATTGGCATAAGCGGGCTTAACTGCGAGACCTACAAGTCGAGCAGGTGCGAAAGCAGGTCAAAGTGATCCGGTGGTCCCGTGTGGAAGGGCCATCGCTCAACGGATAAAAGGTACTCCGGGGATAACAGGCTTATTCCTCCCAAGAGTTCACATCGACGGAGGAGTTTGGCACCTCGATGTCGGCTCATCACATCCTGGGGCTGGAGCAGGTCCCAAGGGTTTAGCTGTTCGCTAATTAAAGTGGTACGCGAGCTGGGTTCAGAACGTCGTGAGACAGTTTGGTCCTTATCTTCTGTGGGCGTAGGAAAATTGAGTAGAGCTGTCCTTAGTACGAGAGGACCGGGATGGACGAACCTCTGGTGTTCCAGTTGTCGCGCCAGCGGCACGGCTGGGTAGCTATGTTCGGAACGGATAACCGCTGAAAGCATCTAAGCGGGAAGCCAACTACAAGATAAGTTTTCCCTAAACTTCGGTTTCTTAAGACTCCTTGGAGACTACAAGGTTGATAGGCGGGAGGTGTAAGTCCAGTAATGGATTCAGCTGACCCGTACTAATAGTCGTGAGGCTTTTTTATTTTTCTTAATTCTTAGATGGTTATTCCCTAGCTAAGAATCTTCGAATTGAATCTGCCGATTTCAATTCATGTGCTGTGTCGGCCCATCGATTCGGAACAGTTGGTATCTTTTGAAAGATTACTGATTGGGAGTTTCGAAAGACCGCATAGGCCAGAGAGAGTTTCGATGTCGTGTTGATCAAGAGAGATCTTCGACTGTACGCGAAAGCGAAACAGCAAATCCAATACGTATTTAGGTTTGCTGGTGTCTATAGCAGCGGGGCTACACCTGTTCCCATTCCGAACACAGAAGTTAAGTCCGCTTGCGGCGATGGTATTGCAGGGTTAACCCTGTGGGAGAGTAGCACGATGCCAGCACTTTTTTTACCCAGTCGGGAAACCGGCTGGGTTTTTTTGTTTTTGGGGTCCAACTCTTCGTTTTCTTCTCAGGACTCGGGTGCGGTCTCTAAGAGACTATTTGAAAAGTTCCCGAGGTCGTGCTTTTCCGCCGTGGCAGACCGTTTCACCTATTTCCGCAACTGGCAGCAGGACGGAACGTGGGAATCTGTGCACGACTTCCTTCGCCGTAAACTTCGTCGCAAGGATGATCGCGTGGGTTCGGCTTCAGCCGCGATCATCGGCTCGCAAACGATGCGGGTGGCGGAAGAGCCGCGAGATACGGGTAGAGTTGTGAGACGTTTTAGTAGACCCACCCAAGCTTGAGAGTGCGAGCGAACTCGCCAACAGTGTTGCCGGTTGAGATATCGATCCAATTGTATTGGAGCATGACGCTGTAGCGATAACCATTAATTTGATGAAGCGCCAAAATCTCGAGGCGGTACCGGGCCTGATTGTTGAGGGGGAATGGCGAGTGGGTTTTCCTGTACCACTCTTCGACAAAGCCATCCGGTGAGGAAAATTTAACCTCATTCAGATTTTTCCAAGCTTCGGGAAAGTGTTTGGTCCTTTCGAGCAATTGTAAATCGTGGCGCCACGAGTGCGCGAATTTTTGCTCGGGTGGTAATAGCCAGTAGGGTAGGTCGAGATATGCAGCCACAGCCGTCGTGATTGTGAAAATGAATATCAACGATGCGAGACATGCACGCATTGGCTCCTCCTTGACGGTGCAGACTTCATTATCTTTTTCCAGCATGCGTAAAGCGCCAAGAATTTCATCGTCTCGTCCAGTTCTGTCATCTCTTGCAATCGGCGTTGAGTAGATAGATGTGACAATTTATGGACGATGCTGGCGCCGCCCTGAGTTTCCTCTGCAGCCAGCTAAGTATATAAAATAACTTAAATATTTTCGATGGAAAGAACTGCATGCTCTGGCCTTGAACGTCACTTTGGTCGGAGGCGATCTGTTCTTGGAGCAGAAAAAGCACATTCATATCGATGGTTTGGAGGGGCGTCTCAGGATGGCACAGTGATTGGATGGGAATGGCTCGTGAGGTCCCCATGCTAAAGGCGTATTGGAAGCTTATTTGCGTCATCGGGCTCGTTAGTTACTTTCTAGCGTGTTCACCGGTGCAGTTTTCCAAAATCCCGGCCCCCGCTTGTCACGGGTCGGGGCTCGCTTGCGTGCAGACATGCAGCGACCTCGGCTGTTTTGAGAAATTCGACGATGTGAAGACGGTTGGTTCGGGCGCGGTCGACATTCTTTTCGTCAACGACAACTCAGGCTCGATGTCCCATGAGCAAAACCATATGGGATCGAAGTTCCCGAATTTTATCCAATCTCTCGGTAATATCGATTATCGGATCGCGATGACGACGACCGATGTCGCTGGAGCCACTAACGCCGGAGGGGTGCCGCGTATTTCGTCCCGTCAGGACGGCACTCTTCTCGACTTCGGTAATGGATCGAAATTCATTGATCGCAATACGCCGAATGCTGGCAATCTCTTCAATTCGACCATTCGCCGCTCGGAAACGCTTCAATGCGAACAAAACGGGTACCAGACTTCGCAGTGTCCATCTGGCGATGAACGCGGTATTTACGGCGCTTACCTCGCCATTCACAACAATGGCTCGCAGTTCATGCGTCCGACGGCTCCTTTGGCGATCGTGATTCTCTCCGATGAGGATGCCCGCTCCGGCATGTATCCGGGCGGTTCGCGTGAGGCGGCGGCCGGAGGTTACAATTCTCAGCCGCTTTATCAACTTGACGCTAAAGACCAGCCGGAACATTTCGTAAACGCGTTTAAATCCGCATTTCCAACGAAATCGGTGTCGGTCCATTCGATCGTGATCAAGAGCGGGGATATCGGCTGTTTGAATATTCAGTCCGGCCAAGGTGGTAACGCCAGTGTCGTGGGGTCTTATGGTAAACTGTATGAACGGTTGTCGGGTTTGACCGGCGGTGTAATCGGCGATATTTGCTCAGGCGATTACGGGCATGAACTGGGGCAGATCGGCTACGAGATTCAGAACCAGGTCACGTCGATGGCGTTCGTTTGCAGGCCCCTCAACGATGACTACTCCATCAGCTTCTCGCCGGCTCTGCCGCATGCGGTGAATGCGACCGCCGATTTCGATCGCTTGGTCGTCGAATTCGATCGCGCGCTCCCACCCGAAACGAAGATCACGCTTTCCTATTCGTGCGAGAAACTCAAGAACTGATCCTGACGAAAAACGGACGCACTCTTGGGGGTGCTGGCGCCGAGTCTCCCCGGCCGGTGGAGAGTCCGTTACCTCAGGCCGAGATGCGGGCCATGGCTGCCGCTCACCAATCAAATTCCAAAATGCGCATTCAAAAACAAAAGTTGAAAGAACTTGGCTGACAGCGCGCTAGACCTTTCGGAAAATTCAACGAACACTGGATGAGCCGCATTCGAGGAGTTTCGTGGGATCCGTCGAACATTCGTCGATCGTTATACTTTTGGCAGGAATCAGCTTTCTGTTGTACGGGCTTTCGCGCGCCTCTGAGGCTTTGCAAAAACTCGCAGCCAATCAAATCCGGAAAGTTCTGACGCGCATCAGCGAAAACGGGGTCGTGTCAGTTGTCGTCGGTGTGGGTTTGACCTTGCTCATGCAGAGTTCGGCAGCCGTTACGGCGACGCTCGTCAACCTCGGGACCGCCCGGGTCCTGAGCTTGCCGCAGGTGATGGGCGTTTTGATCGGGGCGGCCATCGGCGCGTCGTTAACGGTGCAGCTGATCAGCCTGCATATGACGGACCTCGGCTTGCCCCTTTTTGTGCTTGGGTTCGGCGTCTTTTACATGTCCCGTCGACAGCGGATCCGCGACCCGTTCGAATTCCTCATGTCGATCGGTTTGCTGTTCTACGGCATCGAGTTGATCGGCATCGGCTCCAAGGGGCTTGTTTCCGCCGAACTGTTTTCGCAAGGGTTCGGCGTTCTGCGGGAAAACCCGTTCCTCACGCTCGTCGTTTCGGCGGTCGTCACGAGCATCTTTCACAGCTCGACCGCCACTTTGGGCGTGGTGATCGCCCTATCGGCCGGTGGCCTGATTTCGTCCGGTGACGCCGTCATGTGGATTTACGGCGCGAATATCGGGACGGCGAGCACGGGACTCATGGCGGCGATCCGCGGAGACTACGTCGGGAAGCGCATCGCTTGGGCTAATTTCCTGTATCGAGTCGCCGCGGTCCTCATCTTCGTACCTTTCGGGCCCGTCGCGCTCGCGCTGATCCAGAAGCACTTGGAAACGCCGGGGAGTCAGATCGCGCTTTTCTATACATCCATGAATATTTTTTCAGCCTCGGTGTTTTTCCCCCTGCGGGGTTTTGGGGTGAAGATCGTCGAGGCGATCGTACAGCCGGGTCCGAGCGAACGCGAATTCGGCGTGCGGTTCCTGAAGAGGTCGAATTATGAGTCGTTCTCGATCGCACTCGCGCACGCTAAACGCGAGATCCTGGAGATGGGGGATATCGTCTTCCAGATGCTCGAGTCGAGCATCCGGCTGTTCCGCCGGCAGGACGCCGAACTCGTCAAGGACGTCCGCAGCTGCGATGATAAGGTCGATCTGTTGCTGAAGGAGATCAAACTCTTCCTCATCCGAGTTTCTGAAGCCGCCCCGGAAGGGCTGAACCAAGCTGTGATCGACTTGGTCTCCTTCGGCAGCGACCTGGAGGCCGCCGCCGACATCATCGATCACCATATCGCGTCTTTGGCCAAGAAGAAGCACGTCAACCAGTTCGAGTTCGGTCCCGAGGATTGGGCGGATTTGGAGGAGTTGCACAAAAGCGTCGTTCGCGCGTTGTCTCTCGCCCTCAGCGGTTTTCAGACCGACGATCCGAAACTGGCGTTGCAGTTGATCCAGCTGAAGCATGAGATCCGCGACCAGGAGAATCGTTCTCGTGAGGCGCATATCACCAGGTTGAGCAAAGGCTTGTCGGTAGGAATCGGCACCAGCGCGATTTATCTCGAGTGCCTGGGAACCTACCTGCAGCTCGTTGAAATGTTGAGCAAGCATGCGACGCGTGTCCGCAACGCTCAGGCGCCGCGTTCGGAAACCGGCTCGGCCCCAGTGTCATAAGCATCATCCCTCGTCCGCTCGCGGCCAAAAAACAACAATGAAGAATGGGCGCGGCAGCGGCGTAGCGGTTTGGAGGCGGGTTGCTCCGCACATCGGTATTCAGTCACGACTCTGGGCGGACGCGTTGCCGGCCGTCCTGGCTTTTGAGAGCGGGAGCGCTTTTTCGCCGATCGATCCGCTCTGCGGAACCCTAAGTCGGTGAATAAAAAAGAGATTGCGAAAACAAAAGGCCTTCGGTGCAGGGCCTTTGGATACCGAAGTGCAAAAAATTATAGGCTGAGGCTACTAAACGCTTAACTGGCTTGGTCTTCAGGCGCACTTCCACGATCTAACGAGTAGAGCCACAAAAGGATGGCGGGCCGCAGCTCTTCTCGGCTGCTGGCAGGCGTTTGAGGGATAAATAAAAAAAGTTGGTCGGGGAGACAGGATTCGAACCTGCGACCCTCTGCTCCCAAAGCAGATGCGCTACCAGGCTGCGCCACTCCCCGTATTGGAAGCGACGAATGTAGTGAAAAGTGCACACCAAGTCAAATCGCTCCATGGGTGTCGCGATGGATTAAACCCATAGAAAAAGATTGCTTTCACGGATTGTTAGTTTTTACGATGGCGTGTGTTCTGCGCCCGAGAAAGGTCAGTCAAGCTGAGTTTTCGTGGATTCGGGAACACAACTTGGCGTGGCTTGGCGCGTTTGGACATCCGGATTGCCTTTTGAGCGCGTGAAGATGAACGTTTGGAAACGAAGTCGATTTGAAAGTCAGCATTTTGAGTTTTTAAGTTAGAGCATTTGGTTTTCAACAGGACTAACAACAAGGAGATCTACATGAAGCGCTTAGTTCTGCTCGCTGCCGCTCTCGGTGTCACCGTTGGCGCTAATGCGGCCGACGACGTGGAGTTAAAGCACAGCGGAGAATTCCGTCTCCGTTACTTGAATGATATGAACCCGACCGGTGTCGACAACGCCTCCGACAGCGCGGCCGACTTCCAGCATCGCTTCAAATGGAACATCACCGCCCGCAAAGGCGAGAACCTCCAGGCGTTCCTCGGATTGATCCACGGCGCCAGCTGGGGCAATGATGTGAACGCGGGCAACACGAATCCAGGCGTGATCGACGGCTCGTCCGACGATTCGCTCACCGTGAATCGCGCTTGGGGCTGGTGGAAAACCTCCGACGCGCTCTCGTGGAAATTCGGCCGTATGGGCCTCGAGATCGCCGATGGATCGTTTTTCTCCGAGAACGATTGGTTGGACATTCCGACCGCGCATGAAGGCGTCATGGGCATGTGGGACATGGATTTCGCCAAGGTCTCGCTCTTTGGTTTGAAGGCCGCCGAGTTCGGTTATCAAACCGTGGGCGCGCGCACGCCTGATCCCGAGCGCAATCTTTACGGTATCAGCGTCGACCTGAAAAACATGCCGGAAGCCATCAAAATGGCGAACCTGCTCTTCGTTCAGGAAAATCGTGATGAAACCGGCCCCGGTGGCGCTGGAGCGACGAATGCCCAGAACATCGGCCTCACGGTCGGCGGCGACACGATGAACATTCTGTACAAAGCGACCCTTGGTTTCCAAACCGGCAAGATCAAGGATCGTTCGACGCCCGTGAATATCGATCTCAACGCGTCGATGTACGACCTCATGCTCGGTTACGCGATGCCTGACGTGATGGGCCTCAAAATCACGGCCGGCTATCACAGCGATACGGGTGATAAGGCTTCGGCCACGAAAAACGAGCGCTGGGATCCGATGTACTACGATGTTCACAACTACGCCGGCCTGATGGACGTGGTCGGCTGGGGCAATCTGACGTATTGGAATGTCGCCGCTTCGTTGATGCCGACGGATACGATCGAAACGGGTCTGGCGTACTACATGTTCAGCAAAACCGAGGGCGGGGACGGAATCAACGCGCTCAGCATACAGAGCGCGGCCGCCGCCGCAGCTCCGGCTCGCGGGTTCACGGGTACGACGGATAAAGAGATCGGTTCTGAAATCGACGTGTGGGCGAACAAGTCCTATGAGGGCGGCTTCAAAATCGGTGCTCGCTATGGCGCGTTCATGCCCGGCAAAACGCTGAAAAACTCGGCTACGAAAGTCGATCAGACGATTTCGCAGGTCTTTCTGCAAGCGTCGATGGGCTTCTGAGACCGCACCCTCGATCGATAGGGTGGTGAAAGGCCAGGTTCCTCCTGGCCTTTTTATTGTCTCGAGTCGATGCGGGAGACACCCTCACAGTTTTCGCAGCTTTGTCCCATCGCGGGCATCTGAAGCCGGATAGCGCTCATCATTGTCCAGAAGTTTGGCAATTTCGGGCGTAATTCGACCAAAATCGTGAAGTCTCATCTCTTGCGGAGGAAACCGGCCTTTCGACCCTCACGTGCGGGCAGGACCAGGCCGATATCTAGCTATGCCAAGATTGAACGTCCGTACAGCTTTCCATTCTTTCCTTCTCGGTCCGGCTCTCCTTCTCTGCATATTGACGGTGCTAGTAATCGCTCCGCGGCCGGCGAAGGCCGGGGACCTGGTTCTTCATCCGACCGTCATGCGTGAATTGAACCAGGTCATTCGTGTTTCCGATGGGCTGCATTCCGCGCTGGTCGCGGTAGACGATGAGCAGATTGAAATCGCGATTCGTGGGGTGATTCATCAGATCGACCGAGTGCGCACGGTCGCGATCCTCGCCAAACAGCATGAGCGACCGCATCTTTTGAAAATCCTCGAGTCGGGCCGCGATCATCTTGAAGTCGCGCAAACGGCGTATGGCGAGGAGCGTTCCGCGCGTTTCCGGCAGGCTTACAACCAGCTGGTGAACGTCGCCCGCATCTATAGAGTCGATAAAGCTTACGGCATATTCTTCTGCGACAAGGACCGGAGCTCTTGGGTTCAGCGCGGGGCAAGAGCGCAGAATCCGTTCAGCGCCGTCAACCGCAAGTGCGGCGTCAAGGCCAGGTGAGTCCTTTGTCGGATCGGTGATGGTTTGGACCAACTACTGGCCTCGCTTCCGGCCCGTGTCGTCGCCATTGGGGCGATCATCCTCGGATTCTTATTTTTCCTGATCAATGATCCCCCCAAGACCGTCTGCGACGTGCAGCTCGAGATCTTTCAGAAGGAGCAGGAGAAATTCCTGTATCCGTCGAAGAGCGGAGCGCGGAAGCCGGAAATCGACAAAGATTTTGAAGTTTGCCGCTTGGGCGCGGGTCCCGGCGGCTGTTTCGAACTGTTCCGCAAGCTGAAGAAACTCGCGGTGGATCTCGAGAACATTCCACGTCAATGCGCGGGCGCGGCGAGCGGGCGCGGTGAAATTCAAAAAGGCGTTTGGGGAAGCCTGCGTTTGATGGTGATGCTTGCTTGGGGGGAAAAGCCGCCGCTCACGTACGTGCAGCGGCACGGCTGGTTGGACACGAGCGATGTCGCCCTTTTTTGCAAACTCAAGGCGCAAGCGGTCGAGTTTTTCGGTCGTGATGCCTGGGTCCGCTTCCGGGAGGGCGCGACGAGCGCGCTGCCGGGAGTGGAGGCGTTACCTAAGGATCAGGTGTGGCAACGATCCCTGATTTCCACGACATGCGAAAATTACCGATAAGCGGCGAGTGGGCTTGCCTTTGCTGTGGCGGATTTAAAACATGCCCGAGTGGGATGGTGATTTTCGCCGGTGCCAGCCGGCGCAAATCACCATCGGGCAACGGCTCTCAAACTGTTCCCTTCGCGATGCCTTCCGTGGCTGGGAGGGGAGGAGAGAGGGCTCACATGGAGGCGAGTGTGAGTTGGTTCCAGTAGGCCCGAGTAGCCCGCAATTCGGCGTGTCCTTTGAGATGGAACCCTTTGTCGAAGCGGTGGCGGAGACAGATCTCTCCGTTTTGGCCGAAATGAGTGAGTCGCCAATCGGAGGGGTTCAGGCCGTACTCAGCGAGTTGATGGGCGAGTTGGCGAACCGACTTGAGCGTGAGCCTAGAATCCCTTCGCGCGTTCTTTTGCATGGTGCATTCCTTCCGTTACGGCCGTCGAGGCGTTGGCTGGACGGACCGCTTGAGCAATGCGGGTGCCAGTGTGGATCCGCAATGATGGCGGGCTGGCGCGGTTTGTCCGGAAATCTGGACATCCTGCGTCCGGAGACATGGGATGTTGCGAGTCGAGGGAAACGGGGGCAGACTCGCCTGGCTATGGCAAAGTGGTATGGACTCTTGCTCGTCTTGCAGATCCTCGTGTCTGCAGTTGTCGTTTTTGTGTTCCGGTTGGTTGAAAGCCGGTTCTCGGCGGGGATGATCGCGGGAAGTTTGTTTGTTTTGTTGGGAGTCGCGGTCGTGAGCGCGGGCTTCGCCGGCAAGATTCGCCGGTCATCCGGCACTTTTCTGCTCGGATGCGTGCACCTATTTGGAGTTGCGCTCCCCATGATCGCGACCAGAGCCTTGCAGGCGGGGGCTGAGTTCAGTCAGGTTTATGTTTTGGGGATGCCGGGGCCGGTCTTCCATAAATTATCGACCCGCCTCTATCTATTGATGATGGTGGTGACCCTTGTGGAGGCTGTGCTCACGTGGCGAAAAGCACGCGTTGGAGCCGAATAGCCGTATGGAACGACTGCACAAAACAGAAAACCGCCCCATTGGGGCGGTCTCTCGGTAAGATGCCGGAAGTTTGATTCCGGAAATTACAGAACGAACGGTTTAGGGGAAATCGGCTCCGGGCGATCAAAGAAGTCGTAAGCCTCGGTACCCAATGGGAGCATGGCGAGGTTGCGTGCCTTCTTCACCGCGGTAGCCACGTTCTTCTGTTGGGCCAAGCTCAGCTTGCTGATACGCGAGGGGGTGATTTTCCCGCCTTCGCTGATGAAGCGGCTGAGGGTCTGCGGATCCTTATAATCGAAATGATAGTCGCCGGGGAACTCGGGGCGGTATTTGGAACGGATGCTCTTTTTCATTCTATTTGGACCTCATCTTGGTCTAGGCTTGTCGAGGGGTCAGATATACGCCAGATTTCAATTGCCAACAAGCGTCTTTTTCGCCTATAGGATAGCCTCCTGTTTTGGTGGGAGCCGCGCCGTTTGTCCACTCAAATCGGTATGTCCGGTATTGAGGGGCAAACAGTTGGGTACCGATGTTGAAGGTTGTCGATCGGCTGGGAGTGTGGCCGCTTGCTGGCGGCCTATGTATTTGAATTTAATTATTTTTTGATACTTTGCGAGCATTTGGACGGAGGTTGTCGTGCCACGCTGTGAATTGACCGGTAAAGGTCCGGTGGTGAAAAACTTGGTGAGCCACTCGAACATCAAAACGAAGTCGACGGCGCAACCGAACGTACAGAAGAAGCGTCTGTTCAGCCGCATGTTGAACGAGTTAGTCACTCTCCGCGTTGCGACTGGTACGATCCGCGCCGTCGAGCACATGGGCGGTCTCGATAAGTTCCTTCTCAACCAGGACGAGACGGCGCTCTCCAAGCGTGCTCTCGCCGTCCGCAACCGTATTCGCCGCAAAATGTCCGGCGCCAAGAAGAAAGCCTGAGGGATAGGGCCATGATAAAATTGAAAATTAAAAAAGGCGCGACTGTCGAAGTCATCGCTGGTTCCGACAAAGGCAAGCGCGGCTCGGTTCTCGAAGTGCGGCCCGAGAAGATGATGGTCCGTGTTCAGGGTGTCCGCCTGCAAACCCATTACTCGAAGCAGGATGGCATCTCAAAACGCGAAGGCCTTTTGCATTATTCAAACGTGAAACTCGTCGAAGCGGCTCCTGCGAAGAAAAAGGCGTCGGCCAAGAAGTCGGCGAAAGAAAAGTCGGCCTGAGGCCGAGCTCAGTCGAGAAGACCTCGAAAAGGCCAGAGTCACGCCGAAGTCGTAGAGGCTTCGGCTTTTTTATTTTTCTTTCGCGAACGGGGCCCGCGGCGCCCATGTTCTGGACTCCATTCCGCGTCGCCCCGCCGGAGTCGCGTTGAAAACACGACATCTCATCGAGTAGAATCGTGGAAGCGACGCCTCGCCCGTAAGGAGAACGCGATGAGATCGATTTTTGTCGTCCTGGCTCTGGTTTCGGTGTCTTTTGCCCGGGCTGGCGAGGACCAAAAGGTGGCGCAATACGTGCTCTGCAAGCACGAGAGGACAGTGAGGACGATCCGCATCACGCCGGAAAAGGGTGGGGCGCAGGATTGCCAGGTCATGTACTCGAAGTCGGGCGTCGATGATATCGTGGGGCAGTCGCGCTCGCTCTCGTCGTGCCAGTCGATTCTCAAGAATATCCAGGAGAATCTGGAGGCGGCGAAGTGGAGTTGCAGGCGGATCGAGAGCGCGAAGGTGAGCTACAGCGACGAAATGGTCGCACGATAATAAGGAGCGCCGTATGTCGATGCGTTCCCCGGAGATCAATATAGCGGTTTGTCAGCTGACGAGCTCTGACAGCATCGACGGCAATTTTCGGAATATCGAGCGGCTCCTGAACTCGATCGAGGGAGCGGAGCGACTCGACCTGATCTGTTTTCCGGAAAATGCGCTTTACCTGCGCATCAATGAAGGCGATCCGCGCCCCGGTTTGCGCCTGAGCGATGAGTCGATCGTAGGGCTTTCGCGTTGGGCGGTCGAGCGTCGCGTTTCCTTGCACCTGGGATCGGTGCCTCTCGCGGAGAACGGCGGGTGTTACAATGCGAGCCTTCTCCTGACTCCGGACGGGAACGTTTCTCCGGTGTACCGCAAGATCCATCTCTTCGATGTCGACGTCGTCGGGCAGAAGCCGGTGCGGGAAAGCGACGTCTTCGCCCGTGGCACGGAGACCTCGGTTTTCGAGGTCAAGGGGTGGAAATTCGGCTCGAGCATTTGCTATGACGTACGGTTCCCGGAGCTTTATCTCCGGTATGCGAGAGAGGAAGTCGATGCGATCCTCGTGCCGGCGGCGTTTTTGACGACCACGGGGCGGGCGCACTGGGAGATTCTCCTGCGTGCGCGAGCGATCGAGAGCCAAGCTTATGTCCTGGCTGCCGCGCAGGGTGGGACGCACCAAGGGATCAAGGGCGGCACGCGTGAAACCCATGGGCATTCGATGATCGTGGATCCATGGGGGCTGATCGTCGAGGAGATCCAGGACTCGTCAGAGGTCCGGGTCGCCAGGGCCACGCTGAAAGTCGATCGGATCGAGGCGGTCCGGCGCCAAATTCCCATGAAAAACCACCGAACGCTGGCTTGAAGATTTGGGTCGTTTTCGGCCGTCGGCGGGGGAGGAGCTGAAGCGAATGGAGTTGACGCGAATGGAGCAACGAGCGGGATATCGGAAGATCATCTGGCTGAGCGCCTTGTGCGCCGCTTACGCGTTTTTCGTCGGCATCGCCCAGGTCCATGGAGAAATGGATGCTGACGCGGCTTTCTACGAAGAGACGGACGTCGGTGAACGCGAGCCTGCCACGAGCGGAGCGGCTGCGGGCCAGCAGCCCAATCAAGCCCGTTACCGATTGTATCCGGGCGGACAGGACGAAGAGGATTTGAGGGTTCAGGACGCGCTTCCGATCCCCACGCGACTCCCTGATGGAAGTTCGGTCGCTCCGCTGTCCACAGGTCAGTCTTCCCAAGAGGACTGAGCCGCTCATTGGGGCGCTTGAGCGGACGCCTGAGGTCTCTGGGGCAGTCATTTTATGTGCTTCGTTTGATGTTCCGCCTGTTCGGCCTCGGTCCGGCCTTCCGCTCATTTTCAATTTGTTGTCATTCTCACCTCGTTTCGCTACTTTGACTCACGTTTTCAGGCGGTTCCGAGACGGATCCGCGAGAGGGATCTGAGAGTCAGAGGAGAGCGAGATGACGGACGCAGTCGAGCCGGAAGTTCAACGCGAAGAAATGGAAGTCGACGTTTTGATCGTCGGCGGCGGATGCGCAGGGTTGGCGGCGGCCTATCACTTGGCCACGCGGATCGAAACGCACAACGCCGAAGTGGCCGGCGGCGTCCGCACCGGGGACCCCATCCCGGATCAGATGATCGTGGTCCTCGACAAGGCTTCGGAGATCGGCGCCCACAGTTTCTCTGGCGCCGTCATGAACCCCGTCGCGATCCGCGAGATGATGCCTGATTACCGGGAGCGGGGCTGTCCGATCGACGCCGATGTCACCCAAGACGCCGTTTATTATCTCGGCAAGGATTTCAAGCTGAAGGCGCCGATCACTCCGCCGCCGTTCGTGAACCATGGCAACCAGATCCTTTCTCTATCGAAGTTCAACCGTTGGCTCGGGGCCCAATGCGAGGCCAAGGGCATCAATATTTTCCCGGGATTCGCCGCGGTGGAGGCGCTGTACGACGGCGATCGCGTCGTCGGCGTGCGCACCGGGGACAAAGGGCGCGACAAGCATGGCAATCGCAAGGCGAATTTCGAGCCGGGCATGCTCCTTAAAGCGAAGGTCACGATTTTCGCGGAAGGTACCCGCGGTTCGCTTTTCAAGCACGTGGCCAAGCGATTGAACCTCATGGACGGGCGCAACCCCGATGTGTACGAGGAAGGGGTCAAGGAGATCGTCCAGATGCCGGCGGGAACGGTGACTCCCGGCCAGGTGATCCACACCATCGGTTTCCCGCTCACCAAGGGTGTGGGCGGGACGTTCATCTACACGCTTCCGAACGACCAGATCGTGATCGGCCTGGTCGGGTACCTGGACACGCGGGATCCGCTCTTCGATCCGCATCGAGAGTTGCAGAAGCTGAAAACCCATCCCTTTATCCGCGATATGCTCGAAGGAGGGCGGGTGGTCGCGTATGGCGGCAAGACCCTCCCGGCCGGCGGCTGGTATTCGATGCCAAAGCTCTATGCCGACGGCATGATGGTGATCGGCGACAGCGCGAGCATGGTTGACGTGAAAAAACTCAAAGGGATTCATCTCGGCTTGAAATCGGGCATGCTTGCCGCCGAGACGGCGCTTGAAGCCGTCTTGAAGCAGGACTTTTCCGCGGCGACCCTGGCGGAATACGAACGGAAGGTGAACGAATCCTACATCAAAACCGAGCTCTGGCAGACGCGCAACTTCCACCAGACGATCGGAATAGGCGTGTTCCGATCCATGCCCCTCCTGGCGCTGCAAGAGGTCACGGGGGGCCGCGGGATTTGGGACGGCATGAGGATTGAGCATACAGATGCCCATACGACCGAGGAGGCCGCAGAAATCTGGGGGCCGCGGCCGCTCGAGTGCGAGGAAAACCAGCTGCCGAAGCCGGATGGGACGCTCTTTTTCGACAAATTGAGCAGCGTTTACCTGACCGGGACGATGCACGACGAGGATTCGCCCAACCATCTCCTGCTCAGGGATCCGCGGGCGTGCAGCGATCACTGTGGTCCTAAATACAAATCGCCGTGTACCCACTTCTGTCCGGCCGCGGTTTATGAGATGGTGCCTGACGCCGAGCGCCCCGGGCACGAGCGGCTGCAGATCAACTACACGAATTGCATCCATTGCAAGACCTGCGACATCAAATGTCCGACGGACAACATCGAGTGGACGACGCCTGAGGGCGGCGGCGGCCCTCAATACAAAGAGACTTGATTCGGTTTCGAGAGAGGCTGGTTCCGATGCCGCGTTTTTTCGCCATGACGTCCCGTGGACTCGTCGACGTTCTCGCTGACGAGCTTAAAGAGATCGGCATGGAGCGAGTGTTGAAAGCGCCCGGCGGTTGTTTTTTTGACACCAACTGGGCTGGTTGTTACCGGGCGAACCTGCGGCTTCGCACGGCGACCCGGGTGGTGCTGCCGGTCCTCGACTTCCCGGCCTACAAGCCCGACGAGCTTTATCACAATATCCGCAAGCACGATTTCACCAAGTACATCGCCGCCGACGCTTCGATGGCGGTGGATGCCGTCGTGCGCGATTGCGGAGCCTTCAAGGACCAGCGCTTCGTGGCCATGAAGGTGAAAGACGCCATCGTCGACCAGTTTCGCGAAGAGTTCGACGTACGCCCCGACGTGGACGCCAAGGACCCGCATCTCCGCCTTGTCGTGCGGGGGATCGCCAACAATTTCGCTGTCAGCGTCGATACGACGGGCGAGCCGCTGTTCAAGCGCGGTTACCGCACGGGCGTCGTGCCGGCGCATTTGAAGGAGCACGTGGCCGCCGCGTTGGTACGGATGTCCGGTTGGAAAATGGACGCGCCCATCATCGATCCGATGTGCGGTTCCGGCACGATCCTGATCGAGGCGGCGCTGATGGCATTGAACGTGGCTCCCGGCACTCTTCGCAAAAGATTCGCTTTTCAGCGTTTCAGCGGCTTCAAGGCGGACGAATGGGAGAACGAGCTCGATGCCGCCCTCGCTGAGGAGAAAGAAGAGTTGCCTTTCAAGTTCCAGGGATTCGATGTCGACCGCGAGGCGATCAAAATCGCCAGGGACAACGCGCGCAGGGCCGGAGTCGAGGACTTCGTCGAGTTCCAGCGGCAGGCGTTTGAAACGCTCGATGCGCCGGTCGAAAAAGGCCTGATGATCACCAATCCGCCATACGGCGAACGCTTGCTTGAGAAGAACGAGGCGATTGAGGTTTACAAGAACCTCGCATTCCTGCTGAAGCAGAAATTCAAGGGCTGGGAGGCGTTCGTGCTGTCAGGAGATCCCGAGCTTTCAAAGGCGATGAAACTCAAAGCAGCGCGGAAATTCCCCGTCTACAACGGCACGATCGAGTGCCGTTTGTTGAAATACGAAATGTTTTAAAGGCTTGGGCTCTCCGGCGCGTGGCTTTTGGACCCGCTCCGGGAGCCGGTCGCTCTGGCCTTAGTCTTCGGCTGTCGACCCGGCTTTGGCGCCGTCCGCTCCGGACTCCAGGTTGGGGTCCGCGTTTTCGCCGGCTTCGTCGAGCGAGTCACCCTCAAAGTCCGCGCCTTCGGGTTCGTCGTCGATCATCTGCTCGGCCGTTGTGCCGTTGAGCGATGCGAAAGGCTTCCTGAACGCCGTTGCGGCGGCGAGGACGGCGAGCACGACGACGGCGACGAACAGCGCTCGCGCGGCGCCTTTGGCGCGGTAGAGGACTGCGGGCGCTACGCCTAAAAGCAGCCAGATGCCGAGTTTGATCCAGGCCCAGACCGGCAGGCTCATGCCGCCATAAAGCCTTGCGAGCATGCCGAAGCCGCCAGTCAAAGCGATGAAAAGGCCGATCCCGTGCATGATCGCCGTCCACCGCCGCGCGGGGAATTCCGCGCGGGTGCCGCCGTTGATCATGTGTACGGCCATGCCTCCGAGCGAGGTAAGGACCATGAAAATGCCGGTGAAATGAAGGATGCGGTAGAATTCATAGCTCATAGTGGGCATAAGCTACCTCGTTCGGCGCCCAAGGGCAAAGCCCGGATAGGGCGCGTGACATTCGGCGGCGGCGTTGGGATACTGGCGACATCATGAAGATCGATGCCGCGACCCGCAAAGTGCACCAAATGGCCGTCGCCGCTCGCAGGCGGGCTTATGCGCCTTATTCCAAGTTCAAGGTCGGTGCGGCGCTCGAAGGTTCCGGGGGACGGTTGTATTCGGGGAGCAACGTCGAGAACGCCAGTTACGGCGGGACGGTCTGCGCGGAGCGTGTGGCGATCCTCAAGGCTGTTTCCGAGGGTGTCAAAAAATTCAAACAGATCGTCGTCGTGACCGATGCGAAGCCGCCCGCAGCGCCCTGCGCTCTTTGCCTGCAGACGATGGCGGAGTTTTTCGATCCCGGGACCAGAATTCATTTGGCGAGCCCGATGGCCGTGCTGAGTACGCGTCTTTTCTCCGAACTCCTGCCGTTGCCGTTCGGCCCCAGGCAACTTCGTGGCGAAAGATGACGTTCAAAGAGTTGCTCCGCACGGTCTACGGTCTGGTGATGGGGACTTCTGTTCAGTATTTGAAGCCGAAGCGGCATTTTTTTTGGCCGACCGGAACGCGTCGGATCGATGATAAATTTGATCTATTTTTGGGCGGCAGCGGCATCTGCGGGGTTTTGCGCGAGGGGGATCGCGCGTTCTTGATCAACACGAACCAGGCCGGAGCGGCTCGGGAATTCGAGGCGTTCACGCGCTCTTTGGGAGTCGCGCGCGTCGAGATCGTCGTCAATACGTCGCTTTACCCCGATTTCACGGGCGGTAACCAGTTCTACCGCGGCGCCCGGATCCTCGTTCCACCGGTCGACGCCGATTTCTTGCTCCGGCAGTTGGGCGAGCGGCCCGCGACTCTCGAGATGGTGAGGGAAGAGCGTGTCGTCGAGTTCGCCGGGGAGGCGTTGCGCCTGATTCCCGTCGGGAGAGCGAGCTCGCCCTCGGACATGGTGGTTTGGCTCGAGAGCCGGAGGATTTTGTTCACAGGCGGTCTGTTCTATAACCGTGTGCACCCTCCCCTTCGCGGCGGGCTGCAGTTGGACGTGCAGGGATGGAGCGCGGCGCTGGAGGCTTTGCTCACGCGTTTTCAGCCCGCTCTCGTGGTGCCGGGGGAAGGTGACCCCGGCTCGATCGAGGATGTGCGCGACTTCATCGCGTATCTGAACGCCCTATGCGACCCGAACGTCGAATTCCAAGATTGCCGCCGGAGATTCGACTGGCTCGAGATCCCGAGCTACACCTCTCTCGAAGAGAACTTCGACCTCGTTCGCGGACGGGTGAAGACCCATACGACGCTGTAGGCGGAAGCCGCGGAGGGAAGAGTCGCGCGGCGTGGGCGTTGAACTCCCTATGGCGCGTTCACGCTTCGCCGTCCGGGGAAAGCTTTTTCATGAGGCGACCGAGCTGTTTGCGCATTTCAGGAAGATGCACGAGCGCCGCACGTATTTTGAGGTGCTGCTGGAGTGGTACGAGCGGGAATCCGCCGTATCGGCCGGGGCCCGGGAGGTCTTTGTTGACGGTCGACATTCCCGATATCTGCACTCCGTCACCGATCGCGATGTGGCCGGTGACGGTGGAACTCCCGCCGGCCACGAAGTGATCGCCGATCGTGCTGGAGCCCGCGATCGCGAACTTCGCCGTGAGCAGGCAGTTGCGGCCGATCTTGCAATTGTGAGCGACGTGAACCTGGTTGTCGAGCTTGGAGCCGGCGCCGATGCGTGTTTCGCCGAACGTGCCGCGGTCGATCGAGCAGTTGGCGCCGATGTGAACATCGTCCTCGATGACGACCCGTCCCTGGTGCGGGATGCGGTGATGGTTGCCCTTCTCGTCGTGGGCGTACCCGAACCCCTCCTTGCCAAGGGTGGTGTTGGGCATGATCTCGCAGCGCACGCCGATTCGAGTGCCGTGGCCGATGTAGACGAGCGGATGGACCGTGGTGTCGTCGCCGATCTCCGTCCCTTTCTCGATCACGGCGCCGGCGCCGATGAAAACGCGTTTGCCGAGCTTGCAGCCCGCGGCGACCACGGCATGAGGGCCGACGCGAACGCCATCGGCCATGGTCACGCTCGAGTGGATCGCCGCCGTGGGGTGACGGTCCTCCTCGCTGGCGTCGGTATAGGGCGACTTGAGAAAGAAGGCGTTGATCGCGGTCGCCATGGCGTATTCGACATTCGGTGAGGCCAAGAGCGTTTTCGAGCCGCGCCGGGGCTCGAGCTCGGCGGCGGCCGATGCCGGTACGACCAACACGGAAGCCGCACCGGCCAGAGCCTGCGCGAAAACCCTCGGATTGCTGCAAAAAACCGCGGCGCCCGCCTCGGGGCTTTCGGGCGAGCGGATCGAGCGGATGGGGATCGTGCGGTCCCCGATGCAGAGAGTGAAGAGATTCGGGAACATGGACAGCAGGGTTTCGCAGGTCGGTGCAGTCGCATCACTCATGGTTGGTCGTCATCCTAGCGTCCACGGAGCAAAAGTCACTGAGCTTATCTTAGTGCTTGACGTTAGCGCTTGTTTTTCAGTCCATATTACTCTAGTTTTCACAACGTTAAGAAAAGATTAATGCGGAGGGTCAATGGCAAAGGGTGCTAAAATCAGCGCGACCAAAGCTCAGAAGACCAAGACCGTCGCGAAGGGTCTTTCGAAAAAGACGCCGCTCAAAACAGCGGTGAAAGGCGCGTCATCCAAAGCCGCATCCAAGTCATCCAACAAAGCATCCAAGACCAAAGCCGCGTCGTCCAAAGGCGCCGTTTCGGCTAAATCCACCGCTCCGCTCAAATCCATTGCGAAAAGCGCATCGAGCGCGAAAGTGGGTGCGGCTTCTCCTAAGGCTTCATCCGGTGGGCCCTCCCTCGGCAAAGTTTCATCCAAAGCGCCTGCGACGAAGCCGAGCGCCGGCAAGGACGGGGCGCGTTTGCAGGTCGTCCCCCGGGGTATCGCGGTGAAGCCTGGCAAAGCTGACATTCAGGGGGCCGCCGCCGCGGAGGCGACTTTGGAGGCGGAAACGGCTCCCAGCCTGCTCGTGAGGGCTCCTGAGAAAAGCGGGAAGCCTGAGAAGAAGGCGAAAGCGGCCGTGGATCCGAAGGGTGAAAGGAAAGCGAGGAAGGCTGCCAAATCGTTGGCGCTCGCGCTCGATAAACTCGCCGATCTCGGTGCGCAATGGAACGCGCTCTACGAGCGATCGAAGGAGCTCGAGGCGATTCCGTACAAGATGTCCAACTCTTACGAGGCGCGTACCGCGATCATGCACAAAGTGTTGGGGTGGGGTTACGTGCTCTCCAGCCAGAACGATCGTTTGGAAGTGTTGTTCAAGGACGGGATCAAGATGCTCATCTCGAACTACAAAGGGTAATCCCTTTTGCGTTCGCGCAGTGAAAGCGGCGGGACGGCCGCCGGCCTTTCGAAGACGGAGGGCCGAAGTTTGTATTTGTTTTTTCAAGGGTTTTCATCTACACCCAGGGATCTATGGCGAAAGACGATTTGGCCCAACTCGAAGGTAGGATCGTGGATGCCGCGGCCGGCGGTCTCTACAAGGTCCAGCTCGACAACACTGTCGAGATCATGGCCCGGCTTTGCGGGAAAATGCGACGCTTCAATATTCGCGTCGTCGTCGGTGATCGGGTCACTGTCGGTGTTTCGCCCTACGATCCCACAAACGGATTGATTCTTTACCGCCACAAGTGAATCATCGGGTGGCTCTGAACACGATGGTTTCTATCGTAATAGTTCCGATCAAACGATCCCGATGCAGTCTCGCACCGGCGGCGTCGCAGCGGCCTGGCGAGTATCCAGAAAAACCGCCTTCCATGATGAGTTGCTATGGAAACCACCCTCCAGCAGTACCTTTCGTTCGTTCACCCTGAAGTTCGCTTCAACCAAGCTCAGTCCGTTTTGGAGCTGGCCGCGGAAGGCGGCACCGTCCCGTTCATCGCCCGCTACCGCAAAGAGCGCACCGGCAATCTCGACGAGGTTGCGATTCGGGCGGTGATCGACGCCAACGAAACTTATCAAGAGATCGTTAAGCGGCGAGCGTTCCTCATCAAGGAGATCGACGGCCAGGGGAATCTCACCGACGAACTCAAGGCGCGCATTCTGAAGTCAATGGACCTCGCCGAGCTCGACGAGATCTACCGGCCCTTTAAGAAGAAAAAGAAGACCAAGGCGACCATCGCGCGCGAGGCTGGGCTCGAGCCGCTCGCGGATTGGATCTGGGCGCTGGGCCACGGTGAGTTCCAGGACGAGACCACGCTTGAGGTCAAGGCGAAGGACTTCCTCAACGTCGCCGCCGGCTTCGCCACGTACGACCTCGTTCTCAAGGGAGCGCAGGACGTCATCGTCGAGAAAATCTCGAACAATCCCGACTTGCGGGAAACGGTCCGCAAGGATTTCTTCGAGAACGGCAAGATCGTCTCCAAGAAGACCAAGGATTTCAAGCCGCACTCGAAGTACCAAATGTATGCCGAGTTCTCGGAATCGGTGAAATCGTTGCAGGAGCCGAAGGCGTCGCATCGGTACCTCGCCATGCGCCGCGGTTGGAATGAAGGCGAACTCGCCGTCACGATCGAGGGTGACGAGGCGCTGTTGCTCGCGAGATTCGAGAACTTCGCCTGCTCGCAACCGTCTTCTCACGCCTCCGATTTCCTCAAGAACTGCGCGAAAGTCGCATTGACCGTGCACGTGCACCCGTCGATCGGCAATGAAGTCCATCGCGTTCTGAAAGACAAAGCGGACAGGGACGCGATCGCAGTGTTCGCCGAGAACGTGCGCCGCGTCCTGCTTTCGAGCCCGTTCGGCCCGCGCTGCGTGCTCGGCGTCGACCCCGGGCTCCGCACGGGCTGCAAGATCGCGCTCGTCGACAAGCAAGGGAACTTCATATCGCACACGGTCTTGCAGATCATGGGCGAAGGCGCCGACGGCCGGGCGAAGGCCTTGTTCCAAGACGTGCTGAAACAAATCAAGATTGAGGCCGTCGCCGTCGGCAATGGCACGGGCGGGCGCGAGGCGGAGGCGTTCCTGCGCAAGATCTTGAAAGAGCTCGACACCGCGGTCCCCGTGATCCTCATCAGCGAATCGGGCGCTTCGATCTATTCCGCGAGTGACGTCGCACGCGAGGAGTTCCCGGACCTTGACCTCACCGTGCGCGGCGCGATTTCGATCGCCCGCCGCCTGCAGGACCCGCTCGCCGAACTCGTCAAGGTCGATCCGAAGAGCATCGGTGTCGGCCAATACCAGCACGACGTCGCGCAGCCGGCGCTCAAAAAGGGGCTCGAGGAGGTCGTCGAAAGCTGCGTGAACGCGGTCGGCGTCGATCTCAACACGGCTTCGGCGCCTCTGCTCTCGCACGTCGCGGGCATCGGACCGGCGCTCGCGAAGAACATCGTCGAGCACCGCAAGACCTCGGGCCTCTTCGAGGACCGCGATCAACTCATGAAGGTGCCGCGTTTCAGTTCGAAGGTTTACGAGCAATGCGCGGGCTTCCTGCGCGTGGCGCATTCCAAGCACGTTCTCGACAAGACCGGCATCCACCCGGAGCGTTACCAGGCCGTGCGCGACATGGCCGCGGACCTTGGCGTGAACGTCTCGGAGTTGATCGGCGAGGGAGCCAAAAAACTCCTGGCGATCAAATCGAAGTGGGCGGAGATCGTCGGCGAATTCACTTTCGATGATATCGTGCGCGAGCTTGAGAAGCCGGGTCGCGATCCGCGCGATCCGTTCAAGGTATTCGCGTTCCGCGACGATATTTTCGAACTGAAAGACCTCAAAGAGGGCCTGATCTGCCCAGGCATCGTGACCAACGTCACCAACTTCGGTGCGTTCGTCGACATCGGAGTGCATCAAGACGGCCTCGTGCACATCTCGGCGCTTTCGCATAAATTCGTCGATGATCCGCGGAAAGTCGTGAATCCCGGCGATCAGGTGACTGTGAAGGTCCTCGGCGTCGACAAGGACAAGAATCAAATCTCGCTTTCGATGCTGCTCGACGATGCTCCGCAAAGGAGGAACCGGATCGAGGGCGACTCGACGCAGGACTCGCGTTCTCCGGGACGCGGGGCGCGAGTCGGTGACCGGCCCCGCGGTCCGCGGCCTGAAGGGGATCGGGGTTCGCGTTCGCCGGCCGCTAAGGGCGGGCCTGGCGGTGGCGGCTCTCGCCCGAACGCGATCCGCGGCCCTCGTCCCGAAGGGGATCGGGGTGGTCGCCGGCCGCATGGCGATCACAAGCCGCGTGGCCCGCAGACGCCGTTCAACAACCCGTTCGCGGCGTTGCTGGGCGACAGAACCGCGTCCGCCGGGAGCGGGAAACCAGGGCCGCGGAAATAGCCTGGCGGGTGAGAAGGAATCAGCGGGCGGGTTCGCGGCTTTTGATGATCGTGTCGGCGATTTCGACGAATCCGAGGCCGCCGTCTCCTTTGGTCACGTAGGCGGGCCGGTGCCGCAGGCGCGTGACGAATCCGTGGATGTTGGCGACGGCGAACGCGTTCTGGAAAAAAGCGAACATCGGTTCGTCGTTCGGGCTGTCGCCTGAAAACGCGCAGCGAGGGTTGGCCTTCTCGAGGTCGAGGCCGAGTTCGCGACTCGTGTATTCGCGGCACATCGAGAGTTTGTCGTAGGCTCCGAACCAGCCGTTGACGTGGATGGAGCTCACTTTCGCTTGGGCGCCGTGGCGCTCGAAAACCGAGACGATCTTGTCGATTGCGGTCTCGGGGAGGGCGTCGACGTCTTCGCGGAAGTCGATGGCCAGATCCATCAATCTCGAAAACTGATCGGAGGCGAGCGCGCAACCGGGGACTTCGCGGAGCACGTCCTCGCGGATTTCATCGAGCTTCTTGCGGTTTTCAGCCCGTACGCGTTCGTCGAAGACGAAGTGCCGGATCATTTTGCGGGCGTGATAGCGGAAGTAAAATCCGCCGTTTTCTCCGACGATGCCGTGCACGGGCCAGAAGCGCGCGATCATTTCGCACCAGCCGGCCGGCCGACCGGTCACGGGAACCACTTTTACGCCGGCGTCGTGAAGTCGCCAAAGCGCCTCGTAAGCTTGGGGCCCGAGCTGACCATGGTCGGTGAGGGTGTCGTCGATGTCGGTGAACAGGATGTCGATGTGCGCGCTCTTGAAGGCCGATATGGGTTTCATGGTCACGAGTCTATCGATCTGCTCCGTGATCGTAGGAGACCAGGTTCGACTTTGGGCTCCGCTGCGTCAGAAATTTCCGCTTGCTTCTCGGTGGCTGAGAACTCATTTTGGCATTATATAGATGCATTGAGATTTGAGCTGAATTCAACGCAAAGCATTAAATGCCTAAAATTATGGAAGGTTCGATGGCCAAAAGGGAATCGGCAGGCAAAAAGCTAGTCGTTGTCGAGTCGCCGACGAAGGCGAAGACGATTCGAAAGTTCCTCGGCAAGGACTATATCGTCGAGTCCTGCATGGGCCATGTCCGTGATTTGCCGCAGTCGGCGAAAGACATCCCGGAAAAGGTGAAGAAGGAGCCCTGGGCCACCCTCGGCGTCGACGTCGACCACGGCTTTGAGCCCGTCTACTGCGTGCCGAAGACGAAAACCAAGGTCGTGAAGCAACTCAAAGACAGGCTCATCGACGCCGACGAGCTCATCCTCGCGACGGACGAAGACCGAGAAGGGGAGAGCATCAGCTGGCACTTGATCGAAGTGCTCAAACCCAAGGTCCCGACCAAGCGGATGGTGTTCAACGAGATAACGAAAGAGGCGATCCAAAGCGCGCTCTCCGAATTCCGTGACATCGACACGAACCTCGTGCGCGCGCAGGAAGCGCGTCGCATCCTCGACCGCCTGGTGGGTTACACGCTTTCCCCTCTGCTTTGGAAGAAAATCGCCTACGGCCTCTCGGCCGGCCGCGTGCAGTCGGTGGCCGTGCGTCTGATCGTCGAGCGCGAGCACGAGCGGATTCGTTTTCACAAGTCCGCGTATTGGGGGCTCGAGGCCGAGTGCGAAAAATCCGACATCGGCTTTCTGAGCCGCATTTTGAGCGTCGACGGCAAGCGAGTCGCGACGGGCAAGGATTTCGATCCCGAAACGGGGCTGCTTTTCGCCGACCGCTCCAAGGAAATGGAGCACCTTGACGCCGCCAAAGCGGAAGACGTTCGCCGGCGCCTCGAAGGGGCCGCGTGGAAGGTCATCGAGGCCGAGGAGAAACCCGTTTCCCGCAAGCCGGCCCCGCCGTTCATCACTTCGACGTTGCAGCAAGAGGCCAACCGGAAATTGGGCTTGGGCGCGCGCGAGGCGATGCAGGTGGCGCAAAGCCTGTACGAACAGGGTTTCATCACCTACATGCGTACGGATTCGACCTTTCTCTCGCAACAGGCTTTGACGGCCGCTCGCAACCGCATCCAGAAAATGTACGGCAAGGATTACTTGCCAGAAGCGCCGCGGCTCTACGAGGGCAAGAAGGTCAAAGGCGCCCAGGAGGCGCACGAAGCGATCCGGCCGGCCGGAACCGAGATGGTGCCGCCTGACGAGACCGGGCTTTCCGGGACGCAGCTCAGGATGTACGAGCTGATTTGGAAACGCACGGTCGCCAGCCAGATGGTGAACGCGAGGCAAAAGCAGGTGAGCGTGCGCTTCGGCGTCGGTCCCGCGGTTTTCGCGGCGAGCGGCATGACCATCGAATTCCCCGGCTTCCTCCGCGCCTACGTCGAGGGGAGCGATGACGAGAACGCCGCCCTCGAGGAAAAGGAAGTGCGGTTGCCGGAACTGAAGGTCGGCGATCAAGTGAGCGCGAAGTCGATCCGCGCCACCGAGCACGAGACCAAGCCCCCGGCGCGCTTCACCGAGGCGTCGCTCGTGCAGACGATGGAAAGGGAGGGTATCGGTCGCCCGTCGACGTACGCGTCGATCATCAGCACGATCATCGACCGCGGATACGCGCGCAAGGCGGGCAACGCCCTGGTGCCGACGTTCACCGCGATGGTGGTGGCGAAACTGCTCAGCCGGCATCTGCCGAAGTACGTGGACCTCGGTTTCACGTCGAGCATGGAAAAGTCGCTCGATGACATCGCTCAGGGCGATCTCGACTGGCAGAAGTACCTGAAGACCATCTATTTCGGCGACGATGGGCTTAAACGCCAGGTGGAGGCGCAAGAAAAAAAGATCGAGCCGGACGAGGCCCGTTCGATCCGCCTGGCGGGCATCGAGCAACTCGATTTCCGTGTCGGTCGTTACGGCGCTTACGTTTGCCGGAAGGAAAAAGACGGCGGGGAGGCGTGTGCTTCGCTGCCGGAGTCCCATCCGCCCGCCGATATCACGTTCGACGTGGCGAACAAGCTGATCGACCAGAAGATCAACGGATCGGACGCGTTGGGGAAACACCCGGAAACGGACGAACCCATCTACGTGCTGACCGGCCGTTACGGCGCTTACGTGCAGCTGGGCGACGCGACTGACGAAAACGCGAAACCGAAGCGCGTCTCGCTGTTGGCCGGCATGGAGCCCGATCAGGTCGATCTGCCGCAGGCGTTGCGGCTCCTCGAGTTGCCGAAAACCCTCGGCACCCATCCGAGCAGCGGCAAGGAGATCAAGGCTGGGCTTGGGAGGTTCGGCCCGTACGTGGTTTGCGACGGCGATTTCCGCTCGATCCCGAAAGGCGAGAGCCTTTTCGAGATCACGTTCGGACGCGCGATGGAACTGCTGAGCGCGCCGAAGAAAGGCCGCGGTCGCGCGGCTCCGCTGAAAGAGCTGGGTGTGTTCCCGGGCACGGAAGACGTCGTGCAAGTGCTCAGCGGCAAATACGGCCCTTACATCAAAAGCGGCAAAACGAATGTTTCGCTTCCGGAAGGCGTTACGCCCGAAAACGTCACGCTCGAAAAAGCCATGGAGCTCATCGCGGAGAAGACCGGCAAATCGCCGAAAGCCGGCGAACGGAAGACGGCGACCAAGAAAACCGCGGCAAAGGCCAGAGGAGCGAAGCCGAAAGCCGTCGCGGGCGATGTGAAAAAAGCGCTTCCGCCGGCGAAGCCCGCGGTCAAAACAGTGACGAAAAAGGGCGGGGCGCCCGCACCCAGGGCGAAAAGCGCCCGCAAATGAGCGCAGGCGGCGAATAAGCCTTTGTTCGGACGGGACTTTTCGCGCTTCGCTTGGCATTCGGAATGCACGTTCCAAATGCCAAGCGTGGAGCGATGAGAGGCGAGCCGATGGCGATCCGTATCCTGAAAGAGGCGTTGCAGGTCTGGAAGTTGCGGCAGCCCCGGGTCCCGCGCGGCCAATTGGAGCTGCCGATCCAGCGCGAGCGCTTCCGCGACCGCAACGCCGACAAAGGTGGGCGCAGTTTCTATTTTTTCGACTTTGACGACAACATCGCGTTCCTATCGACGCCCGCGTTCATTTTCCATAAGGATACCGGAGCGGAGCTCAAACTCTCCTCGGGCGAGTTCGCCCAAGTTTCGAAGTGGATCGGCGTGGGCGGCCCGTACAAAGACTACAGGGTGGATTTTTGCGAGCGGGCGGGCACGTTCCGCTGCTTTCGCGATCAGGACATATCGGTCGTCGAAAAACTGATGGGGCGCCGGCAGACGTTCATCGAGGACTTGGCGGCCGCGCTCGGGTTTCCCGACGTGCAATGGAAGGGCCCGTCGTGGTCTTGTTTCTACCACGCGACGTTGAACCATCGGCCGATGTCGGTGATCACGGCGCGAGGACATCATCCCGAGACGATCAAGGACGGCATTCGCCTGTTGGTGAAAGAGAAGCATCTTCCGCATGAGCCGAATTACTTGAGTGTTTACCCCGTCTCGAACCGGGATATCCGCGACCGACTCGGCGATTCCGATTTCAGGCAATCGGTGGCGGCGCTGAAAAAGGCCGCGATCCGCTCGTCCGTCGACCAAGCCCTCCGGCTGTACGGTTACAGCCCTTATCATCGTTTCGGGATGTCCGATGATGACCCGCATAATATCGAGCTCATCGTCGACGAGATGACGCACCTCAAGCGACGTTATCCCGAGATGTCGTTTTTCGTGATCGAAACCCAATCCGGTCGATTCGTGAAATGGGAAGTCTATCCGGACCGGACCGAAGCCACGCTCTGCGCCGAAGCCGAAAAAGCGTTCAGCGCTTTCGAACAGCTTTCTCTGCTGCCCAAAACATAAACAAACCGTTGTTTTCGACGCGCTGGCTTACATAAAAAGCCCAGACCGGGGTCTCGGTTAGGAGGGAATCTTCCGATGCATTATCGCGGTGAGAATATGCTAGACTCGAAGTAGATCCTTGCCATGCGCGAAAGGCTCTTCATGACTCAAATCGGAAAGTTTTTTGTGTCCGCCGGACGGATGACGATGGCGTCCCTGTTCATGTTCGCGTTTTTGCGCGTGCCGCCTGCCGAAGCGCAGCGGACCGAGGCCCCGCCGAGCGGAGTGCGGCTGGCGTGCAAGCACCTTGACGTGATCACGTCATCCTTCCTCAACCTGCATGTCACGTTCGACAAGAAAACCGACAAGCTCGAGACGCGGCTGATCGATCAGTTCCTCAAGCGCCTCGACGGCGCCAAGATGTACCTCTACCAAAGCGACGTCGCCAAGATTCAGCAGAGGATGAAAGGCGTGATGAAGGCGGTCGAGCAGGGCAAATGCGAGGCCATTGAGGAGGCGCAGGCGATTTACCGCAAGCGCGTCGACGAGCGCACCGAATTCGCCAAGAAAACTCTTGAGGACAAGAACTTCAAATTCGATCCGAACACGACCTTGAACATCGATCCCGGCAGCCGCAAGTTCCCCGCCAACAAGGCCGAGGCCGACAAGTTCCACACGAAGTACATCCAGTTCCAGCTCTCCAACTCGATGGCCGGCGGGATCGGTCAGGCCGAGGCGCAGCAGCAGCTGGTGCGCAGTTACGAGCGGACGGCGAAGCGCCTCAAAGAGCGCGACCGGGAACAGCTTTACGCGGATTACCTGGACTCTTTCGGCCGAGGTCTCGATCCGCACTCCTCGTTCATGTCGCGCGACGTGATGGAGGACTTCCAGATCCAGATGGGCCTGTCGCTGGAAGGGATCGGGGCGACGCTGTCGTCCCAGGACGGTTTCACGATCGTTGAGCAGCTGATCCCGGGCGGCGCCGCCAAGAACAGCAGCCTGCTCCAACCGCAGGATAAAATCGTCGCGGTCGGGCAGTACGGTTCCGACGGCCAACCGTCCGAAATGGAAAACGTGATCGATATGGAGCTGCGCGAAGTGGTCCGCCGGATCCGCGGCCCCAAAGGCTCAAAAGTCCGCTTGACGATCCTGCGCAAGGGGCAGAACGGCAACGAACGTTTCACGGTCACGCTCATGCGCGACAAAATCAAGCTTGAGGAAGACGCGGCCCAGTTGAGCTTCATCGAAAAGGACGTCAAGGGAGAGAAGCGCAAGATCGCGGTTCTCAACCTGCCGTCGTTCTACGCCGACGCCCGGCGCGGCGGTCGGTCCTCGGCGGCCGATATGAAGGCACTGATCAAGCAAGCGAAGGAGCAAAAGGCCGAGGGCCTGGTGCTCGATCTTTCGAGCAACGGCGGCGGCAGCCTCGAGGACGCGGTGAGGATCGCGGGCCTGTTCTTGAAGACGGGCAACGTCGTGAAGCAGTCGGCGCGCGACCCGATGTCGGGCGAGATCACGCTCGACGACGAGGACGCGTCGGTCGATTGGGAGGGCCCGATGGTGGTGCTCACCAGCCGCATCTCGGCGTCGGCGTCGGAGATCGTCGCGGGGACGCTCAAGGACTACAGCCGCGCGGTCATCGTCGGCGGCGACCACACGTTCGGCAAAGGAAGTGTGCAGACCGTCGTCGATCTGCCGGCCCAATTGGGCGCGTTGAAAGTCACGGTCGGCATGTTCTTCACTCCAGGCGGCTTCTCCACGCAGCATCGCGGGGTCGACGGCGACGTTGTCCTGCCGGGCCCGTATTCGACCGATGAGATCGGCGAGAAGAGCCTCGATTATTCGTTGCCGCCGAAAAAGGTGAAAGCTTTCCTCTCGCCTGACGCCTACGTCACGTCGGGGCCCGGCGCTTGGCGCCGGGTCGACGCGGCTACGATCTCGGCGCTCAAGGCGAAATCAGCGGCGCGCGTGGCGAAGAACGAGGAGTTCCAGAAGATCGTCGCCGAGAACAAAAAGGCCAAAGACAAGGGCAAGATGATGAAGCTGGCCGAGTCTTTGAAAGATTCGACGAAAAAAAAGGAAGAGGCCGAGCAGAAGAAGAGTTTTTCCACCGAGGAGAAGCAGGTGGAATACTTGAAGCGGGCCGACGTCGTCGAAGCCGCCAACGTGCTCGCCGACCTCATGGAGACGCAAGTGGGCAGGGGCCTCGTACTCGGCGCCAAGGCGTCTGGAAAAACGCCGGATCAGCCAGAGGAAAAGAAAGACAACTGAAAGAGGGGCACCCCGAGAAGGGCTCGGCCCTTCTCTGTATTTCACCGTCGAACCCGCCTCCCGTTCGCTCCGTCAGCGACCCGGTTTGACAAAGGTGGGAGGGGCTTGTACCCCTGTCGTATCAATAGAAGAGGACATCCCTGAGAGGTCGCCGTGGGCGCGCGCCCGGCCGGGCAGCCGCCGCTGCGCGAGCGATGGGAGCCGGCGGCAGGCGTGGGGTCTCTCCCCGCCGGCTGGCAGGGACGCGACGAAGGTTCCGGCCTTTCAGGGATGTTCTCTCGGTTCAGAAGGAAGTCCCGATGGCCAAAGTGACTCCAGCCAAGCGTGCGGGCGGCAAAGGATTGGAAAAAATCCCGGGTGCGGCCGGTCGCGCGGCTTCGTTGCGCAAAACATCCAGCAAACAACTCAGTGGCTCTCGAGCGATGACCCGCAAGTCGGCCGCCGCTGCCCCGCGCTCGCGTCCGGAGTTGCCGAAAGAGCTCCTGCTGCGCATGCACGATCTGATGGTGAAGTCGCGCGTCCTCGAGGAGCGTTTGATCAAGGTCTACCGCGCGGGCGACGCTTATTTCTGGATCGGCGGTCCCGGCGAGGAGGCTTTCGGCGTGCCCCTCGGCCTGCTCGTGAGCAAAGGGCGGGGACCGGATCATGATTTCCTGCATCTCCACTACCGTTGCACCCCGACACTGGTCGCGTTGGGCATGACGATGGAGGATTCGCTTCGCCTCATGATGAATCGCGCGACGGATCCGTCGACCGGCGGCCGCAATTTTTGCAACCACTACTGCTTTCCGCAATGGAACGTGCTTCCGGTGAGCTCGCCCATCGAGGTTCAATACGGCATGGCCGTGGGTACGGCCATCGCGCAACGGCGGAAGAACAGCAAGGGCGTCACGATCGTGACCGGCGGGGACGCAGGGACCGCGGAAGGCGATTTCGCGAGTTGCCTCGTTTGGGCGAGCCGCCCCGGCAATGAGCTTCCGATTTTCATCACGGTGCAAAACAACAAGTGGGGGATCTCCACCCATTACGATGGCCAGCACGGTGAAAAGCAGATCGCCGATCGCGGCAAGGCCTTCGGTATCCGCACGGCTCTGATCGACGGCAACGACCCGATCGCGGCGTACCTCGGGATCCGGGCCGAACTCGAGTACATCCGAAAGACGGGGAAACCGGTGCTCGCCGAATTCCGCGTTTCGCGCCTGTACGGCCATTCGTCGGCGTCCGGAGCGAATCGCGAAACCGACATCTGCCCCATCGAACAGTTCGAGAGAAAAATCGTGGATTTGAAGGTCATCACGACCGAGGCGTGCAAGGGCGTCTGGAAAAAATACGACGACGAAAGCCGCAAGGCCGCCGAGACGGTCCGCGCCGAGCCGATGCCGGGGCCCGAGAGCGTCTGGGACCATACTTACGTCGGCAGTGAAAACGCGGACTGGAGGAAATTCTGATGGCGAATATGGCGCAGGCCATCCGCATGGCCCTTCACGTCGGCGAAACGCGCTTAGGGGTGACGGACATCTTCGGAGAGGACGTGGGCGCCCCTTTGGGCGGCGTTTTCACCGCGACCCAGGGTTTGAAAGCGGCCTGGAACTCGCCGCTCGATGAGCGCGGGATCATTTCAGCGGCGATCGGCATCGGCTTGGCGGGTGACCGTTGCGTCGCCGAGATCCAGTTTGCCGACTATATTTTCAACACGATCGACCTTCTCAAAATCGGCGGCAACACGCTTTGGGCGTCCAACGGCCAGTACAACGTGCCGATCGTGGTTATGACCCCGGTCGGCGCCGGGATCCGCGGTTCCATTTACCATTCGCATAGCTTCGACGCTTGGGCCACCCGGCTGCCGGGGTGGAAGGTCGTTTGTCCATCGACGCCCCTGGACGCCTATGGATTGATGATCTCGGCGATCAAGGATCCGAACCCGGTCCTCTTCCTGAAGCCCAAAGCACTCATGCGCGTTCGCGGCGAAGAGCTGATCCCGGGGGAACCGACTGACGAGAAGCAATTGAAAGCCATGATCGACGCGCCCATCGGCGACCGCTCGAAATGGAAACCGAAATGGCCGGATCTCGAGGAATTCGAGATCCCGATCGGCGAAGCCAAGGTGACCCGCGAGGGGGATCGCGCGACCGTCGTCTCCTACGGGCGCACGCTTCCGATCTGCAACAAGGTCGCCGATGATCTCCGGGCCGAGGGCGTCGCGATCGAGGTGATCGACTTGCGTTCGCTCTATCCCTACGATTGGCGGTCGGTGGAGGCGTCGGTCCGCAGGACAGGCCGCGTTCTTTTCGTCAACGAGGACACGGAGGTCACCAACTTCGGCGAGCACCTGGCGTACCGTTGCGCTCGGGAACTCTTCTACGAACTGATGGCGCGCCCAAAAGTCCTCGCCGGTAAAAACGTCCCCGGCATCGGACTGCATCCGAGCCTTGAAGAGGCGTCAGTGCCTCATTACGAGGACATCCTTCGCGACGTTCGCGATCTTCTTGCGGAGACGCCTTGAGCCGCGGACGGGCGCCGACCGCGGCGAAGGCGGAATTCGACAAGTACGACTACTATCGACGGGCCGTGCAAGCGCCCGACGTCGATGTCCGTTTCATCCGCGATGCCTACAAGGAACTGCGCCGACGGGAGCCGGGCTCGCTGCGGGAAGATTTCTGCGGCACCTTCTCGATCTGTTGCGAGTGGGTCAAGCTGGGGCAGAGGTACGAGGCGTATGGGGTCGATCTCGACGCCGAGCCGATTTTTTACGGGTTGACCCATTACATGCCCGGACTTGACGGTTCCCAGCGCGAACGGGTCCGCGTGCAGAGGGACAACGTGCTGAATCCAGATCTCCCGCGGACCGACGTCGTTTGCGCGATGAATTTTTCGCATTACATCTTCAAAGACCGCGGTGTGATGAAGTCGTATTTTCACAACTGCCTCTCGACGCTGAAGCCCGGCGGGATCCTACTCGTCGACTGTTTCGGCGGAAGCCAGTGCCAGGAGGCCAACGAGGACGTCATCGCGCACAAGGGCTTCAAGTACTATTGGGAGCAGGAAAGTTTCGATCCGGTTTCCGCGAACGCCACGTTTCACATCCATTTCAAGCGCGACGGGGAAAAACGGCGCGAAAAGGTCTTTTCCTATGATTGGCGCATGTGGACGATTCCCGAGCTGCGCGAGATGATGGCTGAAGCCGGTTTTCGCAAGACGCACGTGTACTGGGAAGGAACGACGAGGGCCGGTACGGGGAACGGTGTGTTCAATCGCTCCGAAACCGGCGAAGAATGCCAGGCGTGGGTCGCCTACATCGTCGGCGAGAAGTAGCGCCGAGATCGAGCCCGCGTCGCTGTTCCGCCGTTGACGCCGGTTTCGGAGTCCTGGGGCTCGGCGCGCCGGACGGTGGACTACCAACGACCCGTCAATGTGAGCAGGCCGAGGTGCGTATAGGTGCCCGTACGGAATCCCGAGCCCAAGAGAGTGTATTCCAGATTGGTGTCGAAGCGGGGGGAGACGGCCCAGCCGACCCATAGGCTGAACGGGAACGTGAGTCGCGCCGACTCGGAGGTGACGTCCCGGCTTTCGATCGGCGTCCGACCTTGGCGAAAGACGCTTTCCAGCCGGAGATTGTCGATGGAAATGGACAGGCGCGGGCTCAAGGCGAGAGTCTCTGACTGCTGGAACAGCGGGCCGATCCGAAACGCGCCCGACCAAAGCGACGGCGCTTTGTCGAAGGGCAGGAGCATGAAAAGGTTCAATTCCATCTCGAGGGCGCGTTTACGGTCGAAGTTGGAGCGCATGTAACTTGAAAACTGGGGTTTGGCGCCTACGTTGCCCAGATGCTGCCAGCCGATTGACCATGAGACCCCTGTGAGGGTGGTTTCGGCGCGTTTCGGCTGATATTGCACTCCGAGCGGCAGAGGATTCCAGATCAGGCTCATATCGTTCGTGAGCGGCTGGCGGTACGCGATTCCTGTCAAATACGGCAGGAGTTCGACGCCGTAACCGAGCGACTCGGCTGAGGCCAGGCCGCCCGTGAGGTTGAATTCATGGAGCCCTTTCGGAAGCGTGTAGGGGCGGTCG
Organism: Pseudobdellovibrionaceae bacterium; assembly: GCA_021463345.1. Taxonomy (GTDB): domain Bacteria; phylum Bdellovibrionota; class Bdellovibrionia; order Bdellovibrionales; family JAMPXM01; genus JAMPXM01. Next base: position 92,604 of record JAJTYM010000001.1, on the reverse strand, counting down.
ATGAAGCGCACGGGGAACGGCAACGACTGCTCGGCGAACGGCGGCGGCAGCTGCGGCAGCGGTTCCGGCTTCGCCGGTAGCGGAGCAGGCGTCCTGGCGCGGCTGCTCGGTTGAGCGGAACAAACGAGCGAAAGCTGGATCGCGAAGATTGAAACGAGGGCCCGGAGCGTCGGAGTCATCATCCTCAGGCCGCGCCGCCGGCCGCTTTGAGTTCCTCCATGGTGAACAGGGCCGAGTGCTTGAGCCCCGCCTGCTGGAGTTTCTCGTTTTTTCCCTCGCTGCGATCGATCACGCACAGGACCATGTCGATGACCGCCCCATCGGCGCGAAGATCGCCGGCACTTGTCGCGACTTGGCCGCCCGTGGTGATGACGTCTTCGACTAAACAGATCTTCTTGCCTTGGATGGACGGTCCTTCGGCGAACTTGCAGGTTCCGTAATCCTTCGGGCTCTTGCGCACGAAGATGACGGGGATGCCGGTGGCGAGCGAAAGCGCGGTGGCGACGGGGATCCCACCCATCTCGAGCGCGCCCAGGTATTCGGTATCGGGTGGGATCAGGGTTTTCATCCGCTTGGCGATTCCCGCAAGCAGCTTGGGGTCGCTTTCAAACTGATACTTATCGAAGTACTCGTTCGAAACCCGCCCTGAACGGAGCTTGAACTCGCCGAGCAAGTGCGCGACACGAAAGATATCCTTGGCGAGGGACTCTTTGTCAGAATTCATGCGCCCATGTCAGCCGCCGGGTCCGTGCCTGTCAAGGTGCATTGAGGAGCAAAAGTGACACGCACCTTTTTGTAGCGCGCATGCGTTATCGTGTGCTTTTCACACACGATAACGCATGCGCGCTACAAAAAGGTGCGTGTCACTTTTCCACTTCGTTGGCGAGCCAGTTGAGATAGTCGGTGTCTCCCGCTTCGATAGGCAGGACGGCGATGCATGGTGTGGAATAGGGGTGCCAGAGCCGGATCGCCCGCATGCATGCGTCGACTTTGTCAGCGCGGGTCTTGAAGATGATGACGGCTTCGTTCGTGGTTTCGAGCGAGCCCTTCCACCAATACATGGATTCCATTTGCGGCAGGATGTTCGCGCAGGCGGCCGCGCGTTCCTCGACGATTTTCCGCGCGAGTTCGCGGGCTTTGTTCCCATCGGGCGCGGTGACGTAAATGAATCGAATATCAGTCATGGGCGGATCCTGCGCGAAGAGGCTGAAAATAAAAGAGGCGGCCCTCGGGCCGCCTCTTCGCGAAGCCAGGCGGGACGGATCGGGCGCGTGCCCGTTCTCCCCTCCTCTTCTTACTTGTTCTCGGCGGCGCGTTTTTCCAGGTACTTCTTGTGCAGTTCGTCCTGGAGGTTGCGCGGGACCGGGGCGTAGCGGGCGAATTCCATGGTGAATTCGCCTTTGCCTTGCGTCGCCGAGCGGAGGTCCGTCGAATAGCCGAACATTTCCGTGAGCGGAACTTCAGCCGTGATCGTGACGTTGCCTTCCATCGTCTCGGTGCCCTGGATCATGCCACGGCGCTGGTTGATGCCGCCCATGACCGCGCCCTGATACTCTTCCGGCGCGACGGTTTCGAGCTTCATGATCGGCTCGAGCGCGACCGGTTGCGCCGCCATGTAGACTTCGCGCAACGCCGCCATGGATGCGATCTTGAACGCGAGGTACGACGAGTCGACGTCATGGTACGCGCCGTCTTTCAGAACGACCTTCACGCCGACGATCGGGAAGCCGATGAGCGGGCCCTTTTTCATCTGGTCCTGGAAGCCTTCGTCCACGGCGGGAATGAATTCGTTCGGGATGCGGCCGCCGACGACTTCGTCGACGAATTCGTACGACTTCGGATCCTTCCCCTCTTCGACCTGCAGGGGCTCGATCGTGCCGACGACTTTCGCGTATTGGCCCGAGCCACCCGTTTGTTTCTTGTGGGTGTAATCGAACGCCGTCATCGCGCCGATGGTTTCACGGTAGGCGACCTGCGGCTTGCCGGCGATGACATCGCAATTGAACTCGCGCTTCATGCGCTCGATGTAGATCTCGAGGTGAAGCTCGCCCATGCCCGAGATGATCGTCTCGTTGGACTCCTCGTCCCTGTGGACGCGGAACGTCGGGTCCTCTTTGCGGAACTTCTGGAGCGCTTTGGAGAAATTCGCCGCCGTCTCCTTGTTCTTGGGCGCGACCGCCAGCGAGATGACCGGATCCGGGACGTGCATCGAGGTCATCGTGAGCTCGGTTGTGCCGTCGGTGAAGGTGTCGCCCGAATAGCAATCGACGCCGAACATGGCCACGATGTCGCCGGCCGACGTTTGATCGATGTCTTCCATCGTGTCCGCATGAAGCTTGACGAGTCGGGGGACCTTGATTTTCTTACCGTCGCGGGCGTTGTAGATGAAGTCGCCCTTCTTCACCGTGCCTTGGTAGATGCGCATGTAGGTCAACTGGCCGTAGCGACCCTCGTCCAGCTTGAAAGCGTAGCCGACGAAGGGAGCGTTCGGGTCGACCAGGACTTTCACCTGCTGCTCGGCGTTTTTTTTGTCGAGGGCGAAGTTGTCCTTTTCCGTCGGATTCGGAAGGTAGTCGGTGACGCCGTCGAGGAGCTTCTGGACGCCTTTGTTTTTGTAAGCCGAGCCGCAGAACATCGGGACGATGCTGCGGCCGATCGTCGCTTTGCGGATCGCGGCTTTGAGCTCGGTGATCGAGGGCTCCTCTTCCATCAGGAACTTCTCGGCGATGCCTTCATCGAAATCGGCGACTTTGCCGATCAGTTCGGCGCGGTATTCCCTGGCTTTGTCGGCGAGATCGGCCGGGATGTCTTTCTCCGTGATGACTTCGCCGTCGGCGCCGGAGAAGTAATAGGCCTTCATCGCGACGAGATCGACCAAGCCCTCGAGCTTGTCCTCGAGGCCGATCGGGATCTGCACGAGCACCGCGTTCAGGCGCAGCTTCTCGCGCACCATCTCGAGGACGCGGAACGGATTGGCGCCCGAGCGGTCGAGTTTGTTGACGAACGCCAGGCGGGGAACGCCGTAACGTTTCATCTGGCGATCGACGGTGATCGATTGCGATTGCACGCCGGCCACGCCGCAGAGGACGAGGATGGCGCCGTCGAGAACGCGGAGCGAACGTTCGACTTCGATCGTGAAATCAACGTGCCCGGGGGTGTCGATGATGTTGATGTTCGTTTCTTTCCAATGGACGTTGGTCGCCGCCGACTGGATCGTGATGCCTTTTTCGCGCTCGAGGTCCATCGAGTCCATGGTCGCGCCGACACCGTCCTTGCCACGGACCTCGTGGATCGCGTGAATGCGGCCCGTATAGAACAGGATACGCTCGGTCAGCGTGGTCTTGCCGGAATCGATGTGCGCGGAGATACCGATGTTACGGACGTTTTCGAGAACCCACTCTTTGCCTGCAGCCATGGAACAAACCCTTCTGTCAGCGGCTCCAAACGCCGCATGAAACGCACTCACCCTTAACTAGCGGGGAAGACTTAAAAAATAAGGTCATGCTTTAGCATGAAGCCCGGGTCAACGCAAAAAGATCATCTGTATCCTACCTTATTTTCGGGTCGGGAGAAAACCGCTTCGCCGCTTGGCGGGGCTTTTCGCTAAGCCTGGGAGCGGGCGGCGGATTTACAGGTGAATTCCCGGTATTTCAATGACTTAATGAAGGTGTCTGCCGGGGGCGGTTTTTTGCGAAACACGAGCGTGAACCAAGTCGGAACGAAGCTTCAGAGCGCGGAGCGGGCGCTGCGGGAGGTGTTCGGCTTCACGGCCTTCCGGGCCCCTCAGGGGGCCGTCATCGCGACCGTGCTGGACGGAGGCAGCGCTCTGCTCCTGATGCCGACGGGGAGGGGCAAGAGCCTCTGCTACCAGCTGCCGGCCAAAATGCTTCCGGGGTTGACGTTGGTGGTTTCGCCCCTGATCGCGTTGATGAAAGACCAGGTCGACGCGGCTGCGCGGCGCGGATTCCGTTGCGCCTTCATCAACTCCTCGCTGTCGTCCCAAGAGCGCGAGGCGCGCCACCGCAAGCTCGCCCGCGGCGAGTACGAATTGCTGTACGTCACGCCCGAGCGGTTCCGCAAGGGCGAGTTCCGAGCGGCGCTCAAGCGCAACGCGATCTCGCTTTTCGCCGTCGATGAGGCGCATTGCATCTCGTCCTGGGGGCACGATTTCCGGCCCGACTATTCGCGTCTCGGCGAGATTCGCGAGTCGCTCGGCCAGCCGCCGACGCTCGCGCTGACGGCGACGGCGACTCCGGCCGTGCGCGACGACATCCTTCGTCAACTGGGGCTCGACCGCGAGCCGCACCGGGTTTTCAACGAGGGGCTCGACCGCCCGAACCTCGCCATCGAGGCTCATGAGGTCCACGGCCTCGACGAGAAGATCCGCGCGCTCGTGGGGCTGCGGCACGCGCACCCGGGGTCCGCGATCGTTTACGTTTCCCTGGTGCAGACGCTGCGCGAGGTCTCCGAGCAGCTGTCGCGGCTCGGTTTGGAGCACATGGCCTATCATGGGCAGCTCCCGGACCGTGAGCGCCGGCGGGTTCAGGACGAGTTCCTGGCAAGCCCCGACGCTTTGTTGCTGGCCACGCCCGCGTTCGGTCTCGGCGTCGACAAGCCCGATGTCCGGCTCGTCGCGCACGCCGAAGTCCCCGCCGCGCTCGAGGCGTATTACCAGGAGATCGGGAGGGCCGGGAGAGACGGCGCGCCAGCGGCCGCCTGCCTGCTCTTCGATCCCGACGATCTCGCGATCCAGATGGACTTCATCAAGTGGGCGAACCCGGACCCCGGTTTCATCCGCGGGGTTTACAACCTGATCTCGCGCAATCTTGGCCGCGCGCGGGCCGAGGGCCCCGATTACCTGCGCACGCAGATGAACTTCTACAACCGCCGCGATTTCCGGATCGAGACGGCGGTCAACTTGCTCGAACGCCACGGTTCGCTCGAAAACGCGCGCTCGCCGCGCGATTGGTCGCCGGGCCCTGAACCTGAGGGCGAGTACCTCGACGAGTCGCTTTGCCGGGCGAGGATCGAAGGCCAGAACCGCAAGCTCCACGAGATGATGGGTTTCGTCAGGAGCGAGGAGTGTCGCGCGCAGGGGATCCGTTCCCACTTCGGGTTCGACGCGGGCGACAGATGCGGGATTTGCGACCGTTGCCGGGAGAGGGCGGCGTGACGCGTGGGGCGTTCGAGGATGGCTTGGTGTTCCCGGACCCGCGCGCCGCGACCGACGAAGGCTTGCTCTGCGTCGGCGGCGACCTGCGGGTCGCGACTCTGGCCGAAGCGTACGGGCGCGGGATCTTCCCTTGGCCGCAGGACGGGTACCCGTTGCTCTGGTTCAGCCCCCCGCGACGGGGGGTGATCGATTTCAAAGATGCGCGTTTCCCGCGCCGGTTCCTGCGCGAGACGAAGAGGCCGCCGTTCACGTTCACGTTCAACGCGGCGTTCGCGCAGGTCATCGAAGCCTGCGCCACGGTTCCGCGCGCCCATGAGACGGGGACATGGATCTCGCCGGACATGCGGCGCGCCTACATCCGTTTCCACGAGGCCGGCTTCGCGCACAGCGTGGAGGCGTGGCGCGACGGCGAACTCGTCGGTGGGCTCTACGGCGTTTACGTCTCCGGGGTGTTCAGCGGGGAGAGCATGTTCTTCCGCGCTCCGAACGCGTCCAAGCACTGCTTGTTCAGGTTGATCCGGCATTTGCAGGCAAAAGGGTTGGCGTGGATGGATACGCAGATGGTGACGCCGCTCGTGGAATCGATCGGCGGCAAATACGTCACCCGCGATGATTTCCTCGCGCGGCTGGCCGCCGCCCGCGGCAATCCCGCGCGCATCATTTCGGAAGGGGAGGTCCCATGAGTCGCCGCATCCGTCCCGATCGCGTCGTCACCCTGGCGTACGAGCTGCGGGACGAACAGGGCAACGAGCTCGAGATCCGTACGCCCGAGAGCCCGCTCGTGTTCCTGCAGGGGCGCGGGCAACTCTTGACCGCGGTCGAAAAAGCGCTCGAGGGGCAAACGCCTGGTTTCGCGAGGACGATCCGCCTGGACCCGCGCGACGCCTACGGCCCGTATCGGCCGGAGCTGGTTGCGGAAATGCCGCTCGCGGCGTTTCCGAAGGGGCGTGAGATCGCGGCCGGGATGAAATTCGACACGGCCGGCCCCGATGGGCGGCCGATCGTGGTGAGGGTCGTCGAGGTCGGCGGGAAAACCGTGACTCTCGATGGCAATCACCCGCTCGCGGGCGTCTCGCTCGTTTTCGAGGTGCGGGTGCTCGACGTGCGCGAAGCGAGCGAAGACGAGTTGAAGACCGGCATCGCGGTCCCGCCCGGCCGATCCGGCCTTCATTAGAGCGTTTCAATATCCGCTCATCATCAGGAAAAAAGCGGAAAGCAGGGCGGCGCACGCGGCGGCGAAACGGAGCGCGAGCCCGAGCGGCGGCGTTCCCAGCGGGCGGGGCGCGGTTTCGCCGTCCCGGATCCGGTCGGCGAGGCCGTCCCGCAGCGAGTGGCGATGTGCGCGCGGCAGGTCGTGGAACCGGATCGCCACGCGCACGCTTTTGCCGGTGGAGCCGTCGGTTTCGACGTGCGCCTCGACGCGCGTGACGGTCGCGAAACAGGCGATCTGCCGGCGCCCCGGGACCGTGAATTCCACTTTCAGGATCTCGCGCTCGCGCGGCGGATCTTCGCCCGTGAGATCGAAGGAGAGCCCGGATTCGGACAGGTCCGTGACCGTCGCGGCGAGCGCGTCGCCCCGGGCCCCGGACGTTTTGTAGCGGAGAATGTTCTTGTCGAGGGGACGCAGGAGATAGCGGGGCGCCCGCGGATAGAATTTGCCGGCGTTCGCGCCCATCGCCCCTCCCTCCCGGCTTATCGGCGAAAATGATCCCAACCGGAGTCCGGCGCGTCTTCGCGCGTCCCATCGCTTTTGACGCGTTGGACACCGGCCTCCGCGGCCGTGGCGCGGCCGACGGGGGTCAAGAGGCGTTTCAATTCGGGACGCGCGGCGGCCTGCTCGCTCCAGGCATCCGGGTCGACGGCCACGAGCAACTGGTAGTCCTCCCCGCCGGACCAGGCCCAATCGAGCGGGTCGATGCCGCGCGCCGAAGCGAAGTCGCGCGCGGCCGTCGCGATCGGGATCGCGGTCTCTTCGATGATGAAACCGCATGCCGACGCCCGAGCGAGGCGGCGGACGTCCGCGGCCAGGCCATCGCTGACGTCGATCATCGCGGTGACGAGCCCTGGGGCGTCGAGCGCCCGAGCGACGTCGAAACGCGGTTCGGGCCTGAGGTGCGCGTCGAGAAGCTCCGCGGGCGGGTTCCGTTCGGCGCCCTCGAGCGCCACGAGGCCTGCGCGCGCCGAGCCGAGGGTCCCGCTGACGAGCAGCAGGTCACCTGGCCTCGCGCCCGAGCGGGTGGCGGGAGCGTCGGCGGCGCCTGCGAGCGCGATGTCGACGAAGACCTGGTGGTCGGCGCGCGCGAGGTCGCCGCCGACGACGGCGACGTCGAGGCGCGCGGCGAGCGTTTCGAGTCCCATGTAAAACCGGTCGATGAAATCCGCCGGCAGGTCGGGGCGCAGGGCGAGGGACACCAGGGCGTAGAGGGGGCGGCCGCGCATCGCCGCGATGTCGCTCAAACACGCCGCCAGCGCTTTGTGGCCGAGGTCTTCGGGGCGGCACCAATCGAGTCGGAAATGGGTGCCTTCGACCATCGCGTCGCTGCAGAGCAAGAGGGGGGCTTGCGGGCTTTCGCAGACGGCGGCGTCGTCGCCGATGCCCACGCGGACGCGCGCGACCGGTCGCGCGGTCGCGCGGCGTATGCGTTCGGTCAACGCGAATTCGTTCGGGTGGTTTTTGTCCGCATCGGCGCGCCTGTCGGTCATCCCGCCTTCTGGCTTCGTTTGTGGTTGTCCTCGATCGCGGACGTCGTGTTGGAGAGCGTCTCGTCGACCAAGTTGTTGCGACGGAGGATCTCGTTCGTCCGTTGCAGCTTGGATACCAGGCCTTTCACCATGCCGACAAGCCATGGCGGCGTGCTTTTGAGCTGCTCGTCGATGACTTCCTTTTTCAGCTGCACCGCCGTGACGTCGTTCAGCGCGATCGCGTTCGATGAGTGGGGCTGTCCTTGGAGGAGGGAAAGTTCGCCCAGATATTCCCCGGAGCCGACGATGCCCAAGGGGATGCGGTGCTCGCGGTCTTTGCCCCAGCGGAAGACTTGCACATGGCCGCTCTTGATGATGTACAGCGCCGTGGAGGCCATTTTCTCTTGGAAAATGAAGTCGCCCGCCTTGAATTTCACTTCGTTGAATTTATCCATGACATTCCTATCGGCGGCCGATTGGATTCATGAATCCGTTTTCGTTCAGATCATCTTTTTTCCGAAGGTCCGGGTCCGGGTCGCCGTTGACTTCCTTCGGGACACGGTCCACATCTTGCCGTATGACCAGAGCTGTCGAGTCCTCGCAGATTCCCGACGACCCCATCGAAACGTTCCGGAGCTGGCTGGACGACGCGGTCCGCGCCGGTCTCCCCGAGCCCACGGCCATGACGCTCGCCACCGCCTCGCCCGACGGAAGGCCGGACGCGAGGATCGTCCTGTTCAAAGGCCTCAGCGGTCCCGACGGCTTCGCGTTTTTCACGAACTATCTCAGCCGCAAAGGCCGCGAACTCGACGCGAACCCGTACGCGGCCTTGGTGTTCCACTGGGCGAGCCTGAAGCGGCAGGTCCGTGTCGAAGGCCGGGTCGAGCGCGTGCCTGGGGAGGAAAGCGACGCTTACTTCCATTCGCGCCCGCGCGGCAGCCAGATCGGCGCTTGGTCGTCGCCGCAGAGCCAGGTCATCCCTGACCGGCAGACGTTGCTCGACCTGGTGCGGACGACGGAAGCCAAGTTCGGCGAAGGCCCGGTCGAGCGCCCCGACTTCTGGGGCGGCTACCGCGTCCTGCCCGCGCGGATCGAACTCTGGGAAGAGCGCCCTTACCGCCTGCACGATCGGCACGTCTTCGAGCGGGACGGGAGCGGGTGGCGGCGGAGCCGGCTCGCGCCCTGAGGAGGGGGAGTTCGCCGAGAGTTTTGCCGGAGTCATGGGAAACCGGCTTGTATCGAACACAAGCAGTTCTCGCGCAAACGCTCATCGCACGGGTTTTCTCACTCGGTGGGACGCCGCGGCTCCCCCGAGCGTTCCGAGCCATCGAATCCCAGGGGCTCAACGACGCTTGGTTTGCTTGAGCTCGATCTCGCGGACGGCGCGCAGATCGGAAACGTCCAACGGCTGACCACTGAGCGCCTGTCCTAGAAGTCGCTGATAGAGGGCGACCTCCTCGGCCGATCCATACCCGGACGCCAAAGGGCCTTGAACCGGGATATGACCGCCTGTTTTGAAGATCAAGATTTGGCCGAATCCGGCGCGCGCGCGTTCGTAGTGTTCGATGGCGTTCGGCAGGACGGTCGCGCCGTCACGCGCGCCCTGGAGATAAGTCGTCGGGACATGCGTCGGGAACCGACCGGCGTCGTACGTTCGGTTGGCCTCGCCCGGCCGGAAACCGAGGTCGCGGCAGAGGAGATTCTGGTAAGAGTTGACCCGGTCCGAAACCAATCTCCGCCCCTTGAAGACGGAATACAGGCTGACCCCGGTCGTGTTCATGCTCATTTCTTGGCAGCCGATCATGCCCATCATGACCTCGTTGAAACCGAACTCGGTTTCCTCGAGTTGCTCGCGGATGAACAGGCGGATCGTCGCGACCGCGGCCGCGTCGTCCCAGATCACGTTTTTGAGGAAGCGGTTCAGCGAAACTTCGAAGTCGTCCATGTAGAGCATCGTCAGGGCGACGACGGAAAACCAGTTTTCCGGCAGATCATCGCGTTTGGAGAGTTCCAGGATCCGCGCTTGTACCGCTCGCGGCTGCGCGAGGAAATATTCCTGGAGGAGTCGATGCCTGTGCTTCGGTTCGAAGAAAGATTCGTCGCTGCGGTGGATGACGCCTTCGAGAACGACGGCGCGCGCATGGGACGGGAAGAGGTGGCCGTAGATGTGCGCTGGAACCGTTCCATACGAAACGCCGTAAACGCTGATCGTGTCGACGCCGAGATGTTCGCGGATTTCGTCGATGTCGCGCGCCGTGTTTTCCGAACTGTAGAACGAGCGCGAGCGATACAGCTCGGCGGTCATCGGTTTGGAGCACGAATTGCCTCGTTGATCGAAGAACACCAGGTTCCATCCCGGCATTCTCATGTACGTGCCGTGAGCCGTGTCCCCAGGGCCGCCGTTCACGAACACGGCGGTTGGCTTGGAGGGATCGAAGGGCGCTCGCGTCCAGGCGTAGAGCGGCGTTGTCGGCCCGGCCGGGGCGAGATAGTCGATCGGAACCTGCACGTGGATCGGATGTTCATCGGCGTGCGTGTTGTATCGGCGGCACGTCTCAGGGCCGTCGATGTACTCCGGCGCCATCGTCAGCGCCATGGCTCCATGCGCTCCGAGCAGGGCGGAGAGGAGGAGCGCCGAAGCGAGGATTCGAATACGGAGCGGCGCGGGCGCCGCCGACGGCATCGATGTCGGTTTGGAAAGCGGGAGTCGCGGAAACCGTTTCATAGCGCGGGCAGGATATCATGATTAAAGGGCTCCGGGCGGCTCGCGCGCCGGCCGTGAAAGAATCTCTTGAGTGTCAAAAAATGAGTCAAGGGCCCTCGCCGACTCGAGGATGCCCGCTTCGGCGAGAGTGCGAAAGCCGGTCTCAAAAGCGGTGGAGTAAGAATAGTCTCCTTCCTTCGAATCCCTCTTTTCGGCGAAGTTCCCGCGCTATGCGCGTCGCGGCCTTCAGCCGGGGGGCCAACCCAAGGGTCGGCCGCCGATGATGTGCATGTGGATGTGGAAGACCGTTTGACCGGCGCTCGCGTTGGTGTTGAGGACGAGCCGGTAGCCGTCTTCGGCGATGCCTTCCTGAGCGGCGATCTTCGGTGCCGTCAGCAGCAGATGGCCGAGGATCGTCCGATCGGCCGGCGTGGCGTCGTTCATCGTCGGAATTTCTTTTTTCGGGATCAGCAGAACATGGGTCGGGGCTTGCGGGTTGATGTCGCGGAAAGCGAGGCAGTGTTCGTCCTCGTAGACGATTTCCGCCGGAACCTCTTTGTTGATGATTTTCGTGAAGATGGTCATTTGGCTCTTCCTCGTGACGTCTGGTGCCCTGATGACGATTCTCGAAAGGCGCCGCCGGCCCGCTCAAGTCTGCTCCTTCTCTCCTACGGCAGGCAAGGCACAATGCGGCTCGGCTGTCCGGTCTTTCTTGCTTGGAACGGCCCGCTCGCGTTACCGTTCGCCCCGCGGGCTTGGGGGCAGAGCTCCCTTGACGCTCTTTTTGGCATTTTTTTCCGGGAGGTTCGGCCGTATGCGTTCGAGAACCGTGTTTTTGATTTTCATCGCCGCGTCCCTGACGTTGGCGTCAGGGTGCGGTCTGCAGTCGATCCCACAAAGCAAAAACCAGGTCGATGCCGCGCTCGCTGAAGTCACGAACCAGTACAAGCGCCGCTCGGATCTGATCCCGAACCTGGTGGAGACGGTCAAAGGCTACGCCAAACAAGAAAGGGAAACGTTGCAGGCGGTCGTCGAAGCGCGCGCCAAGGCGACGCAGGTGACGCTCGACCCGTCGAAAGCGACGCCTGAGCAGATCGAGCGGTTCCAGGCCGCGCAAGGGCAGCTGAGCCAGGCGCTCGGGCGCCTCCTGATGGTGAGCGAGAACTACCCGGATCTCAAATCCAATCAGAACTTCCGTGATTTGCAGGCGCAGCTCGAAGGCACCGAGAACCGCATCGCGCAGGCGCGCCGGCGTTACATCGAATCGATCCAGGCGTTCAACAACCTGATCACGGTGCCGCCGACGAGCTTCACGAACTCCCTTTTCTATCATCACGCCGCCATGCCTCAGTGGGGCGGCGAAGTGACCGAGCAGGAAAAACAGGCGCCGAAGGTGGGTTTCTGATCCGATGCGAACCTTGTCGCGCGCCATCATCAGGGGGCCCGTTTTTGCGGCCGTGCTCGCGTTCTCGGTCGCGGCCGGCGCGGCCTTCGAAGTCCCCGAACTGACCGGCCCGGTCGTCGACGACGCCGGATTGCTCTCGCGAACCGCGGAAGCGAGCTTGGAGAGCGCGCTTCGCCGCCTGAAGGACAGCGGTGGCTCACAGCTCCAAGTCTTGACCGTTCCTTCGCTCGGCGGAGTTTCGATCGAGGACGCTTCGATCCGCGTTGCGGAAAAGTGGCGACTCGGGACGGAAAAGGACGATCGTGGCGTCCTCTTGCTCATCGCGCGCGACGACCGCGAGGCGCGGATCGAAGTGGGCCAAGGGAATGAAGGCGATCTCACCGACGCCCAGGCCAAACGCATCATCGAGGACAGCATGATGCCGCTGTTCCGGGCCGGCGATTTCGACAGCGGCGTGATCGTAGGCGTTTACCAGATCGCGCGCGCCACGGACCCAAGCATCGACATCAAGCCGCTCCTGGAAGGCTCGATCCGTCGGCCCGCCCCTTCGCCTCCGCGCTTGCCGGTCAACGCCTGGGTCGTCCTGGCCATCCTCATTTGGTTCGTCTTGACGCAGTTCATGGGCGGTGGCGGTGGCCGGGGTTTGCGCCGTCGGTCCGGGGTTCATTACGGAGGCTGGGGAGGCGGCCGCGGTGGCTGGCCTTCCGGCGGCGGTTGGAAAGGCGGAGGCGGCGGTTTCTCCGGCGGCGGCGCCTCGGGCAGATGGTGACGGGGAGAAGCGGCATGGAACAGCTTCCGCATTGGTTGACCGGCTACATGGACGCGCCGGGAGCGGCCTCGATAGCCGCGGCGGTCGAAGCCGCTGAACGACGGACGTCCGGCGAGATCGTGCCGATGATCGTGCGACGCTCGACCCATACCGGGCACGTCGCCTGGGTTTTATTTTTCGCCCTGTCGTCGTTGTTCATCGGGTTCGCGCCCATAGCCCCGGGGTTTGGCGCGGACGTCTCGCTTTGGGTTCTCGAAGGCGCGGGGCTGGTTTGCGCCGCCTCGCTCGCGTGGCCGTTGGCGAGGCTCGGTTTTTTCCAGAAGCTCTGCACGCCGGAGGCGGATCGAGACGCGGCGGCGATGATGCGCGCTGAACTCGAGTTTTTCGAGTCGGGCGTCACGAAAACGGAAAGCCGAACGGGCGTATTGATTTTCGTTTCTTTGCTCGAGCGCCGGGCCGTTGTTCTGGCCGACGAGGCCATCGCCTCCCGTCTCCCGAAAGACGCTTGGGACGAAGTCGTCGACGCCGTGATCGCCGGGGTGAAGCGCAAGGACTTCGCTGGTGGGATGGAGGGCGCCATCGCGCGCGCGGCGCGCCTGATCGAACCGCTTTTCCCGCCTGTGCCAGGCGATAAGAACGAGATCCCGAACCGACTGAGGATCGAGGAATGAGAGGCGTTCTCAGACGCCGAACGAGGAGCCGCAACCGCAGGTTTTCGACGCGTTCGGGTTCGAGAACACGAAACCCTTGCCGTTGAGGCCGCCTTCGAAATCGAGGACCATGCCCGCGACGTACAGCAGGCTTTTTTTGTCGACGACGACCTTGGTCCCGTGTTGTTCGAAGAGCTTGTCCTGATCGGTCAGTTGCCGGTCGAACTCGAGCTTGTACGACATGCCGGAGCAGCCGCCTGGCACGACCTTCACGCGCAGGAACGAACCGTCTTCTTGAGCTTTCGAGTCTTCCGACTTCAAACGCGTGATTTGGCTGGCTGCGGACTCGCTGACCTGGATCATGAGCACTCCATGTGACTGTCCTCATGAATATAGCGCAAATCCGGTGACTTGTGAACCCGGGGGCGGCCTCACCCGCGAGGACTCGCCTAACCCATTGAAATTCAGCGGGCTTTGCGGGCGATTTCGATCAGGCGCTCGCAGGCGGCATCGACTTCGGCGGCGGTCGTCATGCGTCCGAGACCGAAGCGGATCGCGCTCGAGGAGCGGTCGGGAACCGCTCCGATGGCGGTCAGCACGTGACTGGCTTCGGCCGACCCGGAGCTGCATGCGGAACCCGAGCTGAACGCGATCCCATGCAAGGCGAACAGTTGATCGCCGGTGACCCCGCGGACGGTGAGATGGACGTTGTTGCAGAGGCGTTCGGTCGGGTGGCCGTTCAGAACCGTGCCCGGGATTTCCTCCGTGAGTCGCTCGATCATCCTGTCGCGCAGGAGGCGCAGGCGCTCGCTCTCCACGGGCATCGCGCTCAAAGCCTTTTCCGCGGCCGCGCCCAAGCCGACGATGCCAGGGACGTTGTGGGTGCCCGCGCGCAGGCCGCGTTCTTGCTCGCCGCCGTCGATGCGAGGAGCCAGGCGCAGGCGTGGCGGCGTTTGGCGCATGAACAGCGCGCCGACTCCCTTGGGGGCGTAGAATTTGTGGCCCGAGAGCGAGAGCAGATCGATGTGCATCGCGCGCACGTCGATGGGAAGGCGGCCCGTCGTCTGGGCGGCGTCGACGTGAAACGCGATGCCGCGCGCTTTGGCGATCTCGCCCACCCGCGCGACGGGATGCAGGGTGCCGATCTCGTTGTTGGCGTGCATGAGCGAAACCAGGGCGGTGTCCGGGCGGATGGCGCGCTCGAGGTCGCCGAGGTCGATTTGCCCCATCGAGTTCACTCCGAGCACGGTGACGTCGTGGCCGAGCTTGCGCGCGCCTTCGCAGGCCCCGAGCACGCATTTGTGTTCGGTGGCGGCGGTGATCACATGGCTTTTGCCGCCACGTTCTTCGAGCAAGCCCAGGATCGCCAGATGCACGCTTTCGGTGGCGCCGGAGGTGAACACGATCTCGCCCGCGTCGGCGCCGATGAGGTTCGCGACCTGCTTGCGGGCCTTTTGCACCGCGACCGCAGCTGTCCAGCCGTACGCGTGGTTCCCGCTCATGGCGTTGCCGAAATGCTCCGAGAAGTAGGGGAGCATCGCGGCCAGCACGTCAGGATCGACGGGCGTGGTGGCGTGATGGTCCAGATAGATGGGCTTTGCAGTCATTGTCCCCGCAAGTTAGCAGTTCAGTCACAGCGCAGCAAGCGCTTCGGGAGGGAGCGAGTGGCACTAGATATCGCGATCGCCCATTATTTTGGCCCTATATCTAGTGCTCTTCCACTTGAAAATGAGATCGGCGCGTGATTTCGTTTTGATGAGCGGAAGGATTCGCTCGGAGGAGCAACGCGATGGATTCCACTTCTGCCAAAGCCAGAGATAAAGCCCAGAAGTCGAAGCAGGCGAAAGCCAAAGGGGCTCGTTTCGAACCCGTTTTCGTCGCTCCGGGACAAGATCCGTACAAGCAGGTGAAATGGGTCCGTCGCTCGAGTCGGATCGCCGGCTCCGATGGCCAGGACGTGTTCTCCATGGATGAAGTGGAAGTCCCGGAGGGATGGAGCCAACTCGCCACGGACATCGCGGTCAGCAAGTATTTCCGCAAGGCCGGCGTGCCGAAAACGGGGCACGAAACCTCGGTGAGGCAAATGGTTCACCGGGTCGCGCGCACGATCCGCTCGGTCGGTGAGGGCCAGGGCGGTTATTTCGCGGCGGCCGAGGACGCCGAACAATTCGAAAAGGAGCTCGTGCACCTCCTCTTGCAGCAGAAAGCGGCGTTCAACAGCCCCGTCTGGTTCAACTGCGGCCTCTACCACGAGTACGGGATCCAAGGGTCGGGCGGGCATTGGCGGTGGGACGAGGGACTCGGCCGTCCGGCGCCAACGGAGAACTCGTACGAGAACCCCCAATGCTCGGCGTGTTTCATCCAGAGCGTCGATGACGACCTGATGTCGATCTTCCAGCTGGCCCAGAACGAGGCGCGCATTTTCAAGTTCGGTTCGGGCACGGGGACGAATTTCTCCAAGATCCGCGGTTCAATGGAAAAGCTCTCGGGCGGCGGCTTGAGCTCGGGCTTGATGAGTTTCCTCGGCGTGCTCGACAAGGGCGCGGGCGCCACGAAGTCGGGCGGCACCACCCGCCGGGCGGCGAAAATGGTTTCGCTCGACATGGACCACCCGGAAATCGTCGATTTCATCAACTGGAAGGCGCGTGAGGAGAAAAAAGTCGCCGCTCTCGTGGAAGCCGGGTACTCGAGCGACTTCAACGGCGAGGCGTACGCGACGGTCTCTGGTCAGAACTCGAACAACTCCGTGCGCGTGCCCGACGCGTTCATGGAGGCGGTCGCGCGCGACGGGGAATGGTCGACCACGGCGAGGACCGACGGGCGCGTGATCCGGACGTACAAGGCGCGGGAATTGTGGGATCAGATCGCGCGCGCCGCGTGGGCCTGCGCGGACCCGGGCGTGCAATTCGACACGACCATCCAGGCGTGGCACACGGCCGCGAACACCGACCGCATCAATGGCAGCAATCCGTGCTCCGAATACATGTTCCTCGACGATTCCGCGTGCAACCTGTCCTCGCTGAACCTGGTCAAATTCATGGGCGAGGACGGTCGGTTCGACTCCCTCGGGTACCGCCACGCGTGCCGCGTGATGTTCACCGCGCAGGAGATCCTGGTCGGGTTCTCCAGCTACCCGACCGAGAAAATCGCGCGCCACTCGCACGAATTCCGGCCTCTCGGCCTCGGTTATGCGAACCTGGGGACGCTGCTCATGATCCGAGGGGTACCGTACGACAGCCCAGAAGCGCTCGCCTGGGCGGGGGCGCTCACCGCGCTCATGCAAGGGGAGGCTTACCGCGCGAGCGCCGAGATGGCCGGCCACCTCGGGCCGTTCGCGGGATACGCCGTCAACGCCGAGCCGATGATGCGGACCATGCGCCGGCACCAGGCCGCGCTCGACAGCATCGAGCGAAGCCTCGCCCCCGAGGGGGTCCTCGGCGAGGCGTACGTGGCTTGGCGCGAAGCGCTTGAACTCGGCGCCAGGAACGGTTTCCGCAACGCCCAAGCCACCGTGCTCGCGCCGACGGGAACCATCGGCTTGCTGATGGATTGCGACACCACGGGCATCGAGCCCGATTTCGCCCTGGTGAAGTTCAAGAAGCTCGCCGGCGGCGGTTACTTCAAGATCGTCAACCAGTCCGTGACCAAGGCGTTCAAGACGCTGGGTTACACCGAAAAACAAGTGGGCGAGATCGTCGAATACGCGGTCGGCACGATGTCGCTCGAGGATTCGCCGCACATCAACAAGGACAGCCTGGGCGGCAAAGGCCTCAACGAAATCGATTTCGCGAGGATCGCTGGAGCGCTGCCGAGCGCGTTCGATTTGAGCGCCGCCGTTTCCCCTTGGGTCCTCGGCGACGAAGGGCTCGGCCGCCTCGGCCTGACCAGGGCTTCGCTGGGGGAGCGCACGGTCCTCGGCGCGCTCGGTTTCACGGACGAGCAGGTGCTCGCCGCCGGCAAAGTGGTCTGTGGGCGCATGACGTTCGAGGGCGCTCCGCACATCCGGCCCGAGCATCTCGCGGTTTTCGACTGCGCCAACAGGTGCGGGCCCGACGGCACTCGCTTCATCGAGCCGATGGCGCACGTGCGGATGATGGCGGCGGCCCAGCCGTTCATCAGCGGGGCGATCTCGAAAACGGTCAATTTGCCGAGCTCGGCGACGATCGAGGAAATCAAAGACCTCTACGAACAGTCTTGGCGCCTGGGCCTCAAAGCCGTCGCCGTGTACCGCGACGGCTCGAAGCTGAGCCAGCCGCTCAACGGGCGGGCGGGGAAGAAGGAGCCGGCCGCCGGGCCCGCGCTCAACGCCGCCGGCGAGCCGCTCGCGTACTCGCTGCGGGAGCTCGAGGAGGCGGCCGCGCAAGCGGCGGCCCTCGCGCCGGCCCGTCGCCGTCGTTTGTCGCAGAAACGAGCGGGCCTGACGATCGAGGCCCGCGTCGGCGGGCACCAGGTCTATCTGCGCACCGGGCAGTACGACGACGGCCGGTTGGGCGAGATATTCATCGACATGCACAAAGAGGGCGCGACGCTCAGGAGCCTTCTCAACTGCTTCGCGATCTCCGTGTCGATGGGCCTGCAGTACGGCGTCCCGCTCGAGGAGTACGTGGAGAAATTCACGTTCACGCGCTTCGAGCCGCAGGGGCTGGTCGATCATCCGAACATCAAATCGGCGACGAGCATACTCGATTACATCTTCCGCGTGCTCGGCATGGAATACCTCGGGAAAACCGACTTCGTGCACGTGAGGCCCGCCGCCGGCGATCTCGCCGTCAACCGACGGAAAGCCATCGGGACGCCGGACGAAGGGGCCGCGCGCGCGCCGAGCGAGCGGGCCGACCAATTGGACCTGCCGTTGGAGAAGGCGGTAGTCCCCGCGGCCACGGCCGCCGCCGTCGCGGGGGAGAACCGTTCGGCCGCCGCGAGTCGCTCGCCGTCGGGTTCGGCTTCCCAGCCGGTCGTTCCCGATCCGCTGAGCGCGCAGTTGTCGAAGCTCATGGGCGACGCGCCCATCTGCAATCTCTGCGGGCACGTCACCGTGCGCAACGGCAGCTGCTACCGATGCATGAACTGCGGCAATTCCATGGGCTGCAGCTGAGGGGCGCGGCGGCCCGGCGCCGCGGTCCCTGACCGCCCCCTCATCGCCTGAAGATGGAGTCGCGCCTGGCGACTTCGTCGCTGAGCGCCTGTTGCATTTCCTCGCGTACGTCGGCGGCGAGCTCGCGCACGAGTTCGTCGTCGGTCGCCGCGCCCGCCTTGTACGGCAACTGGATCGGGCGTAGGAAAACGATTTTCCATTTCACGGGAAGCGGGATGAGGTTGAGCGGCAGGGGCAAGGTCAGGCTCGCCAGCGCCTTCGGCAGGCGCAGTTGGCTGAGGTTGATATGAGTCTCTTCCGCGCCGATGATCAGCGTGGGCACGATCGGGCATTGCGCGTCGAGCGCCATGCGGATGAAGCCGCGTCGGAATTCCTGCAGATGGTACCGTTTGACGCTCGGTTTAAAGTTGCCGGTTTCCCCTTCGGGGAAAATCACCACGAGGTTGTGTTTGCGCAGGTGCTTGAGGCCGTTCTCCATGTTGGCTTCGATGAAGCCGGCTTTCGTCGCCGCGATGGCGGTGGCTTTCGAGAGGAACCAAAGGTGGTGCGTCAGCACCCGCGGCAGACGGCCGAGGGCGCGTTGGATCTCGTGCGCGAGAACCAGCGCGTCGAAGCCGGAATAGCCGGAGTGGTTGGGCGCGATGAGCGCGGGACCGCGGCGAGGAACGTTGTCGAGGCCTTCGACCTCGAGCCGGAAATACCTGCGCAGCAGTTCCATCGCGAAGCGTGGCATGGCTCTGTAGGCCAAGTGTTCGTAATTGAGTTCCTGCAGCTGGGCGATTTTTTCGTTGGGGAATCCCAAAAACTTCTTCATCATGTTGAGCGTAGCGAACGCCCACGGAGTTGAGCAAGGAGACAGAAGATGGCGAGGAGCGAGACGTTCATTTTGGCCATCGACCAAGGGACCACGGGGACGACCGTCGCGATCGTGGACGCCAAAGGAAAGGTCCGCCAAAAGACGAGCGTCGAATACCGTCAGATCTACCCCAAGCCCGGATGGGTCGAGCACAATCCGGAAGACATCTGGAGAAGCGTTCTCGCCGTGCTCGCGGCGTCCATGAAAAAGGCGCGTTTGAAGGCTTCGGGCATCGCCGCTATCGGGATCACCAATCAGCGGGAAACCGTGGTCGTCTGGGATCGGAAGTCCCATAAGCCGGTGCACAACGCGATCGTCTGGCAGGACCGCCGCACGACGCCGTATTGCGAGGAACTCAAACGAGCGGGGCGGGAGGCTTGGCTCAAAGAGAAGACGGGTCTGGTGGTCGATCCTTATTTCTCCGCGTCGAAGCTCAATTGGCTGCTCGCGAACGTGAGCGGCCTGCGTGAAAAGGCCGTCAAGGGAGACGTCCTCGCCGGCACGATCGACGCTTTTCTCCTGTGGCGCCTGACGGGCGGGCGGGAGCACAAGACGGACGTCTCCAACGCTTCGCGCACGCAGCTCATGGACCTCGCCAGCGGCGGTTGGGACGACGAGCTCCTGTCGCTGTTCGATGTGCCGCGCGCGATCCTGCCCCGGATCGCCGCGAGCAGCGGTGAATTCGGCGTGACCAAGGGTCTCAAGGTCCTGCCCGATGGGATCCCGATCGCGGGGATCGCTGGGGATCAACAGGCGGCGCTGTTCGGGCAAACGTGTTTCGAACCCGGCGAGAGCAAGTGCACGTTCGGCACCGGGAGTTTCCTGCTGATGAACACGGGGCACGAACTCGTTCGCTCTGGCTCGGGCCTGCTTACGACCGCCGCTTGGCGTTTGAAGGGCGACGCGAAAACGACGTTCGCGCTCGAAGGGGGGGCCTTCATCTGCGGAGCGGCGGTTCAGTTCCTGCGGGACCAACTTGGATTCATCAAATCCGCGGCGGAAGTCGAGAAACTCGCCAAGGGCACGCGGGATTCGGGCGGCGTGGAGTTCGTGCCGGCGTTGACGGGGCTCGGCGCTCCCCATTGGGACCCGGGCGCGCGCGGACTCATCAGCGGCCTCACTCGCGGCACCACGCGCGCGCAGATCGCGCGCGCGACGCTCGAGGCGATGGCCCTGCAGAACACGGACATCCTGCTGGCGATGAGGGAAGATCTCAAAAGCGGCTTGAAATCCGTCCGCGTCGACGGGGGAGCCGCCGCCAACAACCTGCTCATGCAGATCCAGGCCGATTATCTCGGCGTCGACGTGGTCCGCCCGCGGATGATCGAAACCACCGTCGCCGGAGCGGCGTATCTGGCGGGGCTCGGCGTGGGGCTCTGGAAGGATTTGGGCGAAATCCAAAAGGTCTGGAAAACCGACCGGGTCTTCCGCCCGAAGTGGTCGGCTCCGGCGCGCGAAGACCGCTTGCGGCGCTGGAGCCGGGCTGTCGCGCGCGCGCGCGAAGAGAGGCCGTAGGTCGGGTTCAAGGCGGGTCCTGCTCGCCTGGGCCGATCACTTCACCCAGAGCTGCACGCATGATCTCATGTCGACGCGCCGACCTTCGATGGCCGGGGTGACCAAGCGCATGCCGTAGAACGAACTCAGGCCGGTCGAGTAGTTCACGCCCTTCACGTTATCCGCGCGAGCGGGCCTTTGTCCGCGGCGTGCGGACCCGCCATGAACTGGCCGTGCTGTTCGGTCCGGTGGACGCGGTTGACGGCGACTTTCGCGATCGCCATGGGGTGGTGGAGACCATGCTTGAAACACTTGCCGGTCTCGGAATAGAGCATGCGGGCGAGCGAATCGATGTCGATCAGCTGCTTGCGCGTGAGCCGTTCGCCTTCCTGATTCGTCACGTCGGGCAGTTTCACCTTGCGCAGTGCCGGCAGGACATGGGTGTCGTAGTGGTTGCCTTGGTTCGTCAGCGACGCGAGGGTGCGGGTATCGCGCGTCGCGCAGTGGCCGACGGCGGGCATGAGGGCTTCCGCGGTCGCGATGACGGCTTTGTTCGCCAGAGGGGTGACGAGTCGCGAGGGGCGTTCGGAGCCGAGTTTGCCGCCAGGGACCCCTTCGGGCGGGCAATTGGGGTCGGTGGTGGGAGACGGAGCCGCGGTCGAGTATATCGGCGCCATCTTCTTGAACCGCACCGATGCCGCATCGACCCAGCCTCGCCCCGACTGTTTGTAGCGGCGGCCGTTCGGTCCGATTCGTTCGTAGAAGAACTCGACCTCGTAATATTCTTCCATCGTCTTCGTTTGCGGATCGTAAATGTCCGGGGTCGCGACGGCCCTCTTTTTCCCCAGCACCCTCAACTTCGCCGTGTTGTCGGGCCACCCCAAGGCGCTGCAGGCGCGATCGGCGGAACAGCTCTTCCAGTTCTGGCCGGGGGCCGAGAAAATGGAGATCACTTCGCCGTCCTCGAGATCCAGGTAGGCCTGCGCCGGAAATGCCGCCGGCTCTGGACCGACCGCGCGAACGGTCGGAGCGAGGAAAAAAACGAGCAAGCACAATAGAGTCTTCACATCGCGAACATCGGTTCGCGCGTGTTTGGAGTGGAGGCTGGATTTGCGTGAGCCGGCCCCGCGCTCAGATCGAATTCAAGGCGTAGGCTATGCCGGTCGCCTGGCCCGTTCGGCCGCGCACGCCGTTGACGAACTCTGGGGCCTTAGTCGGGGTTCTCGACCGAAAGGATCCGCCCGTTGTTCAGATTGACGTCCATTTGGACGTGCTTGCCGACGAAATCCAGGACGTTCGAGTTTTTCTCGGCGAAGCCGATGTTGCCTTCGACGTCTTCGGCCCAAAGGCCGTCCTTGCCTTCGACGGTCCAGACACCCGAGTAGAATACGACGCATCGGTCTTTGAGGTCGTTGGCCGCCGCCTCGACCAGGAGGCGCGAGCAGTCGGCCATGAGGATCTTGCCGCGCACCTGCGTGGACGGGGGAAGGTCGGCTTTCGCGCCCTGTCCGGCGAGCGAGAGCGCCGCGGCTACGGCGAGGATGGCGGTTTTCATCGAAACTCCTAAACAACAAACGTTCTACACAAACCTGTTCAAAGCCCGGATTCCGCCCGGCGACCTCGCTCGAGCAAGCGCGAGGCCAGGGGCGCCGTTTCGCGGCCTCGCCTCGGCGTCAGCAGCCGTTCACGTTCGCCGGCGGGATCTCGTCGCGGCAGCGGGCGCCGCTCTCGTTCTGCGGGCACTTCAGCCGCAAGTGCCAGTGGGAAACGTGTCCCGTCGCTTGTCTGATGCGTCGGAGCGTTTCTTTTTCGGCTTCCAATTCGCCGAGTCGCTTCGCGTGGGCGCAGAATCCTTTTTTGATCGCGCCGTTGACGAAGATCCGGCTGACGAGGTTCGTGGAGACCACGCGTTTGAAGGTCAGCCACTGTTCATCGACAAAAACCTTCGCCGGATCGAGGCCGCCCTTCGGGGAGAGGATCGTCACGAAGCTCGCTGGCGATGGGCTTTTCACTAGGAACCCCAAGTCGGCGTCGAGGCCGTTCTGATGGCTGGAGTGCGTGCCGAATTTGCCGCCCCGCTCGCGCGATACGTCCCCTATCTGCAGGCGGTGGCCGGGCATGATCGTCATGATCAGTTTGGCGAGCCGATCGATGAAGGACACCATTAGATCGGTCGCGAAATGTCCTTTGCGGGCGGGCCGCATGACCTGGAAATGTTCGGCTTGGAGGTCGAGCGCAGCGGCGTTCATCAACTGGCCGCCGTTGCAAGGAACGTTCGGGCGTTGCGGGTCCATGATGCCCGAACCGTAGCAACCGATCGCCTGAGGGAGATTCCGGGCCGCCGGATTCACAGCGGCCGGCGGCGAAGGCTTATCGGGAGGCGTGGGCGTCCGCCGATTTTCCGGTTCCGGCACGACAAGGGGAGTGGTGGCGCGAGTATGCGTGTCCCAGGATTTGCCTGGGCTCGCGTCAACCCCTTGGGGAGGTTTGTCCTGGGGTGCCGGCTTAGGTTTTCGGCCCGGATGAGGTATGTTGGGTCTCGCGTTTGCGTTCGCTGGTCGAGGCGGACTCTGATCGACCGTCGTCGGTTTTGATGTTGGCGAGGGTTTCACGATCGGGGAGACCGATGGCGGCTGCGTGTTTTTTTGACGGCGTTCGCTGACCTGCGCCGGCGATGGCTTCTCAGGCGCCGAATTCGTCTTCCCTTCACCGACGATTTTGTCCCATATGCGTTTGAGGAGGCCGGGTTCCTCTTGTTTGTTCTCCGCCGGGGCGGCGGGCGTTTGGCCTGTTGTTGGGCGTTGGGTCGTCGCTTTAGAGGGAAAACCCTTCAGCATGGCGATCATCGAAGCCGGTACGGTATAGTCTGCATCTGAGCGCGCTGCCGTGCTCGGGCTTGCCTCTTTGCCCGGGCTTGCCGCATCGGCGTCTGCGTCCGCATCGGCATCCGCATCGTTCGTGCCCGCATCGGCGGTGGTTTCGTGTGTTTGGATTGGCGTGGGGCTCACCCACTCGACTGGCGTCTCGAGAGAAAAGAGATCGTCGACCTGTTTTTGGAAACCCACGAAACGCCCCTCGCGCTCGGGTAGGGGCTCGCCGTGCTCGGGGCCGTCGCCGGAGAACTCCTCGGTATCGTTTTCGGTGATCGGTTCGAGGTCGTCGGCTTGTGGGGCCGCAGGCGCCTTCGGCGTTTCGTCGCCGGTGGAGGCGGCTGGAGCCTCCGCGGTTTCGAGCAGGAACTGTTCGGTTAGGCACGTCCCATCCATTCTCGCGTACACATCGACGAAGAGCGAAGTGCAGACGAACGCGTTGTTCTCGACCGCCATGCAGACGGCGCGGGCGCGGAATTTCGGCCCCGCGCCGTCTTTGGTTGGGTCGCCTTTGACCGGGAGCAGAGCGGCGGTGCCGTCCTCGCCGACTTTGCCGAACAGGTCCAGTTCGTGTATCGAGCCCTGGATGGCGGCCTTGGCGCGGAGGTGGATCGTTTGCGACGTCTTCGAGTAGGAGATCTCGGGGTTCTCGAACCGCATGGTTCCGAACTCGCAGAGGTCTTTGCCTTTGCCGACTTGGCGTTCGGTCCGGGGAAGGGTTTGGAGCGCTTCGGAGGGAAGCGTGGGCGTGATCGGCTTGAAAGGGGCTTCGTGTTGCTGCGGCGAGAGCCCCGCGGGCACGAACGGACCCGGTTCCCGCGATGGCGCGCACGAACTCGAAAGGGCCGCGACCACGGCGACCGCCGTCGCAGCGGCGCGGGCTTGGAATGAGCGTGAGGCCTGCATCACTTGAGCTCCTGAATAATGGGCGCAAAAGGCCGTGGCCGTCGGCTGGGGCCGGGGTCCGGCCATAGGAGTTCAAAAGGCGTGCTCGGCCGCGCCCCGCGTTTGGGCTGGTTTGGTTCGTTCCCGCTTGTGTTCGAGCGGAGCGTCGCTGCCGAACTTCACGACACGGGTGCCCGGATTCGTTACTTTACCGAGGTTCGGGCGATCCCTTGTTGCCGCGCCTCTTGCCCGCTTTCGCGTTCGCCGGGACGGCGTCGAAGAGCTCGAGCAGATCGCGCACGTCCTTCACCCAGACGCATTGGCGTTTGATCCGGTCGGGGAGATCGGCGAGATGTTTGCGGTTGGAGGCGGGGAGAGCGAAGGTCTCAAACCCCAGTTTTTCCGCTTCGCGCACGCGCGCTTCGGCGAACGACACCGCGCGGATCTCGCCGGTCAGACCCACTTCGCCGAAAAAACACGTCTTCGCGTCGATCTCGACGCCGGTTTCGGTCGAGACGAGCGCGGCCGCGACGGCCAGGTCCGCCGCGGGCTCGACGAGCCGGAGCCCGCCGACGACGTTGATGAACACGTCGGCCTGGTTGAGCCTCAAGCCCGCGTGCTTGTTGAGGACGGCGACGAGCAGATGCACGCGGTTGACGTCGAAACCGAGCGACGTGCGCCGAGGCATCGCCATCGGGGACGAAGTCGTGAGCGCTTGCACCTCGCACAGCAGAGGGCGGCTGCCCTCCATCGAAGCGAACACCGCCGAGCCGATCAGGCGCGTGCCGCGCTCCTCGAGAAAGAGTTCGGAGGGGTTCTCCACCTCGACCAGGCCGCGCGAATCCATCTGGAACACGCCGAGTTCGTGAGTGGCGCCGAAGCGGTTCTTCAGCGCGCGGAGCAGGCGGAACTGGTGGCTTAAGTCGCCTTCGAACGACAGCACGGTATCGACCATGTGTTCGAGCACCTTGGGGCCCGCGATGTTGCCTTCCTTGGTGACGTGGCCGATCAGGAAAACGGTGACGCCCGAGCCTTTCGCGAAACCCATCAGTTGGGCCGCGCATTCACGCACCTGGCTGACGCTGCCGGGCGCGGACTCGATCGCCGGCTGAAAAACGGTTTGGATCGAGTCGACGATCAGCACTTGAGGTTTGTACCGGCCGGCGAGTTCTTTGATGGCGTCGAGATTGCTCTCGGCCGCCATGCGCACGCGCGCCGAGTTCACGCCGAGGCGTTGGGCGCGCAGGCCGCTCTGGTTGACCGATTCCTCGCCGGAAACGTAAAGGACGTCGACGCCCTGCTTTGCGATCCCGCCGGCCATCTGCAGGAGGAGAGTGGATTTGCCGATGCCGGGGTCGCCTCCCAGAAGAACGAAGCCGCCCTGGACCAGACCTCCGCCCAGGACACGGTCGAATTCCTTGAAACTCGTGGAATACCGGTCGATCTTGAGGTCTTGGAGACTTTGATCCAGGGTCACGACGCCGCCGGAGGCGCTCGCGTCGTGCGCGCTCGTGCTCCAACCGCGCTGTCGCGGCGTTGGCTCGGCTTCTTTTGTGACGAGTTCTTCGACGAACGAGTTCCAGGAGCCGCAGTCGGTGCAGCGGCCTTCCCAGCGCGACCGCTGGGCGCCGCAGTTTTGGCAGACAAAGATGGATCTGGTCTTCGATTTGGCCATGGCCCACGGCTATCATGGAAGGGGAGGCTCGACAACGGCCCGTATAGATGGTTGGTAATTTGCTGATTTCATTCATTTTCCATGTAATCGCAGCCGGTCCAGTCGAGGTGGCGGTCGCCGCGCCCGCGGCGCTCTTGAAGACCGCGGCCGCGACGGCTTCGAAAGCCGCGCCCGCGGCTGAAACCGCGGCTGAGCAGGAGGTCCTGCGCAAGGTCCGCCTTCTGCAGGCCGCGGGCAAACACGTCGAGGCCCTGGAACTCGTCGTGAAGGCCTTGAAGTCCGAGACGGCGGCCGAGCGGCGAGCGCTGCTGCTGTTTTCGGCCGGCGACCTCGCCGCCCGGGCAGGGCGGGTTTCGGAGGCTCGCGCGCACTTTCGGCAGGCGCTCGACGCCGGAACGCGCTTGGACGATCACGCGCGCTTCAATTTGGGTTTGGCGCAGATGAAGCTCGGTGAGGCCAAGTCCGCGCGTCAGCAATTCGAGGCCGTGCTCGAGTCCAAGGCGCCGCAGTCGATGCAGCTCGAGGCGCGCCAGCATATCGCCGAGATCGCCGCTCACGAGAAGAGCTACGTCGAGGCGCGCCGGCACCTCGCCTATCTCCAGAAGCGCCGCAAATACACCGACGCTTACCCGCGGGTGTTGTTCCAGTTGCTGCGGGTCGACCGCGGGCTGAAAAACAAGTCGTCGGTTTGCCGTTGGGCGAGGGAGCTCTACTCCCGGTACCCTTCGCATCCGCTCGTCGCCGAGTGGTCGATGGACCTGCCGAAGGCGCGCGTCGACGGTCAAGCGCTCGGTTGCCCGGTGGCGGTCCGGGACAAGCTCGACCGTATCAAGCGGTTGCAGTGGGCGGGGGACTCGGCGCGCGCTCAGGCCGAACTCAATCAACTGCGCACAGACGCGCCGGAACTCGGCGCGTACACGTTCGACATGCTCATGGCGAATCACCTCATCAACGAGGGCGCGACCGACGAGGCGCTCAAGCTCCTGATCAAGCATTACGACACGCACGCGCGCGACGTCGGCTATATGATGCAGCTCGGGAAGGCCGCCGCGCGGGCGGGCGAGTATCCGGCCGCGGTCGGAGCTTATTACAAAGCGTACAAACTCGCGCCCAACGGCCGCTCGTCCAAGCAAGCCCTCTTTCAGGCCGCGTTCATGAGCTATCAATTCCAGGACTACGACGGCGCCACACGCAAATTCGACGAATTCATGGGCCGCTGGCCGAAGTCGGGCTTGGCGCGCGATTCCGGCTGGCACATGGCGTGGATCCGCTACCTCAAGCAGGATTACCAGGGCGCGTACAGCGCGTTCATGGAACTCCAGCGACCGACCCAGAAAAAACGCCGCGGGCGGACGATCCAGGTGGCGCCCGCGAACATCGAGCGCGTGCAGTATTGGGCGGCGATGTCGATGCTCAAGCTCGGGCGCGAATCCGACGCCAAGGAGTTGCTCGAGAAGCTTTCGGGCGATCCGGGGCTCGGGTATTACTCGGTCGTCGCGCATTACCGCTTGCAGGCGATCGGCGAAAAGAACGCGCCGAAGACGGAAATCCGCTCGGTGGCCGCGGCGCCTGACGGCGCGCTCGAGATCGGCGCCGCCGAAGGCCAGGCGATCGCGGACAATGAAGAGGAGGAGTCCGAAGAGGCGATCGCCGGGGAGGCGGCCGGGGAGGGCGGCCCGGTTCCGATCCCGGAGGAGAAATTGCTCACGGCTCGATTCAACGATCCCCACTTGGCCAAGCGCTTCGACCGCGCCCGCGAACTCGCGGCGGTCGGTCGCGCCGACCTCGCTCGCCAGGAGCTCTACGAGATCGAGCGGTCCACGCGCTCGGTGGAGGACCGGCGCAAGCTGATGACCGAATACCAGGCGGTCGACAATTTCAACCGCTCGTCCTATATCAGCGAGGTCGGCTTCGGAGCCGAGCGTCGCCGGGGGGGATTGGCGGGAAGCCGCCAGCTCTGGGAGTTCGCGTACCCGCGGGCGTTCGAACGGTCCGTCGCTTCGAGCGCCCGGAGCTTCAGCGTGCCGAAGGAGTTCGTCTGGGCGATCATGCGGGCCGAAAGCCAGTACCGCCAGGAGGTCCAATCGCCGGTCGGCGCCATGGGATTGATGCAGCTGATGCCGTTCACCAGCCGGCGGGTCGCCGAGTTGCTGGGCCTTCGCGCCTTCGAGGTGCAGACGCTCCTTGAGCCGGAAACCAACATCCATTTGGGCACGCGGTACCTGCAAAGGCTTTTGGACAAGTTCTCGGGCTCGATCCCTTTGGCCGCCGCGGCCTATAACGCCGGTCCGCATCGAGTGCAGAGCTGGCTCAAATCTTTCGGGCTCCTCGACATGGACGAGTTCATCGAGCACATCCCGTTCGTGGAAACCCGGAACTACGTCAAAAAGGTTTCCCGGAACTTTCAAATTTACAATCTGCTCTATAACGCCCAGGGGCCTAAAGAAGGGCGCAGCTTGAATTGGCTCGTGAGCCCCGTCGGCGTGCGCCCGTCCGAGTCGAAATCCGACGTTTGGTGATGGGCATCATGCGGCGCGACAGAGAGGATGGACTGAGCATCGTCTACACACGTCGCTCCCGCCTTGACAGGCTGGGTTAAGTCGGAAAAAAGTCTCGGACTTCCAGGGAGATCCGATGACTCACTTTTCCTCGATCCGTCCGTTCTTCGCCCTGCTCTGCGTTGTCGCCGCGGTCGTTTCCGTCGGCTGCACGAAAAAAGGCAAAGACCTTGAAATCACCGTTCCGGGTCAGGGCAAACTGACTTTGCCCCACAAGGAAACGCTTCGGGTCCGGATCGAAACCGAGCCGCCGTCGATCGATTGGCACAAAGCCACCGACACCACGAGCGCTTTGGTCACCGAGAATCTGATGGATGGCCTCGTCGGGTACGATTTTTCGAAGCCCGAGCCCGATGTCGCCCCCGCACTCGCTGAAAAATGGCGATCCAAGGACAACCGCGTATGGACGTTCACCTTGCGTCAGGGCGTCGTGTGGTCCGATGGCCAGCCGTTCGGCCCGCAACACGTCGTCGACGGCTTCAAGCGCCTGCTGAACCCGATGACCGCGAGCGAGTACGCGTATTTCCTCTATCCCCTCAAGAACGCGCGCGCCTTCGCCGAAGGCAAACTCAAGGATTTCGCTCAAGTCGGAGTGAGGGTCACGGGGCCCAACGAGGTCACCGTCGAGCTCGACAAGCCGATGAGCTATTTCCCGTTCCTGCTCACGCATCATTCGACGTTCCCGGTTCGCCAGGACGTCATCGACAAACACGGCGACAGATGGACGGAGCCGGCGAACATCGTCACGATCGGCCCGTTCCGCTTGAAGCTCTGGGAGCACGACAAGCAGCTCGTCATGGAACGCAACGACGCGTATTACGGCGTGAAGCCGCAGTTGAAGTACCTGGTCGGCCTCATCATTCAGGAGGCTTCGACGGCCATCAACTTGTTCGAGTCGGGCAGGGTCGATGCCCTGAACTCCTTGCCGGCGCAGCAGATCCGCGAGCTCAAGAAGCGCAAGGAATTCAAGGCGGTCGGCAATCTGACGATCCAGTATTACGGCTTCAACATCGAGAAAAAGCCGATGGACAACGTCAAGATCCGCCAGGCCATCGCGCACGCCATCGACCGCCAGGAGATCGTCAACGTGCTCGCCGGCGGCCAGATCCCGATGACGTCGTTCGTGCCGGTGGGCATGTTCGGCTACGAGGCCGGTCGAGGGCGCACGTTCAACATCGAAAAAGCCAAGGGGCTCTTGAAGGAAGCGGGATACGACGATCCGACGAAAATCAAGATCGAGTTCCGCTCCAACCAGAACGAGAACCACCAGCTCATCGCCGAGAACATCCAAGCGCAACTCAAAAGGAACCTCGGCGTCTCGATGGAGATCAAAAACGAGGAATGGAAGGTGTTCCTCAACACCGTGAAGGTCGACCCCCCGCCGATGTACCGCTTCGGCTGGCAGGGCGACTATCCGGACCCGGACAACTTCCTCAACCTCATGACGTCCTACAGCGAGAACAACCGCACGCGCTGGAAGAACAAGAAATACGACGACCTCATCGAGAAGGCCGCGACGGAATCCGATCGCGAGAGGCGCCGGCAGATCTACGCCGAGGCGCAGAAGATGCTCGTTGAGGACGACGTCCCGCTCGTTCCCCTCTATACCGGGGTCAGCCACCACATGATCGCCGAGCGCGTGGAGAACTATCCCGTGAACATCTTGGCGCGCTATCGGTACAATGAGGTCCGGGTCAAGTGAGCCTCTCTCATCAACAATACGCTCTGATCGGCCGGGTTCTCGCGTGGGGTCTGGCCGCTCTTCTCGCCGTCGCGATCGGTCTCGATCTCGCCGATTATGAAATCCCCGGGGCCCTGCGGCTCGCTCTCGTGGGTTGGGGTTTCGCGGCCGTCTCGTTCGCGATCATCCGCCAAAACATGCTCGCGTACGTCACCAAGCGGCTGGTCGAGGCGGCGCTCGTCGTCTGGGTCATCGCGACGCTCACGTTCCTCCTCCTTCGCTTCATCCCGGGCGGGCCCTTCGACACCGAAAAGGCACTGCCGCCGGAGGTGAAGGCGAACATCGAGGCGAAGTACGGCCTCAACGACCCGCTGACGAAGCAGTACGCGGACTTCATCGTCGGCGCCGTGCAGGGCGACCTCGGCGAATCGTACAAGTACATCGGCCGGTCGGTTTCCGATATCATCGGGGAATCCCTGCCGGTCTCGGCGCAGCTCGGCTTCTACTCGATGCTGCTCGCGTTCGCGATCGGCATCCCGCTCGGCGTGTTCGCGGCCTCGAAGCACAACACCTGGCTCGATACCGGCGCGATGTTCGCCGCGATCTCGGGCGTCGCTCTCCCGAGTTTCGTGATCGGGCCGCTTTTGGTCACGGTCTTCAGTTTCGGCGTGCCTTTCGCTTTTCTGCACGGGACGTTGCCGCCGGCCCTCTGGG
This sequence comes from Pseudobdellovibrionaceae bacterium, assembly GCA_021463345.1. Classification (GTDB taxonomy): domain Bacteria; phylum Bdellovibrionota; class Bdellovibrionia; order Bdellovibrionales; family JAMPXM01; genus JAMPXM01. The sequence continues at coordinate 61,393 of JAJTYM010000001.1, read as the reverse complement.
AGTCGTCGGTTTACTACGTCCTCCCGGTGCTGACCCTCGGCATGCGGCCGGCGGCGATCATCGCGAGGCTCACGCGCTCGAGCGTGCTGGAAGTGATCCAGAGCGATTTCGTGCGCACGGCGAAAGCCAAGGGCGTCGCGCACCTGACGTTGCTTTACAAGCACGTTCTCAAGAACTCGCTCATCCCGGTGCTGACGATCTCGGGACCGTTGGTCGCCGGGATCCTGTCGGGCTCGTTCGTGATCGAGATCATTTTCGCGATCCCGGGCATGGGCAAACACCTCGTGCAGAGTGTGACCAACCGCGATTACCCCTTGATCCTCGGGGTCACGCTCGTGTATGCCGTTTTGCTCGTGATCGCCAATCTCATCGTCGACATCCTCTACACCGTCGTCGACCCACGCATCAAATTGACTTGATCTTTGAGTTGGAGAGTTCCCATTGCCGATCAGCGTCCCGACCCTGAATCCAAATGACCCGCTCCCGGAGGGCGTCGATGCCGCCGGCCCGGTGTCCGCGCCCGCGCGAAGCCTGTGGTCCGACGGTTTCCGCCGCCTGCGGAAAAACCGCGCCGCCGTGGTTTCCGGGATCTTCATTTTATTCATCTGCCTGATGGCGGCGTTCGCCGACGTCGTCGCGCCGTACTCGTTCGAGACCCAGAACATCGATGAGATGCTCCAAGGCCCTTCCGCGAAGCACTGGTTCGGAACCGACAGTCTCGGGAGGGACCTCCTGTCGCGCGTGATTTACGGCGCGCGCATGTCGATGTCGGTCGGCGTTTTGACCGCCATCGTCTCGCTCCTCATCGGCGGGATTTACGGCGCTATTTCCGGCTGGGTCGGCGGCCGCGTGGACGCCGCGATGATGCGGGCGATCGATATCCTCCAGGCGGTGCCCGAACTCCTGCTCCTGATCCTCGTGATGGTCGTCTTCAATTCGGTCGATGTTTTCGAGAGCCCCGAGCTGAAGGCGTTGACGGGGATCTTTTTGGCGCTTTCGATCGTCGGCTGGGTGGGCCTGGCGCGGATCGTGCGCGGGCAAGTGATGCAGGTGAAGCAGTCGCTTTACGTGGAGGCGGCGCAGGCGCTGGGGGCGAAAGGCCGCGTCGTCCTTTTCCGGCATATTTTCCCGAACATCCTGGGACCGATCATCGTCGTTTTGACGTTCCAGATCCCGTCGAACGTGTTGTTCGAGAGTTTCCTGAGCTTCATCGGCCTCGGGCTCCAGCCGCCGTTCAGTTCCTGGGGCGTTTTATGCAATGATGGGTGGAAAGCGAAGACGGATCCGCATTTGATCATCTTCCCGGGCCTCGCTTTGTATTTGACCATGTTGGCTTTCAACCTCTTGGGCGACGGTCTCCGCGACGCGTTCGACCCCAAGATGAAGAACCGCTGATCCCGAGCCCGCCGGGGCGGCCGTGGGTTCGCCGCGGCCGTTCCCTTCGAATTCAGACGTTGAAGCGGAAGAACATGATGTCGCCGTCTTTGACGGCGTAGTCTTTGCCTTCGACCCGGTATTTCCCGGCGTCCTTGACGGCCTGCTCGCTCTTGAGTGCGAACAGGTCTTCGCAGTTGTAGACTTCAGCTCGGATGAAGCCGCGCTCGAAATCCGAATGGATCACGCCGGCCGCTTGCGGCGCTCTCATGCCCCTGTGGATCGTCCAGGCGCGGACTTCCTTTTCGCCGGCGGTGAAGTACGTCGAGAGGTCGAGGAGCCTGTAGGTTTCCATGATCAGGCGGTTGAGGCCCGGTTCTTCCAGGCCGATGCTGGCGAGGAACTCGGGTTGCTCTTCCCGCGGCAGGAGCGAGATTTCCGCTTCGAGGGCCGAGCAGATCACGAGGTGCAGGTTGCCTTCCTCCTTCGCCCGCGCGGCGACCTGGGCGACCCATTCGTTGCCGCCTTTCTGCATATCCTCCTCGCTCACGTTGCACGCGTAGAGGACCGGCTTGGACGTGAGCAAGTGCAGGTCTTTGACGATCGGGACGTCGGCGTCTTCCAGATCCACCGAACGGGCGGGCTTGCCCGCCGCGAGCGCGTCGTGGATCTTTTTGACCGCGTCGTACTCGGCCCTGAGCTTTTTGTCGCCCGAGGTCTTCGCCGCTTTTTCGATTTTCTGGACGCGTTTGTCGACCGAGTCGAAGTCGGCGAGCATGAGCTCCGTGTTGATCACGTCCATGTCGCGGACGGGGTCGACAGAGCCTGAGACGTGGACGATGTTCGGGTCATCGAAGCAGCGCACGACGTGCACGATCGCGTCGGTCGAGCGGATGTGGCCGAGGAATTGGTTGCCGAGCCCCTCGCCTTTGCTCGCGCCCGCGACCAGGCCCGCGATGTCGACGAACTCCATCGCGGTCGGCACCGTCGATTTCGGTTTCACGAGCGCGGTGATCTGATTCAAACGCTCGTCCGGCACGGTGACGACGCCGACGTTCGGGTCGATCGTGCAGAAAGGGTAGTTCGCCGCTTCGGCTTTGGCGGCCGTGAGCGCGTTGAAGAGGGTGGATTTGCCGACGTTAGGCAGACCGACGATACCGGCTTGAAGTCCCATTAGTTCTTCGTCTCCTGCGCCGCCGAAGCGGAAAGGAAGTTTTTGTTGAAGCGGGTGGCCGCTTTCTCATAGCCGTCGAAGATGAGGCTCTCGACGGCGTCGCCCGCGGCGTTGAGGATTTCGGTCAGGTTCCCGGCTTCCTCGGCGCTGAAGTTCTGCAGAACCCAGTCGGCCACGTCCATTTTCGGGTTCGGGGGCCGACCGACGCCGAGGCGGATGCGGATGTAATCCTGGGTGCCGAGTTGCTCATTGATCGATTTGATGCCGTTATGCCCGCCGGCGCCGCGGTTCTTCGCCAACCGGATCGTGCCGAACGGGATCTCGAGCTCGTCGTGCACGACGATCAATTTCTCGGGCCCCGTTTTGTAGAAGTGCATGAGATCCCGCACGGCTTCGCCGGATTTGTTCATGAAAGTTTGCGGTTTCACGAACAGAATCTCCTCGTGCCCGGACCGTCCGTCCCCTTGAGTCCCGTGCTCCATTTTGAACCTGCACGTGACCGATTTGCGTTCTTCACGCGACGGCAGGTCGCCGACGCCAGCGGTGAAATTATCGAGCGCCATGAAGCCGATATTGTGCCGGTGCATCAGATATTTCGCGCCCGGGTTGCCGAGCCCTACGACCATCCACATGGAAGCGAGTCCCTCACCTTCTTAAAACAAAACCCGGGCGTGACCCGGGCTTTGTCGAAAAACGATCGCGAACGCTCGATCGACTGGCGATTCAGGCCGCGATCACTTCTTCGCCTTGTCGCCGGCTTTCGCATCGGCCGCGGGGGCCGATTTGGCGTCCGCCGCCGCCGCGCCAGCCGCGGGAACCGCGCCTTCCGCCGGCGCCGCCGTGGTGGTGACCGTTTCCTCGCTGACGACGCTGACGGTGGCGATCGTCTGCTCGGCGCGCGTGATGACTTTCACGCCTTCGGGGATCGAGATGTCCGAGACGTGGAGCGAGTCGCCGACGCCGAGGTTCGAAACATCGGCCGTGACGAAATCCGGGATCGCGGTCGGGAGGACCTCGATCTCGAGTTCACGGGCGATGGCCTGGAGGAGGCCGCCGTCGGCGAGGCCGGCCGGCTTGCCTTCGAGGCGAATCTCGACACGGACGCGGATCGGTTTGGTCATGTCGACCGCGTAGAAGTCGACGTGCACGGGACGGCGGGTGACCGGGTGAACCTGCACCTGTTTGAACAGGACGGCTTGACCGTTGAGCTTGGCGTCGTCGCTTTTGAGTTTGAAAATGGTCGATTCGAATTTGCGGCCGCCGTATTTTTTGACGGCGAGTTCGTCTGCGAGCAGCGCCGTGTTCTGCACTTTCGGGCCGTAGATCACGGCCGGGACTTTCTCCACGAGGCGCGAGGCGCGCGAGTGGTGCTTGCCGGTCGTGCGGGCGTAAACGGGGATTTCGGTCTGCATTTTCATGTTTTGCGGTCCTTCCAACTTCAAGCTCTCGGCGCCAATTTCAAACATCCGCGCCTAGCGAGCCCTCGTATTAACAAATCAACAAACGTCCGCCCCTCGGGTTCCCGGCGCGAAAAGCGCACGCCCCTCGGGTTCTGTACAACAAACACGCGCTCTTCGGGTCCTCAATCAAAGAGAGAACTCACCGAAGCGTTTCCGTAGATCCGACGGATCGCCTCGGCCACGAGCGGCGCCACGGAGACGACTTCAATCTTTTTGCAAGCTTGCGCAGCGGCGCTGAGCGGGATCGTGTCGGTCACGAACAATCGCTCGATATTGCTTTCCGCCAGGCGACTGATGGCAGGGCCCGAAAGAACAGCATGCGTCGCAACGGCAACCACCTTCTTTGCCCCATTCTTTAGCAGACTGTCAATCCCTTGTGTCAAAGTTCCGGCGGTGTCGATCATATCGTCGATGATAATCGCCGTCTTATCGCGCACATCGCCGATCAGGTGCAGGGCCTTCGCCTCATTCGGGCCGGAACGGCGTTTATCGATGATCGCGATGGGGCATTCGATCCGCTTGGCGAACGCCCGGGTGCGTTCGACGCCCCCGGCATCGGGGCTCACGGCCACGAATTCCTCGCCAAAGCCGAATCGCTCCCGCCAAGCGCGGGCCATGGTCGGGATGGCGAAGAGATGGTCGACGGGAACGTTGAAGAAACCTTGGATCTGGGCGGCGTGCAAGTCGACGCAAACGACCCGGGTGGCTCCCGCCGTTGTCAGGAGATCCGCGACCGCTTTGGCTGAAATCGGCGCTCTGGGAGCGACTTTGCGGTCTTGACGGGCGTAGCCGTAGTAGGGAATGACGGCCGTGATCTGTTTGGCGGAGGCGCGTTTCAGCGCGTCGAGAACCAGGAAGAGTTCCATGTAGTTCTCGCTGACCGGCGGACAACAGCTTTGCACCACGAACACGCTGTCGCCCCGGACCGACTCATGGATTTCGACCTGAATCTCGCCGTCGGCGAAACGGCCCAATTCGCAGTACCCGAGTTCGACGCCGGCGGCGCGCGCGACCTTTTGGGCGAAATCCTTGTTTGAATTTCCGGAGAAGATCTTAAGGCCCTGCATTGGAGTCAGATGTGTAGCCGAGGGGGGGGGGAAAGTCCAGGGACAAGACAGGTAGTTACGGGGTTCCAGGGGGGGGGGTCGCGTTGACAAAGATGGGGGCGGCTTCAAATACTGACAGTTATGGAAACAACGGAACGCGATTCGGCTTCCCAGGAAGCCTGGCATGTCCTCGCCGCCAAAGCGCGGGTCGACGCGCTCAACCACGAGGCTTTGGAGCGTCAGCTGCGAGCCGCTCAAACCGCGGGAAAAACGCGTATCGGGATCGATCTGCACGCCACCCGGTTCCTGAGCCAGCAGGCGATCCGGTTCATCACTCAGTTCGCCGAGCAATTGGCCGAGTCCGGCGGACGCCTCGCACTCATCGCTCCGGCGGAAAAGACCAAACGCCATTTTGAAATCTATGGCTCGCTCGAGCGCATCCTGGTTTTCCGCGCCGGCGAAACGTTCAATATCGTTTCCCAGGAAGAGCTGAGCGCGAGGTCCGGCGGCGCGACGCTCGCGAGCGCGGTCTCCGTCCTCATCGCCGATACGCTTGGGGACGACGGCCTCGACGAAACCGGGCCTGAAAACGGCTGATGAAAAAGCCCGCGCGCCGGGCGCGTGGGCGGTCCGCGAAAAAAGCGGGAGTCGAGCTTAGAGCCTGTTTTCGAGGACGGCGATGAGAGCGGCGACCGCGCGCGCGCGATGCGAGACTTTGTTCTTGAACGCGAGACCGAGTTCCGCGAGGGTTTGCGTCTGGCCTTCGGGGACGAAGATGCTGTCGTAGCCGAAACCGGCCGCGCCCCGCGGCGCTTTGGCGATCTCGCCCTTGAGGGCGCCTTCGAAGACATGCTCCCGCCCCTGATGGTCGTAGGCGACGATCGCGCTGCGGAACTGGGCGGCGCGCGAGCTCACCGCTCTCAGCTGCATCATTTTGAGGAGTTTGGCCGTGTTCTCGGAATCGCTCGCCTTGGGACCGGCGTAGCGGGCCGAATGGATGCCCGGCAGGTTGCTCAGGCCGGCCACCTCAAGGCCCGAATCCTCGCCCATCGCCCATTGCGACGCTTTGAGCGCCTTCACCGCCTTCGCTTTGATGCGGGCGTTGGCGACGAACGAGTCGCCGTTTTCGGGCGGGGCCGCGAAAACGGGGAGCTCCGCCTGGCTGTGGATCTCGACGGGGACCCGGTTGAGGAGCATCCTGAACTCGTTGAGTTTGCCTTGATTGCCGGTCGCGATCCAGAGTTCCACGGGCGATCACCTCAAGGGGAAGAACGAGCCGACGGCTTCGGCCTGGCGGTGGAAGAGGTCTTTGCAGCCGGCCGTGGCCAGCTCGATCATCTGCTGCAGCTCGGTCGGGCTGAACGCCTCGCCCTCCGCCGTGCCTTGCACCTCGACGAAGCGGCCTGAGTCGGTCATGACGAAGTTCGCGTCGGTTTCGACCGCGCTGTCCTCTTCGTAACACAGGTCGAGCAGCGTTTGCCCGCGGTGGAGCCCCACGCTCACCGCCGCGACGTACTGCTTGAGCGGCGATTGCGCGACCAGGCCCGCCGTCTTGAGTTTATGCATCGCGAGCGCGAGCGCCACGAAGCCTCCCGTGACCGCCGCCGTGCGCGTGCCGCCGTCGGCCTGGATGACGTCGCAGTCGACGATGACCTGTTTTTCGCCGAGGAGGCGCAGATCGACCGCGGCCCGGAGGCTGCGCGCGATCAGGCGCGAGATCTCTTGGGTGCGGCCGCTGCCGGCCGCTTTCTCGCGCGAGACGCGAGTGTGCGTCGAGCGCGGCAACATGCCGTACTCGGCGGTGACCCAACCCTTGCCGGCGCCCGCGAGCCACTTGGGCACGAGCGAATCGACCGTCGCGGCGCACAGCACGCGCGTGTTGCCGAATTCGATCAGGCAACTGCCTTCCGCGTACGGGGACGCGTGCGGGGTGATTTTCACGGGGCGGAGTTGTCGGGGTTGTCGTCCGTCGATACGCATGGCTTGTGGTGCCTGGGGGACCCGGTTTTGTCAACGGGAACGGTCGGCTGCGACCGCGGCGGCGAATTTCGCTATGCCTTCGTAGAGGTTCCCCGCCATGAGCGACTGGTGGCCCGGGTCGGTGAGCCGCGGGCCTTCGCTTTCGTGCGAGACGAAGCCGAGTTCGACGAGGACCGACGGCACGTGGACTTCCGAGACCACGAAGAGCGGGCCTTGGCGGATCGCGTGTTTGTTTCGGCGGCGCGCTTTGGAATGCCACTCGGCGAGCAGCGTGCGGCTCAGGTCGCCGCTCGAGGCGATGCGGTGGTTGCGGCGGAGGTCCTCGATGATGCGGGCGACATCGCTTTTGGCGGTGACCGCGGCCCCGCGCCCGCGCCGGACGTCGCCTTCGTGGCTTTGGTTTTCGCGGCTGGCGAGGAAGAGCGATTCCTCGTCGGCGGGGAGCTGGTTCTGGAACCAGAATTCGACCCCGTGCGCGCGCGGATCTTCCGAGGCGTTGGCGTGGATGCTGACGAACAGGTCGGCCTGAACGCGTTTGGCGATCGCCGCGCGTTCGGGGAGCGTGAGAGCGACGTCGGCCTCGCGCGTGAGGGTCACCGCGAAGCGGCCATCGTCGCGCAGGCGGTCGGCGAGTTTTTTCGCGACGGAGAGCGCGATATGCGATTCACGGATCGCGCCGCGGGCGGCGCCTTTGTCGACGCCGCCGTGGCCCGGATCGATCACGACATGCAGTTTGGGCGCCGGAAGGACGCCGTCGGAAGGAGCGGAGGCGTGCGCCGGGCCGGCGAGGGAGAGAACGATGAAAGAAGACATCAGGGAAAGCATGTTTCGATTTTCGCGCGCGGCGGACGGGGCCCGCAACTCGACCCCGACCTGAGAACGCGCGTTCCGTCGGCGGGCGGCCTTTCGGGATCTCGTTTCAGTTGAAAGTTGAAAAAAGAGCCGCCTGGAGGGGGTTTGGGGGGTACCAGGCGGCTCAAAGGGGGGTGCCTGACATTAGAGCAAGTGCGGTGCCGGCCTTTCAGCCGGGCTAGGTCCGCGAAACTTGGTGGAACGCACGCCCCTGCGAGCCGATTTTCGCGCCCATCGATGCTCGATTCCGTCACCGGCCCGCGACCTCCCCGTTCTTCGGGGAGGAGGGGCGGTTTGGATCCTGGCGGAACGTCCGTGATTCTTTGGGGTTCCTCACACTGTCGCGAAAAGACCGTCTCGCCCGCGCCTCTTCGTCTCGCATTGGCACTGATCCGGCGCTGACGGGGGCGAGGCGATCCACGGCCGTTTCCTCGGTGGTTTGGCGCGTCCAGTTGTTCGACGGTGTCGCCGCCGCGCGTGGACCGCCCGTCGAACTTATGGTCGGCGCCAGAGGAAAAACAGGGTGTTTCTCGGAATATAATGCCCCGGAATCTTATGGTTTACGGCTGGACGGCCGAAGCGGTTAGAGCGTGCCGGATATTCGGACAGGGCGCGTTCTAAGTTCACAAGATTCAAGCGATGGGCTGACCGTTGGCGAGCGTCGAGTCGCTGAAAAAAGGTGGGAGTCATGCTCGGACAGTCATTCGGCAATGAGAATGGGAAGAAGAAGAGAGTCGTTTTCGGCGCGCTCGTTTTCGGCGCGCTCGCGTTCATCGCGGCCCCCTCGGGCTCGCGCGCCGACGACGAAGGCCTGATCGAGGTCGAAGAGTCGCTCGCCGATTCCGAAGCGGCCATCGCCGAGGAGGAAGAGGCCCGCCTCCGCGCGCAAGAAGAGAAAAACCGCAATGAGGAGGCCAAGCGCCAGGCGATCCGCGAGGCCGAACAGGCCAAAAAGGTCGAGGCGGGCGCCAGGCAGAAGATCACCAGGTGGAACGATCTGGAAAAGAAAGCGAAGGCCGAACGGCTCGCGGCCGAAAAACGCATCGCCGCCGCCCAGGAGCGCCAACGCGTCGCCGAAGAGCAGATGCGCATAGCTCAGGAGCACCATGACGTCGCCAAGCTCGAGACGGAAAAAGCCGTTTCCGAGCGCGACCAGGCCGACGCCGCGGCCGACAGCCTCCAGGAACGCAAGGAGAAAGTGGCGGCCGCCGCCGAGGCCGCGCGCCAACGTTACAGAAAGACGCTCGGCGAAGTCGACGCCGCCAAAGCGCGCATCGTCGCCGAAGAGAAGGCGCTCGCGAAGGCGAAGATCCTGAGCAACAAAGAGATGACCGACATGAAGACGCGGCTGCTGAGCAAGCGCAAAGAGCTGCGCGCTCTTGAAACGCAACTGACGCGCGCCGAGAAGGGCCTGCGTTTGTACAAGATGCCGGCCGGCGGCCAGGCCGGGACGCGCGTGGCGGAACAGCCGGCGCGCGATACCGCCTCGGATCCCGTTTCCTCCCTGAGGCAGGCGGCGTTGCCGACGGTCGCGCCCGATGCCGTGGGCGCGACCTCCGCGCCGACGAGCCTCGTGCCGGCTTCCGTCGCGCGCGCCGCGGACGGGGGCCGCAACGAGGGATGGGTGCGCGTGAAGCACGAGTGCGACGTGCGCCGGACGGCCGCCGCGGACGCGCAGCTCACCTCGCGCCGCAAGGCCGGCGAGCGCCTTTACGCGAAAAAGTCGGCTCCCGGCTGGATGTCGGTCCGCACCGATGACGGCAAAGAGGGCTTCATGTCGACGAACTGCTTCCGCTGAAACGGCGCGCTCGTCCTATTCGATGCGGATGTTCCCGTTGGTGACCTTGAGGTCGGCGGAAAAAAGTTCGCGGGCTCCCGCCCGCGGGCCGGAATTCTGTTTTTTCTCGAAATCGCTCAGGCCGATGACCGCGCCGTTCACGACCCCGGCTTTCATATCGTAGCGCGCCGCCAGGTGCTTCTCGAAGACGATGCGGCCGTTGCCGAGCTTCGCGGTCACGGGATTGCGCATCTCCTCCAGTTTCACGTCGCCGTCGGCGATGTCCACCTTCACGGCGGTAAAGGGCGGGAGTTCGATTTCGCATTTGGCGGAGTCGTACGCCGAGAGATCCATGGCCAGCTCTTTCTCCGGGCTCACTTCGAAGGCGGGTGCCGCGTCGGGGCCCCCTCGCGTCCCGCATTTGTATTTGACGTCGCGGCCGGAGCCGCTTTCGACCTCGAGCTCGGCGCTGCCGGCGGTGAACACGACGGAGTTCACGGGGCCGGGGAGGGCGGCTTCGAACTTGCGGGACATTCTCGAGTCGCGTCCGCCGAAGTTCAGGCGGAGGTCGGAGTCCTCGAAGTTCGCGCCGATCCCCCTGGCGAGGCGGGAACCCTCGATGTCGATCATTCCGCCGAGGATTTTCACGCGGTTCTCCCCTTTGTCCAATTTGACGAGGGGGAAGAGGCGGGTGACCAGGATCGCCGCTCCCAGGGTCAGGATCCCGATGAAGCCGAGGGCGCCGATCGTGGCCCACTTGAAGAAAGCGCCCGAAGGGGTCCGGCTCCTGGGGACGGAGATCGGCTGCGCGCCGCGTTCGATGCGGTAGCGGTTGGCGACCTGCGCGGGCTCGCCCAGGGATCCGAGGATCTCATCGAGAGTGCGCCCGCCGCGCCCGTAGGAGTCGCGGATGCGGGAATCCAGCTCCATGACGATGCCCGCGCGGTCAACGACGCTGATGTCGTTCAACGCGGCCTCGAGCTGCCGCAGCCACGCTTCGAGCTGAAGGCTGTCGATCGGAGGGGTGGTTCCCGTCATTTCTCGCCTCCCGCGCCGCGGCCGATTCCCGCTCGGCGCCCATGGGAAGCACTCTACGGTTACATGTCCCGCGATACAAGGTATGCTTGTGAAGCGAGGGTCAAGTTCGAGACACGACCGCGGCGGCTTCAGCGGCTTTCGCGCCCATGGAAACGTGGATTTTCGCCTCGATCCCGGAAGTGGCAGGTTCAACGCGCCGATGAGCCGATATCGTGACATCCTCGATCGCATCGAGAGCGCGCGCGACGAACCCGCGCGCGCGGACAGCTTCGCGCGTTTCCAGGCGGCGCTCGCCGAGGTCGGGAGCGCCGCCGGCCGGGAACCGCCGCGCGACCGGGTGATCCTCGTCGTCGGGACCAACGGCAAAGGCAGCGTCGCCAAGGGGATTGAGGCGTTGCTCGGGGCGACGGGAGCGACGGTCGGTTTGTTCACGTCTCCGCATCTGGTTTCGACCACCGAACGCATCCGCTCGCGCGGCGCCGATCTGACGGAAGACGAGTTCGCGGCGACGTTCGCGCGCGTGGAACCCTTGGTCGAGCGCCACGGGCTCTCGCATTTCGAAACCCTCGCGCTCATGGCGGGCGATGTTTTTTTTTCGGGCGCCGTGCGCCCGCGCGTCGATTGGGCCGTCCTGGAGGCCGGCGTCGGGGGGCTCTGGGACCCGACCAACGCGTTCGACCACGCGTCGACGGCGGTCACGCGGCTCGGCCTGGACCACGAGACGATCCTCGGAGGCTCGCTCGAGTCGATCGCCGCGCACAAACTCGGCGCGGTCCGCCCCGGCTCGCTCGTCGTGCACGCCGCGTTCCCGCCTGATGCGGCGGCGGCGTTCGCCCGCGCCAAACGCGGCCTCGGCGGCCGTTGGGTGCAAAGCGAGCCGTTCGGTTCGTTCGCGGAACTCGAGGGGGGCGAGCCGCGCTTCGTCCTCGAGACGCCTTGGGGGCGCGTCCCGACGGATCTTCCCGGCCGTCGCGCGGCCGAAAACCTGGCGATCGCGGCGCGGCTTTTCGCTGAGCTCGGTTTCGATCCGTCGGCCCATTCGCGAGCTCTGGAAAACATCGGCTGGCCCGGCCGCATGGAGACCTTCCATCCCGCCGACGGCCCGTGCCCCGTGCACCTCTCCGGCGACCATAACGAGCAGGGTGTGCGCAGCCTCCTCGATCTGCTCGGGGATTACCCGCGCGGGCGCCTGCATTGGGTCATCGGCATCGGGGCGCGCAAGGATCGCGACGCCATGTTGAAGCTGTACGCCTCCGTCGGGGATTCGGTTCTGAACCTCACCCGCGTCCCGTTCCGCGGCTCGCCACCGGCTGATTACGGAGCCTGGCTCGAGGCGGCCGGCGTGGTCGACGAAGACCCGATGTCCTGCCTGCGCCGGGTCGCGCACGCGGCGTCTCCCGGTGACAGAATCGTGGTCAGCGGCTCGCTTTACCTCGTCGGCGCCGTGCGCGCCGTCTTGAGGCTCGGGAGACTGCGCTGATCGCGGCGGCCGGAGCGCGGAGCCGCGCCGCGCGAGCGGACGAAACCGATCAGGTGATAGCGCCCGGGAGCGAGTTCCCACCACGCGCATCCCGTCGGTTCTCCGACCGAGAACGCGTGCGTTTGATGATCGGTGATCTCCACGTTGAGACGGCTGGCGCGGCCAGCCGTCGGCGCCGGCTCCAGATGGGCGCGCGCGAAGAGCTCGACGTCGAGGGGGCCGGCGGGCAGCTCGAACGGCTCGAACGACCTGGGCCGAGCCCAAGTCGACAGGAGGTCGTGGTAGCTCGCCCAGGGCCGGCCCTGGACGGCGGCGCGGATCGCAACCAGGTGCGAAGCGAAGAGTTCATCGCTGAGGTGCGGGAATTCAAGTGGCAGTTGGCCGATGACGTTCGCGAACAGGACCGCGGCGTTCGGGTACTCGCCGAGGAATGTTTTCAGCTTCTCGACCGCCTTCTTCGCGGTCGATCCCGGTTCGCTCTCGGGGATCGGCGCGAGCAGGTCGCGGCCTCCGGAGAACCGGGAAGAGAACTCGAAGCGCGCCCGAGGGAACCTTCGCCGCAGCAGCAGGCGCGCGAGCGGGTCCGGTTCGACGATGATCACGCGTTCGAAGCGCGCCAGGAATCCCGCCGGGAGCGAGTAGCCGGCGCTGCTGCCGAAGATCACCAGTTCGCGCGATCGCGGCGCCCACTCCGCGAGCCATCGGGCGACGTCCCCGCGGAACGGCCGCCACAGGGTCCGTGAGAACCGCAATGCGAGGTAGTGGTAAGACAAGCCGCCCGACGGCGGCAAGGAACGCCGGAGCCATCCGATCATAGGCGGGCAGGATACCCGAAAGTTCCCCTTTCGGCAGCTTTCGGGCCGAGGCGCGTATTTCGCGGGGCGCGGGGTCCCGGTTTGGCGGGGCTTTCCGCCCCGCCGGCGCGGAGGCCTGGACCCATCTCGCCCGGTTCGCGTCCCAGGATGAAAGTCCCTCTCGCCCCGGTGCGCGCGTCGCGGGAGCCTTCCGGGCGTTCGTCGTTGCTTCTACCAGGCGTTCTGAGAAAGTAAGATCCGCTGAAGGGATGGACCATGAGCAAGGCTTTCACGAAAGAGGATGACGGCGAACTTGAGGCGGAGCCCGGCGAAGAGGCCGGCGCCGAAGCCGGCGCCGGCCCGGCCGGTACGCGCAATTACATGACGCCGAAAGGCGCCGACCGTTTGCGCGCCGAGCTTCATGAACTGCTGCACGTCGAGCGGCCGAAGGTCGTCGAGACCGTCGCGTGGGCGGCCAGCAACGGCGATCGTTCGGAGAACGCCGACTACATCTACGGCAAGCGGCGTTTGCGAGAGATCGACCGCCGCGCGCGGTTCCTCAGCCGGAGGCTGGATTCCGCTCAAGTGGTCGACCCGGCCGCCCAGGTTTCCGACCGGGTCCTGTTCGGCGCGACAGTGACGGTTCTCGACGGTGACGGGCGCGAACGCGTCTACCAAATCGTCGGCATCGACGAGACCGACGCCAAACGCGGCCGAGTCAGCTGGATCTCGCCGGTCGGCAAATCGCTCCTGCAGGCGAAAGTCGGCGACGTCGTCCTGCTCAAGACGCCCAAGGGCGAGGAGGAGCTCGAGGTCGGCGGGATCGAGTACAAGCCGATCGATGATTGACGGGCCGATGCGCGAGTCGAGTCCAGTCGCGCGGGGCCCGCGCGGGCCCCTGAAAATTTTGGACGGTGCGCCCGCGCGATGCTACCCTTGGTGGATATGTCCATGCGAGTGAAACTCTGGGGCGTGCGCGGCAGCCTGCCGGCGCCGCTTTCGCCCGAAAATCTCGAAGCGCGTCTCAAAGACCTGCTTCAGGATTTTTTCGCCCGCGGCCACCGCGACGCCTCGCAAATCGACGCTTTCCTCGCGTCGATCCCGCCGCACCGCCGCGGGGGCTTCGGCGGGAACACCGCCTGCGTCCAGGTCTCGACCGATGCCGCCTCGTTGATCATCGACGCAGGCAGCGGGTTGCGCCGCCTGGGCGAGACCATGATGGGAGGGCCCTGCGGTCTCGGGCGCGGGGAGGCGCACATCCTTTTCACGCATTTTCATTGGGATCATCTGATCGGCCTGCCTTTTTTCATCCCGATCTTCGTGCCCGGCAACCAGATCCACCTGTACTCCGTGCAGCCGGAACTCGAGGCCGCGGTGAAGATGATGTTCACCAAGCCTTATTTCCCGGTGCCCTTCGAGCAGTTGGGAGCCAAGGTGCACTTCCACAGGTTGGAGCCGCGCGTGCCCGCGGCGTTCGGCGACCTCACGTACACGCCTTACCGGCTCGACCACCCGGATCCGTGCTGGGGGTTTCGCTTCGAACACGCCGGCAAAACGTTCTCTCATTGCGTCGACACCGAAGCGACCCGCCTCAGCCCGGCGGACCTCGGTCCGGACCTGCCGCTTTACCAAGGCGTGGACCTGATGATTTTCGACGGGCAGTACACGCTTCTCGAGGTGACGGAGAAAATCAACTGGGGGCACGCGGCGGCGCCGATCGGTCTGGACCTCGCGATCCGCGAAGGAATCAAACGAATTTTATTCATGCATCACGACCCGGCGGCGAGCGACGACAAGATCGCCGACGCCGAGCGCCAGACACGCGAGTACTTTCAGGCTTACCAGGAAAGCGCCCGCGCCGCCGGCCGCCCCGCTCCTTCGGTGGAGTGGGCCTTCGCCCAAGAGGGCATGACAGTGGCGGTCTGATGGGCGCGCGCATCGTCGACTCGTCCGGGGGGTTGGACATCACGGTGCGGGAATCGCCCGAGGGGTCCGTCTTGCATTTCAACGGCTGCGTCGATGAGCGCGCTCGCTTCGGGACCGTGCCAGTTCCCGGCCCGAACCTGATTTTCGATCTCGGCGGCGTCGCGCTGATCAACTCGCTCGGCATCCGCGGCTGGGTGAATTGGATGAGGGAGATGCGCGACAAGTCGTTCACCTTCCGCCGCTGCTCGAAAGCGATCGTCGATCAGATCAACGTCCTCGAGGGTTTCCTGCCGCCGACTTCGTTCGTGGAATCGTTCTTCGTGCCTTACCATTGCGACGCGTGCGGGGGCGGCGAGCAGATCCTGTTCCGTCACGGAGAGGAATTCGAGAAGGGCACGGCCGACCGGTCCGGGAGAGTGAGCCCGCCGACCGGGGCCGAGTGCCCCAAGTGCCGCGCGAGAATGGAGATGGACGTGATCGAGTCCAAGTATTTCCGTTTTATCAGGTACCGTCGCTAGCCCGTATCCGCCGTTCCCGGCCGAGACCGCCGTGCCGAGGCGCTCGTAATGCGCCCATCCAAAAAAGTGGGCGCCCCGCTAGAACTCGAAGAGGAAATCGAGTTGAGCGCGATCGTAGCCGCGCGGCTCCGCCGTCGCGGCCGTCTTGCCGGAATACACGGCGAGGGCCGCGACGACCCCGTCGGCCGCTTGCGCCCACGCGCGCGCTTTATGGTAGCGGGCGTCCGCGCCCGCGCCGAAGTCGGAATCGTTGAAGGCGCCGACCAGGGCGCTCGGCTCGATCGCCTGGTACGAATACGCGAGCGACCAGGAGCCCGGGGCTTTCAGCGCGCCGATGACCAAGCCGGCCGCCGCTGCCGCCCGATCGCCGGAGATCGCGGTGTTTTCCGCGCGCTCGACGAAGAGTCTCACGGGCAGGAGCGGGTCGCTCCAGCCGATTTCGAGGGCCGTCACCAGCGGCAGGAAGTCCGAGCGGTAATGACCGGCGTTGGCCGCGCTCGCCGGGTTGCCGCGCGCTCCCCGGCCCTGGAACGGGGATCCGCCGAGGCCGGCGAACGTGTAATAAGCGACGCCGAGCGAGAGGTCGATCGGCCGGGTTCTGTAGGCGACCACGGCCTGCGCGCCGGTGAGCAGCAGGTCGACCCCGGGGTCGGCCGCGGTATCGGCGCGTTCGTCGATCCAGTAGCCGCCGGCCGTGAGGGAGCAGTCCAGGGATTCCGTGTCCATCGTCCAGCGGGCGGCGGCGCCCTCGAGGTTTAAATCCCCGTCCCAGAGCAGTTCGCTGTCGCCGGCGCTCCAATAAGGGACCGGCAGTTTCCCGCCGGCGACAGCCAGGTCCTGAGCGGCCTGCCAATCGAAGTACGCCTGGTCGAGCCAGAACGCTTTTTTTGCCGCGGCGTCGTCGAGCGTCTGGTCGGAAGAAATGGCGGAATCGGTCGTGTTGGCGGCCGTCGCCAGGCGCACGGTCGCGCTCACGCCGTCATTGACCCTCGCGTTGAATCCGGCGCGCGCGCGTATCCGGTTGCGGATCCTCGTTTTAGCCCCTTGCGAGGCCGTGCGTTCCGCCCGGACGCGAAGATCGCCATGGGGCGTGATGCGCTCGTGCCAAGGCGTGACCGACGTTCCGTCAGCGGCGGCGGGCGCGGCGAGGGGGACGAACGCGAGGGCGAGGGCGAGGGCGAATTTCATTCGACGTTCCTCCGGGAGACGCCAGGGTTTCGATCCGTTTTCGTTTCTCATTCGGGGTGGCCGCCATCGGCCGAATACGTCCACACCTTGCTCGCGCGCCCGTTCACGTATTCGGTGCGCCGTCGCATGCGGCCGTTCTCGCCCCATTCGGTGGCGACGCCGACGGGGACGCCGTTCAGGAACGTGCCGTGGAACTTGAGATTGCCGTTCGGATGCCACTCCTGGCTCAGTCCGTGAGGCACGCCCATCTTGTAGCTCGCCCGCGCGACCATCGTGCCGTCCACGTTCCATTCCACGAGCTCGCCGTCGAGCAGGCCTTGGGCGTAATGGGAGCGGATGTTCAGCCCGCCCGCCCGGAAGTACGAACGGAACTCGCCCTCCATCACGCCTTCCTTCCAGCCGGTCACTGTGTCGGGGGAGCCGTCATCGAAGAACAGTTCCGCGACGCCGTCGCGCCGTCCCGCCTCGTAGCGGATTTTAGAAACCACGACTTTACGCGGGTTGACGCATTCCCAGAGCCCGTGGGGCCGGCCGTCCAGCTCGGGGCCGCGGCAAATAAGCTCACCTCGGCGCGCGGTCGTGATCGGGGGGGCGGCGCCCGGCGCGTGCGCGCAGGCGGCGGCGAGGCCGAGGAGCGATATGAGGGAGACGGGGAGCCGACGCATGTCCGCCGGTAATTTATCTGGCCAAATTCGGAATGTCGATCCTATGCTTTGCGGATATGAGACAGTTCTTCAAGCAGATCGCCGCTTCCGCCGTCGGGATGTTCCTGGGGTCGCTCGCCGCGCTCCTGACTCTCCCGATCTTCTTCGCCGTGGTTTTCAAGGTTTCGCAGACGGGGCTCGCGCCGATCGAGGACAAGTCGGTTCTGCACCTGGACTTGCACGGGCGCTTGGTCGAAAAGGCGCGCCCGCTCGATTTCGACTTCCTCTCCCGATCGCCGTTTTCGGAGGATGAGCGAGGCACGGGTCTCTACGAACTCATCCGCGCGCTCGAGCTCGCCAAGGCCGATCCGCGCGTCAAGGGTTTGTTCCTGCAGTTGCGCGAATTCGAGGCGGGTTGGGCGTCGATCGAGGCCCTGCGCCGGGCGATCAAGGATTTCGCGAGCGGGGGGAAATTCGTTTACGCCTACGGGGAGAGGATGGACGAAGCGTCATATTACCTGGCGACGGCCGCCGAGCGAGTGTTCCTGCAGCCGCAGGGGGATCTCGAGCTCAACGGGCTCGCGGTCCGGGAGGCGTTCCTGAAAGGCCTGTTCCAGAAGCTGGAGATGCAGCCGCGGATTTTCCGCGCCGGGAAGTTCAAAGCCGCCGTCGAGCCGCTCCTGTTCGAGAAAATGAGCGAAGAGAACCGCCAGCAGAACCAGACGCTCGTCGATGACCTGTGGGCCGTCGCGCGCGAGGCGTTCCGACGCCCGGGCAAGCTCGATGACGACGCGGTCGACCGCGCGGCGGCCGGCTTGGAGGTCAACTCCGCGCAGGACGCTCTCGATAAGGGACTCGTGCACCAACTCGCTTACGAGGATGAAGTGCTCGACCTGCTCGCTGAACGAACCGTCGGCGCCGGTCAGGACCCGCGCTATGCCACGCCCGGCCAGCTGCTGCGCGAGCCGCGGAAGCCCGCGTCCGCGCAAAACAGGATCGCCGTGATTTTCGCCGAGGGCGAGATCGTGCCGGGAAGCGGCGACCGCCGTTCGATCGGCTCCAAAGCTTTCGTCGAGGCGCTCGACGAGGCGCGTTCCGACGAGAAAGTGAAAGCGATCGTCGTGCGAATCAACAGCCCCGGCGGCGACGCGCTCGCGTCGGACGTCATTTGGCGCGAGCTTTCGGTCGCCGACAAGGACCTCCCGGTCGTGGCGTCGATGGGCGACGTCGCGGCGAGCGGCGGGTACTACATGGCCGCGGGCGCCCGTTACATTTTCGCCGAGGCGGGGACCCTCACGGGCTCGGTCGGAGTGTTCGGGGTCCTCTTCGATACCGAGGACTTCTTCCGCAACAAGCTGGGGGTGAGCTTCGACCGCGTCGTTTCGCACCCGTACGCCGACATCGGGAACTCGAACCGGGAGATGACGGAGTTCGAGCGCGAGAAGATCCAGTCGGGGGTGGAGAGGGTGTACGGCCGATTCGTGGACGTCGTGCGGGAGAGCCGCAAGCTCGGCGAGGGTTCCGATCCGGCGACTTTCGCCGAAGGGCGGGTGTGGTCGGGCTTGCGCGCCAAGGAACTCAAGCTCGTCGACGAGATCGGAGGGCTCGGTTCGGCCGTCAAGAAGGCGGCGGAACTCGCCGGCGTTTCCGATTACTCCCTGGACCTGTACCCTCGCGACAAAGACCCGGTGAAACAGCTCGTGCAGATGCTTTCGGGCGAGACCGCTCGCGCTCTCGTCAAAGGCACGCCTTTCGAGGGCGCGCGCGAAAGGCTTTCAACCGTTCCGTTCAAGCCGGGCATTTACGCCCGGTTGCCGTTCGACCTGAAGATCCGTTGAGAGCGGTCGCCGTGGGCGTCACGGGCGATTCCTCACGGCGCTCGAATTCACGACCGAACCGATCGTCGAGTTCTTGGAGAAGATCGCGCCCTTCACGTCTTCGAGGGAGTCGATCACGCTGTTTTCGATCGAGACCGCGCCGCGCAGGTTTTTAAGGGACCGGACGCGCGCGTTCTTGATCACGATCTGGCCGCCCTGGGCGTTTTCAATCCGATCCGATTCGAACCCGGAGATCACGATCTGGCCGCCGCGGAGGTTGGTGAAGCTCGTGACCGTCCCGCGAACGCCGTTTTCGCCGCGCCCGATGAAGCTCAGTTTCCCGCCGTGCACGTCGTCGACCACGCCCGCCGATTGGGCATTGACGCATAGGTGGCCCGCGCGCAGGCCGCTCAGGTCGCTGGCCCGGCGAACGGTGATGCGGATCGCGCCGCCGTGGAAATTGGCGATCGGGCCGATCGTTTGCGCGTTGATCAGGTTGAAGCCACCGCGCACGTCGGCGATGGAATCGATCAGGCGCCCGACGATGGCGTTGTGGCCGCCGCGCACGTTGCGGAGAAGCGTGACGAGTTCGGACCGCTTGACGGCGACGTTTCCGCCGCGGATGTCATCCATCAGGAGCCGGCCGGCGCGCTCGACGACGACGCGTCCGCCGCGGACCCCTTGATGGACCAGGTCGGGAGCCTGCGCGTCGACGGGGAGCGAATCATGGATGATCGCCGTGTTCTCCTCGCCGCAGACCTGGCCGATGCGCTTGTCGTCGCGGGCGTCGTCGCCGTTCTCGTCCGCGATGACGTCCTTGATGTCGTCGTCGTCCGGGACGATGCCGTCGCCGAGACCGCCACCGGGGCCGCCGGTTCCGTCACCAAGATCGCCGCCGGCCTTCTGGGTGGCGGGCGCCGCCGAAGTGAAGCTCACGTCCGAGCAGTTTTGAAACGCGACGACCGTAAGACACATGAGTCCCAAGATGAAACGAAATTGAGCCGACTTGAGTGCTGCCATGGATTCCCCCCGGATTCGTTGGCGACGCATGGGAAGAGAGCAAATGGCGGACCAGGTGGAGTCGAGCGTGGCGGGCTCGGGCTCGAGTGGGTTGTCGATGCGGGCGAGCTCGGCCAGAAGTTCGACAGAGGTCGATGCGCGTCGAAGGGTCGCGAACCCGGGTTGATGCGCGGGAAGTGTCGGATCATCGTCATGTTTGATGAGCGGTGTCGTCAGGGCGTAGCGCGGCGCGCGCGTCAGCGGGTCGATTCGTTTCCGCGTTCGGCTTCTTTTTTCAGGATCTCCCGCCTGGCCTCGGCGATGCTCGTCTCGAGCGTGTCGATCTCCGCGTCGAGCCGGTCGAGGCCGTGTTCTTCGGGAGGGAAAGAGCGCAGGGGGAGAGCGAGAGTGGTGTCGATGTCGGGGATTTGGGCGCGTTCGTTGACGGCTCGCAGGCCGTAGGTCGCGCCCGTGACCGCGACGATCCCGGTCAGGATGAAAGCGGCCCGCCGGCGCGGCGGGGTTTCGGGGAAGAGGAGTTTACCGAGCAAGAGGCCGCCCGTGAAAACCACGGCGCCGCCGACGAATTCGTCGAGGACTTTGGCGGCGAGCGGACTGTTCAGGTTGAACGCGACCAGGTTGAAGAGGGTGAAGTGCAGGTCTCCGACGATCGAGAACCCGAGGACGGTCGCGAAGAGCGGGTAGAACTGATAGCGCCGCCTATGGACTTTCGAGAACACCGCGGCGGCGGCGGCCAGGCCGGCCGCCGCCATCACGAAACTCAGGGACTTGGTCAGCAAGGCGTGGGCCGTGAAGCTCACCCGCAGGAACGCGTAATCGAGGTAGCGCACGAGGAGCGCCGTGAGGACCAGGCCTCCGCAGACGAGCCAACCCTTGGCGTGGGGCCAGGAGCCGCCGCTCGCGAGCTCATGGATGTCGACGCGGACGGTTTCCTCGACCGGGTCCTCCGAGTTCGAGAATTCGAACCAGACGTTGCCGATCCGCACGGATTTGGTCTGCCTGAGATCGATCGTCTCGGCCCGTTTACCGTTCTCGGAGATCCCGTTGGTGCTGCCGAGGTCGCGGAGGGCGTAGCCGCCGGAGGTCCGCTCCACGACCGCGTGCTTGGCCGAGACGCTCTTGTCGTTCACGATGATCGCGTTGTCCAGCGCCCGCCCGATCGCGGAAGGGAAGGATTCGAGCCTGTGGGTTTCGGGCCCGGCGTTCCCACGGCCGTAAACTTTGACGTAGATCATGTCCCGGTCCCGATGGAGTTGAGGGTCGCGTCGAGGATCTTCTTGATGTTGCTGACGGAGAAGCCCCGCAGGTCCAGCTGCAAGAGGAGGCCGTGCGGCGGCGGCGTGAGCGACGCCGCCGAGATCGAAGCGTCGCGAAGGCCCTCGAACTTGACGTACCCGCGGCTGCAATAGGCGACTTTGAATTTCAGCCCCGCTCGGTTGGCGGCGATCCGGGAGAAGCAGAATTGGCGGGTCAGCAGCTGCGGCCCGGGCTCGCCGAAGAGGACGAGGCCGTCGGTTGGCCGGGCGTCGTTGCCGAAGCGCGAGTTGAGGAGCGTGAAAAACGGCAGCGGCTTGAGCCGCCGCCCGTCGATGGCGTCGAGCTCGATGGAGTAGGTTCCCGAGTGGAGCCGGTTGCTGACGTAGCTCGAGTGCGGCAACTGGCAGCTTTGGCGGGTCGACTCGTACTTCCCGTCGCCTTCGTCCTCCTCTTTCTGGGACCAGCATTTGAGAAGGGACGAGGCGCGCGCCAGCCGCCAGGCGCCGAAGGATTGCGCGCCGGCGGCGGCGGCGAGGTAGTCCGCCGCGAGTTCGTCCTGGACGGCGTGGAGCTGCCCGCCCATCTCTTCGAGGAGCTCGCCGGTTCCGGGGGTTTCTCTGCCACGCCCTTTCTCGAGCAGCTCGCGGGCGAAGCGGGCGGGGACGGCGAAGGACAAACTGTCGGAGAACGCGTTCTTGGAGACGTTCACGCCCACGATCTCGGCGCGCGAATTGACGGTCGGCCCGCCGCTCATTCCGGAGTTGATCGGCGACGACATGTGGATCATGGCGTAGGCGCCGTAGCGGAGTTCCCCGTTGTAGGTGCCGACGACGATCGCCATGTTGAGATCCTCTGGTTCGCCGATCGAGTAGATCGGCTCGCCCTGGCGGGGCGCCCCGGACGCGAAACGCAGGAACTTCGGGAATTCGCGGTCGATTTTGAGGAGCGCGAGGTCGCGGAGCACGTCGATCCCGAGAATCCGCGCCGGGACGGACTCTTTGTCCATGACGACGAAGATCTTGTTCTGGCGTGGCTGTAAGACGGCGTCGGCGACGACGTGGTAGTTGGTGACCAGCAGGCCCTTGGCCGCCACGGCGAAACCGGTGCCGTACGAGGCTTTCGGCGAGTCCGCGCTGATCGCCGTTTTGACTTTGAAGACCATGGGCCCGACCTTCTGGTAGACGGCGTGGCCCGGTGAGGAAAGGGCCGGGAGCGCCGGCGATTCGGGCGCTTGCGCCGAGACGGCCGTGGAAACGGAAAAGGCGAATAGGAAACCGAGCCGCGCGAGCATTCGTCCTCCGTGCATCAATAGCGCGCCGGGCGCATCTTCCACCGTTCGAGGGTCCTGGCGCTGGCTTCAAGATGGTTGAAGCCAGCGGCTTCGAGCTCGCGGGCGTCCTTGAGGAGGAGCGAGTCGTTCGCCGCCAGGCCCTGCGCCTGCAGCGCCCAAGCGCGCTCCCACGCGGCGAACGAGGCTTTGAGGCTTTCCACGGCGCTTTGCCGTTCGTCGTCGAGTTTCGGCAGCTTTTCCAACCGCTCCCGCAGGCCGCGCACCGCCGGGAGGAAGTCGTTGTTGATCGTGGTCACCATTTCGAGCGGCGAGGCTTGGCCGGCTTTGGCGCGGGCGCGGATGCGGTCGTAACGCTCGGCGATCGGCAGGAACGCTTCGACCACGGCGCGCGCGTCCTTGGCGTGGTCCTGGACCGGCGGGATCGTGTTCGCAATCAGGAGGATCGGGGCGAGGACGGCCGTGATCGCGACGGCCGGCCGCAGGGCGCGCATCGCGCCTTCGATCACGCCGCCCATGGCGAACGCGAGAGCGAGACCGGGCGTGTCGGCGACGCCGCGCAGGCTCGTTCCCAGGTTCGCGGCGAAAAGCACGGCCGCCGCCGCCCACAGCGCGGAGCGCGTGCTGGAGTCGAGGGTCGCGCGGTCGCGCAGGAACATGACGGCGAGCGCGCCGAACAACCCGACCACCCCATGCATCGCGCCGTAACCGGCCTGGTCGGGCTGGAGGGCGACGAACGTCAAAGCGCCGGCGGCCTGCGCGCTGAAAAAGGCGGCGAGGACGCCGGCCGCGCCGAGGCGCCCGACGAGGATGTTCGCGACCTGCCAGAAGGCGACGCAACTCGCGACCAGTTGCACGAGGCCGGCATGGATGAACGCCGATGAGATCAGGCGCCACCATTCGCCGTGCGTCGTCTCCGGGCCGTAGTTGGCTCCCCAGCGCACGACGTCCATGAACATCGGCCGCACGGGGTGAACGCCCGTGGCCGTCATCGCCAAGAAGAGGGCGCTGAACGCGGCGAGCATGCCGAGGACCGCGGGGTGCGCGGATGAAGAGTGATCGGCCTCGAATCTCGACGGTTCCGTCGCGATCTCCTCGACCTGCGGGCCGTCCGAGGGCGCGGTCTCCTTGGGTGGGCCGCTCTTTGGCTTTTTCGTCGGTTCGTGGATCGGGGAGCTGAAGTCCTCGAGGTTCATCACCGGGGCCGGGCCAGGCGCCTTGACGGGCTTCGGTTTGCCCGGCGTTTCGGCGGGCGAGCGGACGGGCTTGAGATGGCCGTCCGGCGCGCGCGTCAACACCTCGGTCGAGGTCTCCTCGCGGACTTTGGAGATCGAGCCGATCGGCACGTCGCCGCCGCGGCCGATGCAGAACGTGTGATTGCCCATCTCGACCATGTCGCCTGGCAGGACGCGGGTGGGCGCGCCCGCCGCGATCTTCTTGCCGTTGACCAGGATGCCGTTGCGCGAGCCGATGTCTTCGACTCGCACGCCGCCGTCGTCGACGATGAACTTGCCGTGTTTGCCGCTCATTCGCGGGTCTTGCGGGAACTGGAAGTCGCCTTGCGTGCGCCCGACGACGCGTTCATCGAACAGATCGAACCGTTCGCCGGTCGACTCGTCGGTGAAAAAGAATTTGGCTTCGGCTTTTTTGCTCGCCAGCACGCGCGCGCCTTTCCGGTGACGAAAGCGTCGTCTCCGTTTCGGCGAAAAAGGCGGTTCGCTGAAGGCGCCGGCTCGGCCCGGGCAGGGCCGTTTGGCCTGGACTCAGGTCGTGGTCTGGCCTAGATTGGCGCCATGGCTTACCGGATCGAACTCGAGAAAGAGAACTTCAAATTCAGTTCGTCCCACTTCACGATCTTCGGTGCGGGGAGGGCCGAGCGCTTGCACGGGCATAATTACTACGCGAGCTGCGAGATTCTCCTCGACGATCTCGATCCCCGCCTCGGGCTCGCGTTCGACTTCAACCTCGTTAAACCGATGATTCGCGAGATCACCGCCAGCCTCGACGAGTTCGTCCTGGTGCCCGAGCGTTCGCCTTATCTCGAGATCGAGGCCACGCCGCCCTCGGTGAGAGTGAAGTTCGGCGCCAAGGAGTACGTGTTTCCCCAAGAGGACACGCGCTTGTTGCCGCTGGTCAACGTCACTTCCGAAGAATTGGCGCGGTACATAGGCGAGCGGTTCGTGGAACGCCTCAGGGGGCATCCCGAGGCCGCGCGGCTCGTCCGCGAAGTCCGCCTCGGCGTTCAGGAAAGCCGCGGCCAAACGGTGGTGTACCTCGCGCGGCTTTGACATCGAGTTTCGATCCTGTAAACTTCGGGTCACCACAAGGAGTCATCGATGTTTTCTAAAAGCGTTCGGAACGCGGCCGCGGGGTTGGCCGCCCTCGGGCTTGTCACGATCACCTTCGGCTGCGACAAGGGCGGCGGCGCGGGCGGTTCGGCCGCGGACGCGAAGCTCGACAACGATCAGCGGAAAGCGAGCTATTTCATCGGCACGCGCATCGGCATGCAGATGAACCAGATGATGGGCGGTGGCGCCACCGAGCTCGATCTGGCGGCGGTCACGGCGGGCATCTCGGACATGCTGGGGCAGCGGGAGCCTCGCCTGCAAGCGGAAGAGATGCAGACGGCGATGGGCAAGTTCCAGGAATCGGTGATGGCCAAGCAGGCCGCTGCGAACGATGAACTGAAGAAAAAAGGCGAGGAATACCTCGAATCGAACAAGAAAAAGGACGGCGTCAAGACCACGTCCTCCGGCTTGCAGTACGAAGTCGTCAAAGAAGGCGACGGCGCCGTTCCCAAGGCGAGCGACACCGTGACCGTGCACTACACGGGCACGTTCGCCGACGGGAAGAAGTTCGACAGTTCCGCGGGCGGCGAACCCGCTTCCTTCCAGGTCAATCAGGTCATCCCTGGGTGGACCGAAGGCCTCCAGTTGATGAAAGTCGGCGCCAAATACAAATTCACGATCCCGTCGGGCCTCGCCTACGGCCCCGAGGGCCGCATGCCGACGATCCCGCCGGGCTCGGTCCTGCTCTTCGACGTCGAGTTGCTCGGCGTGAAGACGGCCGACGCCGGCGCCGCGGCGGACAAAGGCCCCAAGGCGTCGAAGGCGAAGAACTGAAGAGGTTTTCCCCGCAAAAGCGATGGAATTGAAGAGGGCGTCTCGAATCGGGACGCCCTTTCTTTTTCCGGCCTTCCCTCGACATCAATTTCAAAACGGGACTTTCCGATGAGACCGGTATGAAAAAGTCGCATCTTTTCATCGCGGTCGTGGCCTTGGCGGCGGTTCTTTCGCCGACCGGGCTGTCCAGGAACCTTGAGACGGGCGTCTCCGAGGAGGCTTCGCTCCCGGAGATGAGTCCCGAAGACCTCGAACTCGCGCGTGACGTCTATCGATTGCAGGTCCTGGTGGAAGAGGCGCTCGTGTGGCGGGAGAAGGCGGTCGCGTTCGCCCGGGCGCAGGCTGACCGGGACGCGAGGGGCGAGCCGATCTCGGCGCGCGATCTCCAGCTCATGCATGAAGGCGTCGACCAGTACATCATCCATCGCGGCAAGATCATGGCGCTCGCGCGCAAGCACGAATGGCTCGGCGAGAACACGCGTCGCATCACGCTCAACGTCGGCAGAGGCAGCCGCAACATCGCCCGCGACGCCAAAGGAACGATCCTCATCGACCCGCTCGACGTCGAAGGGCGCCTGGCGATCCGCCGGCTCAAACTTTCGCTCGCGGCCGGCCTCACGCTTTACGACAATTACCTGGTGGCCGTGTACCCGTTCCAGAACAGCTTCCGCCTCAGGTTCCTGGTCGACTATGACAGGAAGCACAAGGGAGCGCTCAGCCAGGCGACCGCCAGCTATTTGAGGAACGACAACATGAGAAAAATCCAGCGCGGGATCCATTTCTTCGATCTCGATCAGAAGTTCCGAGCCGAGAACCCGGCCTACGAGGAGCAAACCAGGATCCAGTACCTCGAGCTTCTGATCCGCGGGAGCTTCAATTACGACCGCATGCGCGAGATGGACAAGTTCCAGCATTCGCTCGAGTTGACGCAGTCGATGCTGAAGCAGGGCAAAGACCTCCTGCGCGCGCTCGGCGCCCATTCGGTCCATACGATGAGCGAGGTGTTCGGCAACTCGGTCGGCTTGATTCAGCTCCGCAAGGGCAAGCTCAAGGCGTTGCCGAAGGCCGAAAGGAAGAGGATCGTCGAGATGTTGCGGCCGGGCGACATCCTGATCGAAAAAACGCCGTTCCGGCTGACGGACAAGTTCATCCCCGGTTACTTCGGGCACATAGCGATCTGGCTCGGCACGGAAAGCGATTTGCGGCGCCTCGGGATCTGGGACCATGAGCTCGTGCGCGGGCACCAGAAAGCGATTTCCAAGGGCCGCGCGGTCCTCGAGGCCCTTCGTCCCGGCGTCACGCTCAACACTTTCGAGCATTTCATCGATGTCGATGACCTGGCGCTGATCCGTCACAGGACAGTCCCGCACGACGACGCCCAGTTGCGCGAGATCCTCCTGCGCGGGTTCTTGCAGATAGGCAAGGAGTACGACTTCAATTTCGATGTCCAGACCGATCTGCGGATCGTCTGCAGCGAGCTCGCGTACGTCGTTTATCGCGATGAAACGTGGCCGACTTCGAACAGCGTGGGCCGCACGACGATCAGCCCCGACCACGTCGCCGTCAGAGCCGGCGAGAGGCAACCGTTCGAGATCCTCCTGTTTTACCACGACGGCCGGCGGATCGAGGACGCGCAGGTCGAGGCCCTTTATTCGGCCCTCTTGCGCGGGAAACAAGGCGAAATCGACGAGACGAGGCGGATCATCGCCTCGCCGCGTTCGCCGGGATTCGGCCCGCCTCCGCAGGGCGCGGAAATGCCCGACGGCGAGGACTGGAACTGAACGAGGCGGTCGGAGAGGGAGCGCAGCCTCCCGTTCCCGCTTGATCCAGCGTCAGGCGTCGCTCCGGCCGGGCCGACCTCTGCCTCAAGAGGGACAGCGCCACGTCGAGCCCCACCAGCGCGGCCATGCTCGTCTCCGCGCCGGAGTCCGCGCCGTTTCCAGGTCTCGGCATAGGGTGGATTCGCCGGCTTCGCGCCATCGAGTCCCGAGTCTGGCGCCGATCACACGGTTTTTTGACATCGGCCGGGACGACATCGCCGCCGGCCCGGCCCTAGGATGCGCTCTGACTTTGGCCGACCGCTCTTTGAGTCCGGATGGAGTTCTGAGGCGAGGCGCGACGACGAAGAGCCGCTCGACTCAAAACGCGTCCTGGAACCATCTGCACGGAAGGAGGGCCGGATGCAGGCGACAACGCATCCGCGATGGCGGCGCAAATGGGAACACGCCATCTTGATGGCGGCCCTGCTTTCGGCGATGTTCCTCGCCGCTCTGCGGGCGGAGTCGGCCGGAACCGTGCCAAGGAGGCACGCGGGGTCGATGAAGTCATTTCTTGTTGAAGTGCAGGACACGATCGTTTCCAAAGTTTCACGCGGCTCTGTTGAGTCGTTCAATTTTGGCGCGCGCCATTGAACCTGCGTCGCGCCGGGTGTGAGATACGCGGTGAGAGGCGATTCCAAAAGAAACGGAAGGAGTTCCCGATGAAAAAAACGAGTTGGACGTTCGCGTTGCTGTTGGCGTTGGGTCCAGGGTGGTCGGCCCACGCGCAGGACGACATGGGGATGGAGGCGGATGCGGCGGACACGATCACGGACACGACCGTGGAAAGCGCGGGGCGCGGCACGAACGTCGAAGTGGAGACGACGAAGTCCGGCACCACGACCAAAATACAAAACACCGATGGCTCGAGCACCACGATCCGCAGCCTGCAATCGGCGGATGAAGATATCGACGCCGACGCGATCTCCGCCGACTCCGCG
The DNA here is from genome assembly GCA_021463345.1 of Pseudobdellovibrionaceae bacterium. GTDB lineage: Bacteria > Bdellovibrionota > Bdellovibrionia > Bdellovibrionales > JAMPXM01 > JAMPXM01. Next base: position 32,880 of record JAJTYM010000001.1, on the reverse strand, counting down.
TCTGACGCCACGGCCGGCGCGCTGGTCGACGACGAAGCCGTTCAAGAGGCCGCGCCCTCCACGCTCCAGCCCGCGTTGGAGCCCGCGCCCGCGGTCGCCGAGACTCGCGCCGACACCCCTCGTTGGTGGCCATCTTCGGTGCGCGTGATCCCGACGGCCGGCGCCTCGAGCTTCACGACGGCCGACAAGCTCGACTTCGACAACTTCGACCGCGGCTTCACCGCCGGCGCGTTCCTCGATTTCGGCGGCGGCCCATGGGTGTTCGAAACGGGCGTTCTCGCTCTGCAAACGAGGGGCACGGCCGACGCCTCCACGGGCGCCGCCGCGTTCGACGTCGATAGCTGGGGCATTCCGCTCCTGGCCAAATGGAACATGTCGGGCCACCCGAATTCGACCGTTTTCCTGAAGGCGGGAGCGATGCCGTTCCAGCCGGATGGCACTTCGGACGATTTCGACGTGCTCGGCGTGGCCGGCATCGGCGCGGCGATCCCATTGTTCCGCAACACGGCGCTCACGCTCGAAGGAAGTTACAACCGCTTATTCGACGACGGCGGCGAACTCGGCGCTTACTCGGGCGTCGCGTTTTTGGGCGGCCTTTCGTTCGGCCTTTGATCGTTCGGGGTCGATCGCCGGGCCCCTGAACCGTGAACCTGGGGCGCGCGGGTGAAGCCGTGCGCCCCGCCGGGGCGCCTTCACGTCTTCAGGCGGTTCGGATCGAGGCCCCAGGAACGCAGGATTTGGATCTCATCTTCGGGCGACATCGCTTTTTTGAATTTGGCTCCCGGCCGCCCTTTCACGCGCCGCTCGCACTCGGCCCAGGTCGCGTGGCGCATCGGCGCGTCGCCGAGCAGGCTCAGGTAGGAATGAGCGGCTTTCTTTTCAGCCTTGATGTCGCGCGGCTCGGGGAGCGGCTCATCGGGAGGGAGGTCCAGGATGGGGACGTCGTACTTGAGCAGAGAACCGTTGAAGAGCTGGACGGCCCGCCCTTTGGAAAAAGCCACCGCGATCTCGTCGACGCGTTCATTGCCGGGAACGCCACGGTGGCCGCGAACGTACTTCCACTCGAGCGCGCCGAACTTCCGGCGCCGGCTGGTGGCCGCGGCCAAAGCTTGCCAGTGCTCCTTGTTCAGGACATCGCCGCCGCCGGCGGTCTTCCAACCCCTTTTCACCCAACCCCAGATCCACTGGTTGATCCCACGGATCACATAAACTGAATCTGTGTATATCACGGCGGGTTCCGGAGCCGACCCGAGGGATTCGATCGCGGCCGTCGCGGCACGGAGCTCCATCTGGTTGTTGGTTGTCCTGGGCTCTCCGCCTCCCAGTTCGCGCACGCGTCCGTCGGGCGTCGCGATCACGGCGCCCCAGCCACCTGGGCCCGGATTGCCGGAGCAAGCCCCGTCGCAGAACACGATGATCTCGCCCGTCGGTACGCGGATTTCGCTCATGGGGAAGCCCGGGCAGGGGCCCTTACTGGGCCGTGTGGAGCGATTTGTACGTTCCGTACAAGGAAATGAACGCCGTGCGGGCGCTGTCCTGGGCCGAGGACCACTCGCTGGCGCCGGCGGACCGGGCGCGTTTGAGCGCGTCGCGGGTCTGCCCGAGAAGATTTTCAATCCGTTGCACGGCCTGTTCGGAGTGCTGCTTCGCTTCTGGTTTGGTGAGGCTCGAGGTTTCCTTCAGGTTGACGACCGCCTCCTCGAAGAAGCGAATGCGGTCCGCCAGGGCGGCGATGAATTCCGCACGGCGTTCGTACGAGTAAGGGCCTGCGAAAAGGCCGGGCGTGATCAGTTCGGCCTTGGCTTGGGCCTCGTATTCCGCGTTCGGCGCGCCGAACGTGCCGTTATTGCCGGTGCTGCCGTGCGAGAGATCGATTGGCGTGCCACCGCTGTAGCGCTGGGCGGGGGCGAGCGGCTCGTGGCGAGGCTCTCCGCCATTTGCCGGCGGCGAAGCGGCGACGGCTGGAAGCGCGAAAGCAGCGGAAAACAGACCGATCAGGAACGTCTGAAGGCGGCGCGACATCTCAACTCCTTTGGGGCGAATACGCAAAAAACTTAGCAGGCGTGGAGGTCCCCGTCACCTGTTTGCTTCCGGGTCACGGCATCTTTGGAGCCCGCGATATGACGCGAATCGGAAGCGACCAGGTGACGGGGGCCTCCACGCCTGCCACCATCCGAGAAATGGAAGTCGGGCTCGAATGGTGCGTGGACGTCGACGGGGGCTGCCTGCTGAAGGTGCAAGCTCAGCCCCGAGCTTCGGAGACCGTGGCCGCGGGCGTGCACGGCGATCCGCCCCGCCTCAAGATCCGCATCGCCGCGCCCCCGGTCGACGGCGAGGCCAATGAAGAGTTGCTCAGGTTCCTGCGCAAAACGTTGGGAGTGCCGCTCAATCGGCTGCGGCTGGTGCGAGGGGAAACCTCGAAAATGAAAGATGTCCGGATCAGCGGCGCGACGGCCGCCGACGTGCGCGGCCGTTTGCATCCGCGGAAGTAGGGCCGTGAAACGCGGGTTCGCTCACTTGTACCTGGGGACGAACACGGACGGCTTGAGTTTTTCGGTGCCGGCGAGTTCGGTCGCCATGCGCTCAGCTTCGACGCGATCCGAGTAAGGCTTCAGACGGACCAGGTACATATGGCCGAAGTCCTTGTGGTCGAGCGTTTTCAGGATGACCGGGTAGTTCTTGGCCTGGAGCTCGGAGAACAGCTTGTCGGCGTTTTCCCTTTTGGTGAAGGCGCCGAGCTGCACCACGTACGTCTTCGCGCCCGGCGCGGTCGAGCTCGGCTTGCGCCGCGCTTTTTTGTCATCGGTTTCCGCTTCGGCGGTCGGTTCCGCCGGCGCGGCCGCCGTGAGCGGATCGTATTTGTACGTCGTCGTCGGCTCCGGCGCAGCGGCGTCTTTCGAGCAGCCCGTCGCGCTGAGCGCGGCGGTGGCCAGCAGAACGAGTCCGAGAAGGCGCGGGGCGGGCATTCGGATTGTCTTCGTGTTCATACGGCGATCTTAACACCCGGCCCGGGTTCCTCAAACGGGGCGCGGCCGTCGAGCGTTCTTTCAGGACTTATGCCGGGCCGGCGCGCGGCCCGTGCGAAAAGCGACCCGAGCTTTGGGCTTGGGCCTTCGGTCGTGCGATCGAGACGGCCCGGGCTCAGAGGGGAAGGCCGGGCTTGCTGTAATCGCCGCTCACGACGACGCCATCGGCGTCGTATGAAACGCCGTCGATGTCGTAATTCCCCCTGGCGTCGGGGATCGTGCGCAACGGCTTTGCGATCGGCAGGCGCCTCGCCACGCGCTCCGATAAGCGCGGGGCGAGGCGCGTTCGCCGCCGCGCCCTCACCCGTGCGGCGATCATTGCGCCGAGCGCGACCCCACCGAACGCCCAAGCCAGCCAAGTCCTGCGCATATCCCCCTCCTCGTCTGAGGTCTGACTCCCGCTCGTCGGCGAATCGCGGGATTCGCCGACGAGCGGGATCGATTCTGGCAAAACCGATCGAGTTGGGACGTGCAGATACGATGAAGAAACCGACACGGGTGGGGCCGGGGAACCCGCCCGCTCCCGTTGGGATGGCCCCCGGATCATTGCGCGACGCCGGGGTCGTTCCCTTGCGGCGCGGGGGGAGCCGTCGGCGCGGCGAGCAGCGGCGCGCGCAGTTGGAACTCATTGAGCCCGAGCGCGAACTTGAGCACCTCGTCGGCGCGTTCGACGAGGTGGAAACGCAGGTCGCGCTTCACCTCGTCGGGAACGTCTCGGAGATCCGCTTCGTTCTTGCGCGACAGGATCACGTCGCGGATGCCGGCGCGGTGGGCGGCGATCATCTTTTCCTTGACGCCGCCGACGGGCATGACCGCCCCCCGGAGCGTGATCTCGCCGGTCATCGCGAGCTTCGGGTTCACCGGGACGCGCGTCACCAGCGACGCGAGCGCCGCGAACATCGTGATCCCCGCCGAGGGGCCGTCTTTCGGGATGGCGCCCGCCGGCACGTGCACGTGGATGTCGTTTTTTTCAAACTCGTATCCCGACACCGCGGCCGTCAGGTGCGAGCGTACGAGCGAGAGCGCGATCTGCGCCGACTCCTTCATCACCTCGCCGAGCTGGCCGGTGAGGGTGAGTTTGCCCGTGCCCGGCATCAGGCTCGATTCGATGAACAGGATGTCGCCGCCAAGAGGGGTCCAGGCGAGGCCCGTGACCACGCCCGCGGGCGCCATCATCTCGGCGACGTCGAATGCGAACTTCTCGCGCCCGAGGATCTCGGGGAGATCCTTCTCTTCCACGCGCACGGGGAGCTTCGCCGCCGGGTTCAAGACTTTTTCGGTCGAGGCCCGGCAGACGGCCGCGATACGGCGTTGCAGGTCGCGGACGCCAGCCTCGCGCGTATACGAGGAGATCGTCTTGTTGAGCGCCTCGTCCGAGATTTCCACTTGCTTCGCGGTCAAGCCGTGCTCATCGAGCTGTTTGGGCACGAGGTGGTTCTTGGCGATGTGGAGTTTTTCGCCGTGCGTGTAGCCCGTCAGCTGGATGATCTCCATGCGGTCGAGCAGCGGCCCGGGGATCGTCTCCAGCGAGTTCGCCGTCGCGATGAAGAACACGCTCGACAGGTCGAACGGCACGTCCAGGTAGTGGTCCATGAACGTATGGTTCTGCTCGGGATCGAGCGTTTCGAGCAGCGCGCTCGACGGGTCGCCGCCCCAGCCGCGCGCGAGCTTGTCGATCTCGTCGAGCATGAACACGGGGTTGTTCTCGCCGGCGCGCTTCACGCCTTCGATGATCCGGCCGGGGAGAGCCCCCACGTAGGTGCGGCGGTGGCCGCGGATCTCGGCCTCGTCGCGCACGCCGCCGAGGGAGGCCCGCACGAACTTGCGACCCAAGGCTTTGGCGACGCTTTGGCCGAGCGACGTCTTGCCGACGCCGGGTGGCCCCACGAGCACGAGAATCGAGCCCTTCTTGCCTTTTTTCAGTTTCATCACGGCCAGGTGCTGAACGATGCGTTTTTTCACCTCGTCGAGGCCGTAGTGCTCCCTGTCGAGGATGTCGCGCGCGACTTGGAGGTCGATCTCGCTCGTGGACGCCTTCGACCACGGCAGCGCGCACAGCAGATCCAGGTAGTTGCGGATCACGTGCGACTCGGGGCTTTGCGGCCCGAGGGCCTCGAGGCGTTTGAGCTGGTCGAGCGCGGTTTTTTTGACGTCGCCTGGCATGCCCGCTTCGTCGATCTTCTGCCGGTAGTCCTTCTCGGAAGGGCCCTCGCCCTCCTCCCCGAGTTCCTCGCGGATGGTGCGCATCTGCTCGCGCAAGATCGACTCGCGCTGCAGCTTGCCCATCTTGGTGGAGAGCTTTTCGCCGATCTCGTGTTGGACTTTGAGATCCTCCTTGCGCTTGACGAGCAGATCGAGCAGGTGCAGGGCGCGGTCCTTGAAATTCGTCATTTCGAGGATCTTCTGCTTTTCGGGGATCGGCAGGTCGAGGTACTGCGCGCACACGTTGGTGAGCGTTTCGGGGTCTTCGATGCCTTGGATGAACTCGGCCGCGCGTCGGGTGTCGCCGGGCATGAGTTTCAGGATCCCGCCCGCGACTTGCTTCAGATTGGTCACGAGGGCGTCGATCGTATCGTGGCCGGCGCCCATGGCGTCGTGCAGGATCCCGCCGCTGGCCAGGATCAACTGGCCGCTCTCGGTGAAACTGTCGATCTTGAAGCGCGCGACCCCGCGCACGAGAACGCGGAAACCGCTCGTCTCGTCGCCGTCGCTGCTTTCGATCTTGGCGAGGGTGCCGACGGTGTAAAGCTCGCGCGAGGTGGGGTCGCGATCGGGGCTTTCGCTTTTCGGGGCGATGATCAGGATCCAGTTGTCTTTTTCACGCGCTCGAGCGAGCGCCTCCACGCTGACCTTGCGGCCGACGAGCAGCGGGAGCGTCGTATCCGGGAACACGACCGTGTTCCGAGTGGGAAGGACCGGGATATGCAATGTGGGGGTATCGCCGTAGTCTTTCATAGGTAGAATTTGGGTCGCTTCGCGGCGGTGTCAAGGGGCGGGCCGGCCCCACCCCGGGGAAGCGCGCGGCCCATGCGTTGGCGTTCGCTCGTGTCAATGCGCGTGCGACCGGGCTCGATGAGGCGCGGCCTGATTCGCGGGCGGGTGGCTTTGAGGCGCGGGGCCGCGCGGTTAAAATCATGCGCGACCCATGACAGCGCAGATCTCGCTCAGTTACCGGAACCCGTTGAAGAGTCGCTTCGGTGAAGCCTTCCTCAAAAGCGTCCCGGCGAGCCCCGGAGTCTATTTCTTCCTCGATGAGGGCGGGGACCCGCTCTATATAGGCAAATCGGACTGTTTGCGCAAACGCGTCCGCGGTTACGCTTCGGCCAAGCCGGGTCGAGTCGCCGAACACACCCTCGAGATGCTGGAGCTCGCGTCGCGCGTGGAATGGGAGCTGCACGCGACCGGCGCCCAGGCTCTCGCGCGCGAGGCGGAACTGATCCGTTTGATGCGGCCGCCGTTCAACATCGCGGGCATCGAAGCCGTTCCTTACGTTTACGTCGGCGTCAAGCCCGGCCGGCCCCGCGGGGCGTGCGCGCGCTGGGTGGATTTTCGCGTCAGTCGCGCGCCGCTCGGCGCGGGGTTCGCGACCTACGGGTGCTTCCGGCGCCGGCGCGAAGCCAAAGCGGGGTACACGGCGCTGCTGCGTTTGTTTTTCGCGTCGTCGCGCGCGGACGAGAGGTTCCACTGACCGGCGCGCATTTGCCGCGCGACGCCGCCGTACGCCTACCGCGCGACGGTGCGCGAGGAGTTCCTCGCGCCGCTCGATCTTTTCTTGAAAGGGGAGTCCGACGGATTGCTTCGTCGGATCACGGACCGCTTGCTTTCGCAGGAGAACATCCCCGCGCACCTCTACGCGCCCTTGCAGCGCGACCTGCGCGCGGCCGGCGGCTTTTACGCCGCTGGCCCGCGCGACACGCGGCGGATCGCGCGGGCCGCCGGGCTCGAGGGCCGAGTGATCTCCCAGGAGCGCATGGACGGCTGCCTCATGGCCGCGACGAAAGCGGCGGTTTTTTCTCGACGTTCTACAGGGTCTGCAGAAAGCGGATCAGATCCCGTTTGTCCCGCGCCGACAGCAATTCCCGACCGTTCTCGATGAAAATCCTCTCGTCATGCCCGCGGTTGGAAAGCCCCGCGCGCCGGGAATCGAAGAAGTATTCCTTGCCCGCCCCAGGCGGCGGTCCCGTCATCGGATATCCGTTGCAATCGGCGTCGAAGTCGGTGGCCGGGTCTGTGGCGGGCCGGGCCCAGTAGGTGGCCGGGCGGAGCGGCCCGAACGTGAGAACGGCGCAAAGGCTCGGAGCCGCGTTGTTGTGGAAGTACGGCCATCGCGCCCAGATGCCGACGAGCGGCGGCGGCACGTAGCCTTGCTGCGGCTCGATCACGATGCCGTTGCGCCGCGAGATCTCCAGGTTGTTGAGCTGCGCGAGGTTCACCATGCCTTGGTAGCGCTGGGGGTCGGTGCCGACGTCGAAAACGGGCTTTTTCGGCCTGTAGTCGACCCGCAGCGTGCGCAGGCGTTCGACGTGGCTCAATTCACCCGCGTTCGGGGCGTCCCATGCCTTGACGTATTCGCCGTGGCACTTCGCGCACCGCTCGGCGAAGATCTTCTGCCCGCGGCGCGCGTCTTTGATGTCGATCGTTTCGGGCGGGAAGAAGTCGGTCCAGCGCGGGGCCTCCGCCGAGAACGCGGCCGTCGTCAGCTCGCGAATCGTCTCCGGGTTGTTCTTGAGCCACTGATCGAGGTGGCGGAGGTCGGTGCCGCGGCCGATCTCGTTCCAGAGAAGGTTGGTGTAGATCGGGTTGCCGGAGACGACCGATCCGTCGGAGAGCCAGCGGTTCTTGTATTTGAGGTTCCACCACACGGCCGGCTTGCTGTCGGCAGCGAATTTGGACAGCGGCTCGGGACGAGCTTTGATTCTCGCCTCGCGCGAGGCCCACGGATCGGTGCCGCGCTTGGCGAGCGAGAGGGCGACTTGAGCGAGCGAGGTGTCGAGGCCGAGTTGAACGGGCCGCTTGGCGCCGACGAACGCCATCGACGCTTTGGACGAGCGGAACATCTTGGTTTCGCCTTCGTCGGCTTCGGTCGACCAGCGGAAGGAGTCCACCGTCGTGAGCGGGGCGGCTTTGAGGCCGCGGTTGAAAAACCGGTTGGCGCGCGGGAAACGGTTGGTGAGGCCGAGCACGCGTCGACCGAAGAGGTCGGCCGAGTGGCATTGCGCGCAGCCGACCGTGAACCCCGTGCCGTTCGGCGACTCGATCAGAGTGAAGCCCATGCTCCGTTCGGGACGCTGACCGTCCTTGAACGGGATGAAGTAAGGGCCTTCGCCTTCGGCCTCGGGGTAGTCGTGCAGGCCGAGCCAGCTCTCCAGGTCATCGAAGCTGCGCAAGCGGCCGAGGCCCGTGACGGCTTTTTGCAGGAGCCGGCGGAGAGGATCGCTCGCGTCGGAGTCGAGGAAACGCCGGATCGGCTTGTAGGGCAAAAGGATGCCGGTGACCTCGACGGGGTAATGGAGCGCGTGCAACCGCCCCCGCCGCACGAGATCCGGCATCTCGGCGGCGTCCGTACCGTAAGGGTCTGGCCGCCCGCCCGCCGGGACGGGGAAGTCCTTGCCCCAATCGGGTTCGAACGCGCGCGCTCCGGGAACGCAAAGACAAACCGCCGCCAAAGCCGAAAACGCCGCGAGGCCGATTCGCCGTTTTCGCGGCGAGGACGTGACTTCCATAGAAAATTCCCCCCTGTGTTCGATCGCGCTTGCTCGATCGTGCCCGATCGTATGTTCATTTCGAAACGTGATTCAAGAGCGCGCTGATTGTCAGGCCCGGGGCGTTATGGCACTTTGAGGGCGATGGATGAAACGACGATCCTTTACGATCTCCTGGGCGGTGAAGAGGGTTTGCGGCGGCTCGTGGACCGTTTCTATCACCACATGGCGACGCGCCCCGAGTCCGCCGGGATCCGGCGCATGCACCCCGAGGACCTGAGTGTGTCGGCTGAGAAGCTTTTCGAATTCCTGTCGGGTTGGAGCGGGGGGCCGCCGTTGTTCGAGCGGAAGCGCGGGCATCCGCGGCTGAGGGCGCGCCACCTGCCGTTCCGGATCGGGAAACCGGAGCGCGATCAATGGATGATGTGCATGGTGTTGGCGGTGGAGGACGTGGGCTTGCGGGATCCCGTCAAATCCGAACTGCTTGACGCGCTCTTGCGGCTCGCGGATCACATGCGCAATCAACCGCACCCGTAGCGGGCGTTGTCGCTCAATACGATGGGCGTAACGCGATCTGACGTAATCGAGATGTTTTCGCGCCATTCACTTGATCCGCCACTTCGCTCATTCGCTCGGCATGGCTTGGCGCGCCGGCCCAGATTTAACGCAATCAGCATTATGTCAAAGCCAGGAAACGCCCTAATCTAGGGTGAATGGATCCACATCGCACGACACCGGGAGGCGCAATGGAGGCCATCGCTCGTCGCAAAGTTTGGTTCATCACGGGATGCTCGACCGGTTTCGGCCACTTGCTCGCGCAGGCTTTGATCACCAGAGGGGAACACGTCGTCGCGACCGCGCGCAAAACGGATGCGTTGGAAAACCTGGTCGCCCAAGCCCCGGACCGCGTCCTGGCCGTCAAGCTCGACGTGACGTCCAAGGCCGATCGCATCAACGCCGTCGATCTCGCGATCAGGAAATTCAGTCGCGTCGACGTGTTGGTCAACAACGCCGGGTACGGGATCCTGGGCGCCGTCGAAGAGATCGACGAAGCGCCCTTGCGCGCGATCTTCGAGACGAACGTTTTCGGCCTGGTCGCGCTCACCCAGTTGATCCTGCCGCTGATGCGCAGCCGGCGCACAGGCCATGTCATCAACATGTCCTCGGTCGCGGGTTTCGTTTCGACGCCTGGTCTGGGCGTTTACAACGCGACGAAGTTCGCGGTCGAAGGGCTTTCCGAAGCGCTCGCCGCCGAGGTCGGCCCGCTCGGGATCCGGGTGACGCTCGTCGAACCGGGCCCGTTCCGGACGGATTTCGCGGGGCGCTCGCTGGCCCGGGGCCGGCAGATCGCCGAGTACGAGGCATCGGTCGGCGCGACCAGGAGGGCGATCAAACAGATCGACGGGACGCAACCGGGCGATCCGCGCAAGGCGGTGCACGCGCTCATCGAACTCGTCGGCATGCCCGATCCGCCGCTGCGGTTGCCGATGGGCAACACCGCGCTGGACCGCATCCTGAACAAATGCGAATCCGTGACGAAAGAGGCGCGCCGCCTCGAAAATTGGACGCGCTCGATGGACTACGACGCGAAAAATAAATGACGGATGACGGGAGCGCCCAATAAAAGGGCGACTTCCGGCCGGAATCGCCGCGCATTGCCCCAGGAAAAAAGTGACACGCACCTTTTTGTTGAGATTCGCGTCATCCGCTCGCTCCTGCTGTGGGGTCGGTGTCACACGCGGCGCGCCCGGCACGTCTCGCGTCGTCTTTCGTGACGCCTCCTCTTTTAGCAACATGTTCGTTTGCGCAAATGTGGGCGTCGCTCTCCGCAATGCGCTGGTCCTTCGATAGAATGCGAGTCGGGTGGGGAATCGGGGCGCGAGGAGAGGGTCATGGACGTCGATCATCGGATGGAACGCGAACGCCAGCCGCTGGCTGCGCCGCCGTCCCGGGCGAGCACGGCCGGCGAGTGGCGGCGCGCGCTCGATGAGTTCGGCGGACAGGTCGCGGGGCTCGTCGAGGACGATTACGGAGATTGGATGAGGCGCGCGAACCTGTACTGGCACAGGCTCGCCGAGGCGTTGTCGGATACGGACCGTGAAACGCAGAGGCGGCTCTCGGAGATCCATCGCGTGATCCAGTACAACCCGAGTTTCCTGGTGCAAAAGACGAGGCGGAAAGCGATCGATCTGGTCCTTTCGCTCCGCGAGCATCTGGGCGGCCGCGGTGATCAGGAACCGCGGGACTTCGCGGCGTCCACCGAAATCCAGCCGCTCGAGGGCGGCGCGCCGTCGTACAGCGAGCGATTCGCCAATCCCGAGCCCGTGCACGTGGGCCCGGCGGTCGCCGACGGCTCGGACCGCGGCTTCATCGGCAAGGGCTGAACAGCGCGCGCCCAGCGGAGATTCCAGCGTCGGGATCGGGGCGGTCGTTGGCACGCCTCGGTCGCGTCTCAGGACAAGACGAAACGGGCGCCGGGCGTTCCGTTCCGGCTCCTGCTCGCTGTCGCCGGCGTCGGCCGGCGACATTCGACGCTCGGACGGAATGCGCGCTTTTGTTGAGCCGCGATTCTGCCGTAGGAGTACTGGAACAGGGGAGGGTGTAATCGATATGCCGAAACCGAAAGCCGTGAAACCGAAAACGTCCGTTCGTCCACCGGCCAAAAACCAAGCGTCGGTAAAAGCCCGATTGAAGGTCGGCGCGAAATCCGGGACCAAGCCCGCGGTCAAATCCGCCGGGCGCGGGCGCATCGCGAAAAAACTGGTGCCCCAACCCGGCAAACCCGTCTCGAGCCCGGCGAGCTTCATGAGGACGCTCCTTGAGAGCAAGAAGCGCCAACGGGAACAGGCCGAGCGGGGCCCCAACGGTCCGCGCCGTGAATCGCAGCGGGCCCATCATGCCAAACACGTATCATTCGCGAAATTCGCCGGACCTCGGCGGAAAGCGGCTTGAACCGCGGGCGCTGGCCCGCGCCGGGCGGCGCGCCCATGAGCGCGCCGCTTGAGACCGCTCATGGATCGCCGTTCACTGGCCGGCGGCGGCTTCGATGCGTCCGCAGGCGATGCGGTCGCCGGAGTTGCCGCTCGGTTGCGATTTCAGGTCGTCGGGCTTCATGTGCACGATGACGGCGCGGCCGATCAGGCCGAGGGTCGGGTCGCCGAGCGTGACGTTCGGCACCGTCCATTCGAATTTCGCGCGGCCTTTGGCGTCGGCCTTGAGATTGCCGAAATCGCCGAGGTGCCTGTCGGCCGAGCTGGGGCCGCCGTGCGGCGCGTGGGTCGGGTTGAAGTGAGCGCCGGCCGAGGCGAACTTCGGATCGCTGCAATCGCCGGTTTCGTGCACGTGGAGGCCATGACGGCTCCTGGGCTTCAAACCCTCGAACGTCCCGGTGATCTGCACGCCCGCGGGCGTTTGCGCGAACGTGAGCGCGCCTTTGGCTTTTTGGCCCTGCGCAGGCTCGAGCGTGGCCGTCGCGTTTTCGACGATCGGCGCCGGCGCCTCGGCCGTCGTCGCCGGTTCGGCTTGCTTTTCGGTATGGGCGCAAGCGGCGAGAGCGAGGGCGCCGGCGGCGAGAGTCAAATTCGTCCGGATCGATCGCCGGCTCGGCGTGCGGGGCGTGTGCGTATTCATGAAGGCCTCCTGGATGATGGATGACATAGCTACGAATCGTATCCGGAGACCGCAAACGGTCAACTTGAAATCTCGCCTGCGCGCGCCCGGGCCTGCGGTGCGCCGTGGCCCTCGGCCTCATTCCCGCTCTCAAAGAGCCTCAAAGAGCGCGCGCGCTTTGGCCGAACGCGTGCAAAAGGCGCGCGGCGGAGCGATGCGCCTCCGCCCAGCCGTCCACGGCGAGTTGCTCGGCCTGGAGAACGCGGCTTTGGTCCAAGAGCAGTTCGTCGGCGCGGGTCTTGCCGACGCGAAAGCGTTCGAGCGCGGTTTTCAGAAGAGCGCGCGCGGTGCTCAGAGTGCGCTCGCGAGCCTGCGCGGTCCGCCAAGCGATGGAAAAATTTTTTTGCGCGACGTCTTGCCCCGAGGGCACGCTGCGCGCGGTCTCCTCGAACGCCAGGCGCGAGGCGATCGCCGCCGCGCTTTGTTGCCGATACGCCGCGTAGTCGGTGAAGCCTTCGAACAGCGGAACGCTCAAAACGAGCAGACCCTCTTGAACGTCGGACGCCGCCCCCGCTTCGGGAGCGTAGCGCTTTAAGGAGTAACTCAGGTGGAGGCTCGGCAGAATCAGCCGCCAGGCTCGGCGCGTGCGTTCGTCATCGGCGACCGCTGCGGCTTGGGCCGCCGCGTATTCGGGCGCGCTCGAGGCGTCGGGTCGGGCTTCGAGCCAGCGCCGCAGAGCGGATTGGCCGAGTTTGCCCTGCCACGGCCAATTCGTCACCATGGATTCGGGTACGAACGCGTGCCGCTCATGAACTGAGGCTCGCAAGGACGCTGCGGCTGAATGGAGGAGGCGTTGCGCGTCTTGCAGTGCCGCCTCGCCGTTGGCGAGATCGACGGAGGCTTTATCGACCTCTTCAGCGGGCAGGGCGCCGCGGTTGAAACGCGCTTTGGCGATCGCATGATATTGACTGGTGAACTCGATGCGATTTTTTTGGATCTCAGCCGAGCGGGCGCGTTCGATGTAGGCGACCAGCGCGTCGACCGCCCTGGATTCGGCCTGTAATTCGGTGGCCCGTAAACGGGCGACTTGCCCGTCGACTTCCCAGTTCGTAGCCTTCCAGCCGGCGCGATCGGCGCCGAACCGGAACAGGTTCAAGCCGGCCGTCGCGTCGTAGATGCGGGAACGAAAGCGCGGGATATCCCGCCTCTCCTCGGCGGCTGAAAGTGTCAGGGTCGGCAAGAAGGCCGCTTGCGCGCTCAAGAGCCGGGCGCGGCTCGCGTCGACGCGCGCGCGCTGCGCGCCGAGCTCGGTATCGGAAGCGACGATCGCCTCGAGTGCGTCGGAGAAAGCGGTTCGGGACTCGACGCGCGCGCTGGCCGGTGCGGCGGAGACGAACAGAAGAAGCGCGAGGGTGGAAGAGCGGTTATGGATCTTCATTTCAGTGACTCGCCTCCGAAGCAGGGGTCTCACGCGGCAACGAGGCCGCGGTGAGCGGCTCGGCCTCACCGGTAGCGGCGAGGCCGTCACCGGAACGGGGAGCCGGGAGCCCTACGTCGAGGTCCAGCCAGTCGCGCTTGCGTCTCCACTCGAGATACCCGGCCTGCAGGCTCGGCACCACGAAAAGGGTCATCGCCGTCGAGAACCCGAGGCCGCCGATGACGGCTATGCCGAGCGGCTGCAGAATGCGGCCCCCCTCGCCGATGCCGAGTGCGATCGGCAGCATGCCGAGGCCAGTGGTCAGCGACGTCATCAGGATCGGGCGCATGCGCTTGCGCGCGGCCTCGATCGCCGCCTGCATCGGCCGCGCACCGCCGTCGACGAGCCGCTTAAGGAAGTCGACGAGGATGATCGAGTTGGCCACTGAGATACCATTCAAAAGAATCACGCCGAGGACCGAGTTGAGCGAAAGCGTGCTGCCGGAAACAAGGAGCGAGGCGATCACGCCGATGATGCCGAGGGGCACGGCCACCAGGACCAGAAGGGCGTTCACGACGTCGCCGAACTGCAAGATCATGGTGACGAAGATCAGGAAAATCGAGAGCGCCACGGCGACGGCGAGCTGGCGGAGAGCCTCGTTGAGCTCCTTGTCTGCGTCTTCCACCACGACCGACGCGCCCGTCGCCCGTTCTTTGCCACTCTGCCACTCGCGCACCGCACGTTCGGTGTCCCGCAAGATTTCGGAGGAGCGGTGCTTTTGCTCTTTGGAGAGTCGGCCCATGACCTTGATCAGGTCCCTGCCGTCCTCACGGTGCAAGGCGGGCTCGGACTCCCTGAGCTCGACGCGCGCGAGCGCCTTGAGCGGCACGATCTTCCGGGCGACGCCGATGGGCAGCGCCGCGAGGTCCTCGACTCCCGAGACACGATGCTCGGGATAGCGCATGATGACGTTGGTGACGGCGGAGTTCACCGTGATCTCCCCGACACGGCGGCCGATGGTCGCGACCCTCGCGAGATCCGCGATGTCGTGCGGACCCAAACCTACACCGTCGAGTTGCAAGGCCGCCCATTGCTCGGGGGCGGGCGTGAGCATGACGGATTCCCGGCGTCCCGCATTCGGTTCGGTCCAGAATCCCATGCCGTCCATTTTCTTTTCCTCCAAGTGATCGACCAGCGAACGGGCGGCTTCTTGGCGAATTTTGGCGTCGCTCGCGCGGACCGTGAGCAGGACCGTCGGCGGGTCCGGCAGGCGCATCTCCGAAGGGTTCCACGCGTTGATGAAGAATTGCAACGTCGGCGTGTTGGTGAACTCGGCCTCGAGCTCCCTCCATGCCTCGTTCATCTCTTGCTTGCGATGGAGGCGGGCCAGAATCACGGCGTTGTTCGGATCGTTGATCTGCGTGAACGTGTACGCGAACCGGTTCCCTTGCTTGGTCAGCAGGCGGTGTTCGACGTCGTCGGCGACCCCTTCCATCTGCCGCGTGGTGGAGTGGCCGGAGGTGTTCACGGCGAGCACCATCCAATCCGTGTCGGGTTTGCCGACGATCTCCCGCGGCAGGCGTGGGAGGGCGAAGGCGAGCAGGATCACCAAGCCCGCCGTCAGGGCGGCGTACGTCCCGTACCTCAGCGTCGGCCGGGCCATGAACGCCGCGAGCGCGCGCGCATACCCGTTTTCGACCTTTTTGAGGCTGGCCTCGATCGGGCTGCGGCTATGCGTGGACGCGCCCGGAGCGGACATCATCTGCAGGCGCACGGTCGGGACGAGTACGAGCGCGACAAAGGCCGACAGGCCGTGCGAGAAGACGACGGCCATGGCGAGATCGCTCAGGATCGCGCTCGCCAGGCCTTGGGTCATCGCCAGCGGCAGAAACACGACCAGTGAAGCGATCGTCGAGGCAATGATAGGGAACCGCACTTCCGAGACCGCGCGGAGCACGGTGTCCAAGCGGTCCCTTGCGCTGAGTGGCCCCTTGTGCTCGTCGAAATGGCGGAAGATGTTTTCCATCACGACAACGCTCGCGTCGACGTTCATGCCGGCTGAAAGCGCTAGGCCTCCGAGCGAGATCAGGTTCAGGTTGATATCGAACCAGCGCATAAGGATGAACGCCATGACGATGCTGAGCGGGATCTCGATCGCCGCCGTCATGACGTTGCGGAAGTTGCCGATGAACAGGAACAGCACGATCACGGCGAGCAATGCCGCTAGGCAGACCTCGTGGAAGACGTTGTTTACGGCCGAGCGGATGAATTCGGAGGGGTCAACGAGCGTGCGGTATTCGACGTCTTTCGGCAACTGCGGGGCGGTCTCTTCGACGATCGCTAGGATGTCCTCGGACATTTTCTTTATATTGCCGCCGGGTCGAGGCTGCGCGAACAGGATGAGGCTCGGGACACCGCTGGTTTTGACGATCTGACCGCTGTCGGAGGGCGCGCCGAAGTCGATCCGGGCGATGTCGTTCAAATGCATGATCTGGCCGCCCGCGGTGAGCACCGGTACGCTCGAGAGACTTTCGATGTCGCGAGCCGCGGGTGGCATCGAGATCTCGAGGTTTTTCAGGCCGATCGTCAGGCTGCCGCCGCTGAGGCCATGAAGCGCGCTCTCCAGAGCGCTCGCGATGTGCCGGGGCGAGAGGCCCAGGAGCGCCATCTTCTCGGGGTTCAGCTCGACGTGCACGTCTTTGCGGTTCGGGTTCCAGAGCGCGGCGCTCGCCGCCTCGGTGACTTTGGCGAGGCGAGGGGTTAAAATCGGCTCGAGATGTTTGTAGAGTTCGTCGAGGCTGCGCTCCGGGCTGTAGAACGTGAGCGCGAAGAAACCGGAGTTCTGCCCATTTGGCCAGATGCCGATGCCGTCGCGGATTTCTTTCGGAAGCCGGGCGCCAAAAGCGTTGACCACGCGTTCGACCTCGCGTTGCGCTTCGATCGCGGGCGCGCCCCACTTGTATTCGACCGTGTAGCTCGCGTTCTCGCCGTTGTAGCCCGCGGTGATGCGGTCGACCTCGTGGCCGTCGAACTCGGCGTTTTTCAGGCGCGCCTCGAGATCGCGCCCGAAGTTCCGCAGGAACTGTTCGCCGGTGAGGCCCCCGAGAGGCATCCAGACGCCGATCTGCGGCTTCGTGCTGTTGGGAAAGAGTGAGACGGGGAGCCGCAAGCCCGAGAGCGCTCCCCAAATCGCGAGGCACGCGAGGCAGAGGTAGACGCGAAGCGGGCTCTGGAAGAGGGTTCTCATGTCAGTTCGCCCCCGTGGCGCCGGAGCCCTTCCCCTGCACGTCCACTTCGGCGCCGTCGCCGACATAGCCGCTCGCGCGCTCGATCACAGTGTCGCCGGCTTTGAGGCCGGCGAGGATCTCGACCCGGTCGCCGCGTTTGCGCCCGAGTTTCACCGGGACTTTTTTCGCTTTGCCGTCGATCACGAGGCGAGTGAGCGTCTCTTCGCCCTTGTAGAGGATCGCGTGATCGGGAAGCAGGAACCCTTCGCGGAGGCTGATGTCGAAGCGCGCCTGGCCGAGCTGACCGGGCGCGAGCGGGGCGATCCCGCCTTTCCGCGGGAGCGCCCGCAGCTCCGCCGTCGCGGTGCCGGTCGCGGGATCGATCAGGGGACTGATGCCGACCAGACGGACCGGCACCGCTTCGGCGAGCCCAGCTGCGGTGAATTCGCCCCGTTGGACGGAGCGCAGCGCTTCGATATCGGGCGCCGAGACTTCCACCGTGAGCTTGAGTTTTTCAGGATCTGTGACGATGAACAGCTCCTGGCCGCGAGCGACTTGGCTGCCGACGGTGACTTTGACCTGGCTGACCACGCCACCGATGGCCGCGAAGATCGTCATAGGCGCGTAGCGATAGCCGCTTTCGACGTTTTTGAGGACCGCAAGTCCTGACCCGCGCCGAATTTTTGAACCGAGCGGCGAGAGGATCTTCAGAACGACACCGTCGGTCTCGGCCAACACGCGCGCGTTGACGTCGGATTCTACGCGGGCGGGGTAGGTCAGCGGATCCGAGATTTCCGCTCGCGTGGCTGTCAGAACGGTGACGACGGGCTTGGCCGGGGTTTTCACGGATGTGGAGGCAACTGCCGGCAGCGCGGTGGAAACAATCACGAGAACAAACACGGCGCGAAGCATTGCTGGGGACTCCGTGGCGAAGGGTGCTGGAACGGGATCGGGCGGGCCCGTTCTATCACTCCCCAGAGGAGCGAGCCACGGTCTTATTTACATGGTCGGTCGCTTGGTTTGGCCGCCCGTTTCAATTCGAGGCGGCGATTTTCGCCTTCGTTTTCAGCTCGCGCTGCGAAACCTTGGGCCCGTCCGTAGGTGTGGTTCTGGAGCGCGCCTTGACGGTCTTAAGAGTGGCTTTTTTTGCCGTCGCGGCTGCGGGTTCGGAGGCGCCGGGTTTGGATGGCGCGGTTTTGAAAGCAGCCTTGGCGACAACGGGTTTCGCGACCGCCGCCGGGGCTCGGTCGGGTTTTTTAAGGGGCTTATAAGCCGTTTTCGCCGCCGCCTCGCGCTTCTCGGCGTCGTCCACCCGGCGCATGACGTATTTGATGCGCGCCTTCTCTTCTTCGTTCTGCATGCGCTGTTCGCCGCGCAGGTAAACGATGTCGGGGCCGCGCGCGGGCCGCACGATCCTCACGGGGGGGCCCGTACGGCGGATTTGCATCTGCATGCCCGCGGCGTTTTCCTCCGCGCGCGCCGGTTCCGGCGACGCGAGCGAAGCGAGCAGAATGAGCGCCCCGAGCAAATGAAACGGCTTTCCGACCTGTCCCACTTTTTCCTCCGACCGTGAACGTGCAACTGGGGATGAGGATGTCCTCGACCCGCTTTCAGTGTAACCGGGGTCGGCGTTTGGCTCAAAGTCG
This sequence comes from Pseudobdellovibrionaceae bacterium, assembly GCA_021463345.1. Classification (GTDB taxonomy): domain Bacteria; phylum Bdellovibrionota; class Bdellovibrionia; order Bdellovibrionales; family JAMPXM01; genus JAMPXM01. The sequence continues at coordinate 14,253 of JAJTYM010000001.1, read as the reverse complement.
GGTTGAATTGATCGCAAAACGGGTCAGTCGTTGTGAGGTGTTGGCGACAAATTCAGCGAAACCTTTTGAATCGCGTTCGAAACCGAGCCTGAGGAGCCGCGGAGGCCGGGGAACTGTCGAATCTTCTGACATGCGGCGCCCTAAACGAGTCGCCAAATCGCTTGCCGCCTCTTCGTGCCGTGGACTAGCGTCGTGGGCATGTCGGTCTGGCTCCAGGTTCTCACGTATTTCGAATGGGTGTTGATGGCGCTTCTCTTCGGGCTGTCGGTCTGGTCGATCGGCCTCGTGATCGATCGCCGCCGGGTCCTCGCGGCCGAGACCGGCGAGGGAGATCTCCGAGTCGTGCGGGAAAAGCTCCAGGGCGGCGACGTCGCCGGCGTTAAAACCTGGGCGGAAGCGTCCGGTGGCGCGCACGCGGGCGCGCTCAGGACCGTTTTCAGGCTCGAGGGCGCCGATCGCGATCGGATCGATCGCGCCGTAAAAAGCTATCTCACCGTGGAGCGCCTGCGTTTGGAGCGCGGGTTGCCCTGGCTGGCGACCTTGGGCGCGAACGCGCCGTTCATCGGCTTGTTCGGCACGGTCCTCGGCATCATCCGTTCGTTCGCCGCGCTAGGCGCCGAGCCGGAAGCCGCGAATTCGGTGATGTCGGGCATCTCACAGGCGCTTTACGCCACGGCCGCCGGTTTGTTCGTGGCGATTCCGGCGGTCATCGCGTTCAATTCGTTCTCGGGCCGCATCCGCCGCATCCATGCCGAATGCGAAGCCCTCAAGGACCTGACGGTCTCGCGGGGCGCTTGATGGCTGCGGAAACCGGGGACGAAGAGCTCATTTCGTCGATCAACGTCACGCCGTTCGTCGACGTCACGCTCGTGCTGTTGGTGATCTTCATGGTCACCGCGCCCGTCCTCGCCAAGGACATCCTGAACTTGCGGCTGCCGAAGACCGAAACCGGGGACGGGAAGGCGATGTCGACCCTCGGCGTCGGCGTCAACCGCCAAGGGCGCATCCTGCTCAATGGCTCGGAGGTGAGCGGCGAGGCGCTCAAGAGCGCGGTCGCCAAGGCGCTCGCTTCCGACCCGCAAACCCAGGCCATCATCGCGGCCGATACCACCACGGAATACGGCAATGTCGTTCGAGCCATCGATCTCATCAAATCCGCCGGCCTCTCGCGATTCGCGATCCAGGTCGAACGGAAAGGCGCCGCCCGGGAACCGTGAGCGCGCGCCGCTCAATCCGGCGTTCAATCCGTGGGCGCTCTCCGCCGCCGCGCACGCGGCCGTCGCCGCGGCGGTCGTCGCGATGCTCGCCGTGCGTCCGCCGCGACGGGAGACGATCGAATTCGAGGTCATCCACGACCCCGTCGTCGAGAGCCCCGCTGTCGCGCCGCCGTCCATGGACTTGGCCCCGAAGGACTCGGCTCCTGGCGAGCGCCCTCCGCGGCCGGAACCCGCGTCGCGCCCGGTGTTCGGCGTTTCGCCTCGGGCGTGGCGCGACGTCCCCTCCGAGCCCGCCGAGCCCGGGGCCAAGACGGGAAACACCGTGGCGACCACGCCGAGCGACGAGACGCTCCAGGACGGGGATCCCGACGCGCTTCCGTTGCCGACCGACGAGTACCTGGTCTCGGAAATGCCGTCGCTGCTCGCCGAAGTCCGCATCCCGTATCCGCAGGAGGCGCGCGCCGCGGGCGTGGAGGGGAGAGTCACGCTCGACGTCCTGATCGACGCCTCCGGCGCCGTTCGCGATGCCCGGCTCGTGAGCGGCCCCGGGCACGGGTTGAACGAAGCCGCGCTCGCGGCCGTCCGCCGTTTCCAATTCAAACCGGCGAAGGTCGGCGCGCAGGCGGTCGCCGTGCGCACGCGCTTCATCTACAACTTCGTACTGGAGCGGTAAGCATGCGTTCTCTCGTCCCTCTCGCCCTCGCGGCCCTTCTCTCCGTCGCTTCGCCGGCGGCGTCGGCGCAAGCGCCCGTCCCGCCATCGCCCTCCCCGTCGCCTCCGCCCGCGCCCGCCGCGGCTTTCGTCCTCGAGGGCCGCCTTCTCGAGCGCGGCACCAAACGCCCTGTCGCCGAGGCGGCGGTTTTTCTCCTGCCGGGCGGCGCGCGCGCGCAAACCGACGCCGCGGGCCGCTTCATCTTCGAGGGCGTGCTCGCCGGAGAGCACCGGATCGTGGTGAACCTGACCGGGTACCGTCGGCTCGAGGAGGGCGTCGCCGTGAACGCGGGGCGAAGCGGCTCGATCGCCGTGCTTCACGTCGAACGACGGACGTACGCGGGGCTCGAGGCGACGGTGATCGGCAAAGCCGAGAAGCGCGACGATACGACCCGCTCCCTGAAGACCGAGCAGTTCCTCACCCTGCCCGGGGCGGGCGGTGACCCGGTCAAGGCCGTGCAAAACCTCCCGGGCGTCGCGCGTTCGGTCGGCGGGACGTCGCAAGTCATCATCCAAGGCTCGAGCCCGCGCGACACGTCGTATCTGATCGACGACCAGAACGTGCCCCTCGTTTTCCACTTCGGAGGCCTCACCTCGGTGATCACGCCTGAAGCGATCGGCCAGGTGGATTACCTCTCGGCCGGTTACGGGCCCGAGTACGGCCGCGCGCTCGGCGGCTTGATCGGCTTGCGCACGCGCCAGCCGGACGCGGAGCGCGTGAAGGGCTTCGTTTTCGTCGATACCGCCAAGGCCGGCGGCTTGATCGAGGGGCCCATGGGCGGCGAGAGTTCGTACTGGCTCACCGGTCGCTACAGCCATCTCGGCCTCATTCTGCGCGCGGTTTTGAAGGACCAGGAGCAGTTCGACCTGACCGTGGCGCCGTCGTTCGCCGACGCGGCGGGTTTGGCGCGCGCGCGCCTCAGCGACACCGACGAGTTCCGCGTGCTCGCCGTCGCCTCCCACGATCAGCTCGAGTTCCTCCTCAAGGCGCCGTTGCGCTCCGATCCGGCGGTGCGCGGGAATTTCCGCAACGAGACTTCGTTTTACCGATTGATCCCGCAATGGGTCCGCGCCCGCCCCTCGGGCGCGACGACGAGGGTCTCGGCCGGTCTCGGGCAGGACTTCATCCGCGTCGACGTCGGCGGGAATTTTTTCGACCTCGAAACGTGGACGGTCTCGCAGAGGGCGGAACACGAGTGGAGTCCCGCGCCGCGCTGGACATCGGTCCTCGGCGTCGACAACGAGTTCGTTCACGCCGACGTGGGGCTGCGGCTGCCGAACGTTCACGACGCCGGCGGCGTCAGCGATCCGATCTCGGCCGGCGATCTCCAGAGCCGTTCGGCCCGGAGCGATTCCGCCCTCGCCGGCGCCTACTGGCGGAACACGATCAAGCCTGAGGGCTCGAAGTGGACGTTTTCGCCGTCGGCGCGGGTCGACCATTTCAGCGCGACCGACGAGACGATCCCGGCGCCACGGTTGTCGGCGCGCTTCGACGAAAACGAGTTCGTCCATTGGCGCGCGGCGGGCGGTTTGTACGCGCAGCCGCCCGAACCGCAAGAGACGGATCCGGAGATCGGCAATTCAAGCGTCAAAGCGCCCCTGTCCTGGCACGCGACCCTCGGCCGCGAGCAGGACTTTCGCCGGGGCTCGAGTCGCGGCTGGACGCTGGGGACCGGGGCGTTCTACCGGCTCTTCGACCGGCTGGTGATCGCCTCCAGTCGCACGGTCGCGCGCGACGGCGTCATCGCGCCGGAACGTTACAATAACGAGGGCCGCGGCGACGCTTACGGCGCGGAGCTGCTCCTGCGCGCGGATCTCGCGCCGTACGCGGGCTGGGTCAGCTACACGCTTTCGCGCAGCACGCGGCGCGAACCGGGTTCGGCGCGGTTCCCTTTCGAATTCGATCAGACGCACAATCTCAACCTGGTCGGCGCGCGCGATTTCGAGAACAACTGGAAACTCTCGGCGCGCGCGCGGTTCGTCACCGGCAATCCGCGGACGCCGATCACGGGCGGCGTCTTCGACGCCGATAACGACGTGTACCTCCCGGTCCGCGGCGCGTTTTTCTCGCGGCGTTCTCCGCCGTTCTTCCAGGTCGACCTGCGCGTCGACAAGAAGTGGATCCATGAGACATGGATCCTCTGGGCGTATCTCGACGTGCAGAACGTCACCAACCACCGGAACCAGGAAGGCGTGCGCTACGCCTACGATTATTCGCGGGAGACGAGGGTGACGGGGCTGCCCGTCCTGCCGACGTTCGGCGTGCGGGGGGATTTCTGATGGCGACATGGGCGCGCGTTTCGGTTTTGGCGGCGGTCTCGTGCTTGGCGGCCGGTTGCAGCGACGACGACCTGCCGAAGTTCTCTTCGCTCGATCGCCTGCGCGTTTTGACCCTGGTCGCGAATCCGCCCGAGGCGGACCCGGGAACCGCCGGGATCGTGTTGACGCCGTGGGTGAGCGACGCCAAGGGCGGTGGCCGCGCGCTCACGTACGCGGCGGAGGGCTGTTTGGACCCCGGCGTCTCGTTCGGAGCGGCTCCGACCTGCGAGGGGCAGCCCACGCGAGCGATCCTGGCCGGCGGGACGGTGACCGGTCTGGCGGCCCCTCATTACACCGGAGCCGCCGACGCGATCGCCGTGACCTTGCCCGCTGACGCGATCGCGTTCGCGGGGCGCGGAGCGAACGACCGGCACAACGGCGTCGCGTATCTGGTGACGTATCTCGTGCAGGCGGCCGACGGAGCCTCGCACCGCGCGTTCAAGCGCGTCCTGATCTCGGCGCCGGCGAAGACGCAGAAGAATCAGAACCCGGCGTTCGTCGACATCCTCGCCGACGGCGCGAGCCTCGCGTCCTTGCCCGGGGGAGCGTCGCGGCTTTCGGCCCAGGTCGGAGCGGGATCGGCGGAACACTACGCCGAACAAAGCGCGGCGGGCGCCGCGGCCCGGATCGAGGACTTGACCGTTTCCTGGTTCGTGAGCGGCGGGGATCTGCTTTACGACCGGACCGAAGCGGACCAGGCCACGCGCTGGGCTCCGCCGGGCGTGGGTCCCGCCCTGGTGGTCGGGGTCCTGCGCGATGACCGCGGCGGCGTCGCGGTGGTGGCGAAGTCGCTCTGAGTTTGCTACAACGGTTCGATGGCGATCCTCATCAGCGTTCACGGACTGTCGAAATCCTTCGCGCACCGACCATTGTTCGAGAGCATCCAGTTCGGCGTCGAAAGCGGGGAGCGCATCGGTCTCATCGGCCCCAACGGCGCCGGCAAGTCGACTCTGCTCAAAATCATCGCGGGGAAGGCCGAGGCGGACGCCGGTCGGCTGGCTCCCGCGCGCGGTCTGCGGGTCGGCTACCTGGAACAGGCGCCGCGATTCGACGGCGCCGCCAGCGTTGAGGACACGGTTCTCGCGGGGCTCTCCGATCGCGACGATTGGGCCCAGGCGTCGAAGGCGTACGAGATCATGGCGAAGCTGTCGCTGGACGACGTCCACCGGCCGGTCGCCGCGCTTTCGGGCGGGTGGAAAAAACGCGTCGCCCTGGCTCGCGAGCTCGCCCGCGACCCGGACTTGCTCCTTCTCGACGAGCCGACCAACCACCTCGACATCGACAGCATCCTCTGGCTCGAGCGGTTTTTGCTCGGCTCCCGGTTCGCGACGATCACCATCACGCACGATCGCCTCTTCCTCGCCAACGTGGCCGATCGCATCCTCGAGCTCGACCGGCGCAACCCGCAGGGCCTGCTCAGCATCGCCGGCGGCTACACCGACTACCTCGAGGCCAAGGATCAGATGATGGCCGCTCAAGAGGGCCGGGAGCAAAAGCTCCGCAACACTCTCCGTCGAGAGACCGAGTGGCTCCGGCGCGGGGCCAAAGCGCGGCAGACGAAGCAAAAAGGCCGCATCCAAGCCGCCGAGGATCTGCGGCTTTCGGTCGAGGACTTGGAGGCGCGCAACCAGAAGGCCACGGTCGACCTCGATTTCCGATCGCTGGACCGCAGCCCCAAAAAACTCATCGAGGCCGTGGGCATTTCGAAATCCTACGACGGGACGGAGGTCGTCCCGGTCACCGACCTTCTCGTGACGCCGAGGAGCCGCCTTGGCTTGTTGGGAGCGAACGGCTCGGGCAAGTCGACGTTGATCCGCCTGTTGCTCGGCGAGGAACCGCCCGACACGGGCGCCGTCCGGCGCGCCGACAAGCTCGAGGTCTCGTACTTCGAGCAGAACCGCGAAAGCCTCGACCCGCGAACGAGCGTTCTGCGCGCGGTTTGCCCCGAGGGCGACTACGTCGATTTCGCCGGCCGCAAGGTCCACGCGCGCAGTTACCTCGATCGTTTCCTGTTCAGCCCGCAACAGGCCGACCTCGCCGTCGAGAAGCTCTCGGGCGGGGAGCAGAGCCGGCTCCTGCTGGCCCGCCTGATGCTCACGCGCGCGAACCTGCTCGTGCTCGACGAGCCGACCAACGATCTCGACATGGAGACGCTCGACGTGCTTCGGGAGGTCCTGGCCGACTTCGGCGGCGCCGTGATCCTGGTGACGCACGACCGGTACTTCCTCGATCAGGTTTCCAATCAGATCCTCGGTTTCGAGGCCGACGCCGAAGGGCGCAAGCGGATCCTTCCCTTCGCGGACCTCGCGCAGTGGGAGGCGTGGCGCGGGGAGCGGGACGCCGGCCTCCGAGCCAAGGGGGAGAAAGCCAAGGCGAAAGAAGCGGCGGTGCAGCCGGCCGTTCCGGTGACCGCGCCGTCGACGAAAAAAAACCAGCTCAAACTGCAAAAGGAATTCGACGCGGTCTCGGCCAGGATCGAGAAGTTGGAAACCCGCTTGCGGGAGCTCGCCGAGCGGGCGGGCGACCCGGCGACCGCGAGCCAGCCCGCGCGCTTGCGCGAGCTGACCGCCGAGATGAGCCTGGCCCAAGGGGAGCTCGATTCATCCTACGCGCTCTGGGAAAAACTCGCCGCCGACCTCGCCTGATCGGGAGAGGCTCTCCTCGTCACGCCGGCAGCGCCCGTCGCGGGCCCGCGAGGAACAGCTGCACCTGGCGGATCAGCGAGTGGATCGAAAGGACGCCGAGCAGCCGGTCGTCTTCCACCACGATGAGTTCCGTCGAGCCAGCGGCGTTCATCTTTCGCAACGCCCGCTCGGCGTCGGCGTCGGGCCCGATCCGCATGCCCTCAGGCAGGGGCTCGGCGAACTCGCGAACGGCGTGCCGCTCCCACTCCGGCGGGGGGACGCCCTTCGTTTTGCGCAGGTCGATGAGGCCGACGAGGCTGCGGTCGTCGCGCGCGACGGGATAGACGAGTTGCTCGGAGAGCCGCGTCGGCGCGCGCATCAGGGAGGCCACGGTCGCGTCGGGCGTCAGGACGACGGGGTCGGGATCCATGAAGTTCTTGACGGTCGCGCCGCGGAGCGCCTGTTTCACGAGCAGCGCGACGTAGGACTGCCGCGCGAACCGGACCACGATCCCGCCGATCAGCACCGTCCAGAACCCGCCGAGAGATCCTGTGGCGAAAACGGCGACCAGGCCGAACACGATCAGCGCGACGCCGAACACCTGGCCGATCAAACTCGAAACGCGCGTGGCCAGGACGATGTCTTTTTTCGCGGCCCAAATGACGGAACGGAGGACCCGGCCGCCGTCGAGCGGGAAGCCGGGGAGCATGTTGAACACGGCCACCGTGAGGTTGATGGACGCGAGGTACGCGACCAGCGCGAGCGCCCAGGCCGGGGCTTGGGCGGCGCCGCCGACGGCCAGGGCGCCGACGGCGAGGAAAGCCAGGAACAGGCTCATGAGGGGGCCGGCGATCGCCATCAGGAATTCGGCTTTGGGTGAAGGGGGCTCGTCTTCCATGTGCGCGATGCCGCCGAACAGGAAGAGGGTGATCCGTTCGACCGACATCGCGAACCGGCGCGCGACCATCGCGTGGGCGAGTTCATGGAGGAGGATCGATGCGAAAAGGCCGATGGCGCCGGCGATCCCGAGGGCGAGCAGGAGGCTCGGCGGAGCCTCGTCCAGGACGCGCGGGAACCAACCGGCGTAAAGCGACCAGGTGATCAGCAGCGCGAGCAGAACGAGCGTCCAATGCATCTGGACGCGGATGCCGAAAACCCTGAAAAGCGTGAACGAGCCTGTTTCGGGCATGCGCTTCCCTCCATGCGCCCGTTCAGGATGAGGTATGCGATTCCCCGCTTCTTGACGATTCAGTGGAGACGCTGAAGCGTTTCGCCCAAATAGGCGTCGAACGTCGAAGCGAGGTTGTCGTGGTTGACCCAGTACTCGCCGGACCGGCGCGGCAGGAGGAGAAGGCCCGGTCCCCGCAGCGAAGGCGTGGCCGACCGCCGCGCCCGCGCCAGGAGATGGGCGGAGAACGCTTCGGCGAACCATTCATGTGCGTTGCTGGTCGCGTACTGCGAGACGAGGCTGGCCTGTTTCCATCGCGCGTCGGCGATGAACTTGAGCGCGTCGCCGTTCCCGCTCGGGACCCGCGCGGCGAGCGCGCGCAAGGGGTGCGGCGCGAACAGCGCGGGCGAGAACATGTCCACGGCGTCCGCCGCGCCCGCGTCCCAGCCGCCGAACGACCGGGCGACGCGGTCGAGCTCGCGCGCGCCGAGCCGGTCGAAGACGAACGCGTGCCCGAGTTCGTGCGCGAACGCGCCGAGCAGCCGCGCGCGTTCCGTTACGCTGAGGCCGGTGCCGGTCCGGGCCCGGGGTTCGCCGGCGAGGCTGATGGCGTTGAGCTCGCGGTGGAACGCGGCGCTCTCGTGTTCGAGATCGTGCCCCCGGAACGCGTAGAGGATCCGCACGCTCGTCGCGGGGCCGACGAGGCGCGCGGCGCGGGCGTCGCGAAGGAAGCGGGCGATCGCCTCGAGCGCGTCACGCCCGTGCCGTGCGGTGTGATCGACGGCGAGAAGGCCGAACTCCTTGAGCAACGTCGCTTGGGCTTCCGCGCGCGCGCCGCTCATGCGCAGATGCCGGGGCACGCCGGCCTCGCCCGAGGGCGGCCGCTTGGCCGCGTCGAACGGGTCAGGGTCGAGGAGGTTCGGCGCGCCGTCGCCGTCGATGTCGTCGTCTTCGGGGGTCAACAAGGCGGCCGGCCGGTGATCAATGATCGCGCGCCAATCGGGGACGCCGTCGCCATCCGTGTCGAGCGCGGTCCAGCGCCGCGCGCAAGCGAGCCACTCGGCGTGCCCGGGCGACCGGGCGGCGTCGGCGTGCGCGGTGAGCCACCGCGCGTACGCTCTCTCGAACCCCTCCGAGCCGCGCCCCGGAAACTCCGGGGCGGCCGGCGTCCGCCCCGCCGGGCGCCTGGACGCCGCGCTCGGCGCCGCCGGCCGGGGCGCGCCGGACCATAAACGAAACGTATTACAGGCGTCGGCGCGCACGACGGAGGGGGGGCTGAAAAAAACTGAGGCCGCGAGTGCCGCGAAATATTTTGAAAACGACAAGGCCTTTCATTATTGCCGCGTTCCATTGATTGGGCCACTGGACTATCGTCTCAATGTTTTCGAGGGGCGTGGGCCGCGATCGTTTCCGCGCGCGGGCCGCTCCCGCCACAGCCAAGCAAAACCTTGAGGAGGTATTTCGATGGAAACCTTGATTCGCCAGTCGGCCGTCGCGCTCGCGGTCGCCGCGCTCGTGGCGCCTCCGGCTTTCGCCGCGGGCACCGGTTCATCCAGTTCCGCTACGTCTTCACCGCTCGCGTCCAGCCACACGACGAGCGACGCCGCGGCGTCTGGCGCCACGACGTCCGAGACTACGACGTCCGATACCACGCAGTCGGCCGATCAAGGGGAAGTCCCCGACGCCGACATGTCGGGCACGGCGTCGGGAGCGACGACGAGCCCGGAGACGGCCACGTCGCCGGCCACGTCGACCGGGTCGACGATGCCGCCGTCGACCATCGCGCCGACCGCCGCGACGAGCGCGTCCTCGATGGAGATCGGCACTCGTTACCAGGTCGTCGACTTCCGCCAAGGCTCGGCGGAAATCAGCCAGACGGAGCGGGAGAAGCTCCGCACGCTGGTCGACAACGCCAGATCCAAGGGCCAGATCTCCAAGCTCCATGTCGCCGCTTGGTCGGACAGGGCGTTCCCCAAGGAGGAGGGAGCGGCGCTCGGCAAGCGCGACCGTGATCTCGGCAAAAACCGCATCGATCGCCTCGAGACGTATTTTGAGGACACGTTGGCGGTGGGAGACGTCGAGACGCACAACATGGCCGAGCGATCGAGCTGGATCGCCCGTAATTTCAATACTTCGGACGCGGAGTTGAAATCGCTCTTCTCGCAGCGGGGGTCCGAAGCGCCGGTGACGAACGAGGAGTTCCAGCTGATCAAGCAGATGGGCGGCCCGGGCAAGGCCGTCGTCGTCGTGCAGATGAGGGGTTCCGCCTCTGGCGCCACGTCGAGCGACACGTCGGATGACGCGATGGGGGCGAGCCAGGCGAACCCGGGCACGAGCTCCGGCGCGACGACGAACGGCGGCGCGAAGTCGAAGAAGAATTCGACCGACTCGTCGTACTGATCCCCTGGCCCGCGCGTTCCGAGAAGGGTTCAGACCCGCCCGAAGGATGCGAAAAACGAGCGGTGGAGGGCCTTGTCGCCGTACGGGTCCTCCACGCTCGCCAGTTCCGCCAGAGAATAACCGCTTTGGATGTCGAGGACGGTGACGGCGCGCTCGGTTTCATGGATGCGGAAGCGCGCCCGCCACGTCTTGTAAGCGATCTCGAAATCCGCACCGCCCGTCGCCGTCACGCGCTTGCGCTCCCCGTCGGTCGGCTCGAACTCCAGTTGGGCCTTCAAGAACGCGCGCAAGGGGATGCGCTCGCCGCTTTCCACCCATTCCAGCTTGCGTTCGGCGTTCGGCGTGAACGCGACCGCGTACCCCGTCTGTTCCACCCCTTCGAGCCAGCCGATCCGCGCGCCCGGGAACGCGTCGGCGTACGGCAAGTAGGGCTTGATGTCGAGGATCGGGGTGCCGTCGAGCAGGTCGGACTCCTGGACATAGAGGCGCAGGCCCTCGACGCCGATCAGCTTCACGCTGCTGATTCCGATCGGGTTGGGGCGGTACGGGGAACGCGTCGCGAACACGCCTCGTTTCCGCCGCGGCCCGCGGGGAGGGAGGGTTTTCGGTTTCCAGTGCGTGTTTTCGTGAAAGACGTAGACGAGCCAAACGCGATCGAAGCCCGCCAGGTCCTCGAGCGCCTGTTCGAAGCCTTCGCCCGGATTGAGCTCGACGACGCCGACCTCGCCCGAATCGTCGAGAGCGCCTTGGCGCCGGGCCTCGTACGGCCGTTTGGCGTTGGAGGCGTAGGCGCCGATCGCTTCCAGCGAATACACGGCCGGATGATCGGTTGAATGCTCAGTCATTGCGCGTCTCCCGTTGGCGGTCGAACTCGGCCGCGGCGATGCCGAACGCGATGCCGACATTGAGCGAGTTTTTCCTTCCCCGCAACGGGATCCTGCAGCGCGCGTCGGCTTTGGTGAGAACGTCGGGCGAGAGCCCGAAGCGCTCGTTGCCGAGAAGCAGAGCCGTGCGTTCCGGGAAGCGGAAGTCCCCGAGCGGCCGGGCGTCGGCGACCGTTTCCATGGCGATCACGGAATAGCCACCGGCCCGCAGTCCGTCGACGGCGTCGCTCGCCCGCTCGAAGCGGCGCCAGGGCACGTCGCCTCCGGTCCCCATCGCGGTTTTCGCGGTCTTCTCGTCGCTGGGATCGGGCGTGTAGCCGCAGAGGAGGAGCTCGGCCGCCCCGAAGCATTCGGCGGTCCTGAAGATCGCGCCGACGTTGAACGCCGAGCGCAGGTTTTCGAGGACCGCCACCAAGGGTCCCGGCGTCCGCGAGCCGGGGCGCGCGTCGGTCTCGAGCGCGAGGAACTCGTCGTCGCGCACCGAGCGTTGCGCGAGTCGCTCGAACGGCACGAGCAGCGCGAAGAAATGCTGGAGACTCAGGCCCTCGTGGAGGTGGTCGGCCCACTTCGCCAGTCGGCGGAGATCGCCGTTTTCGGCCGTCCCCAGGCGGGCGATGCGGGCGCGCAGTTCGGCCAACCGAGGGTCGCGGTTGGAGTCGGGAGCGTTGCCGGTCGCGTCTCCGGCGGCCCCTCCGGGAAGACCGGCGCCCGGGGCCCGCCGCGCGCTTTGCCGCCCGTCGCGCGGCCAATCGCGCTCGATCGCGTGCGCCAAGCGCAGGATCACGCGCAAACGATCGAGTTCACCGCCGGAAAAGTCCTTCATTTCACCTTTTGCCCGGGCATCGCGCCGGGGTCGGGCGAGAGGATGAAGAGGTCCTTGCCCCCTTGTCCGGCGGCGAGAACCATGCCCTCGGAGACGCCGAACTTCATCCGGCGCGGTTTGAGATTGGCGACGATCACGGTCATCCGACCGACGAGATCCCGGGCGTCGTAGGCTGATTTGATGCCGGCGATGATCTGCCGGGTCTGGCCCTCGCCCAGGTCGACTTTCAGGCGCAGGAGCTTGTCGGCGTCCTTGATCTCCTCGGCCTCGATGATCTTCGCCACCCGCAGGTCGACCTTGGCGAATTCGTCGAACTCGATCTGCGCGGGCTCCGCGCCGGCGGCGGGCGGGGAGGGAGCCGCTTTTTGCGGGGCTTCCGTGGCGGGCGTTTTCGGCCTGCTGTCTGCCACCATTCGCTCCAGTTGCGCCGGATCGAGGCGCGTCGCCAAGTGTTCATAATCGCGGATCTCGCGGTTTTCCAGCGCCGAAGCGGCATCGTCCCAGGCGTACGGTTCCTCGTTGAACAGCGCCGCCACCCTGTCGGCGTACGCCGGAAGCACGGGCTTCAGGTAGATGGCCAGGCAGCGGAAGACGTTGAGCACGGCCGAGAGGACCTCCCGCGTCGCTTCGGGATCCTCGTTGACGAGCTTCCACGGCGCCATTTCGTCGAAGTACTTGTTGGCGCTGTCGGCGAGCTCGCGCACCTCGGTGATCGCCCGCGCGAAATCGCGGCTCTCATAATGCCCGGCGATCGCCCCGGCTTTCGCCTGCGCGGACCCGACGAGCGAGGCGGCCGCCCCGGTGAGCGCCCCCATCCGGCCGTCGAGGCGTTTTTTGAGCATCTGCGCGCCGCGCGAGCCGAGGTTGGTGATCTTGCCGACGAGGTCGGAATTCACGCGGTTGGCGAAGTCCTCGAAGTTGAGATCGATGTCGTGCAGTTGGCTCGAGCTCTTGGCGGCGAAGTAGTAGCGCAGGTACATCGGATCGGCGTGCTTGAGGTAGGTCGCCGCCGATATGAACGTGCCTTTCGACTTGCTCATCTTCTCGCCGTTCACCGTGACGAAGCCGTGCACGAAGACCTGTTTCGGCAGCTGATAACCCGCGAGCTTGAGCATCGCCGGCCAGAAAAGCGTGTGGAAGTAGACGATGTCCTTGCCGATGAAGTGGTAGATCTCGGCGTCGTCGCTCTTCCAGAACTCGTCGAGCCCGCGGCCGTTCCTGTCGCACCATTGCCGCGTCGAGGAGACGTAGCCGATCGGCGCGTCGACCCAGACGTAGAAGTACTTCCCTTTGAGCCCGGGGATCTCGAAGCCGAAGTACGGCTCGTCGCGCGAGATGTCCCAGTCGCGCAACTCCTCCTTGAGCCATTCGTCCATCTTGTTGGCGATCTCGCCCGACGTGTGCAGCGGGACCCAGGCCTTCAGGAACTCGCGGAAATGATCGAGCTTGAAAAAGACGTGGCTCGACCCTTTCGAGACGGGCGCGCGCGCGCAGATCGCGCAGCGCGCGTCCTTCATGTCGGTCGGCGCGTAGGTCGCGCTGCACGCGTCGCACGAGTCGCCGTATTGGTCGGGCGCCGCGCAATTGGGGCAGGTGCCCTTCACGAACCGATCGGGGAGGAACATCTTGTCGTGCTCGCAATAGAGCTGCTGGATCTCGCGGATCTCGATGTGCCCCTGATCGCGCATCTTCAGGTAAAACTCCTCGGCGAGGGCGCGGTTCTCCCCCGAGTTCGTCGATCCGTAGTTGTCGAAGCCGATGCCGAAACCGGCGAAGTCGCGGAGATGGTCGCGGTGGCTGTTGGCGATGTGCTGCTCGGGCGTGAGCCCCAACTCGCGCGCTTTCACCATGACCGGCGTGCCGTGGGTGTCGTCGGCGCAGATGTAAAGGCATTCATGGCCGCGCATTCTTTGGAAGCGGGTCCAGAGGTCGATCTGGATGTGTTCGAGCATGTGCCCGAGATGAATGTCGCCGTTGGCGTATGGCAAGGCCGCGGTCGCGACGATTCTACGCTTCTTCATGGAGCCTCCCAGGCCTGGCGAATAGGTGACACGCACCTTTTTGTTGAGGATCGCGTCATAAAACATGCAAACATGTTTTATGACGC